>UQNW01000014.1 GCA_900542495.1 uncultured Roseburia sp.
CGTAACAGACAAAATCTGTTACGCAATAAAAGTCTAACTTTTTGGGGTCACCTCACCCTCGCAAAGTTTAGGATGCTATTCTTTAATTCTTTTTAATACTGAGGGCAAATCGGCATCACGTCCGATTCACTTTCTTAATAGATTATGCAATGGGGTACTTGAGAAATCAAGTACCCTTTTTCTGATTTATGCTAAGAAACTATAACTTATTCCTATTTTCTCTCAACCTCAAACCGGTACTCGCCCGGTCCGTATTTTTCTTCTGGTCTGTCAGGCAGCGTGATATAAGCATCTGTATTGCATGGAATCGTAAAATCAAAAACCATTTTATCGGCCTCTACTGACCATTCACTGACAATCCTGCCGCGTGGTGAATCATAAACCGCTCTTGCATGCCCTAACTGCTCTGAAACAGTTGGCTTTATCACAAGCTTCTGTTTTGTATACTGTATGCCACAGACACCTTCAATCAGCCAGCCGGTAATTGCCCCGTAAGAATAGTGATTTAATGATTCCTTTGGCACGCCCTGCCCGTTAATTCCGTCCCAAGTTTCCCAGATTGTTGTTGCACCTTTTTTGACTGCGTAAAGCCAGCCCGGCATCTCTTCCTGCAAAAGAACACGGTATGCAGTCTCTACATATCCGTTTTCCGCGAGCACTTTACACAGATATGGTGTTGTGAGGAAACCGGTGTTCAAATGGTAATCGCATTTTTTCACCAGCGCATCCAGTTTTTGTACTGCCTCTTTCTCTGCTTTTTCATCTAACAGACCAAACTGTACCGGACGGACATACTGACACTGTCTCTCCGAAGTGATCGCTCCATTTTCTGTAAAAGCTTCTAAATATGCACATCTTGTATTCTCCGCTATTTTGGCATAATAGGAAGCGTCCTCTGATTTTCCGAGAATTTCCGCGATCTGAGCCAGCAGCTTTCCGGAATAGGCATAAAAAGCTGTTGCCACATCATAGTTGCCGCTTCTCATACTCTCCATTGGATTGCTTCCCGGCTCGCACCACTCTCCGTAGTTTAGCCCGGACTCCATTGTGTATGCACGATATTTCCCTTTGGAAAAGAAATGTTTCAGGCTCTTTTTCCGTGCTGTTTTTTCCAGAAAACCATACCATTTTTTCATCATGTCATAGTTTTCTTCCAGAATACGTTTATCCCCGAAACGTTCGTACATTGCATATGGAATCAGGATGCACGCATCGCCCCAGCCAACCGAAGCCGAAAGCATTTTGCTCATAAATCCCGGACGGTTATTCGGTGGTGCGATATTTGCAATTCTTCCGTCTGCGTATTGTCCGTACTGACACTGTCTTAACCAGTGGCGGTAGACCGGATAACAGTCCATTAACATCAGACCGGTATTTACAAAAAGTCCCGCATCACCCGTCCAGCCGGCGCGTTCTCTTGTCGGACAGTCTGTTGGTATATCACAGAAATTTCCTTTCTGGCTCCAGACTGCATTTTCCACAAGACGGTTTAATAATGGATTGCTGCTTGTAAACTCTGCTGTCTGCCGCATGTCCGAATACACTGCATGCGCCACAAATACTGCCTGTTCAAGCGATATATCGGTCTCCACTTTCGCATATCGGAATCCCATGATTGTAAAACGTGGCTTGTAATGATTCACGCCTTTTTTGCACGTATAATGTAACATCTGGTAAACGCCATTTTCTTTATGACGCCTGCGGTCTTCAAAATTTTCCATGGTGAAGTTCCCGTTTTCATCTAATGTCTCTCCATGATAGAGCGTGATTGTCTGACCTTCTTTTGCATGGATCGTAAACTCCACATAACCTGCAATATTCTGTCCGAAATCAACCACCGTATCACCATTTGGTGTATGAAAAATTTTTCCCTCAAAGCTTTCGTTTTCTGTGATTGGAACTGTATTCGCTGCAACAAGCTTCTCACAGCCTTCTTCGGAAACCTTCACTTTATGCCAGTATTCCGTCTGCTTTCGGTAGACAGCCTCTCTCCTTGCATCATACACTTCGCCCTGCTGCATGTCATTTTGTGCCAGAGGTCCGTCCTGACACGCAAGCCAGCTTTCATCTGTCTGCATGACGATCTGTTTTTCTACTTCTAACTGGGCGATGACCGCAAGACGCTCTCCATAAATGTCTCTGTCGCCGTCCACACCGGAGGTACTGCGATACCAGCCGTCTCCCAACAAAATCTCAATCTCATTCTTTCCGGTCTTAAGCAGTTCTGTGACATCATATACCTGATATTTCACCTCATAATGATAGTTACTGCTTCCCGGCATTAAGACTGCGTTTCCAATCCTTTTTCCATTCAAAAAAACTTCATACAGTCCGTGTGCACTGATGTAAAGTCTGGCAGTCTTTCCCTGCTCTATGGTAAATTCTTTTTTCAGATAGCTCGCCGGCTGATGAGGTAGAAACTGCTCTTTTTTCTTATGTTTCTGCTCATTCCATGCACTTTTTGCAAGACGGTTCATCGCATCCTGACAATGTGTATCAGCTTCTTCAAACAGTGTTATCTCCGGCTCGATCCATTTTGCCTTCCAGTCTTCCACCTGAAGTAGACCCATTTCATAGGAAAAAAGCGAACTCCAATCTCCTTCTTCCCCATTCTCATCCCACAGCTTTATGCGCCATGTGATACAGTCTCTGGAAGAAAGTTTCTGCTGCACCTCATACTGCATCTGATCTGAATTGATTTTTCCGGTGCAAAAAAATAATTGTTTCCCGCGATACAATTCGATCTGGTATGCGCTCTGGTAATTGCAGTTTTCACACTGCCATTGCAGCAATTGCTCTGGTGTATCAATTCCAATCGGGTTTTCCATATATTCTGTTTTGCAATTTACAGCTTTTATTTTTTCTTTCATTTTTATCCCAGCCTTGAACAGTTATATATACTTTTTCAAAAACTCCGCACTCAGTTCCATAGATTTTAATGGTGAATTATCCACCCAGTTTTTATGGCTTTCTAAAATCACCGCATCCACCTTCACTTTTTGTGCCTGCTCCACCATGGAAACTAAATCCATATTTCCATAGCCCAATTCCATGCTGTCCGATTTTAAAATCGGTGTCATGGCAGGCTTCGTAAGGCGTGTTCCACGGTCATTGATATGGTAAAGTTTCATTCTGTGATCCAGTCGCTTCATCAATTCAAGTGCGTTGACTCCAGCCTCTGTCGGCCAGTAAGAATCCAGTTCAAAATTGACATAAGCCGGATCTGTTTCTACAAGGATCAGATCATACGCTGTTTTTCCCGGCTCCACCTTCAAAAATTCGCTGTTATGATTGTGGTATAAAAGTTCAATTCCTGCTTCTTTTAATATTTTACCGGAAGCATTTAAGTCTTTGCATAAATCAAGCACTTTCTCTTTATCGGCATAATCAAACCGGTACATCCCTGTGATGACAACGTATTTTGTGCCAAACTTTTCCGCCTCTTTTATGACGTTCTCCGGCTCTCTTTTGATTGTGCCAAGATCTTCGTGGATGCTCGTCACAGTAAGTCCTGCCTCTTTTATGAGCGTGTTCCAGTCATAATCTCCGCCCTTTCCGACCGGCATACCGGCTGCCTTTGTGAGCATCCGTACCAGAAAAGAAGTCGGTTTAATCATAAAACCATTCAGCTCGATTCCGTCATATCCGGCTGCTTTGATTCTTTTTAATGTCTCTGCTGTCTGCTTTTCATTTTTTGTCACTGTTCCAAGCATAATCTGCTGAATTGCTCTTGTCACATTCGTTCCCTCCTGATTTTATTGTATTAATTCAGCACCATTTGCTGCTATTCCTGATTCTTCGGGATTTTCTGTAAAGCATCATTTAACGCTTTCATCTGTTCTTCGCTCACTGCATCTCCTGCCTGTTTTAACAGGCTGACTAATGTCATACGCTGCATCATGCGCTGTAGAGCCGGGTTGTCCTTCACACTCTCTGCCACATCCCCACGGCTTTGTGACGCCTGTGACATCAGGCGCTGCACGATCGCGTTTGCCATTTCATTCTGCGCAAGCTCGCCAAGTGTATCGGAAATAGAATAATGGTCTGCCTTAAAATCTTCTCTGTCAAACCAGTTTACAACATCGCCCTGTTTGTTGAAAATATAATCCGGATTCGGCTCTGTTACTTTTTTCACAATAATCTCATCACTCAGATTGCCTGACACTGCCTTGATTGTATGTTTTCCTGTAATCGGAACCTCAAACTTAAATATTTTCGAACCTTCTATTGTTTCCTTTTCCACACCGTCCACAAAAAGGGTTACTTTTTTCTGATTAGAGTAAACCTTGATCTCCGTGACATCTTCGATACGATCCACATATCTGCTGCCGCAGACATGCACAAATGGTGCTTTACTCCAGTATGCCTTATATAAATAGAACGCATCTTTTTTCAACCTGCGATCCATGGTCACAAGTCCCTTCTGGTTCACACCATGTTTTCCGCCCTCATCTCTTCCGTCTGCTGCAAAATCAAACAGATTCCAGACATGGGTTGCCCAGAGATATGGCCGCTCCTCGATCATTTTTGCCATATGTTCATGATAAATGCACTGGTATTCTTCGGTGTAATCGCCGCGCTCCGGTTTTGCGCTGTGATAAGCCGGATTGGCATCTGCGCCGTACTCGGAAAGTCCAATCACACGGTCCGGATATTTTTTATGATACTCGTCAAAGAAGCTGTCGTTCTGCTCTAACTCCCCTAAGTACCAGCCAAAATACAGATTGTAGCTGTTCATGTCCGGGATCTCTAACATCGGGCTGTCCGTCTCAAGCATAAAGACATCTGCCATAACCGTTGGTCTGGTTGTATCCAGTCTGTGACAAAGCTCATTTAATTTGCGATGATTTTCCAACAGTTCCTCGTTTACTGCGCTTGCTGCCGTAATCTCATTGGAAAGTCCCCAGCATACGATAGAAGGATGATTGTAATTCTGAACAACGAGCTCCCTCATCTGGCTTAAAGTATTTTCGGTTCCATCTGACATGTGCATCGTAATGTACGGAATTTCTGCCCATACGATCATACCGTTTTCATCACACAGATCATAAAATTCCTGCGCATGCTGATAATGTGCGAGACGAATGGTATTTGCACCAAGTTCCTTTATGATCTCCATATCTTCTTTGTGCATCGCATAAGTTAATGCGTTGCCTGCTCCTGCGCGGTCCTGATGACGGCTCACGCCACGAAGCGGATAGGAACGTCCATTTAAGAAAAATCCCTTCTGCGGGTCCATGGAAAAACTTCTGCATCCAAAGGTAGTTTCCACGCTGTCTCCATCAGACAGTTCCGCTTTTGCCGTATATAAATACGGATCATCCACGCCATCCCAGAGATGTACATTGGTAAGTTCAAACACTGCTTTTGCATATCCATGCTCTACAGGAACACTCTTTTTCTCATCTCCCACCGTCACCATAACGTCAGCAGATTTTCCCTCTATCCAGAGTTCCACGGTCACTTCTGCGTCTGCCTTTTTTGTCCCTGCATCCAAAATTGTCACTTCCGGCGTCACCTTAATACCGTCACTTCCGGCATACTCCATGCAAAAGTGATTCTCTGGTACAGTCACCAGCTTCACCATACGGTATAATCCGCCGTAAAATGTGAAATCTGCCTTCTGTGGGTAGACTTTTGTGTTATCGGAATTATCAACGAGCACTTCTAACTGATTCTGTTCTTTTAAATGTTCTGTGACATCCACACGGAATCTGGAATATCCACCTTCATGATGGAAAAGCTCTGTTCCGTTTACAAGCACATCTGCCGTCATGGCTGCTCCGTCAAACTCCAGATAAGCCTTTCCGTTTTGATCCATCTCCGGTTTTTTGAATGTGCAGGCATATTTACAGGTTCCACGGTAGTAATCGTTTCCACCGTCCTGCCCATCCACTGCGTTCCAGGTGTGAGGAAGTGTTACGTTTTCCCCTTCCACACTGTCCGGGTTTTTATAAAAAATCCAGTTTTTATCCAATACTGTCGTCTGTCTCATCTTAGTCATTCCTCCTGTATTTTCTGTCTGTGTTCAGACTTTTTTGTCTCTGCTTATTTCATCTCATCAATCACTTTTTCTACTTCTGCCTGCTTTTTCTCCTGAATGCTCTTCTGCACTTCTTCCATTTTTTCTTTTGAGAGCGGTGTTTTTCTCATTGCGCAGAGTGTACATACCCAACCGATCAGTGGAAGTCCAAAGTACAGGCTCATCGTCATCCAGAAAATTGCCGGTGTGGATGGATCGGATGGCTGTGGCATTGTCGATGTATATCCGATCAGTGCTACCAGTCCGGTTGCGATTGCCGCGCTGAAAGAAGATACCAGTTTGTCGATAAAACTGTAAGTTCCTGTCACTGCTGCCGGTATGAATTTACCGCTTCTGTCTAATTCATAGTCAATAATATCTGCCATCATGGCATTGCTTGACATCGTAACGCACATTTTAGCTCCATTTAAGATTAAAGTAAGTACGACATACGCGATCATCATCGGCGCTGCTGTCGCGATCAGCGTCGGATCGATCAGTATAAATAATACGACAAGTATAGCTGTCACTGTCATGCATACATAAGTCCATGTCACCATTGATTCTTTGTTTCCGTGCTTTCCGGCATATTTTGCACCAATAAATGCAAACACGATAGACGGCAGCATTCCGATCACACTGAGGATTGTTCCAAGCTGCATATTGCCGATAATAATACCAAATAACATCGTTGTGACCACTGCCTGACTTGCTGTCTGGCTTGCAATCTTATCGGAACTTGCCGCTACGATAAAGGTCTGTAATGCACGGTTGGATTTGATCAGTTCCCACATATCTTTTACTTTTACCGGCTCCGCTTTTTTCTGTGTGCTGACGCCTTTAAAGTTTTCCGGCTTATCAATATCTGTAACTGCAATGCAGCATAAGATCAGTCCCACTCCTGATACTGCCACACAGACAATACAGGAAGCTGCCAACATCTCTACCGAATATACATTTCCATATTTTGGAAGCAGCATAACCATGATCACAATATTTAAGATCATCGGCACCAGATAGTTATATGCAGTGCTCCACACGCCGACCATCGGACGCTGTTTCGGATCGTTCGTAAGCATTGCCGGAACAATTTGTGCTGTGACATTACACATGGTATAACCTATAATATAGAGACAATACAGAATTACAAACAATACAATTCCATGTCCTTTTCCGCTTGCCCAGCAATACATGATAAGAACTGCCAGTGATTCGATCACCCATCCGGCTGCCATCAAAATACGGATTTTACCGAATCTCGTGTTCATCTTATCAATAACGATTGCAATGATTGGATCGGTCACACCATCTAAAATTCTTGTTGCCGTCAGGATAATTCCAACGACCGCTGTTGCAATTCCATATCCTTCGTTTGCAACATAACTTGCCAATCCTAACAATACATAAAAACACATTCCAATTCCTGAGCTGCACCCTGCGAGTGCAATTCTCCATGTCTTAGCCCGGCGATATGTAACTCCACTGGTTTCTGCCACCTGCTGTTTTTTCTTTCCAAACATCTTTTCTTCCTCCAATACGTTTGTCTTTGTTGATGTCTTTATTCTAACCTCTATCTTCTATTCATGTGTTTACAAATTCACGTATATGTAATAAAATTCATGTTATATAATTATATTACATCATTTTTCTAACATTTTCACGAGTTTACAAACATATAATTTCATAAAATCTTATATTATTAATGTAAAGAAATTTAGAAAACTGTGAAACGTATGCAAACCTAAATCAAATTGTGAAAAATTGGCAAAGACAGAAAAAGCACTGGGGGCAAAAATCGAACAAGTTCCTATCTGCGAAGCAGATTAGAAATGAATTTGCGAAGTACTGCGAAGAATGAGCTGTACCGCTCCGAGTGACACGTAGCGAGAGCGTGTCTTGAATATTTTTGTTAATTTTGAACGATTTAAGGAGATTAAGAGGCGTTTCGCATTCTCTAAATGTAATGCAACCATGAAGGGAGAAAATTTTATGAAATTACCAGAACATTTTTTGATTGGAGCAGCCACCGCAGCACATCAGGTAGAGGGAAACAACATCCACAGCGATCTCTGGGCAATGGAACATATGAAGCACACCAGCTTTTTAGAGCCATCCTTAGATGCTGTCGACCACTACACCCGCTACGAGGAAGACATCCGGCTTTTAGCAGATGCGGGTTTAAATGCTTATCGTTTTTCAATTGAATGGGCGCGTATCGAACCGGAAGAAGGCCATTTTGATAAAGATGCGGTCGATCATTACCGCGATGTCATTGCCTGCTGTAAAAAATATGGTGTAGAACCATTTGTCACCCTGCATCATTTTTCCAGTCCAAAATGGCTGATAACAAAAGGCGGCTGGGAAGCCGAAACAACTCCGGCTGACTTTGCACACTATGTTCACTATATTATAGGAGAACTTGGAAACGAACTCCACTACGTCTGCACGATCAATGAAGCAAACATGGGAATCCAGGTTGCAGCCATTGCAGCGCGCTACAAACGGCAGATGATGATGCAGATGCAGTCTGCATCTCAGGGAAAAAGCAGCACAGACGGTAGTGTTCAGGTTGGAATCAACTTAGAAAAGATGTTGGAAGGTCAGAAAGCAACTGCCATAGAAAATAAAGAAATTTTTGGTGTGGAAAAAGTCGAAAACTTCACTTCCATGCGCACACCAAACGGAGACCTTCTGATTATGAAAGCCCACGAACTTGCGAAGAAAGAAATCAAAGCCCTTTATCCTGATATCAAAGTCGGACTTACTTTAAGCCTTCATGATATCCAACCGCAGGAAGGCGGCGAAGAACGCGCGAAAAAAGAATGGGATGAAGAATTTTTACACTATCTTCCATATATCAAAGAAGATGATTTCTTAGGTGTACAAAATTATACGCGCTCCCTGATTGGTCCGGACGGTCAGCTTCCAAACCCGGAAGGTTCCGAACTTACCCAGATGAATTATGAATTTTATCCCAAAGCTTTAGAGCATGTCATCCGTAAAGTTGCAAAAGATTTCCACGGCGACCTCTATGTAACCGAAAACGGAATCGCCACAGCCGACGATACCAGACGTGTTGCCTTTATTGACACTGCTTTAAAGGGAGTTGCCTCCTGCATTGCAGATGGTCTTCCGGTAAAAAGCTACTTCCACTGGAGCCTTTTAGATAACTTTGAATGGCAGAAAGGCTACTCCATGACCTTTGGACTGATCGCAGTTGACCGCACCACACAGACACGTCATCCAAAAGAAAGTTTATCCTTCCTCGGACACTGGAACCAGTAAATAAAACAGATCATTGCAAAACTCAATTTCAGATTATGAAGATTGTGAAGAATTAACAAAATATGACAAGGAGAAAACCAGCATGAATATCACAGAACGTCTCAGATTTTTTCAGGAAATGATACAGTGCGAATACCCGCTGCATCTCTGGAAGTACGACCAGAATTTCAAACTGATCGAAACGGACTGTCCGGCAGAGCTTATGCAGCCGGATATTATATCCATGCTTGGATTTTCTTCTCTGGTACTCTCCCACACGGGAAGCGGCAACCGCCTTCCCCTGATCTTAGACACCGAATTTGGCTTATTATGGATCGCCGGGTTTGAATATCAGGGATTTGAACTAAAGCAGAGCCACATTATTGGTCCGGCATTTTCCGGCAGTAATTCCCATATGATCCTGCGGAAAAAGCTCGATTCCTACCAGCTTACGGTCAAGCTTCGTTCTAAAATTGTAAAACAAATTGAAAGCGTCCCGATCATCCCGTCTTCCACACTGCTCTCCTACGCAGTCATGTTCCACTGTGCGATCACCGGAGAAAAAATATCTGCCGATATGATCTCCTTTACCTCACACAGTGACCCGAAAGATACCGAAGAACGTACGCTTCCGGCGGACGAGCATCCGGGAATCTGGATGTCTGAGCAGACCTTGCTATCTATGATTCGTGAGGGAAACATAAACTACCGGAAAGCCCTCGGAAAATCTATGACTTTAAGTTCCGGTGTGAAAGCGGAACTCGGAGATACCCTGCGTGCAAACAAAAATAACCTCATCGTGCTTCTCACCCTGTGCAGTCGTGCCTCAATTGAGGGCGGTCTTAATCCTTCCACTGCATACACGTTAAACGACTACTATGCAAAGCGGATTGAAGAATGTAAGACCACCGCTGACACAACCAATTTAAGCCGTGAATTTTTAGATGACTATGTCCGAAGAGTCCGCGCCGCGAAAGAGACAGATGAACATTCCAGACAAATCCAGAATATCTGTGATTACATCAGTCTTCACATCCGGGAACCGCTTTCTATCGCACTGCTCTCTGACCGCCTTGGCTACACGGAATATTATTTTTCCCATAAGTTCAAGGAAGTGACTGGAAAAAGTGTCAACAATTATATCCGGCAGAAAAAAATAGAAGAAGCAAAGCTCCTTCTATGCAGTACAAAAATGAGTATTCAGGAAATCAGTGACAAGTTATCTTTTAGCAGCCGCAGTTACTTTTTTTCCAGTTTTCAGAAAGAAACCGGCATCTCTCCGACAAAATACCGGCAGATGCACATAAAGTCTTAAGCCACGCTTAAGGCTTTTTGCATATGTTACTCCTGCAACCGGTATTTCCGCGGCGTCAAGCCATATTTTTTCTGAAAGATACGATGAAAATAACTGATGTTATCGTAACCGACTGCCATGGAAATATCCATGACATTCATTGCAGTTGTGCGGAGCAGATACGCCGCCTGACTCAAGCGCTTTGACTGTACAAGCTCCGTGTAGGTCTTTCCGGTTCTTTTTTTGATCTCCTTGGAAAGCCAGTAAATATCAAAATGCAGTTCCTCTGCCAACTCGGTCAGTTCCCCGCTCCTATAGTGTTCTTCCACATAGCTTAATACCTGAATGATCAGTTTCTGCTGCTCACTGGCAGCATCCGTCTCCATTTTATCCATATGATTCATCAAATGCAAAAACAGCAGTCCCATTGTCGCCTGATTGATGCTACGCTTGTTCGGCTGCTTATTTACGATCGTCCAGATCAGATTTTCTAACAGATTCTGCACCGGAAGCACATCTGCAACCTTAAAATGCAGATATCCTGCCGAATTATTGTTTCCACGCAAACAATCCACAATAAAATCTCTTAACTGATTTTCCTCCGCCTCTATCATTTTAAGTCCATAGTCAAAAAATTCCGGAAGAATGATAAAATTCACTGCCACATCCCGCTCTCCTGCCGGATAAATCTCCTGCACGGCATTCTGATTTAAAATCAGAAGTTCCCCCTGCTTCAAAATCACATCTTCCCCATTGATGACATGGTGTGTGCTGCCAGAGCACATGTAGATCATCTCCACATAATTATGCGTGTGTTCCGGGAAATGCACAAACCTTGTGTGTGTCCGCACCTGGATCAGTTTTCCAGCTTCCAAAAGCTTCGTGGCATCGATCACATTCGAGTTTTCTTCCATGTAGATTTCTTTTTCAATGGTCTTCTCCCCGGATAAAATACGCTGTTCCTCCGGCGTGATCTTTTGTAATTTTTCCAGAATTTCTGCTGTCATTCTTTTATCCCCATTTTCTCATGATAAGCTCTTTTTCATCCATTCTTTTGTGTTCCGGAAAGTCCTGCAAATGCACTGTCCCATGTTCCCTCTGACTTTTTCTTTCCAAAATAAGTCATCATCTCATGCGTCAGGCTTAACTTCTCCTTATCCTCCGGGATATCATGATAATCCACCCATTCCGCCACCGAAAGTTCTTCCTCGTCTAACCGGATCTCCCGCTCGTCTGCAAGCTCACAGAAATATCCGAGCAGCAGATTGCTGTCAAATCCCCACGGCTGGCTCTTATAATAGCGGATATTTTTGACATTTAAGCCGACTTCCTCCATAACTTCCCGCTTTACCGTCTCCTCCGCAGTCTCCCCAATCTCTGTAAATCCTGCAATGAGCGCATATCTTTTGTATTCCCTGCCCGCATATTTTGTCATGAGAATCTGATCTCCATTGGTAACTCCGACGATCACCGCCGGGGCGATTTTCGGAAATACCATATTCTTACAGCACGGACACTGCATCATCCGCTGCACATCACTGTGCACCAATCGCTCCCCGCATCTGCCGCAAAACTGATTGTCTCTGTACCAGACGTACAAATGCCACGCAGTCACTGCCACGAGCACACACTCCTTCGGCTGCATCGCCCGGACATCAAACATTTTATAAAAACAAAATTCCCCCATCTTAGTATCTTCCCCGATATCCGTCAGAAAATATTCTTCCTCTCCCACCGAAAAAAGATAGACACACGGCGGTACTTCCCGTCCCAATACTGTTTCGTTATAATTTTTCCACTGCTCATATGTTAAAAACTGCACTTCTCCGTTATATTCCAAAAACACAGTGCGGTCGCCAAATCCTAACATCCTGCTTCCCGCATGTGGTGTTTTCCTTTTGTATACATTATCCAGTTTCATTGGAGCAATATCCTGTATCATGTTTTTCTTTCCTTTCGTAAAGCCTTTTCCTATTGTAAAACATTTTATTTTTTTGTACAATAAGATTATATTTTTAAGGGAAAAAGCGGTCTTACGCAGACTGCTTTCAAGGGGTTTTTATCATGTATCACAATAAAAAAATCGGGATTTTCATCTCCCATATTATGGGGTTTTACCAGAAGAATGTCTGTCAGGGAATTATCGACAAAGCTTTAGAATACGGCTACACCGCTGAGATTTTTGCATCCATGGACGGAGAGAATCTTGGCGATTACAGTCTTGGGGAGGAAAGCATCTTGACACTGCCGAATTTTGATGATCTAAGCGGTGTTATTTTTGCGTCCGGAACTTATCCGCTCACGGAGTTAAAGGAACAGATTTACCACACATTAAAAACAAAATGTACCTGCCCGGTTGTGGAAATCGAAGTCTACAACCAGCATTTTCCTGCCGTCTCCCTCGAAAACAACCGACCATTTTACGATCTGACCGAACATCTCATTACGGAACATCACTGCAAAAATATCTGCTATTTTGGATGTGCCGATGAAAAATTTTTCTCTGATTCCAGAGAACAGTTTTACAGGAACGCATTGGAAAAATATAATGTCACACCGCACACCCACTCTGTCTATACCGGAACATACACTGCGCAGTCTGCCGCAGAAGCACTCCGCTTTTTTGAGGAAAGCGGGACAAAGCCGGATGCGGTTGTCTGCTATAATGACAGGCTTGCCCTGTTGCTGATGACAGCCGCGGTTGCTTCCGGCTACCGCATCCCGGAAGATCTTGCGATCACCGGCTGTGATAACAGCGAAGAAGGACAGAATGTTACGCCTTCTCTTACTTCCGTCTCGTTCCCGGTCTATGAATTAGGAGAGGCTTCCGTAGAAAAACTGATGAAGCTTCTGCATGAGGAAGAAGTTCCTTTTGTCACAGAAGTACACGCGCAGATGACAATTAGCAATTCCTGTGGATGCAGCCATTTAAAGGAAACTCCAGCCATTTATTTTGCACAGAAATTAAACAACCGGATTGCTTCCCTGGAAACATCCATTTTAGGCTCCATGAAAATGTCTGCTGAATTTCAAAATATTTCTGATCTGGACGAAGCTATGGATCTGTTGGAAAATTATGTGCATTCCATTCCAAACTGCTCCGAGTTTTACCTGTGCCTCTACGCAAACTGGGACAGTGTCTCCCAGCATATCTTAGAGCTCACGGAAAAGGAAGATGACCTTCCGGCAAATCCCGATGAGATTCTGTTAAAGTTAGGCTTAAAAGACGGAAAACGGCTCCCGGAATGCAGTTTTACCAAGCGTTCCCTTCTGCCGGAGCATATCTATCGGCAGTCGGACTCCGCTTACCTTTATTTTCCATTGTTCTTCCAGAACAAGGTTTTTGGTTACATTACCTTAGCTTATGAGAACAACCACATTGACTACCATTTCCAGCTTGTGCACTGGTTTATGAATATCCGTCAGTTATTAAAACGGTTAAGTGATGCAAAGCGTACTTCCCTGCTTGTCTCCCACTTAGAGGACATTTACACGAAGGACGCACTGACCGGACTTTACAACAAACACGGCTATCTGCACCATGAGGCGATTCTTTTATCCGAAGCTGCAGAAAAAAAGAGTATCGTCACCTGCTTCCTCTTTGATCTGAACCACCTGAAATACATTAACGACCACTACGGTCACAATGAAGGTGACTTTGCGATTCAGGTGATCGGACATGCGTTATCGAGCGTCACCCGCCCAACCGATATCTGCGCAAGGTTCAGCGGCGATGAATTTTACCTGCTTGCAATGGATTACACAAAAGAAGACGCAGATGAACTTCTCACCCGCGTCTATAAGTACTTGGATAATTATAATAAATTGAGCCACAAAGAATATACAATCTCCGCAAGCGGTGGTTACGCCCAGTCCGCTCCCGGTTCTTCCCTGACTAAGGAAGACATCAAGGCCTTATTTTCTATGGCTGATGAACAGATGTATCAACAAAAAGAGATTTTTCATCAGGATTTAGACAGATAAGTATTGTGACGGTACTCGGTCGGAGATACCCCACAGGTAGCTTTAAAAATTTTCATAAAATGTTTTTCATTGTCATACCCGACTTCCTGACTGATCTCGACGATCTTCATATCGGTTTCAGTCAGGAGTTTTTTTGCCTCTTTCATGCGGATATCTTTCAGATAATTCACAAAATTACTTCCTGTATACTGCTTGAACGAATAGGAAAACAGCGAATAATTCATGGAAATATAATTTGAGACAACCGCCATATTCAGATCTTTTGCATAGTTTTCCTCGATGTACTCCACTGCAAGCTTCATCTTCTGCACATTCTTGTTCTGGTCATAAGTACTGTTGATCTTCTCATGCAAATGCAGCACAAATTCCATTACCTGTTCCTCATAGGTATCAATGCAGTTCCCACTCCAGATTTTCTTACATTCTGATAAGAGTTCCCCCTCTGATTCCAATGCATTCTGATATGTTTTCTCAACTTCTGCAAAGAAATCCTGCATACAGCTTTCAAACATTTTCTCGTCGATTCTTCCATTTTTCACTTCGTAAAAGAACTGATAAAAACTCTTTTCCAGTTCCTCGGTATGATCTGTTCCAATCAGCTGCACACGCTGGATTCTGGCAGTTTCATCCGTCAGTTTCGCTGCCTCTGCGATCAGACCTTCCGGGATTTTCTCCTGAAATGCGCCATACTGCACTTCCACTTTATTGCGGACAAATGCTTTTTTCCGCATCGCAGCCGCTTCTATGTACGCCTGACGGATACTCTGTAATCCACAGTGCACATCACTGATTCCAACGTAACCGTCCTGTAACTCATTTTTCAATAAAAAAGCTAGATTTTCTGCCGGTACGATGAAAATATCGTCGCCGTTCATGTTCTTCATGAAAATATAGTTGTCCTCGGACAGTTCCTCTCTCCGCATCTGGTTCTGACAGCAGACATAATAATTTCCGGTATAAAAATGATCTGCATACTGTCTTTCGATCGTCCGCTGCTCCTCCTCGGTCAGTTCCCCGGAAAGCATGAGATGACGCATCTGCTGATAGCCGATCTTCTGATTGTTTTCCTCTTTTTCTTTGTGGCTTTCAATCTCTGCATTCAGTTTTTTCAGAATTTCCGTGATTTTTTCCCGCTCGATCGGCTTTAAAATATACTCCCGCACGCCGTTTCTCAACATTTCCACTGCATAGGAAAAATCATCATAACCACTGATCGCCACTGTAAGCGGAATATGCTCACAGCTTTGCATTTTCTGAACCAGTTCGATGCCGTCCATTTTCGGCATACGGATGTCGGTAAACATCACGTCGATCTCCTGCTCTTTTATGATTTCAAGCGCAGTCTCTCCATTGTTGCACTCCATAATGACCTCGATCGGTACACCACTTCGCATAATCATTGTTTTGATTCCCTGACGGATCATTTTCTCATCTTCAACGATCAAAACTGTCTTCATAACTTCTTAAACCTCGTCTGATTCTTCTCTTTTCTTACAATGTTTCTCAAATCTTTTCTGCCTCTGCCGTCTCTAACTTGCTGTCTGTCTGGCTTCTGTGCGTGATTGGGATTCTGACCATAATTTTTGTATAGCATCCTAACTTTGATGCGATCTCGATTCCGTACTTCTCCCCAAACGCAATGTGGATACGATCCTGCACATTCTTAAGACCGATTCCATTGCCGGAGCCACCACCTGAATCAATTTTTCCGGCGATCTTCAACCGGAGTCTTTCCACTTCCTCTTCAGACATTCCTTTTCCGGCATCCGTGATCTCGATCACACAGTCATCCCCATCTAAAATACCTTTGATGTAAATATTGGTATCCTCTGCCATCTGCTCGATGCCATGATAGATCGCGTTTTCCACGATCGGCTGCAATGACATTTTCGGAATTTCCTGTTTTAATACCAGTTCCGGCAGATTCAGCGACAGATAAATCTCATAATCAAACCGCAGATTGATCAATGCCATATAGTTTTTGATATACTCTAACTCCTGCTCCACAAGCACATTCCCGGATACCCACTTCATACTGTAGCGAAGCAGTTTTCCAAGGGCTGTCACAGCATCCGAAATGGCGTATTCCTCATCGATCTCAGCCATCATCTTAATGGATTCTAACACATTATAAATAAAATGTGCATTGATCTGATTCTGCAACGCACGGATCTCTGAGTTTTTTGCAAGCATCTCACGGTTTAAATTATCTTCCATGAGTTCCTTGATACGCTCAAGCATTTTATTGATCTGTGTTCCAAGTTCCCCCATTTCATCCTTGCCGCAGTTTTCGATCACAATATCTAAATCGCCCTTCTGCACTTTACGGATTGATTTTAAGATCTCGTAAAACTGTTTTAACAGATGTTCCACGATCCGGTTGATCACAAATGCAAGTAACACGATAAAGGCAAGCATGACCGCCACAAATACATCACGCATAAAATATACGTTGTGCACATTTTTTGTGATGTCTTTCACACAGATCAGCGTGCCGGAAAGCTCCCGCACCGGCATATAGGAAAGAACAAGGTTCCTTTTGTCTAATTTCTGGTAAATCGTCTGGATACCTTCCTCATCCGGGCACTGCTTTAAAATATCATTCAATAATGCCTGCGATTCCGCCTGTTCTTCCTCTCCAAAATAAGTTTCTCCGGCATCCGAATAGAAAAAACTCCACTCGTCCTCTATTCCCTCATACAGACTTGGAAACATATTCTCCATTGTCATGGCAGATTCGATCACGCCGATTTTTCCATTGTCACTGTCAAGAATCGGCGTGACAAGCGAAATGATCTTCCGGTTCTGATTCATCGTATAGGCAGGGAAAAGATTGTCGTTATAGTCAAAATTCCAGCCAACATATGAGTCCTGCTCCGCCCACTCCTGCTTTTTCATACGGGATGCATTATATAAAATCGGCATCATCTCCTGCACGTTGTCATTGACCGCGTAAACGCGGACACCATACAGCAGTGGGTTATTGTTCACTAACCGCTCTAAGGCTGACACTTCGCTGTTTTTAAAGTCCAGCCAGTCTGTTGTTGAAACTTCTTTTCCCACAGCAGCTGCATTCAACATCTGAAGCATCGCATCATCACTCAGAAAAAACTGCGTCGACATATTAATGGAATCAATCTTTGTTTTAATACCGTCCTGATTTCTCTGCATGATATAATCCATGTAGTCCATATTTTCCTTCACAACATTCTGTTCCATTACATAAAACAAAACCCCTGCGAAAATCCCTATGGGAATCACCATAAACAGAATGATCATACTGGTAAATTTGATGTTTAACTTTGTATTCAAAAAAAGCTCTTTTATCTTTTTCATTCGTTCATTCCCATTTTTTCTTTTGCAGCGTTCATAAGTGTTGTTTTCTCTTTCAAAACCTCCTGATAGCCCATGGCGTCTCTTTTTTCCACAAACTCCCGAAAAATCTCGTCAAATCGCGCCTCATCCGGTGCAAGCAACAGTTTTGGAAGCGTCTCACTCCACAGTTTTGTGCATTTGTCATCCAGTGCTGCTATATCCGGGTTCATGGAAGGAGCCACATCATACTGACCATTATAGACCGTGTATTTGCTCGCCCACTCAATCAGCTGCGCCGTTGCAGGACTCGGCTTCTGCTTCCACTGTAACTGCATTACATTATTCTGGAACATCCAGTAGGCGTCATCCGCACCGTAAAGTCTGTCATAAGTCTCCCGGTCAGAATTTAAAATTTCACTGACCTCCTCTGTTAACACCGGCTTTCCGTCAACCATATCATACGTCACACCCTCAACTCCGAGGTAGACTAGCATCTGACCATGTTCACTTAACATATAATCGATAAATGCGATCGCACGCTCCGGATTTTTACAGTTTTTGGATACAAACGTAAGCGTCCAGCCGTTCATTGTACTGATCGGCAGTGTCGGATCATCGCCCGCAGAATTTCTTGGTCCCTCCACCGCCATATAAATACTGTCCGGATTTTTCTCATACAGCGCTTTCTGCTGGGAGAGCATATCACTGTACTGATACAGCATACAGAAATATCTTCCCTGTGCCAGTTTTTCCTCCATCTGTGTTCTTGTATCCACAAAGATGTCATTGGCAAGCAGTCCTTCCTCACCAAGTTCCCGGAACATTTTTAACCATTTCACATATTCTGCGTCTGTATAGCGGTCATAGTATTTGCCGTCTTTTTCCCACGGGATTGCCAGAAAGTTCATTAAATATTTGTCAAAGGAAACATTTCCCTGATTGTCAAAAATATGTGCTCCCACCGGGATCATTTTTTCTCCGTCTACTTCCGGGAACATCCCTGCTGCTTTTTCCACTGCTGCTTTAAAGCCCTCGGTCGTTGTCATATCCGGGCTTCCGATTGCTTCATAAATATCTTTGCGCACAAGAAACGTCTGATTGGAAGTGATATCGTCATGTTCTTCTAACTGTTTTGGTGTGATCGTAGAACACGGATATCCGTAGATATTGCCATCATCCACTGTATACCAGTTCACAATATCTGCGTCTGTGACCTGCCAGAAATAAGCATCATAATCATCTGCAAGTTCATTCAATGCATAGACCATATTGCCTTCGATCATTTCCTTCACCTGCGGTTCCCAATAACCTAATGTGATCAGATCCGGCAGGGAATCCGATGCAATCAGTGCATTTAACTTCTCTGTCTCGTTTCCGATCGGCGTAATAAAATTGATGTTCACTCCCGTCTCCTCGGTGATCTTTTTTGAGACTGCATTTTCTCCCCACGGCGTTGCAAACCACGAATAATTGACATACCAGTCTAACGTGACAGGTTCTTTCGCATAAGTTTTCCACGCAGGGGAATCTTTATCACTCTGTGTACTTTCTTCTGCCTCTGTGGATATGTCTGTAACCTGTCCTTCCTGCCCGGTTTCACAGGCTGTCATACCAACTACAAATGTCATTATTAAAACACCTGCAAGCATTTTTCTGATTCTATCAATAACCATAAAAACTTCCCCTTTTTTCTCATTCCAACTACTTTTTATCATACCATTTTTCCCCTTTTTCCGCAATGAATCTTAAACGCGCAAAAGCGCTACCCAATTTTTTTGAGTAGCGTTTCTGCTTATATCTATTTAGAGAAGAATATGGTAAAGGCTATGTTATGTACTATGATCATTCTTTTACAGCACCTGCGGAAATACTGCTGATGATGTATTTTGAGAAGAATGCAAATACAAGTAAAATCGGAATAACCGAAATTGCAACTGCGAGGTAAATCGCACCCTGATTTGCGGTAATATCGGTCGAAGATTTTAAGGTTGCCATCATAACCGGCAAAGTAAACTTCTCGTTTTTATTTAAAATGATCATAGGTAACAGGTATGCATTCCATCCACCGATGAATCCCATGATACTCATGGTTGCAATTCCAGGTGACATGATTGGGATTGCAATTCTGTGGAATGTATATAACTCGCTTGCTCCGTCAATTCTGGCTGCCTCGATCAGGGAAGGCGGCATGACAGAAAGTACATACTGTCTTAAGAAGAACACCGTTCCCGGTGACGCAATTGCCGGAATAATCAGAGGAATGTAGGAGTTTACCAGATGCAGTTTTGTACATAAATTGTAGAAACCGATTAGTCCAAGCTGTCCCGGTATCATCATGAAAATTAAGATTGTCATGAATAATACTTTATTTCCTTTGAATTTGTACATTGCCAGTGCATATGCTGTCATCGCTGAGAAATATGCACAGAGCAGAGTTGATGGAATTGCTACTTTCAAACTGTTCCACATACCTAAGAACAGATTGAAATATTTAAATACGGTATCCCAGTTATCTTTTAAATGTGTACTTGGAACCAGTGTAAATGATTTCATGATCTCTGCACCGCTTCGTGTCGCATTCACCATCATAAGCAGGAATGGAAGCATACAGATGACACCAAGCAGGATTAGTAATATGTATAAAATTGTTTTTTTGACTTTATATCCAACGCCGTTCATAATGTTCCTCCTTATTTGCTTTTAGCAGCCCGCTTTTTAGCACGGCGGGATGCAGCTTTTTCTTCGTCTCCGTTAAACACTTTCAACTGGATCACAGAGACTGCTAAGATGATAAGGAATAATACATAGGCAATTGCAGATGCATAACCTGTCTGGGTTGTTCCTGTTGTAAATCCAAATTTATAGAGATACATTACCACTGTGTATACGGAGTTATAAGATGCTCCAGCAGGATTTGACATCAAATACGGCAGGTCGAACATCTGTAAACCACCGATCAATGATGTGATCGCTACATAGAGTAACATTGGTCTTAATAATGGTAATGTGATTTTTCCAAATACGGTCCATCTTCCGGCTCCGTCAATTGCTGCTGCTTCAAAATAATCTTTTGAGATTCCCTGCACACCAGCCATTAACATGATAAAGGAATTTCCAAACCACATCCAGGAACTGATCACTGCAATGGTAACTCCTGCTGTAGCGGAAGAACCAAGCCAGTCAATCGGATTGTAGCTTGCTCCAAATAACCGATAGATAGATGCAATAATCTGATTAAACGTTCCATAACGCCAATCTAATAATGTCTGAAATAAAAATGCAACAGATGTTGCTGCGATTAAGTTTGGTAAGTAATAAATAACACGGAAAACTCCAAGTCCCTTGATTTTGTATTTGATATCACTGAATACAATTGTAAGTAAAAATGCAAGTCCGAGCTGTAACACGATATTTACACCCCAGATCCTTACGGTGTTCCAAAGCGCTCTCCAGAAAAATTTATCTGTGAGTACACGCTTGTAATTATCAAACCAGACCCAGGATGTCACGCCGACTCCTGCGATCTTGGCGTTTGTAAAACTGAAATATAAGGTTCTTAATACCGGATAAACACTAAAAATACAAAATACAATAACAAATGGTAAAACAAAGAGATATCCCACGTTATCATATTTTTTCAAACCATTTTTATTCTTTCCCATATTCTGCCATTCTCCTTCTTCCTTGTTCGTTCTTACAGGTAATTGTGAAACTCTGATTCAGGTTGAGAAGATTGTGAAGAATTAACAAAACAAGCTTTTGTCAATTCTCCACAATTTAATCTAATTTATTTAAGAGTTTCTCTTTTTGTTCAGAACGAATATGCTTCTTATCGATTTACTGTAATTTCTGGATAAGTTGCTTCAATTGTATCGTAGAAATCAGAGATTGCTTCGTCCTTTGTCTTCTCACCAGTTTTAACTGCGGAGACTGCATTTCCCCAGGCATCGCCGATACCTTTGTCGTATCTTGTTACTTTGGAAGTATCAATGTACTGTGCCTGATCTAACCAGAACTGGTATAATTTCTCACCACCATAAATCTGGTTCTCATCATCTTTGTGTTTCTCAAGAGCTGATTTTAAGGAAACTGTATCACCCTGTGAGTAATCGATCCACCAGTCAGCTGTGTCTTCATTTAATGTACAGAATTTTATGAATTCCCATGCAGTGTCTTTTCTTTCAGACTGGGAAGAAATACCAATATATGTACCACCGTCAAATCCTGCTGCTGGTCCAGAACAAACGCCCCATAATCCGGAAGTTTCACCTACGTTATCTCTCATTGTAAGTACGCCCCAGGAAGGAAGACCAAATGCGAATACTGTTGTTGTGTCAAGTCCTTCAGTTGCTTCTGCGAACTGATCTGCATCCCATACGTTAACAGAATCATCTGCATAAGACTGGATATCTGCTGTTAAGATAGGTACCTCGCCAGCCATAGCCTGATACCAAGGTGTTGACCACTGGTTTGCATATGCTGTCAAATCATTCTGATATAAGTCAACACAAAGATCCATATAATCGATTCTGGACTGGTCTACATTTAATGTTCCATCTACTACCCATGCACTGTCACCGGAGAATACGTTCATCTCTGCATCAGAAGAGAAGATTCTGTATCCAGCGTCTTTTAATGTCTGGGCTGTCTCTAAGATTGTAGGATAATCTTTGAATAATTTTCCAACTTCGTCAGGATCATCTGTTCCAAATACTTCTTTTGCGATATCTCTTCTATAGTAGATACCTGCTGGTGTGATCTGGTAAGAGATTGCTCTCTGGATACCGTCAGCATCCTGTCCTACCTGCCATACATAATCAACGATCTGATC
Organism: uncultured Roseburia sp.; assembly: GCA_900542495.1. Taxonomy (GTDB): domain Bacteria; phylum Bacillota; class Clostridia; order Lachnospirales; family Lachnospiraceae; genus Roseburia. Next base: position 22,711 of record UQNW01000014.1, read on the forward strand.
TGCATAATCCTGTGCATTGTATGGTGCCTGGTTCAAATCTTCGAAGAAACCTGCGTCAAAGAAATCATCTAACATCTTTGGCTCACCAACGATGATATCCGGTTCTTTCTCTCCAGCAAGTAATGCTGTCTGAACTTTTGTTGGATAATCAGCTGGTTCAATTACGACTGTGTCAACCTCCACTCCGGTTGCTTCCTGGAACTTGTCCCCAAAGTCAATTAAGTCATTTGACAATGTCCATACAACCAGTTTGTCATCGCTAGATGCCTCTGCTTTGCTTGTGCTTCCTTTGCTCTCTGTTCCTGCTGCACTGTCACTTGTGCTTGCGGTGTCCCCACATGCTGCCATGGATAATGTCATGGCACTGACGAGCAATACTGATACTACTTTTTTCCAGTTCATAAATACATCCTCCTTGTATATAACAACGTTTGTTGTTTGTTGATAATTGAATTATAAGAGGATTCTCCTCTTGTAAAAATGTACCAAATTTTAAAATGGTGTCTTTTTTTTAGGTGTTCTTTTTTTAATAAAGAACTGTCTGGATGCTGTGAGGTGCCAAAACACCTTCCGTGCCCTGATATCCTGCGTCTTTTGTCATTTCACGCAGCGTGTACGGAATTTCTTTTTCAGACTTGTTCAATAAAATTGCCACGCGTTCTCCGTCCGGATTTAAAAATGCAGTGACTTCCAGTCCGTCTGTATAGCGGGAAGTGCCGATTTTTACCGCTCCTTCCTTGATATAGCGGCTGAAATGACCAATATAATAGTAAGTCAGTCTCTTTTCATAGCTGTCTTTCTCCGGCGTACACATAATCGGTGCAGCACAGAAGTTACCTACATGGTTTGGACCGCCTTTTTCATCCAAGAGCAGATTCCAGTCAAGTGATGCATTGATTCCAGCGTTTAAATTGCCTAAAATATCATGTGCATACATTTCTGCCTTGTAGATTTCCCCGGAATCTGCAAAACGGGAATACTCCACACAGCCCTCTGTAAAGAAAATTTCTTTTTCCGGGTACTGCTTACGTACCATTTCGATCGTCTCGAAATGATCTCCGGTATACCAGTGGATTGCCTCTCCTCTGACATATTTTCTCGTCTTTTCATCTGCGATCACTTCTTTGAAGCGCTGATAACCTTCCTCTTTGTTGTGATCCCACACAAAAATGCCAATGTCCGAAAGTCCGGCTTCCTCTAACTTTGGTCCAAGATAATCTCTTACAAAACGGCTCTCGTCCTCAGATGTATAAATGCAGGAATCCCATGTCTGAACAGCCATAGGCTCGTTCTGTATGATAAGCCCCTCAATATCTGCGCCCTCTTTCTGATAAGCTTTGATAAATTTCACAAAATAATCCGCCCATGTAGCATAATATTCCTCTTTTAATTTACCGCCGTGGTTCATCTCTCCGTTTGTTTTCATAAAAGCCGGTGGGGACCATGGAGACATTAATAATTTCAGTCCCGTCGTATTCATTCCTTCCGCTGTTTTTGCATTGGCCGCCACGAAAAATGGAAGAATTTCCTTTTTGTCATGGGAAATGTCAAATGTCTCTAACTTATCATCTCCCTCTTTGATATACGTGTAATTTCCAAGCGCAAAATCACAGCTGTTCATATGAATGCGCCCGATGTTGTAGCGAAGTCCTGTTCTGCCAAAATATGCCTCGATGATCTCGTTCTGTTTTTCTTCACTCATGCCGGCATAGACATGTGCTGATGCTTCTGTGAGTGCCCCGCCAAACCCATGAAAGGTCTGGTATGTCACATCCGGGCAGATGTTGACCACATGCATGCAGTCCTCCACCTGTACGGCTTCTTTTTCTGTCTCCTCCCAGAATTTCTTGTTTTCATAGTCTGTTGTGATAATTTTCATCTGATACCTCCTCGTTTTTATTTCAATTTAGATTAAAAGGTCTGCTCGATTACTTTCATTAGTAAATTGCACAAGGAAACTTTCAATATTTCTTTGTGCAATTTGCTATCAAAACCGAACAAGCAGACCTTCTCTACCGAATATTGATCTCAATCGCTGTCACGAGTCCGTCCCGGATATCCCTTGCAATTTTTTCTCCGGCGATCGCGGTGTTCACATTTGCAACGCTTCCATTCTCATAAGTAAACTTCATGGACGTGATCTCATAACGCCCCGGAATGTAATCGGCGACATCTGCAAACTGATAAGTTACTTTTGTCTTTCCAAATAACATGGCAGATACTTTTCCATTCTCCGGGATCAGATATGCCGGAACTGCCGGCTGCGGTGTAAAATACAGTTCCCCATTTTTCATGGATAAAATATGGCTGCCGAACATCATCTGTTTCCACATGCTGATAAACTCGATCGTCGAACCACTTAAGCGCGCCACAAAACCTTTGCCGTGGTATGCCTTGTTTGGATTTTTGCTACTTGCAATGAAAGAAGAATTTTCATAAATACTTCTTCCGTACACTTCTTTATCTAAAAATGGAATGGCTGCTTTGTGAAAATCTTCAAAAAATACCTCATACATCCCATTTCTGATCAGCTCTAACAGATATTTGTATTCCATATGAAGCCAGATAGACTCATTTTCCAGCCAGCCCGGTGTAAATGCTCTCGCCCTTCCAAGTTCAAACGAAGCATCCTGCAGCGAAGCATTGACTTTATACATAGACAGTTTTTCATCATACAGATCACTGTGTCTCACCTGCTCATACAGTTTTGCTTTTTTCTCTTTTGTGGTCTTTAATTTGAGATAACGAACTGGTCCCTCCAGAAAATACGGCACTTCCTGTACGGAAAATTTCAGCGGTTCATAGCCGTCTTTTACCTTCTTATATTCTGAAACTTCATAGGTAAAATACGTCGGGCAGATACCATTTCCCAATATGCAGGCTTTTTCAATACCACAGGATACTGTCTCTGCCAATTCCGTTAAAATCTTCACAACTTTTTCTGTGGAAACAAGATATTTAATGCCGGTAATTCCTTCGAATACTTTTTTGCGGTAAGCCTCTTTTGCATCATTGATCTGATTCCAGAAAGAAAGGATCTCGCCCTCTCTTTTGATTTCTTCTGCTGACTGGAATCCCTGTTTTTTGCAGAACATGACCGCATCTTTTTCACTCGCATTGATCAGGTCAAGCTGCTGTAAGAAATCAGCAAATTCCTCGATCAGTTCGAGTTCTCCCGGATAGCGTTTTAATGCGCTGATCGTAAATTCGAACATTCTGGCAAGTTCATAGGTCTCTGCCATGGAAGAACCGAACATTCCCGGCATACCATTTAACGCATCATACCAGCCCGGTTTTCCACCTTCCATCTCAATACCCATGCCATAAGAATCCAATGCTGCAAACTTTGTGGCACAGAGCAATACCAGTTTTTCCAATAAAGTCATTTTTAACACTTTTCCGGTCTGGTTTGACTCGCGCACCAGTTTTTCCTCTGTGTTTCTGCGGCTTTTCTCATCTAACGCATGATATTGCCGCAAACCGTTTTCCGTTTCCGCATAACGTCTGCGTCTCGGATTGATATTGACCTGTGAGAGGAATGTCGTGTAATCTCTCTCATACAATAATTCCTTCTCCTTTTCCGGGAACACTTCCAGATAGTCTTCCACAAGATCAAGGTTATATGTCCAATGGTCGCTCCAGTAACCTTCGAGGAAATTGCCATTCACCAATCCGTCTGCCTGATCGATGATCTGGAAAAACAGATTTTTGGTTTCTTTCTCGCCGATTTTTTCTTCTAACTTCCGGTATAAGGTACCAGGTGTGAATGGTTTTTTGATAAGCTCGCCAAGTTCCTGCTTCTCCTGTTTTGTCTGAAACAGATTTTCATGCAGTGACAACAGGCTTTCTGCCTTTTCTTCCGCCACCTGATAGGTGAGTTTTTCCACGCCGAGCGGATTGTATCCGTCTAACTGGATCAGACTGTAAAATTCTTTGATATTCTCACGTCCCACAAAAGGAGCAAAAAAAGTGTCACATCTGCGGTTCTGGTTTACATCCCTGAAATTGCCGTTTCCCTGCGAATAAAACTCTGGCAGCATGGAAAAGTAGTTGTAATCACGCTCAAGATCGCCATGTTTTCTGGAATACACGTAAAAGATCTTATGATTTCCAAGGCGGATCGGATAGCCGCCTCGCAACACATTATCCATGTATGTATACTTGCAATATGCATCAAAATCTTTCGATGCTGTCTCTGTCGTGATTCCACTGCAAAGCTGCTCTGCTAATTTTTCTGCCTCTTTTGCTTTCGCCTGAAAATAAGAAGCGTCCAGTTTTTTGTCTGCATATTCCTTTAGCAGTTCTTTTTTCTCCACCTGTCCGATCACTTCATAAAAGCTTATGGACTCATTTGCAGCCAGTTTAGCTTCCACTCCATAGAAGCTGCATGGCATCTGATTCATTGTGATCTGCTCTTTTTGCAACAGTTCTTTCAGTGACTGCTGCTCGAATCCGACCGGCTTTTGTAAGGAAGTGTCATAGGAAAATATAACGGTCGGATCAATAACCGGCTGTAATCTTTTTCCGTCTGCAAGACAACTGATTGAAAAATTGCCGCCCTCTACCTTTGTTACTGCGGCCGTATCTGCCATACTCGCCCTCACTCTGAAATACGGGCGCTTTTCTTTCACATCCTCCACCTGCATCCATGCTTTGGCGGTCTGGCACATATTTTTTATGCTGTCAATTCCTACCCCATATGGGATCAGCGCCGGCATACCGTCTAACACTTCTATGTCCGCAGTGGTTCCATCTGTATTCGTAAGTTCTACCTTACGCACTAATGCGCCGATCTTCTCTCCCGGAAGTGTAAAGTATGTGATCTTTGCCGTGATTCCAAGACTTTCATTTTCTTCTTCGATTTCCAGTCCATTCATCGCAATTGACATACGGTGTACCTGATTCTCATCTGAAAAAAGTTCTGTCACGCTGCCGTCTTTTTTCACAAATGTGCGGAAACCTGTGGTCTTCACGTTCTGGTAAGCCTGATGTGCCGGATAAAATTCCATGATCGAATGATCTTTATTATCCACACCAAAACTGACCACACACTGTCCTCGGTTTACATAATAGCACCAGATTGGGATTCCTTTCTCTCCGGAAATACCTGGAAGAAAGCTTGCGAATGTACTCTTTTTTCCATAATTTTCGATTAAAAATTTTTCCTCTGCCATATTTTTCTCCATTCCATTCTTTATGATGTCTTCTGATACAGAACCACTTTCTCTAAGCGAGAACTACCTCGATCTGATGTGTCTCTCCAATCGAAAGCTGTTCGATCATGCCCTTTTGGATCACTGCTGACTCGTTTTTGAAAAGTTCTGCCTCAGTTCCGTCTACCAAAACGCCTGATATCTGATAGGTTCCATATTCTTTTCCAGTCGGGTTATGATAGATGATGTTCCAGTTTCTTCCTGCAAACTGCAGTGAGAGTGACGCTTTTTTCTCCTCGTCAAACTGTTCCTTTAAAAGCTTTGGCTCTAAGATCAGATCTCCGATTTTTCCCCGCACACCAAACATTTCTGTGATGACCGTTAACATATACCAGCTTGCTGCACCTGTGAGGTAGTGATACATGCCGCGTCCCCTGCCGTTAAAATATTCCGGGATTCCAGGATAAATGCGGCTTACCTCGAAGTTTACTGACTGTCTGTAAAGTGCATGCAAAGCCTTATATCCTTCATTTGCAAATCCACGCTTATAAAGTGCGTTCGCATACATCACTGCCATATGGGAAAAAACCGCGCCGTTTTCCTTATCCCCATAAGAAAATCCGAACATTCTTCCAAGATCAGTCTTTACTTCCCCGAAATCTGTATTCAGACGATAGCCGCCCACATTTTCGTCATACAGGTAACGGTCAGCGCTCTTTGTGATCTGTCTGATCTGCTCATTCGTCGCTGTTCCTGCCATAATGGAAAATACCTGACCTGTCAACATCATGCGGACACCGGATTTCATCTCACCTTCTACTCTGCGTCCGTGATTATCGTAGTAACCATTAAACCAGCCATTGTTCTCACTGTCTTTTACCCACTCATTCTCCCGGATATGTTTCATCAGCCATTCGGATTTGTGACGCAGATTTTCGATCAGTTTTTCAATGGATATCTCCACCTTTTCTCCGCTCGTATCATGTTCACAGGTATGCAGATATTCTGCTAACACTTCTGCCTTTTTTGAAACAGATTCATAAAGCTTTTGATGATCTTCCAGCAGGATCACAATCTCTGCCAAAAGTGACACGGTTTCTTTCCCTGTCGTTTTCTGATATGCTTCCAACAATTCCGCAAGATCTGCAAGATTTCCTGCATAAGCATTGGAAAAAGCAACGCTCTCTCCCTTCTCAGAAGCCATATCTAGGGCATCGTTCCAGTCCGCCCCGCGCAGTCTTATGTTATTGTGCTCCCCCACTTCATAGAAGGCGGTCAGATTCTGCAAAAGCAGATGCTCTAAAATCGTTCCTTCTTCCCGGATTCCGCTTCTGTTCTTCTGCCAGCAGCCGTAGGATTCCTCCCAGAGTGTATCTGTTTTGGTGCCTCTTGCGATCTGTTTGTCTTTGAAGTATGGTGCCTCTTTTTCTAATAACCTGATATCTCCGGTCTGGTCGATATAAAACTTTGTCGTGATAAGTGGCCACACGCCATGATCCATCCACACTCTTGTGATATTGTTCCGGTCTGCAACAAATTCTCCCTGTCTGCTTCCGATGATCGTCGCATTGCTTCCGTCCACACGGACACCGGCAAAGTTGTCTAACAGCATTTGTCTCACGCCACCCGGATTCATAATTAAAAGTGCCAGACAGTCCTGCCAGAGATCACGCCAGCCTCTGCCTCCCTTGCCATAGTCATGATGCGGAAGAAAAGAACATCCATAAATCCGTCGTAAAATTGGCTGAAAACTTACCCAGTGCATAAACTGGTTGAAATCCGGATCTCCGGTCTGATAGAAAACATTTACTTTTTCCTGCCAGTACGCTTTTGTTTTTTCAAATTCCTCACATACCTTTTCTTTGGTCGTATATTCCTTAGAAATTTTTTTGATTTCCTGCTCATTCTCCGTGATCCCGGTAAAGATCAGATATGTCTTTTCTTCTTCCGGTTCTAATGTAACTTCCGCAAAATGCAGACCGCCGACCGCTTCTAAGCCCTCTATCTTGGTTTCTGCTGTTACACCTTTTGCATTTTTCACCACTGCATAAGGTCTCTCAAAGTTACCACCTTCTCCGACAAAATCTTCCGCCGTCGGATAGAAGTCTTCCGGTTTCTCTCCTGCTTCCGTCCAGCCTACGCAATAATAGATCTCATGATTGATCTGATGTCCTCTCTCATCAAAGGATAAGGTCGGTGTGACCAAAACTCCTGTATCGGTTGTCTCGATTCTATGTAACAAGGATGTCACATGCCTGTGATTCCGGATATTATCTGCACTTCTTCCATAAAGCGGAATGGCTGCTGTCGGTGTCACTGTCTGCGCCATGCGCCCTGTGTTGGTAATTGTTACCATTAAAATCTCAACATTTTTATCTACCGGGATAAAAGAAACTACTTCCCCTTTTAATTGATATTTTTTTGACGATCTCGTGGTTTTCTGCCACATGAATCCGGCTGTGACCTCACTGTCGTCCTGAAGCTCTGTGAATTTTTTGCTTATCTCTTCTGCCGAATTTCCTGTCACAGACCAGCTTCCGATTCCTTTCACATGGCACCAGAAGTTTCTGCTGTTTCGGTTATTCACCAGATTTTCCGCACTCACCGGCTCTAATAAAAATGTATTCTGATCGATCTTCGCATCACCGCCGAGATTCGGCGTAAAAGAACTTTTCAATCCTGCTTCCCCTGCGATTGGAAAATAAAGATAGCTGATATTTTCTGCTTTTTCCAAATGGAATGTTCCCTGTGTATCTTCAAACTGATATCCGTTCATTCTGCCCCTGTCCTTCCTATTTTGCTGTGTCATAATTTTTCAGACCTTCTGACTCTTTACTGTTATTTTAAAAAAAGCAAGGCATAAAAAAAGGATACCCTTTTTCAAAAAGGTATCCTTTTTTTATATCTTACCGCACTACTCCATTCTCATATTCACAGATGACATTCCGCTGCCCGGCATATGTCACAGAATCTCCCGATTCATTGATAATATGGTTCATGCCCGGATAGCCGGTCAGCATTACCGTACAGATATTATGAACTTTCACGCCCTCCCTGTCCGGTACTTCCATTGCTGTATCAAGTTCCACGACTGCATCCCGGTTATACAGATAAACACCAAGTCCCCATGCTTCAAACGTATCCACAGCATCATCCACATAAAAAGAAGCGTATCCATTCTTCTGTCCCTCATGACTCACCCACACTTCCTGCGCAGGGACATCATACGGAATCTCACTCTGGTACATATACACTTTTCCGCGATTTCCATTCCAGATCGTCTGATACTGTTTGAAATGTTCCACCATAAGCGCATACATCGTCACATCATCCCCATTGATGATGATACCGTTTTCTGCCTCGTTTTCATCCCATGCCACGTGATCGCCGTGGTCTGCACGCCATACCCAGAAATTATCGCCAATCACATGGTCGCTGTTGATCGTAGCACAGCACTTCACACTGACCGGCTTCTCTGTGTCCGTTCCTCCGACACGGAAAAACAGATCGCTCAGATAATTATTTTTTTCTGTATCCCCACTCGCTTTCTTCTCTGTTCCAACGACTAAAAGATTGTCTGATTTTGTTTCCCCAGAATCAAACAAAAGTCCTGCAACAATCAGTCCCTGCACATCTCCAGTTTCCATGCATGCTGTACCGTTTGCAGCGCGCAATGTTGCAAGTCCCATGCCAAGCACGATTGTATCCGCGCGGTTTACAACAATCGGTTCTGTAAGGTCATAAATCCCCGGTGTGAGAAGCAGATTTTTTCCTTCTTCCAATGCCTGATTCATCGTCTCTGCCGTATCTTTTTCCGGTTTTGCAACGTAAAACTGTTCGATTGGGATTTTTTCTCCCTCACTGCCATTTTCCCATGAAACACCTGTGGCATTTTCACGCTCTTTTGGCACATAAACCATATAACCGGCTTCGTCGTCATATATCAGAAACGGCTTTTCCTGCATAACCTCTGTCTTTTCAACCGCGGTATACGGAACGACCGGCCATGTTCCCTGCGGGTTCTTTCCCTCCTTAGTGCCGACAAAAACCATATTCCAGTTGGCACCCATCCATGCTTTCCAATTACAGTTTCTCGACAGCCACTGCTGCTGTGAACCGGAATCTGTCATAAGATCCGTATTGGAATCTGCGAGAAATCCGCCACTGCACCATCCGTAGTCATCATGCAAAAACAATGCACCGTCAACCTGCACTCTCCGCATAAAGGTTGCCTGCGAGACCGCCCATACGGTGTTTGTTTTTAACTCGATATTTTCCACGCCGCGCCAGAAATTACAGCACGCATTATGATTCGACGGATCATCCGAAAGCCACCTTGCATTGCACTGTAAACTCTCAAGTTTTGTGTCTGTCGGAAGTTCTCCAAGTCCTGCCACCTGTGTGTAAAATCCAACATTTGACTCTATTGATTCGTCATACTCTCCCGGCATAAAATAAATGGCATACCGTTCATTCCCAAACTGGTTTGCTTCCTGCTTTTCATAGATCTGGTCCAATATTCCTGCTACCTTTTCCGGTTCATCCTCCGGCGAAAAAATATAGGTGTTATCACCAAATAATTCTGTATGGAAATCTGCATCCCTGATTGTCATATCTTTTGTATCCATTTTACTGCTTTCCCTCGTTCCACACCCTGCCATGAGCATGCATACTGCCCCAAATACAAACAGAAACCTCTCACAATATCTCTTTTTCATGATCTTCTCCCTCCCTGCATCCTCCAGCATAACGTGAATCGCCACAAAAAAAAGGACGCCTTTTTTCAAAAAGGTATCCTTTTTCCAACTCGCTTATGAACTTCCAACTTCTTAAAAGTACTCCATTATAAAATTTTTCTTCGGATAGAAAATCTGGTCTATGCCTAGGAACTTATCGCGCATACAGTCAAAACCATCCGGTTCGAAGTTCGCAGTAAAATACTGATATCCGTCCGGCTCATAGAATAAATCTTCCTCAATGATGCCATCTTTGTAAGAACTTCCCGCGCAGTAAAGACTCATCTGGAAATTCTGGTTATCAATATTGATTGAATGGAGCGAAAATTCCAGATAGGAGAACAGGCTTAAATCTCTTGCTTTTTCTCCCTCATTTTTCACTCTGACATCCCATAGCACCACGTCATCCCCGATCGGGACAAATAAAGTCTGGGAAGCCTTGATATTGTCGTACTCGCACTCATATGTCGTATAAGACATTCCGTGACGGCACTGATACTTTGCTTTCTCTAAATCTTTTGCGACCGGCTGCCAGGAAATACTGAAATAATCGTTGGTGCCGTCCTCTTTTGCCTCATTGTCACGTATGTAAATATAATATCCCGGTCTGTCCATCGGAACACTGTTTCCATGGAAACGCGTGATTCTGTGATATTCCGGACTCTTGTAAAAAGAGTATCCTCCTGCCGTATGATTGACAACCACAGCCAAATTCTCTACCCCAAGATAATTCGTCCAGGATGTCGGAAGATCGACTCTCTCGATCACATACTCTCTGTGTTCATTATCAAAATGCCCGTACCTCATAAAAAACCCTCCTGCTTTGCATTTATACCTTTTTGATACTTTGAGTATAAATACAAACCAGAAGGGTTTGAATTGTTCTTTGTGTGAATATTTGTTTTTTATTGTGATTTAAAAAAATTTGCTGCGCTGTTCCAAAACACTCTCAGATTCCTGCACTTTTTATAGCATAAACTGTGCCACCACATAATTATTTAAATCCATGCCTTTGTCCGTCAGATAAATGCGTCCCTCACGCTTTAAAAGCAGTTCCTCCTGCTGCAAATGATTTAATGCATCTCCATAAACCGCTTCGATTGGGATTCCAAATGCCTGCGTGAATTCTTCCCGGTAAAATCCATCGCGCATACGCAGTCCAAGGAACATAAACTCCTCCATCTGCTCATTCCGCGTAGTCTGCTCGGCTGCCGCATGAAGGCTGACTGCCGGAACGAAACAATATTTTCCGTCTTCCGATCTCATCAGATGATCTGAGCCGCTCTCCTCTGCCGGATACTGCATATAACAATCGTGAATTTTTTCACATTCTGATAAATAAGTGTATAAATCCCTTGTATTCGAATACCGCACATTGTCGATCAGGGATGATGCGCCAAGTCCTACACCAAGGTAGTCGACACGTTTCCAGTAACCGATATTGTGTCTGCACTCATATCCCGGCTTTGCAAAATTCGAAACCTCATACCAGTGATAACCAGCCTCCTTTAAAATGTGCTGTGTGAGTTTTGTCGTCTGGTACTCCTCCTCCTCAGTCGGAAGGGATTCCGTCTGCATGCCCGCCTCCTGCTTAACTGCATCAAATTTATAAAGATCATAAAAAGGCGTACCTTTTTCTATGATCAGTGAATATGCCGAAATGTGCTCTGGTTTTAATTGCAATACACGATGCAGCGAATCACAGAAAATATCCGGTGTCTGTCCCGGCAGAGAACTCATAAGATCAATGTTAATATTCGTAAATCCATGCTTCCGTGCCATATCATAGGTCTTTAGAAACTGCTCGTAAGTATGTATTCTGCCAAGTATTTTCAGCTCGTCATTATGTGCTGACTGCAGTCCGATGCTAAGACGGTTGATCCCTATCCTACGGTAAACTTCAAATTTGTGTTCCGTAACTGTACCCGGATTACACTCGATCGTGATCTCCGCATCCCGATCCACAGCAAAATTCTGATATACAGTTTCCATGACCGCCTGCATAGACTCTTCTCTCAGCCAGGAAGGTGTGCCCCCTCCGATAAAAATTGTCGTAATGTGGCGTCCCTTATACTTAGCTCCATAAAAAACCAGCTCCTTCTGCAGCGCAGCGACATAAGACCTCTGCGTCTGTTCGTCTGCAGAAAAAGAAAGGAAATCACAGTAATCACACTTTTTCACACAAAATGGAATATGAATATATAACTCCAATTCTTTCTTCTCCATAAAAACCTCTATAACACAACAGACCTCACAGTCACTCTGTGAGGTCTGCCCTTTTCAACCGATATTAATCTTCATCTAACTTCAGTACGCTCATGAAAGCTTCCTGTGGAATCTCCACATTACCAACCTGACGCATGCGCTTCTTGCCTTCCTTCTGTTTTTCAAGCAGCTTCTTCTTACGGGAGATATCACCGCCATAACACTTCGCAAGCACGTCTTTGCGCATCGCTTTGACTGTCTCTCTGGCAATGACTTTTCCTCCGACTGCCGCCTGAATCGGGATTTCAAACAAATGTCTTGGAATCTCCTCTTTCAAACGCTCGCACATTCTTCTTCCGCGGTCATAAGCACTGTCTTTGAACACGATAAAGGAAAGGGCATCCACCTGCTCCTTATTGATCAGAATATCAAGCTTGACAAGTTCAGACTTCTCATAACCCTTCATCTCATAATCAAAAGACGCATACCCTCTGGAACGTGATTTTAATGCATCAAAGAAATCATAAATAATCTCGTTCAAAGGAAGATCGTATTTAATGAGTGCACGTGTCTCCTCTAAATACTCCATACTGATATAGACGCCACGACGCTCCTGGCACAATGTCATGATCGCACCGACATAATCTTTTGTCACCATGATCTCTGCAGAAACAATCGGTTCTTCCATATATTCAATCTCAGACGGATCTGGCAGATTTGACGGATTCGTCAGATCAATAACCTCACCATTTGTTTTATGCACTTTGTATACAACACCCGGAGCCGTTGTGACAAGATCAAGGTTAAATTCTCTCTCCAAACGCTCCTGGATAATCTCTAAGTGAAGCAGTCCAAGAAATCCACAACGGAATCCGAAGCCAAGTGCCAATGATGTCTCCGGCTCAAAATATAAAGAAGCATCATTGATCTGTAATTTTTCCAGTGCATCTCTTAAATCCGGGTACTTGGCACTGTCTGCCGGATAAAGGCCACAGTAAACCATTGGATTCACTTTCTTGTAACCCGGAAGTGCCTCTGCGCAAGGACGTTCTGCGTTGGTCACTGTATCACCCACACGGGTATCTCTCACATTTTTAATGCTGGCACAGATATAACCTACCATACCTGCTGACAATTCCTCACATGGAATGAACTGACCTGCACCAAAATAGCCAACCTCGGTTACTTCATCCATTGCTCCGGTCGCCATCATTTTAATCTTGTCCCCGACTTTTACTGTTCCCTCTTTCACACGACAGAACACAATGACACCCTTGTAGGAATCATATAATGCATCGAAGATCAATGCTTTTAAAGGTGCTGACGGATCTCCGGTCGGTGCCGGGATTTTTTCAACGATCTGCTCTAACACCTGATCGATATTAAGTCCTGTCTTGGCAGAAATCCTTGGTGCATCATGTGCCTCAATGCCGATCACATCCTCAATCTCCTGAATGACCTCATCCGGCTGCGCACTTGGAAGATCGATCTTATTAATGACCGGCATCACATCCAAGTCATGATCCAATGCCAGATACACATTGGCAAGTGTCTGTGCCTCCACGCCCTGTGCTGCATCCACAACTAAAATTGCACCGTCACAGGCAGCCAGACTTCTGGATACCTCATAGTTAAAATCAACGTGTCCCGGTGTATCGATAAGGTTGAAAATATATTCTTCCCCATCTTTTGCCTTATAAATAATACGCACTGCCTGAGATTTGATCGTGATCCCGCGCTCTCTCTCCAAATCCATATTGTCAAGTACCTGTGCCTGCATCTCACGGCTTGTGAGTGTTCCGGTACTCTCTATGATACGATCCGCCAAAGTTGATTTACCGTGATCGATATGTGCGATAATACAAAAATTACGAATTCTACTCTGATCAATTGCCACTCTTTATTTCTCCTGTTTCTTAAAAATAGAAAATTTCTCTTTCAAAGCTTTTCTTTTGCCTATATATGTTACCATACTCACATTGTTTCGGCAATTATTATATGAAATCCCGACTATACGATCATACATTTATTTTGTTATACGAGCAGACTCTTCGTATAGGCTTCTTTTGGATTGTGAAAAATATCTTCTGTCTCCCCTATTTCAATCATTCTTCCATCCTTCATAACCATGATACGGTCACACATATGATAAACCACATTGATATCATGGGATATGAACAGATATGACAGCTTCATTTCTTCCTGCAGCTTCTGTAAAAGTTCCATGATCTGTGCCTGAATGGTCACATCCAGTGCAGATACCGGTTCATCTGCAATGATAAACCCCGGATTCGTGATAAGCGCCTGTGCGATACTGATCCTCTGCCGCTGTCCCCCGGACAATTCGGATGGCAGACGATGGAAATACTTCTCATCCATTCCGACGCGGGCAAGCATATCATAAGCCGCCGCCTTACGGTCAGCCTTAGACATTGCGCATTTTTTATCAAGCATTCCTGCTGCCCTGAGCGGTTCCATCAATAGCCACCCGATCGTTTTGGATGGATTAAGGCTGCTGTACGGATCCTGAAAAATCATCTGGGGACGGCTGACATGACAGCTCACCTCTCCCGACATATGCTCCTGCATTCCAAGGATTGCCTTGGAAAGCGACGTCTTTCCGCAGCCGCTCTCACCGACCAGACCGAGACTTTCTCCCTCATACACATCAAAACTGACATGTTCTACCGCATATTGTTTTTCTTTCTTTTTGAAAATAGAATTGGATCTGTCTTCATAATATACAGACAGATCTTTTACTGTAAGAACCTTTGCATTGCTCTCTTTCTTTACGGAAACCCTCGGCTTTAACCTGGAAGGAACTGCCTCGATCAGATTTCTTGTGTATGCTTCCTTCGGGTGCATGAAAATCTTCTCTGTTTCATCTGCTTCCACCACAACTCCGTCTTTCATGACAACGACCTTATGGCAGATACGTCTTGCCAGATTCAGGTCATGTGTGATAAAAAGCATTGCATTCTGTTCACTCTTGTTGATGTCTTTTAACAATTCCACGATCTGTGTCTGGATTGTCACATCCAATGCCGTCGTAGGCTCATCTGCTATGATCAGATCCGGATGCAGGATCACCGCCATGGCGATCATCACCCGCTGTCTCATGCCTCCGGACAGCTGGTGCGGATAACTGTCATAAACCTTCTTCGCATCCTTAAGCCCGACTGCCTGAAATGTTTCCAGTACTTTTTCGTAACGCTTCTCTTTCTCTAGATCCGTATGAAGCCTTACGATCTCATCCACCTGGACACCGGCTTTTTTTGTCGGATTTAAGGAGGTCATCGGCTCCTGAAATATCATGGACATCCGGCTTCCCTGAAATCTGCGGTACAGCCGCTCATCAAAAGGTCTGTCTGCTTCTCTTAATACTTCCCCATCCACGATTATTTTCCCGGATGTCACCTGTGCCTGCTTTGACAGAAGCCCCATGAGTGTCAGTGAGGTGATTGATTTTCCGGATCCTGATTCTCCGACAATTCCTACGATCTCACCACTGTTCACTTCTATATTTACATGCTTAACAACTTCCATGCCATCAAAAGAAACGGATAAATCTTCTATCTGAACGATTTTTTTCTGTTTGCTGTCTTTTTGCTGTTCCACTTTCATATACTTATCCCCAGTCTGTCATTCATTTTACCACATTGCCTCTACTCTGCCCTGCTCCCGTCCCATTTCCGGATACCCTCGCCCAGCAGTGAAAATCCAAGCACGACCCATACGATCGCAAGTCCCGGAAATAGTGCATACCAGGGTGCGGTCTGCAAATATCCCTGTGCATCTGACAGCATCATGCCAAGGCTCGCATCCGGTGCCTGTACTCCGATTCCAAGATAGCTCATACCGGACTCCGCAAGGATCGCATTATTAAAACCGATCATCACTGAAACAAGCAGCACTGAAAAAATATTAGGTAAAATATGTACGAACAGAATACGAAGCCTGCTTACTCCCATCAGCCTTGCTCTTTTTATATAATCCGCATCACGAAGACGTAAAAATTCTCCGCGGACAATCCGCACAAAGCTTGGGATAAATACGATCCCAAGTGCGATGATCACATTCTGCCTGCCTTTTCCAAGTAAAGATATGATCACAAGCGTAAGCAAGATACTTGGAAATCCGTTCACCGCATCCGTGATACGCATGAGGATCTCATCTAAAATGCCTCCGAAATATCCGGTAAATGCTCCTAACAAAACACCTGCCAAAGTTGAAAAAAGGACGACAGATGTGCTGATCACAAGCGTTGTTCCCAATCCCTGCATCACTCTTGAAAAAATATCCCTTCCAAAATTGTCTGTTCCAAAAATATGATGCATGGAAGGTGCTGTAAATTTCTCTGCCGCCGACATGGCAGTTGTACTGTATGGTGTCCAGAAATATCCTAAAATCCCCAAAAACACAGCAAGACCTGTCATAAACAGGCCTGCTGCAAGATATCCGTTCCACTTTTTTCTTTTCTTATTTTCCATAGGTTTCCACACTCCGTATTACAAGTCCATTCCACACAGCATCTTCTCCTTCTCTGTGAGAAAATGGCTCTGTCTTACTCATTCTATTGATTCCTGCGGATTCTCGGATCGATCACCCGGTAAAGAATATCCACGATAAAATAAACAAAAATCACCACGAATGTAATGTATAAAATCAAAATCTCCACAACCGGAAGGTCTCTTGTTCCGACCGAACTGATCAGAAGCCTGCCGATCCCAGGCAGTGCAAACACCTGTTCTACCACGATACTTCCTGCCAAAATTTCTGCGATCATCATGCCGAGAAATGTAATGACCGGCATCATTGCATTTTTCAGGACATGGCCAAACATGACCTGATTCCTGTTGCAGCCCTTGCTGTAAGCAGTCCGCACATAGTCAAGCTTCATCTCCGTCAACATGGAGTTTCGCAAAAAACGTGCTGTCATGGCTATTTTCGGTAAAGCGATTGAAATCGCCGGGAACAGTAAATATGCTAAAAATCCGGTCATATTCTCCTGATAGCTTACGTATCCGCCCGGTACAAACCATTTTAATACAATGCCGCACAGGTAAGTCACTAAAATTCCAAGAAAAAATGATGGAACCGCCATCGTGACCTGCGTTAAGACTCCAAAGACTGCATCTAAGAACCTGCTTCCACACTTTGCCCACAATACCCCCAAAGGAATTGACACAAGTACGATCATAACAAATGAAATCACTGCCAGATAAAGTGTCACCGGCAGCTTATCTCCTATCAATTCCTTCACGGGCATCATTTCATTCATATTCTTGGAATACCGGTAACTCACGCCAAAATCTCCATGCAGTACATCATCTGCCCAGGAAATATACCGTTCTACCGGTGGTTTGTCCAAGCCAAGCTCTTCTCGAAGCTGTGCTTCTCTCTCCGGTGTTGCCTCCGTTCCCAATATGGAACGTACCACATCTCCCGGAATTACCTGAAAAGCAAGGAAAGCAGCTACTGAAACGAGAAACAATGTCATAATGAGAGTGCATATTTTTTTTATTAAAAATTTCATGTGTCTGCTTTCCTTTCTGATCAGATGTTAACGTCACAATTTTTTGTGTCCGTCTTATTTTACAAAGTAAACTGTACTCATATCCTGTACATAAATCGGATAGAATTTGTATCCTGCAAGGTTCTTATTAAATGCTGTTGTGTTCGCCGGAACCTGGATAAATGCACTGGCTGCTTCATCGGCAAGGATCGTCTGAAGCTTCTTATAATCTGCTGCCTTCTCTGCTGCATCCTGTGTTGCCTGTGTCGCTTTCCAGAGTTCATCATACTCTGTGCTCTTGAAGTTCACAAAGTTCTTTTTCGAATCTGTCTGGAAACGGTTCAGCAGATATCCCGGTGTGAGGTCACTGCATGTGATACCACTGATCGTTGCCTGATACTCTCTGTTGGTATAAACATCTTCTAACCAGGTATTCCATTCTACAGCATCAATTGTTGCATTGATTCCTACTGCTTTTAACTGTTCTACCACAACCTCTGCGGTCTGCATATGGAACTCATAAACAGATGGAACTGCGATCGCAAGATCAAATCCATCTGCATATCCTGCCTCTGTAAGAAGCTCTTTTGCCTTTTCCACATTTGCAGAAGTACCATAAAGATCATTTAAGTCCTCATAGTAATCTTTTAATGTAGGAAGCATTGCAGAGCTGATGAGTGTTCCGTTTCCACCGGCTACGAACTCATTCACCATATCTTTATCCAGTGCGTAACAGATCGCCTGACGTACCTTCACATCAGAAAGCGGCTCATAGTCATTGTTTAAGAACAATGCCTGCACAACATTGGATGGGGATGAAATCACATTAAAGCTGTCCTTTAACTCGTTCGCCTGAGAATCTGTCAGGTATGCATAAATATCAATGCTTCCACCCTGAAGCTCTAACAATGCAGTATCTGCACTTCCCACAATTTTAAAATCTACCTCATCAAGATAAGGAAGTCCTTCCTGCCAGTAATTTTCATTCTTCGCAAGAACGATTCCCTCCTGTGGAGTGTAAGAAACAAAAGAAAACGGTCCTGTTCCAACCGGATTCGCCTCTGCATCTTCTCCGCTTCCTGCAGGAATAATTGCAGTTACAAAACTGTAGATCAGCTCTGTATTCGGTGTATCCACTGTCACCTGGACCGTCTTGTCATCTAAAATATCAACTGCCTGAATTGTCTGTAAAGTTGCCACTAATGGCGTTCCATCTAAAAGACCTGCCACTCTTTCTAATGAGTACTTCACGTCCTCACATGTCACATCATTGCCATTATGAAACTTCACACCATCTCTCAATGTAAAAGTATAAACTAATCCATCCTCTGAGACGCTGTAATCGCTTGCTACAGCACAAATCAGGTTACCGTTCTCATCCGGTTTTACCAAACCTTCGAAAACATTAAACAGAATCTCTTTAGTTCCTGCCGCAGTTGCTTTATGTGGGTCAAGACTGTCAATATCCTGCTGTATGCCTACAACAACGGAGCCGCCGTATACAGGTCCTTCACTGATCTCTGTCTCCTGTACATTCTGCTCCTTAGAGGAAGTATCCTCCGAAGACGCTCCTGTGCCATCTGCGCCACATCCGCCCAGTACAGCCATTGCCAGAAGTGCCATGAAAAGAATGTGTAATCTTTTTTTCATAATTTGCTCTTCTCCTCTTCGAATTGCTTTTTCCTCTCATTATTCAATTGCTTTTTCATTCTATCACACAACATGAAAAAAACAAGCTGTTTTGTTAATTTTTTGACAATTTTATTTTTTCCATTTATAAAGCATTTCATCCTGCAGTATTTCTTCTGTCGGAACCGTTGGATTCTGGATATTTTTTAATGTTACTGTTACAACTCCATCTTTATCACTTGAAACCACATCCGTTGAAAAACACTTTCCCGGAGCTACAGCCTGCTGTCTGTTAGGATACATCGTCCACATCTGAATAAAATTATAATCCTTATCATATAACAGTATCTTAGCACACAAATCATCATTCTCATTACTTGTAAGTCTAAGAACAGCCGGACGCCTGTTTCCTGCATTATCGATAAATTCACTAATCGTTTCATTTTCTTCATCCAGACATCCCGTTACATTGATATATCCCTTTGCCTCAAGTTGTTCTAATGTCACATTTTTATCCAGATCCAACAATTCATTCCATGCTTTGTCACCTGTCATTCCCCATCCTGTTTTCTTTAAATAAAAGAAACATATTCCAAGCATCGCCAATACTATAATACATAAGATCACATACATTTTCTTTTTTCCCATATATATCCTCCTTAGGCGCTGACAATATTGTTAAAATAAAGATTTGATTCCGATAAGTTTTTTTCCTCTTCTAAACTCGATTATAACATACCCTGTTCTATATATGCAATTTAGTCTACTACTTTAAACTCTTCGTTTTCAACAGCCTGCGCTTTTATCTGTTCATAATACTCCTGCCATTCTTCTTCTATTTCATTTATGCTTTTTGCCTGTGGCGCAACTTCTTTAAACTCTTTTTCCTTTGCTGCCATATACTTCTGTATCGGCAAATCTTTTTTATATACTTCGAATTCATAATTCCAATAATCTTCTTCTGAATCGAATTGCTCTATAATCGCCATTGCATCTTCTTTATTATCAGACTGTTCAATAAATACCTTTAACTTTTCTAGATAATCATATACTTCTTGATCTGTCACTGTATACCCTGCTTCAATTGCCTGCTGATATAACGCTTCCCTCTCCTCCACATATAAAACAGCCTGTTTCCTTGCATCCTCTTGATTCATTCCAAAAGTAGTATAAAACATCATTGCCTGTTCTACTTCCTTATTTGTTATAACTCCATTCTTTCCTCTCGCATATATCATTTCACTTCCATTTTCATCATTTGCATATTGTTTAAGCAAATTTCCCCAATCAGAAAACTTAGATGTATAAGATGGCTCCGCAAATGTTTGAACTCCTGCCATGAATAATAAGATTCCCATAAATAAAGATGCGTACAATGCCTGTATCTTTTTTTTCATATACCCCCACCTCCTACTTTGTAGGTAGTGTCACTACAGTATCAATTAACCCCATTTTCCTCCTTCCCTTTTATTAAATATTTGTATATTTATAATATCTATATTACTCTCAAAATAACATGACGTTTTACTGAAAAAATATTTTTTCAATAAAACGTCATGTTACTTTGTACTACTTGCACCTAAAATGAGTGTATTCAAAAGAAAAGGAGAATGAATTCATATGAAAAAAAACAAAACTTTATTTATTTTATTATTATTACTTGTCACCGTGAATTTCGGAAAATACACCTTTATCAGTTCTGCTTCGTCTGTTGCTCCGGCATCTCTTTTAGGTGAAAATGATAACAAAAATATTTAATCTTCTTCATTTATCTTTTTGAAAAACTGTAAGATAGTTTTGTAGACTCTTTGAGTTCCGTATATTCTGCTTAATACCAATGCATATAATAAATATCTTTTCACATCTTGCTTTTCATTAATATTATTTTTTAAATATTTATTATATGCATACTCTCCAATATATTCATCTAATAATTCCGTTTTGTTTCTCCGTATTCTTTGTTCTATTCCTTCTCTATATATACATTCTGCCTCATCAAAATTTCCTCTATCCGATTTCCATCTAGCATAGTTTAGTTTTGCCAAAAAAGTTTCATAATATTTTTCTGTTTTCATGGAATCCATATCATCTAAAAAAGCTTTTATAAGATGCATTGCTTCTTCTGATTTTCCATCTTTCGCCATGCATACAGATATGTGATCAATTAAATTAATTTCAAGCATAGTGTAAACATGTCTTTTTTTACCAATTTCTTTCTCGTTCATCGTATAAGACAAAATATTACGAAACATATCACAACACTGATTCCATGTTTTTCTTCCTGTGTTTTCTTCTATAGAAACTTGAACAAATTCCAAATACTGTCTATTTTTCGCCACTTCTTTTTCGCCTAAAACCGTCTTCAACTCCTCTAATAATTCTGGCAATCTTTCATTTTTTTCCATAAACAACTCATATGAGATTTCTCTACGCAAAAATAACGCATCAATATTTCCTGTATTGACCAATTCTATATAATATCGATTCTCCGTACCAATTTTTTCTGTTAATGCTTTATAATTATTCCGTGTTGGTTTACGACCATTTTCAATCCTTGAATAACTTTCCACACTACAGATTCCATCACTGATTTTTTCCTGTGTGTAATTTACTTTTTTTCTTTCTGTTGAAAGATATTGTCCTACATGCTCCAGCATAATTTCATTTGCCTGTGGCACATATATCTGACTTTGAGCTCGATAGCCAAATTCTTCAAAAAAACTTTGTAATATTTGTAACTCTCCCTGTTCTCTCGTCATACTTCTTTTTTCTTTCACACCCGAAAGAATCCGCAGACGCATGATATCCAATAGACAATACAGCGATTTTCGCCTTCGCAATAATTGAAATGTCTGATCAAATATCTCATATCTGTTTTTCTCACTTTTTTCGTCCATTGTAAGATTTCCCCAGAGACAAACCAGTAACGGATATATTTTTACTTTCTGCTGTTCTTCCGCAAAATGTGTCTGCACATATTTCATTAATTGAAATAGTCTGCATGCAATCTGATTTTTTTCCTTTGGATTCATCTGTCTCAACAAATTCAGATATATGGCATAAATATGTAGCTCTGTTACACCTAGAGTTCCTTCTATTTTCTCTGACTCTATCAAAAAACTACAAGTACATCTTAATGCCTGTTCATAATATTCTTTGGCACTTTTAAAATCCAATGCCTTTTTTTCTGCAATAATCCCCTTCAAAAACCAATCATACTGTTGTCTTATTTTCTCGTTAAGCATCCTATTTTTTGCCGGCATACATTCTGACAGTTTTGATAGCTTTTTATAATTTTCACTCTGAATACATTTTCTTGTACTCTCCCGCCATTGAAAATATACAGCTTCTTTTTTCGAAATATATGCAGACACCCCTAATGTTCCAAATCCCATTCTGTCTAAAAACATATTTACCGATAATATATCTGGTATCATTTCATCATTTTCATACATGCAATAGGTTGATACTCCACAAATACCTCTGCAAATATCATTCACGCTAATCTGATATTTTGTTCGTATCCCATATAAAAGTCTGCCAATATCTAATCCCATTTTTCTATCTTCTCCCAACTTGCCGAAAAGTCCAATTTTCCGTATCGAAAATTGGACTTTCATTCATCTTTTTTTTATAAATCCAGCAAGAATCCGAATTATCAAAACAACTGCAGTTAATACAATACACAAGTACTGTATCGGAAATATCTTTTTTTCCTGAATGACTAACTTGTCGTTTTCATTCACAACAACTACTTTGTTGTAAAAATCTTTCTTTTCTAAAATTTCTTTATCATAAAATATTTTGCAATCCAATAACTCATATCTGTCTACAAGTGGGAATTTGGTTGCAGACATTATGTAAGTATTGTCATTTTCATCTTTTAACAGGAAAAAGAAGGATGACTTATTTTCTGTGTACGCATAATCAGCTAACGTGAATTCTTTATTTTCTATCACGAATGGATCATCTGATGTCATTTTCATAAGGTTCTCACTGTTTTGAGGATACTTATATGAAACAATCAGACATAATATTATTATATATACCAAAAACATTCCTATATCGTACTTTCGTGTCATAAATTCCACCCATTCCATGCTCTCTTTTGCCTTCGCGTACATTATATCATGAAGCAAAGCTTCATGATCGTTATCTACACTCGCTTCGCTCGGCAGTCTTATTATATCATCTTTCCACCTCAAAACATATGACGTTTTACTGAATTTCTACAATCTATAACCACATTCGTACATTTTTTGTTCACAATAAATTCACTGGATTTTTTGTCGAATCTGGTGCATAATATGAGTTGTTGTGGTGATACCACGACATGGGTTTTATTAATTATAACCCCCTTCTTAATTTGGAAAAGCCTTAAAAGAATGTCTGCATACATTCCCTCAAGGCTTTTCTTTTTTGTTCATCAACGCTCTAAACCCGGCGTTTTCTTATTTTCATTTGTCTGATAAAAACTTAACGTTTTCCAGCTTTCATCTCATCCAAAATTTCCGCTACCGCCTCTCGCTCGTCAAAATGATATTTTACACCTTTGATTTCCTGATAATCTTCGTGTCCTTTTCCAAGGAGCACGATCATATCGCCCGGTTTTGCATTTTTCATGCAGTAAGCGATTGCTTCTTTCCTGTCGTCAATCTCGATGTATTTGCCGTTGCTTCTTGCAAGACCTACTTTAATATCATTGTTAATATCACGGATTTCCTCATCTCTTGGATTGTCACAGGTCAATACACAAAGGTCTGCCATCTCACCTGTCACCTCACCCATATCATATCTGCGGAGTTTGGAGCGGTTTCCGCCACCTCCATAAACACAGATCAGGCGCTTTGGATGATATTCCATCAATGTCGTGAGAACGCTTCTTGTGCTCACTTCATTATGTGCATAGTCAATGATCAGCGTATAGTCTTTGGATACCGGAAGCATTTCCACCCTGCCTTTTACCTGCACTTTGGAAAGTCCCTCTAAAATTGCCTCGTCCGAAATTCCAGCCAGATGACACACTAACATGGTCACCATGGAATTGTATACCGAAAATCTTCCCGGAATGTGAACTTTCGCCTGACAGTCCATGCAGCCACTCACTTTAAAATGCATTCCAAGCTTTCCATCCTCATTGATAAATCCAATATCAGATGCCATAAGATCTGCTTCTTTTTCAGCAGAAAATGTTTTTACCTCACAGGTATGTCCTTTTAAAATACCCTCCACATGCTCATCATCTGCGTTGACAATTCCAATCCTGCACTGGCGGAACAGAAGGCTCTTGCACTCCATATATTCTTCAAAAGATGCGTGCTCTGCCGGTCCGATATGATCCGGTGATAAGTTGGTAAAAATACCATAATCAAATAAAATACCGGCTGTACGGTCTAATTTTAACCCCTGGGAAGAAACTTCCATGACCACATATTCACAGCCAGCTTCCACCATGGCGGCAAACATGCGGTGTAATTCGTAGGATTCCGGTGTTGTATTTTTTGATGGAAGATGTTCTTCACCGATCATCGCACCGATGGTTCCGATCAGTCCGACTTTCTTTCCTGCCATCTCCAAAACTTTTTTAATCATGTAAGTGGTGGTTGTTTTTCCTTTTGTTCCGGTCAGACCGATGGTGACAAGCTTTCTTGCCGGATGGTCAAACAATGCAGCGGACATCAGCGCAAGCGCCAGACGTGCAGAAGCCACTTTTAACACGGTGATATTCTCCGGTATCTGTGCTGCCTCCTCTTCTCTCTCCAATACGATCACAGAAGCTCCCTTGTCAATTGCATCCGGAATATATTTATGACCATCTGTCACTGCTCCGACCATGCAGACAAACATCGTTTCCGGTGCGATCTTTCTGGAATCATAAATAATATCACGCACTTCTGTCTCAAGGCTTCCCTGAAGAAGGGTATATTCAATTTCCTCACAAATCTTACTTAATTTCATTTTATCGTTTCCTTTTTCTTAACTGCTGTCTTTTCTTTAAATGTATCGTTTTTTATTTCCAGATCCGGCTATAAAAATACCTGTAAAACAGTTATTCTTTTCTCATACAGGTTTTTACGATCATCCTATTGCAAAATATGGGATGCATCGATCTCCGACTCAAATACAGTATGCGACGGTCCTGTCATGAAAAGATGATTGGTCTTTTCATCCCATTCGATCAAAAGTGGTCCGCCGATCTGCTCTACCGTTACTTTACGGTCACATCTTCCGGTCAGAATCGCAGTCACTACCGCAGTAGCGCATCCGGTTCCACAACCTATCGTCTCACCGGTTCCGCGCTCCCACTCACGGATCTTTAAATAATCCCTGCTCACAAACTCTGTGAAAGTCACATTTGTCTTATTAGGGAAAATGGATGTCATATGTTCGATCTCTTTTCCATATTTTTCCACGTCAAGATCTGCAACGGAATCCACAAACATCGCACAGTGCGGATTGCCCCAGGAAACGGCTGTAATGTTGAAAGTGCGATCCAGCACCTGTACTGGCTGATCGATAAATGTATCCATTTCTGTGTTGATTGGGATCACTTTTGTGGAAAGTCTCGACTCCCCGATATCTGCCCGGATGTTAGAAACATATCCGTCTGTGACGGTCAGACTTAAATGCTGCATACCACCTAATGTCTCAATGACAAGCTCGGTCTTATCGGTCAGTCTGTGGTCATACACGTATTTTCCGACACTGCGCAGTGCATTTCCACACATCTCGCCTTCCGTTCCGTCCGGGTTAAACATGCGCATGCGGAAATCCCCTTTATCTGACGGACAGATCAAAACCATTCCGTCAGAACCGATCGCAAAATGCCTGTCACTTACAAACCTTGCCAGTTCCGGAAGATTCTTAAGTTCCTGATGGATTGCATCAATGTATACATAATCATTTCCAAATGCCTGCATTTTTGTAAATTTCATCATAAATCCAATTCTCCTATTCCTCGAAATTGTTGTTCATTCTTCACATCTGACAAAACCAGAATGTCAGCTTTACAAGTATTTGTCTTCAGACGTAAAGCAGAGACTGTCATTTTCTGACAGTCTCTATCCGTTTCTTTTATGAATTCATAGCACGATCAAGATCTGCAATAATATCTTCCACATTTTCAATACCGACAGACATACGTAAGAAACAGTCTGTGATGCCTAATTTTTCCTTGACATCCTTCGGAGTATCCTCATGTGTCTGTGTTGTTGGATAAGTGATCAGTGTCTCTGTTCCGCCAAGGCTCTCTGCGAACATGATCATATCCACATTTCTTAAAATCTTCTGTACTGTCTCAAAAGAATCTACCGTAAAGGAAATCATTCCGCCAAATCCTCTGGTCTGTTTGATCGTTGTCGCATAATCTTTGTGATCTTCAAATCCGACATAGTAAACTTTTTTTACTTTTGGCTGGGTTCTTAACCACTCCGCCACTTTTTTTGCATTCTCGTTATGTCTGTCCATACGAACCGGAAGTGTCTTGATTCCGCGGAGTAACAACCAGCAGTCCATCGGTGCTAACTGGCTTCCATGAGACTTGATATGCACATGGATCTTCTCTGCAATCTCCTCATTGTCTTTCACCACAACGATTCCGGAAAGTGTGTCGTTATGTCCGCCAAGATATTTTGTGGAGCTGTGTGTTACAATGTCAGCTCCCAGTTTTAATGGATTCTGGAAATATGGTGTTAAAAATGTGTTATCAACCACCATAAGTGCCCCAACGCTTTTTGCAATCTCAGATAAAGCCTGAATATCTGCCACTTTCATCATCGGGTTGGTCGGTGTCTCAACGAAAAACATTTTTGTATTTGGCTTGATTGCTGCCTTCACTGCGTCAAGATCATCCATCTCCACGTAAGTGTGCTCAATGCCGTATTTTCCGAACACGTCACCGATAATACGGAAGGTTCCGCCATAAATATCATCAGAAAGAAGAACATGGTCTCCCGGATTCAGCAGAGAAAATACAGCCATATTTGCAGCCTGTCCGCTGGAAAATGCAAATGCCTTGATTCCACCCTCAAGGATTGCCATGGTACGCTCTAACTCCTGTCTGGTAGGGTTCTCCAGACGGCTGTACGCAAAGCCTGTGGACTCTCCAAGTGCCGGATGTCTGTAAGTCACTGCCTGGAAAATCGGCATGCTGACTGCCCCGGTCAACGGTTCTGTTCCGAGCGCCCCATGTACCGCTTTGGATTCAAAATGTAAATTATCTTTTTTGTCATAATCTGTATAATTGCTGAAATTCTTCATAAAATAAATCCACCTTTCTGCTTGTCATGTTCTTCTGTTTTTATCTTTTCCTGTTTTGAAACTGCCTATGTAAAGCCTCAGAAAATCTGTCTGCCTTCCATATATAAGCTAATTATACAAAACACAATTTAAAACATATACAACTTCTGTGTTGTCTATATTGCAAATTGTGCTTTTTTCATTTATACTATGTGTAAGCAATGAGCAGTATCATATAAAAATAAAATACAAAATGACTGCTTGCGGACATTTTTGTATTTCATTTTTATGTGATAGGGCGAATGCCCGTCAGTCCGGAAAATCTTTGATTTTTCGGACATATACTGCGAAAGAAAGGATTTTACCATGCCAGAATATAAAAAAGTCGGCTATCTAACGACAGATTTTAAAATGTTTCATTTAAAAGACGAGGAAATGCGCTCCTTCCACTACCACTATCACGATTTTCACAAGATTCTGATTCTGTTGAATGGAGATGTGACCTACTGTATAGAAGGACGCTCTTATGACCTGAAAAAAAATGATATTGTCCTAGTGCACGCCGGGGAAGTCCACAAACCGGTCATTCATTCCGACGCTGTGTATGACCGCATTATTATTTACGTTTCGCCGGATTTTCTGACCGCATACCGGGATCCGGACAGCGATCTCAGTCTGTGTTTTCAAAAAGCTTATGAAGAAAAGTCCCATGTACTGCGCGTTCACTCCTTCGGAAACAGCAGGTTAGGCGCTGTTACCAAAGATCTGGATGCCTCCCTCTCGGATTCTGACTTTGCACATGAACTGCATCATAAACTTTTATTTTTAGAGTTTCTGATCCAGTTAAACCGCGCCGCCGGACACAATAAAATAGAATTTATCGAGACTTCCGCTTCGAGTGAAAAAATACTGTCCATTTTAAATTATCTGAATGAACACTTAACAGAATCCATCAGTATTGACGATCTCTCCTCCCGTTTTTACTTAAGCCGCTATTATCTCATGCACACATTTAAGGAACAGACCGGCTACAGCATCGGCAGTTATCTCTCCACCAAGCGTCTGCTGCTCGCCAAAGAACTGATTTTATCCGGGAAACCGATCACAGATGTCTGTTATGAATGTGGATTTAAGAATTATTCCACTTTTTCCCGCGCATACAAAAAGTGCTTTGGCGAATCCCCACGGGATCTGCGCCAAAGCACTTTCAACCACTGATCATTCCTATACTGACTGCCTTTTGACAATCGGTTACTCATTCCTGTTTTCAATGAAAGAATCAGACTTTCTCTGCCATCGCATTCATCAGAGTCGGGATCAACTGCTTCTTTCTTGAAATGATCCCCTCTAAGAGAATGCCATTTTCATTTTCTTCTCTTTCAAATGCATCTGCAAGGATCCTGCCTGCATCATGCCCCTCAAAAATCACCCTGGAAGACTCTTCCAAAATATCTGTCAGCATCACATAGACCATGTCGATCCGCTTCTCACCCAGAACTTCTTTTAAGAACGGACGGAGCTTCTCTGCTACTTTATCAAGTTCTTCACGGCTCATGGCGCTGATCTGTGCAACTCCGAAGTCAAACTCATCCGTATGGAAAATCTTGAAATCAGAATAAAAAATTTCCTCTGTCGTCTTATTTTTGAAATCGCTTCCCGCCTTGAACATGTTCTTTGCATGAGTCTCAATATCTACTTTTGCAATCTTTGCCAGAGCCTCTGCAGCCAGAATGTCTAGCTGTGTGCAGGTCGGAGAACGGAACATTAACGTGTCTGACAGAATCGCTGACAATAACAATCCTGCAATATGCTGCGGGATCTCGATATTTTTCTCACCGAACATCTGGTAAATGATCGTGGACGTACATCCCAACGGCTGATTTCTGAAATAGACCGGAGAGATCGTCTCTAAGCTTCCCAGTCTGTGATGATCGATGATCTCTAAGATTTCTGCCTCATTGATATTATCTACCGCCTGCGACTTCTCATTGTGATCCACCAGAATGACCTGTTTTTTCTGCATGCTCATCAGGTTACGTCTGGATACCATTCCGAGATAGTTTCCATTTTCATCCAAAATCGGGAAATCACGGTGTCTGATTTTTGACATTGTCTCTTTGACATCATCCACATAATCATCAATATCAAATGTCACAAGATGCTCTCTCGTCATAAATTCTTTGATTGGCATGCTCTGATTGATCAATCTGGCAATGGAAAACGTGTCATATGGTGTTGTGATAATCACACAGTCTTTTTTATTCGCCATCTGAATGACTTCCGGGTCTACCTCAAATCCACAGCCTACAATGATACAGCTTGCATTGGACTCTAATGCACGGATCTGCACTTCTTTCTGCGGTCCGAGAATGACCATATCATCCGCTTCGATGTATTCCGATAAAAATCCAAGGTCAGACGCTCCGACAACAACTTTTCCACGGATAAAATACGCATGTTCATTTCCCGCGATAATATTGCCGTCCAAAGTCTCTGCAATATTCTTATACTGGGTTCTCGCTTTGGACAACACCCGGTTGTCATAAACATCCATGTAAGAGGTTGCAATATCCTTTGTTACGATCACACCCTCTAACTTTCCAAGCCGGTTTGTCACCGGAAGTGTTACGACATCTAACTTTTTCATGGTTTCCCATGCTTTTTTCAAAGAAATCTGCGAACTGATGCCGGCTGTTTTGCGGATGGAAATATCCTTGAGCTGTGCCCCTACATCTGTAATTAATTCTGGATCCTCCACCTTAAAATAATCCAGCACATACCGGGTTTCCTCACTGATCGCTCCGGCACGCTTTGGTACATACTGGCGCTCTCCCAGCTGGTTTTTCAGATATGCATAAGAAATTGCCGCACATATCGAATCCGTATCCGGATTCTTATGTCCGACAACCCATACTTTTTTTGGTTCAATATTCATAAATTCCTCACTACCTTAAAAATTAAAAACGCCTAATGAATATAAAATAAATGCAACCAGCATCACAAAATTGATAATGGAAAACCAGGAAAGTACTTTGACATATCCCTTTACAGCGCCAACGCTTTTCTCCATCTCATCCATTTTTTCAATTTTAGAATCAAACTCGTTGAACAGATCCTGAATATTGCGATAGCATTTTACATTCTCGGAGTGAACTTTCTCTGAAAGATCCGTTTTGATAGAATCCAGCTGGGAGGTTGCATTCTCCAGCAATGCCTTCACTTCTGCGACCTGCTCATCGCTTACTTTCTTATTGGCTGCTGTCTGTTCTTCGATAAACTGTCTGCCTGCCTCGATCTGATCTTCTCCAAGCTTTTTGCTGGCTGCGATCTGATTCTCATTTAACTTGCGGTTTGCCTCTAACTGTTCCTCAGTCACTCTCTTCACATCTGCGACCTGCTTTGAGACACTTATTTCAATCTCATTCATCTTCGCAGTGACACGTTCTGCAAGCTCGTCTACTTTTTTGCTGAAATCAGATACGATCTCATCTGCCTCTTCCTGTCTCTCATTTAAGATCTGCTCTAGTTCCTGCGCTTTGTCTTCTCTCTCATTCACAAGATTCTGCAGCTCCTGTACCTTGCTCTCCTTGGATGTCAATAAATTCTGTAACTGTTTTGCTTTCTCCCTGAATTCATCGATCTGACTTAATAAAAAATCTTCTTTTTCCACTTTACTATGTATCCTTTCCTTAGCACGCACCACTTTTCCTGCGTGTTCTGTTTTATCTTCTTTTGCATTCAGCCTTGCAGACGGC
Source organism: uncultured Roseburia sp. (assembly GCA_900542495.1). Lineage (GTDB taxonomy): Bacteria > Bacillota > Clostridia > Lachnospirales > Lachnospiraceae > Roseburia. The sequence continues at coordinate 53,942 of UQNW01000014.1, forward strand.
TGTGTAATTTTTTTCTTCTTCCGGTAATTCTGTGCTATTCTCTGAAACAGACCTGCCATTTACGTCTCCTCCCACAGCCAGCCTAAAATAAACTATATTTATTTTACCATTTGCGCTTTTTCTTGTAAAGGAAAAACCTTCCTTTACATTATGTTATCCTGTAGCTGACAGTTTAAGGTATCCTTTGGATTTAAAAGAAGCGGTTCCAGACGGAACCGCTTCTGATAAGAAAGGGATTATACTTATTTGCTTATTTTGTTATGAATGATATTCATACTTCAAAATTGCCGTTCATTATTTACATAATTTTTTGAACTCATCAGCTACGAACTGTACTTTTGTTCCAACAACAACCTGAACAGCTGTTTTACTTGGTCTGATAACGCCAGCTGCACCGGCAGATTTGATTTTCTTCTCATCTACTAAAGAGCTGTCTTTTACTTCAAGACGAAGTCTTGTAATACAGTTATCAATGCTTGTAACGTTTGCTGCACCACCAACACCTTCTAAGATTGTTGCTGCTACAGTTGTGTAATCGCTGCTTCCAAGATCAACTTTTTTCTCTGCTTCTACATCATCATCTTCTCTACCAGGAGTCTTTAAGTCAAACTTTGTGATAGCGAAACGGAATACAACGTAGAATACGATAAATGCTGCGATTCCAAGAGGAATGATCATCCATGTATTCTTTGCTGCCGGAAGGGGTGCAGAGAAGATTAAGTCAGTTGCTCCGGCGGAGAAACTGAATCCTGCTCTGAATCCAACTAATACAGTAATAACTGTGAAGATACCATATAATGCTGCATATACAACGTAAAGAGCTGGTGCAAGGAACATGAAACCAAACTCGAATGGCTCTGTAACACCACAAACGAATGCACAAAGAGCTGCGGAAGCTACAAGTCCGATTGCTAATTTCTTCTTGTCACTCTTAGCTGTGTGAACCATAGCAAGAGCTGCACCCGGGACACCGAACATCATACATGGGAAGAATCCAGACATATACATACCTAAATCCCATGATACATCAGCAGATGTCTCACCTGCCCAGAAGTGCTGCAGATCTCCAAGTCCGATCGTATCGAACCAGAATACGTTGTTTAATGCATGGTGTAATCCGGTTGGAATCAGTAATCTGTTTAAGAATGCATAAATACCTGCACCAACAGGTCCAAGTCCAACAATACTTTCACCAATTGCAACTAATGCACCAAATAATAATGGCCAGATAAATAACAGGATTGCTGAAACAATAATAGAAACAACACCTGCAACGATTGCTACGCAACGTTTACCACTGAAGAATGATAACCAGTCAGGTAATTTTGTACCTTTGAATTTGTTGTAGCATGTTGCACCGATAATACCTGCAAGGATACCGATAAATGGGTTTGCAATTTTACCAAATGCAAGAGATTTTGTTGCATTGTCAGCGATTGCTGGCATTAATGTTGTAACTGTTCCTACGGAAAGAAGGTTTGTCATCATTAACCATGATGCTAATGCTGCAAGACCTGCTGTACCATCATTGTCGTCTGCCATTCCGACACCGACACCGATAACAAAAAGAATTGCCATGTTATCAATTAAAGCTCCACCTGCTTTTACAAGGAAGAAACCGATCATCTCAACGATACCGGTAACATCACCACCCTGCATGGTAGATGGACAAAGCGCATATCCAATACCCATTAAGATACCACAGATTGGAAGACACGCAACTGGAAGCATTAAAGCTTTTCCTAATTTCTGCAAATACTTCATCATACTAAAAGCTCCTCCTTTTTTTATAATCCCTTTTAGTTTTATTTTATACCGTTAGAAACACGGCTAAAATACGTTTTTCATATCACAGATCCCTGTCTGTTTATTTCTTTAAGATCAGAACTGTATCACCCGGATTGACATCAGATCCTGTCACTGCTTCCACGGTCTGATAGTCCGATGTGTTGCATACAACCATAGGTGTGATCACATCATAACCTGCTGCTTTCACTGCCTCAAGGTCAACCGAGATCAGAAGATCTCCTTTTTTCACCGCATCCCCATTTCCTTTATGGGCGGTAAAATGTTCTCCCTTTAATGCGACAGTATCTAATCCGATATGCACAAGCAATTCCACGCCCTCTGTGGTCGTCATGCTCACTGCATGCTTCGTATCAAATAACATCTCGATCGTGCCGTCTGCCGGTGCGTAAATCTTACCATCCTCCGGCTGGATTGCAACACCCTTGCCTAAGATTTCTTCTCCGAATGTCGGATCACTTACCTGACTGATTGGAACTGCCTTTCCTTTGACCGGTGCACCAATCTCAATTCCTTTGTCTTTTTTCTTCAAAAAATCGAACACCTTAATCCCTCTTTTCTGTATTATGATGTACTTTAGTCTGTCATGCAGACACGCTTAATATGTATCGCAAGAAACATGATCTCCTCGCCGGATATCTGACCGCCGTACTCTTTTTCAATATATTCTGCAATATGTTTACTGCACTCATACTCTCCCGGATACTTGTTCTCCATCAGCTTTGCAAATTCGATCTCCTCATCTTTCAACAACTCATGCCGGTAAAGACGCTGTGCCAAAAACTTCAGATGTGTGACAAATCTCTCATAGTGGAGCGATTCCTCATCAAATTCAATGCCCATCTCCTGTTTGACCAGTTCTAAGATCCCCTGTATCATATTCGTCATTGCAAAGGTATCGTTGATCGTTGTATCGTACTCTGCATTCACAAAATGGAGTGCGATAAATCCCGCCTCATCCTCTGAAAACTTTGTTCCGAGTTTTTCATTCAAAAGATTGATCGCATATTTTCCCATCAGGTATTCCTGATGATAAAACTTCTTGATTTCCCACAGCAGTGCATTCTTCAGCTGGATTCCCTGCACCTGTCTCTGAATCGCAAAATTGATATGATCTGTCAGTGTGATATAAATACTCTGATTCAACTGTACATTCAGATTCTTTTTCGCATAGGTAATGATATCACTCGTGAGCTGCATATGCTCTAATGGAATGTTCTCTAAAATCTCCTGAAACTGCCGGGAAAGCTTCTCGTTCTCAATCCGGAAAACCTTCTCGACCCTGCTCTCATCAATCGCATCACCCGTATGTGCCTTGAATCCAATCCCCTTACCCATGATAACAACTTCCTGCTGATTCTCATCATATGCTGATATTACGTTGTTATTAATCACTTTCTGGATAACCATATGCCACTCCGTTTTTATTTGATAAAAGCCTCTGTTTTACTGTGCATTCTAAAAAGAAAAACCAAATTTTACAAAATCCAAGTATAGAAATGTAAAATCTGGTTTTGCCTGCTTATCAGTAACAATCCAATATTTTATTCGCTTGATTTAAGAAAATTTTAACATTCATTGTTTATTATGTCAAGTTTTATTCCTGCTTATTTTTCTTTTTTGTAAGCATTTACTATATATGCATCTAAAACCTATACATAATAGCCAATATCTTTTCCATCTTCTACCGGAGTTTTACAGATTCGTTTCAAAGAACGCTTTTATTGCATCACATGCTGCACCTTCGTCGTCGCCTTCTACCTTTACAGTCACAGTCTGATTTTTTTTGACTCCCATTCCCATAACTGCCATCAGTCGGGAAGCATCTACAGATTTTCCATCTTTTTCAAGTGTTACTTTGCTCTGGAAATTTTTCACTTCCTTTACAAGCATCCCTGCCGGTCTTGCATGGATTCCCAACTCGTCTTTTACTGTGTAACTGAATGATTTCATTTTCATTTCCTCCTTAAACATTAAGCATTTAATATTTTATCTCTTACAGGCAGCACCATTGCCGGTGATACCGATAATTCATCAATTCCCATTTTTACAAATGTCTCCGTAAGCGTTAAGTCTGCCCCGAGTTCCCCACAGATACCTGCCCAGATTCCCGCTTTGTGTGCGCTGTCAATGACCATCTGGATCATCTTGAGCACTGCTGGATGATGGGAGTCATAAAACTGGTCAAGCTTTGCATTCTGCCTGTCGATCGCGAGCGTATACTGTGTCAGGTCGTTGGTTCCAATACTGAAAAAGTCAACCTCTTTTGCCAGTTCATCTGCGATCATCACCGCTGCCGGTGTCTCGATCATAATGCCAAATTCCACATTTTTAAACGGAATGCCTTCTGAGGTCAGCTCTGCTTTTACCTCTTCCATAATCTCTTTGACTTTTCTCACTTCCCATACCGATGCGATCATCGGGATCATAATGGAAATATTGCCGAACATGCTGGCGCGGAGCAGTGCTCTCAACTGTGTCTTGAAAATATCCGGCTGATCCAGACAGATCCTCACGGCACGGTAACCAAGCGCCGGATTGTCCTCGTGTTCGAGTCCAAAGTAATCGATCTGCTTGTCTGCTCCAATATCCAGAGTACGGATAATGACTTTTTTTCCTGCCATCACTTCCGCAACCGTTTTATAGGACTGGAACTGCTCATCCTCTGTTGGGAAATGGTCACTCTGCAAATATAAAAACTCACTTCTGAAAAGTCCGATACCTGCTGCATCATTCTGTAAAACAGCGCCTAAATCTTTCACTTCGCCGATATTGGCATACAATTTTATTTCTTTGCCCTCTTTCGTGACGGTCGGCTTTCCCTTTAATTGCTGCAGTAATTCCTGACGGTTCTTTTCGTCCTGCTGCTTTTTCTCATATTCTCTTAATGTCTCCTCATCCGGATCAATGATCACGATCCCCTTGAATCCGTCCACGATCGCCATTTTTCCATTCACTTCTTTCGGAACTGCTGTGGATACCAGAGCCGGAATGTTCATCGTCCTCGCCAAGATTGCGGTATGTGAATTCGTAGAGCCATGTCGTGTCACAAAGGCAAGCACTGTCTCACGGTCTAACTGGATCGTCTCACTCGGTGCAAGATCATCTGCTGCTATGATATATTTTTCTTTTTCTGCTCCAGAAGTGTTCACCTTTTCTTCTTTCTGCGATAAAACACGGATCACACGCTCCGAGATGTCCTTCACATCTGCTGCACGTTCCTTCATATAATCGTCGTCCATATCTGCGAACATTCTGGCAAAGTTATCGCCAGTCGTTGCCACGGCGAACTCTGCGTTGACGGACTGTGCCTCGATGATATTCCGGACAGAATCAAGATAGTCTTCATCCTCCAACATCATCTGGTGCACTTCAAAAATGGCTGCATTTGCCTCTCCTACTTCTTTGACCGCTTTGTCATAAAGTCCTTTCAGTTCTTCTGCCGCCTGATCTCTGGCTGCCTCAAAACGTGCGATCTCTGCTTTCGCATCCTCAATCTTCACTCGTCTGACTACATTGTTTTCTTTGGAAATCTCTTTGATTTTTCCGATTGCGATTCCCCCGAATGCAATCTTTCCGGTTATGTTCTGCATTTGCTCCTCCTCACCAGACAGCTGATACCATTTTGGGAATCTGCCGTCAAAATTAAAAAAGCCGAAAAAGTTCACGCAGCCAACGGCGTCTTACTTTTCCGGTTTAGTACATTTGCATGTGAACTATCCTTAAAATATAATTTTATTATAAGTTTTCACAAAGTATTTGTCAACACAATTCTGCCAGTCTGTGTACTTTTGCTGCATCCACCACTTCATATTGATTCTTTTCCTGTATTCCTGCATAGGAGAAATCAACGTATTCATTCGAAGTTGTGATGTCTTTTTTCCATACCCGGCATGAACTGTGTACCTGATGAACTCCTGTATATGTCATTAGTTCTCTAACATTGTTCTCATTCACACCGCTTCCGGCAAGAATTTCAATCTCACTTCCATATTCCTTCTGAAGCTGTTTTAACCGTTCTCTTCCACTCCACACATCCGGTGCGCCGCCGCTCGTTAAGATTCGGTCTGCCCCAAGCCCAATCAATTGCTCGATCGTTTTCTTCTGATCGGCAACACAGTCAAAAGCGCGGTGAAACACCGCTTCCCTTCCCTGCTCATGTATCAGATAGATGACTTCTTTTGTACGTTCTGTATCTAAGGTTTGATCCTCTTTTAAAAATCCGAAAGCAATCCCGTCTGCTCCATGCTCCAGCAAAAGTTTTGTATCCAAAATCATTGTCTGATATTCCTCCGCAGAATAACAGAATCCACCACCTCTCGGACGTACCATCGCCACAACAGGAATCTCACACTGTTCCTTCGCGCAGATCAGATTTGCCAGTGATGGGGTAAGACCGCCAAGATATAATGCACTGTTTAATTCTACCCTGTCGGCACCATTTTCATATGCTGTTTTTACATCTTCAAAACTGCCGCAGCAGATTTCTAAAACTGATTTCATAGGTTTGTCACAATTCCTTTTCTTATCATTCGGATTGATGATTGTTATTATAAACTTTCTATCTTTTAAAATCTACTATCTACAAAAAATCTTTTTTTCATTTTCTCTATAAACAATAAAATGAATGTTCCGCGAACATTCTATTGTCCTGAATGCAGAAAGCCCGGAAAGGCTTACGCCTTTCCGGGCTTTCTGGAATTTACAATGACTCAGACAATGTCCAAATCTTATTTGTATAACTCAACTAATCTTAACAGATGTTCGTAACGAGCTTTTGCAGCTTCCTCAGATGCAGCAAAGAGTTTTGCAGCTCTTTCTGGGAAGGATCTTGTTAATCTGCTGTAACGTGTCTCGTTATTTAAGAACTCCTGATATGTTCCATCGCCTGGTTTAGATGTTAATGTGAATGGATTCTTTCCTTCAGCTTTCAGAGCTGGGTTGAAGGAGAAGAGGTTCCAGTAACCAGCAGCTACTGCTTTCTTCATCTCATCCTGGCAGTGGTTCATTCCACCTTTCACACCGTGTAACTCACATGGAGCATATCCGATGATCAGGGATGGTCCGTCATAAGCTTCTGCTTCTGCAAGAACTTTAACAGCCTGAGCCATGTTAGCACCAAGAGCGATCTGTGCTACATAAACGTAACCATAGCTCATAGCGATCTCAGCAAGGCTCTTCTTGCCAACTTCTTTACCAGCAGCAGCGAACTGACAAACTTCACCGATGTTGGAAGCTTTAGAAGCCTGTCCACCTGTATTAGAGTACATCTCTGTATCGAATACCATAACGTTTACGTTATGTCCGGAAGCAAGTACATGGTCTAATCCACCGAAACCGATATCATATGCCCATCCGTCACCACCGAAGATCCATACGGACTTCTTAGCAAGGTAATCTTTTTTCTCAAGAGCAGCTTTTGCATCTGGACATCCAGCTGCTGCAGCTTTCTCTAATTCAGCTACAAGAGCTTCTGTTGCAGGAGTATTTGCTTTTGTATCCTGTTTTGTCTCCATGAATTTAGCGAATGCATCTTTTAATTCTGCACTTGCCTTATCAGAAGAAGCACATTTCTCAGCGCTTGCGATAGCCTGATCACGTAATACTTCCTGACCGATCTGCATACCTAAACCATGCTCAGCGTTATCCTCGAATAAGGAGTTAGCCCAAGCTGGTCCTTTGTTGGAATCTTTATTTACAGTATATGGTGATGTAGCAGCCGGGCCACCCCAGATAGAAGAACATCCGGTAGCGTTAGAGATGTACATATGCTCACCAAATAACTGTGTGATCAAACGAGCGTAAGATGTTTCAGCACATCCTGCACAAGATCCGGAGAACTCAAGTAATGGCTGGTTGAACTGAGAACCTTTTACAGTATTGTCAGCTGGCATACCAGGTTTCTTGCCAACGTTTGCTACTAAGTAGTCAAATACTGGCTGTTCTTCTGCCTGAGATTCCTGTGGAACCATCTCGATAGCACCTACTGGACATACAGTGATACACTCACCACATCCCATACAGTCTAATGGAGATACGCTCATTGTATATTTGTATTCGCTTGCTTTTGGTTTTGTATCAGCAAGTTTGATGTTAGCCGGAGCAGCTTTTACTTCGTCTTCACTTAACATGAATGGACGGATCGTAGCATGTGAACATACAAATGCACACTGGTTACACTGGATACATTTAGCAGCATCCCATGTAGGAACTGTTACAGCTGTACCACGTTTCTCATATGCTGATGCACCCTGCTCGAACTGTCCATCTGGGTTGCCCATGAATGCAGATACTGGAAGAGAATCACCATCCATTAATGCGATTGGATTCATTAAATCTTCTACCATCTTAACTGTCTCTGGACGACCTGTTAATTTCTTAGGAGCTGGATCTGCTTCTGGGTTAGACCAGGAAGCTGGTACTTCAACTTTATGTACAGCGTCAACACCTGCGTCGATAGCTTTGTAGTTCATCTCTACAACTGCGTCACCTTTTTTACCGTAAGATTTCTTAGCAGCAGCTTTCATGAAATCAACAGCTTCTTCAATTGGCATTACGTTTGCCAGTTTGAAGAATGCAGACTGAAGAATTGTGTTAGTACGTTTACCCATACCAATTTCAATTGCTTTGTCAATAGCGTTGATTGTATATAACTGAATGTTGTTATCAGCAATATATTTCTTAGCTTCTGCATTTAAGTGATGAGCTAACTCTTCATCTGACCACTGGCAGTTGATCATGAATACTCCGCCTGGTTTAACGTCCTGAACCATCTTGAATCCTTTTGTTACATAAGATGGGTTATGACATGCAACGAAGTCTGCCTGGTTGATGTAGTATGGGCTTCTGATTGGTTTGTCACCAAATCTCAAGTGAGAAATTGTAACACCACCAGTTTTCTTAGAGTCATACTGGAAGTAAGCCTGGATATATTTGTCTGTATGGTCACCGATGATCTTTGTAGAGTTCTTGTTAGCACCTACAGTACCGTCACCACCAAGTCCCCAGAATTTACATTCTACAGTTCCTTCAGCAGCTGTGATAGGAGCTGGTTTTACTTCTGGTAAGCTTAAGTTTGTAACGTCATCAACGATACCGATTGTGAAACGTGCTTTTGGAGCATCTTTCTCTAATTCTTTGTATACAGCGAATAAGCTTGAAGGTGGTGTATCTTTAGAACCTAATCCGTAACGTCCGCCTGTTAATACGATTGTATCAAGACCTGCCTCACGAAGAGTTGTAGCTACGTCTAAGTATAATGGATCACCAAGTGCTCCTGGCTCTTTTGTTCTGTCAAGTACTGCAACTTTCTTAACTGTCTTAGGAAGAGCTTTTAAGAATGCTTCAGATACCCATGGACGATATAAACGAACTTTCACTAATCCGACTTTCTCGCCTTTTGCTGTTAAGTAATCAATTACTTCTTCAGCAACGTCGTTTACAGAACCCATAGCTACGATAACGCGCTCTGCATCTTCTGCTCCATAGTAGTTGAATAAGTCATAGTTTGTTCCTAATTTCTCATTAACCTTAGCCATGTATTTTTCTACGATAGCTGGTAATTCATTGTAAGCTGTGTTACAAGCTTCACGATGCTGGAAGAAAACATCTCCGTTCTCATGAGATCCACGCATAGCCGGATGCTCTGGATTTAATGCATGTGCACGGAATGCAGCTACTGCGTCCATATTGCACATTTCTTTCAGATCTGCATAATCCCATTTCTCGATTTTCTGAATTTCGTGGGATGTACGGAATCCATCGAAGAAGTTGATGAATGGAACTTTTCCTTCGATTGTTGCTAAATGAGCAACTGGGCTTAAGTCCATAACTTCCTGTGGGTTTGTCTCACATAACATAGCGAAACCTGTCTGACGGCAGGCATATACGTCACTGTGATCACCGAAAATATTTAAAGACTGTGTTGCAACGGTACGTGCAGAAACATCAAATACACATGGAAGCTGCTCACCAGCGATTTTGTACATGTTAGGGATCATTAATAAAAGACCCTGAGATGCTGTAAATGTTGTTGTTAATGCACCTGCAGCAAGGGAACCGTGAACTGCACCTGCAGCACCTGCTTCGGATTCCATTTCTACTACTTTGACCTGATTGCCAAAGATATTTTCCTGTCCTGCTGCTGACCACTGATCGACAGTATCTGCCATAGGGCTGGATGGTGTAATTGGGTAAATAGCTGCAACATCTGTAAACGCATAAGCTACATGAGCTGCTGCTGTATTACCGTCCATTGACTGTTTTGCTCTGGACATTACTTATTCCTCCTTAAAATTATAAAAAATTGATAGAATGTCTTTGCTAACCCGGGGCAGAATACTATCCCCGCCAGCTTTCGACTTAATTCACATTTTAGCATTTAATTTGTCCGTTGTAAAGAATTCAGACTGTACAAAACAAAGTACAAAGTTATAAACATTACTGCTCACTCAGCAGTAAAACACTTGCCAAAAACATGGATTCATAAATATTTTCTTTCAAATTCATCTGCCGGGATCGGCCGGTCAAACAGATACCCCTGCCCATATTCAAACCCGTGGCTTTCTAAGAACTGACGCTGTTCTTCCGTCTCAATTCCCTCCACAACGATCTCTTCTTTGGCTGCACGGATAAATTTTCCCATCTGGGATACAAATTCCCCCTTGTTGTCCACCATCACTTTGTCAGTAAAACTTTTATCTATCTTGACAACATTCGCCGGTATTTCATAAAGGACACTCAAAGACGAATACCCCGTGCCAAAGTCGTCAATGGCAATGCGGAATCCCATCTGTGCCAGTTCGGCCATGCAGTGCTTCAGGTCTTCAAGATTTTCTGTCATGACGCTCTCGGTAACTTCCACTTCAATATAGGAAGGATCAATGTCATACTTTTCCATTGTCTCATGTATCCGTTGCAAAAATGCCTCGCCACCGTTTTCAAAGTGTTTTCTCGAAAAATTAGTTGAGATCGTAAACAGACTTTTTCCAGATTCCTTCCACTTCGTCATATATTTCAGAAGCTGCTCCAATATAAAGAAATCAAGGTCTTTGATATATCCCATCAATTCCAGTGCCGGCACAAAACGGTTTGGCTGCAAGTAGCCGTCCTCACCAAAGCGCCATCTCGCAAGTGCTTCTGCCCCATAAATCGTATTCTCTTTCAGCCGGAACTTTGGTTGCAAAAACATTTCAAATTCCCCACGCTGGATTGCAGCATAAAACCGGGTTGCAATCAGCACCTGTTCGTCACGTGTCTGACGCATTTTCTCTATATAGACAACACCGGATGTGATGTTGTGTTCTTTTGCATATTTTCTTGCAAGATTTGCGCTCTCCAGTATCGTCTCAAACGAACTCTTTCCTGACAGAAAGCAGATTCCTGCCGAAAGCTTCATTCCTCCAGCCGGATAACGTTCCTGCAGCTTTGCCTCAAACTCTTCATTCCCTTCCTTAACACGCCTCCGGATCTCCTGCTGGCTCTTTCCCTTGGACAATACAAGGAAATAATCTGAGTACATACGGCATGCTGCCATTACTTTTTTGCGTTCCAGCAGCTGGGAAAATTCTTTCAGGATACTGTCTCCCATCTCAGCGCCAAAGTTCTCATTTACATAAGAGAAATTATTCACGTCCACCATGGTAAGGGCATAGGTATTCTCCAATGGATTCTCCTCCGCCTCCAGAAGCTGTACCAATTTCGTGCGGAATGCATCCAGATTGTATAGCCCGGTCAGTTTATCCCGGTTCTTTAACTTGTGGATTACCTGCTGGTCTGCCTGCATTTTTTCGCGCAATGTCACAAACACTGCAACGATCCTGCTCAGCTCACAGATTGTTCCGATCTCTTCGGTGTGCCACTGCTTGTCCGTCTCTATGGAGCCTACATCTATGCATCCGGTCTTTCCGTTGGAATACTCGAATTTTACTGCTGCGATCGACTGGATTGGAACAGCATTTCCCGACCAGTCTTTCCACTCTTTCTTCCGCTTTTCCCGCCACTTTGGAGTTGTCTGTACAAACTCTCCCACCTCAGCCCGCATCAGTTTTGGCCAGGTGATCGGAAGTATATTCCTCTCATAAATCTGTCCCATGTCACTCCAGCAGTTGGTAAGCAGCATGTTCTTTCCGTCCTGCTCATATTCGAAAACAGATACCATGTTCATCCGGAATTTTCTTCCAATCTGCTCTAAGAGTACATTCAAGGAACCATTGATATCCCTTGCATGCGACAACAGACTGAATGCCGTGTTCAGAAATTCTTTATCTGCCATCAGATTTCTAGGTTTTACCTTTTCTTCTGTGCGGTTCTTTCCTTCACAGTTACCCTCCCCGGTCTCTTCTGCAAAGCCATAATGATTTTTCCCATTTTTCTTAATGTGGTACATGGCATGATCTGCCCGTTCAAACAACGTACTATAATCATACCCGTCTTTTCCTGTCACAGCCATACCGACACTCAACGTCACAACAAGGACTGCACCATCCCCGGAAAGCGTTTTCTGCACGTTTGTACACAGCTGTTCCGCCTTTGCCTCCGCCTCCTGCACAGAAGTGTCCTTCACAAAGACCATAAACTCATCCCCACCGACACGTCCAACAACCGCTTCATCCGTAAACTGTTCGCGTATCAGTGTTGCAATATCTGAGATCACCATGTCCCCAACAGTATGTCCGAAGGTATCATTGATCTTCTTAAAGTCGTCAATATCAATGACGTAGAGTACATGCGTTCCCTGCGTTGATTTTTCAAGAAACGCATCTACCATTTCTCCAGAGGCTGTCTTATTGTAAATCCTTGTCAACGGATCTAACTGCACTTCCCTCAGAAGTTTCTCCCGGACTGCCCGCTCTGTGCTGATATCATAACTTCGTCCTATAATGTGGCTGATCTTGCCATCATAATCTGCAATGCTCTGATAATAGGTTCTGAAATAGGAATACTTCTTAGAATCCCGCGCACCCTGACGAAGCCGGTACTCTGCTGTGCCTTTCATCTCCCGCTGCAATGCTGTTTCAAACATCTTTTTGAACTTTTCAAGATCATCCGGATGTATGGCTCCGTAAAGTTCCTCAATGCCCGCATATTTGACGCTCTTGTCCGCGGCAAACTTCCGATAACATTCCGGGATCTCAAACTGCTGTTTTTTCACATCATAGTCAAGTACGATATCATCCGAGACTTCTTCTAACATGTGATAACGCTCATTGACGAGCATGATCTCATTTTCCATTTTCTTACGCTCTGTGATATCCCAGCAGGAAACAAGATAGTATGGCACTGCGCTTCGATATGCATAAATCTGGAACTGAAACATTGCCCATACGATTTCCTGATCTGATGTGACGATCCGCGCCTCAAATTCATCTGATGATTTTCCCCGGCGACAGACCTCTGCTGCGTCCTCAAACATCATATAATCTTCCATATGGATAAGTTCCGCCATGCTTTTTCGTTCCATGCTAAAATCAGACAATGCATACCCTGTCATTCTGCAAAATTCATGGTTTGCCGTATCTATCCTCAGATCATTGCCACCCTTCACAATGACCAGACCAACCGGAAGCTCATAAATAATATTTTTCAAATCTTTACGTTCACGCTCCAACTGCCTGAGCTGAGCTTCGTAATTGATCTCTTCCTTATTTAATTCTGCCATCCCCACTATCTCCTTTTGTAAAAACCCGGTGTAATCTCTATTTCGGTCAAATTACACCATAATTACTTTGATTATACCAAATTTTCCTTGAAAAACCAATGTTTTTATGTATAATGAGAATGATGCGTTTAAATTAGGAATATATTAAATAGAGGTATTACAATGATACAAGCAAATAATGTAACGTTACGTGTAGGCAAGAAAGCCTTATTCGAAGATGTCAATATTAAATTCACAGAAGGAAACTGCTATGGTCTGATTGGTGCCAACGGTGCCGGAAAATCTACTTTTTTAAAGATTTTATCCGGTCAGTTAGAACCGACAAACGGTGATGTAGTCATCACACCGGGTCAGCGTCTTTCTTTCTTACAGCAGGATCACTTCAAATATGATGCATTTACAGTTCTCGATACTGTTATCATGGGAAATCAGAGACTGTACGATATTATGAAAGAAAAGGATGCTATCTACATGAAAGAAGATTTTTCTGACGAAGACGGTATCCGCGCGAGTGAATTAGAGGGTGAGTTTGCTGAAATGGACGGCTGGAACGCTGAATCTGACGCTGCAACTTTACTGAATGGTCTTGGAATTTCTACCGATTACCACTACTCCATGATGGCTGATCTTCCAGGTGCTTTGAAAGTCAAAGTTTTACTTGCACAGGCATTGTTTGGCAATCCTGATATTCTTCTTTTAGATGAGCCTACCAACCATTTGGACTTAGATGCTATTTCCTGGTTAGAAGAATTCCTTATCAATTTTGAAAATACCGTGATCGTAGTATCCCATGACCGTTACTTCTTAAATAAGGTATGTACCAATATTGCAGATATTGATTATGGTAAGATCCAGCTCTATGCCGGAAACTATGATTTCTGGTATGAATCAAGCCAGTTACTCGTAAAACAGATGAAAGAAGCCAACAAGAAGAAGGAAGAAAAGATCAAGGAGTTACAGGAATTTATCTCCCGTTTCTCTGCAAATGCTTCCAAATCCAAACAGGCTACTTCCAGAAAACGTGCTTTAGAAAAAATCCAGTTGGATGAGATCCGTCCATCCAGCCGAAAATATCCTTACATCGACTTCCGACCAAGCCGTGAGATTGGAAATGAAGTTCTTACTGTGGAAGGTCTCACCAAGACGATTGACGGTGTCAAGGTATTAGACAATGTATCTTTCATCGTAGGTCATGAAGATAAAATCGCTTTTGTCGGTGGAAATGAGCTTGCAAAAACAACTTTATTCAAAATTCTTGCCGGGGAAATGGAGCCGGATTCCGGTTCTTATAAATGGGGCGTTACGACAAGCCAGTCCTACTTCCCGAAAGATAACACTGAGATTTTTGACACTGACCTTGTCATCGTTGACTGGCTCACACAGTTCTCTGAGATCAAAGATGCAACTTATGTCCGCGGTTTCTTAGGACGTATGCTTTTTGCCGGAGAGGACGGAACTAAGAAAATGCGTGTACTTTCCGGTGGTGAGAAAGTTCGTGTACTGCTCTCCCGCATGATGATCCAGGCAAGCAATGTGTTAATCCTTGATGAACCGACAGACCATTTGGATATGGAATCCATTACCGCTTTAAATAATGGTCTGATCAAGTTCCCGGGTGTCATTCTTTTTGCTTCCCGTGACCATCAGGTAGTCCAGACTACCGCAAACCGTATTATCGAGTTCTTACCGGATGGAACATTTGTTGATAAAGTATCCTCCTATGATGAATACCTTGAAAATGATGAGATGGCTCGTAAACGTCAGGTTTACAGTATGTCTGATGATGATGCTTCTGATAACTAAAAGAAGAATGATTTATTTTCAAATTATAAGCTTTTCATTTTGCCGATGTGCCTTACTGGTGCATCGGCAATTTTTTATCGGAACCGCAGGTTATCCCACTCTGATCTGACCTGATCCTTCTCATCTTTCTCAGGCGGATCAGAGACTACCCAGACTTTCTTACCGAGAAATCCAAAACCGAGTTTATAGATGTGATCGGCAGGGATGCCATAGGCAAGAAGATCCTCTTCATAGTTTCTGGTCTGAATCTGTTTCAGGGCATTCTGTGCAGTTTCCTGAACAGTCTTTTCCCTGTGTTCATTTAAAACTTTAAATTCAAGGATATAGGCATCTTTTGTTTTGTCGAAAGGATAGATTGCAATGTCATAACGTCCTTCCCCGCTCTCACGGTTGGATACAATGCGGTATTCCTTACGCATGGATACAATAAGTCCTAAAACAAGACCATGATAGAAATTCTCCGGGGCATGCTTTCCTTTATTCTTGGCGGTATCAAAATAACTCATGGAATACTCGGCGATATCTTCCATCACACCGATCATATCCCAGGTTCTGTGCCTTATCAGTGCCCTTGTAAAATTCTCATATGCAATATTGCCATTCGAAAACATGGCAATGATCTGTGTCCGGAACATTGACATAACCTCTTTGTTGGTCACGGAAACATCACACTCTGTCCATTCGTTATCTTTCACCACGTTCTCTGCCTTGATATATCCGACTGCAAGGAGAAGTGACCACAGACTATTCTCGTCTCCGTCAAGATACTGGAATGTAATATTCTCGTTGATCATCTTGTGTATTGGTTTTCCTGTCATTAACTGTTCAATCTCGTACTTTTTATCATATGGATGTCTGCAGATAATATCCCCGATCAGTTTGTTGCTGCTGGTAAGGATCCAATAAGATCTCAACTGCCGATCATGCATATAGTTCACGATAGACCACGGATTATAAATATCTTTCTGATGACCGATAATGAATCCATCGTACATTTCCTTCACTTTTTTCATATCATCAATATTCTGGCACTTTAATGCATCCATCACCTCCTGCTCGGTGAATCCACAGCAGTCCGTGTAGATATCATCTGTCACAGTGGCGACCAGCAGATTGTTCAGGTCAGAGAAAAGTGAATTCTTCGACACTTTCGTCACTCCGGTGATAATGGCTCTGCCAAGATAGTCGTTTTCTTTCAGTGTATTATGGAATAACTGGCGGCAGGTCGTGATCATCTCATCCCAGTAACCATCCGTGTATGCTTCGATCAAAGGTGTGTCATACTCGTCAATAAGTACGATTGGATTTACCCCAAAATGCTTATAGAGTAATTTACATAAATTCCTTATTGCATCCTCTATATAACATGTTTCATGATAAACAAGTCCCCATCGTGTTTTTTCAAATAACTCTTTGTCTTTATCTGTAAGTTTTGGACTATCCAGTAAATATTCATGATGCCCATACATTGTTCCTAATTGCCCCATCATTCCCCGGATAGACTGCTTATAATCAATTCCCTTGCAGCCTCCGAAGCTTGTGGAGATTACCGGGATACTTCCGAACATACTACGGCTTCTTTCATCCTGCCATACCCGCAGCTTATCGAAATATTCTGGATGATCAGCATATCTTGGATCAAAAAACACTCTTATCGTACTGAGCAGTGTTGTTTTACCGAATCTTCTCGGTCTTGTGATCAATGTAATCTTTGTTCCTTCCCTGATCCACTCGGAGATAAAATGCGTCTTATCGACATAAAACTGCTGTCCACAGGTAAAGTCTTCAAAATTCTGATACCCGATCACCACCTTGGCAGAGAGATATGGATTGTGCTTAAGAATGTCCTTCAGTCCCTCCGCATAAGCCGTCAGGTGCTTTTTCTCTTCCAGCAGCTTTGTGCGCTCCTCAAATTCCATGAACACCTGCTCCCGCTCAGACACTTTCACATAATAGCTCACCGATTTTCCGTCAATCGTCCGCTGGATATACGGCTGTTCTTTCCCATTGATCTTCTTATAGGTCAGGGTTCCCTTTGGAAGTTCTTCCAGTCTCCGGTCGATCTCTTCGATTCGTTTCGTTGGATTTGTGGACATAGTGGCTCCTTTCTATATAAAAATGGTTATCATTGGTTATATATGTATCATATAACCAATGATAACCATTGTCAATTGCCTTTTAATATTTTCCGAAGCATCGGTTCCTCGCCCAACTGCACCCCTTCAAATTTTTTGTAAAATCTGTCGGCATTCTCGTTGGTAGCACGGATCAGATAATATTGATGGATTTCATGCTTTGCGCAGTCTTTTTCAAACTCTGCAAACAGCTTCCGGGCAACGCCGCTGTGCCGGTATTCGGGCAAAACATATACCCAATTCACATACGCCATGCGATATCCATCCTGCATACACCCATAAAAATGATACTCAATTCTTCCTACCACCTGATTATTTTCCATCGCAAGAATTGATGTAGACTTTTCATAAAATGAATCCCGAAGCCTTGTCCTGATTCCTTCCTCATCTATCTCGTCCACCGTCATCATATCCGGCTCCTGCTGCACCGCAAGCTTTAAATAGGCAATATACTGCTCTACATTCTGTTCATTTAATCTTTCAAAATACATTTTCTTCCTTCTTTCTAATACCTGTAAATATGGTTCTCCAAAACATACGTTTCGCCTGTTCTTGGATCTGTCTTCTCTTCTGACAACGAATCGAATACAAATCCACATGACAACTGTAACGCTCTGGAAGCGGCATTGCCCGTCCGGTTGCAGGCATGGAATTCTTTTGCTCCCAGTTTTCCTGCCTCCCCAAGAAGTGCCGTAAGTATCTGTCTCCCATAACCTTTTCGCACAAATTCCGGTCCAAGTGCAATACCTGTCTCTTCATAAATGCCCCGTTCCAGTTCGCGCATGCCTGCAAAACCGATTGCTTCACCCGTTTTCTTTAAATACACAAATAACGCATACTTATTCTCCGGTTTTTCTTCAAATGCAATCGTGCGTTTCATTCGATCTTTTGCGACTTCGTCTGTCTCTGTCAGTGACCAGAGCATATACTTTGCACTTTCCTTGTGTCTCCACAGGTTATGATAAATTGCTTTCCAGTCATCAAATTCCGCTTTCTTTAAAATAAGATCTTTGGTTTCTAACTTTACGTCAGAGTAATCTGTTACCACTTTTCTTTTCCTCTTATACATCTTCCCTCATTATTTTCCGAAGCATCGGTTTCTCGTCCAACTGTACATTTTCTTTTTCCACCCTTATCATTTTTATAATATACTCTGTCGTGCCTTCTTCCAATTCTTTTTCTCCATTTTCCATAAATCCGTGACGATGATAAAATGCAATCGCTCTCGTATTTTTCTCCAACGCCCACAAATGATCAACATCAAAAGTTGAAATTGCATGCTCCATTAATTTCTTTCCAATTCCACCACTTTGAAAGCATGGATCGACATACAATTTACGGATTTCTGTTCCATGGATTTCCATAAATCCTTTCACAATTCCACATTCATCGGCGACATACAGATTTTTCAGAACTTCCCCTTTTCCGAAATAATGATCTATCATGGATACAACCTGCAATTCTCCAAATGAATACTCTTCCTGCTTAAAAATTGGGAAATAATTGATTCTGTTATTAAATACAAAAATTTCTGCGATGCGCGACAAATCTTCTTCTGTTGCTTTTCTGATCATCTCCGGATACCCCTGTCATTTTCTTTTATCTGAAATCAATATAACACACTTTCCGCCAAAATACTTTCTAAAAATCTTTTTTAATTTTCCTTTTCCAACAACCTTTTTGACACAAATACAGGGCTTTTCATTTTGATCACACAAGCCATAGCGACCACCGCAAGCAGTCCTGATAAGGAAATTTTTCCTTCCAGCCATCCTTCCACTGATACCAGTAAAAAGGAAAATCCAAGAACAATGATTACTTTTATACTGTTACGCACGCAGTGTTTTCTCGCATATGCCGTCTCAAAGAAAAGATACAGTCCATAACCTGTCACTGAGCCTAAAATTATACCAAGTACGATTGACACCGGAATATTTACAAAATCAAGTACATTGGCATGACCACCCTGCGCAATACTTAGAAATGTTGTAAACAATACAATCACAAAAATATCATCGCACGACGCACCCGCCATGATCATCTGTGGAATTGCTTTCTCTGTGCCATATTTCTTCTCCATAAGAGTTACCATTCTTGGAACGACCACCGCCGGAGATACCGCACCGAGCACAGCTCCCATCACGGCTGCCTCCACTCTTGTGATTCCTAAGATTGCCCGGGCGCAAAGCACATAACCTGCAATTTCAAGCGATGCAGGTACAAACGACAGTAATACAGCGGAACGCCCGGCTTTTTTCAGATCTTTTAAATCCAGTGAAAGTCCGGCTTTCAATAAAATAATAATCAGTGCCATCTTCCGCAGCTCAGCGGAGATTGATAAAATGGATGGATCAAGCAAATCGAGCACATACGGTCCCAACACAATTCCGGTGACGAGTATTCCGATGATCCGTGGCAGCTTCAGTTTCTGGCAAATGGCTCCCATTGCAAGCCCTACAATAAAAATAAGTGATAATGATGCTAACATAAATCCTCCATTTTTCTTTTTCTATAGACGCAAAAAAGCTGATGCCTTCTGCGACTATAATTTCAAATAGTCGTAGAAGTCATCAGCTATATTCAGCAGTTCTGGTTTCCCAAGGGAGAACTTCATTCCCTCTCATTCGAATTTTGTACTACCACCTGTTTTTGGATATGTCAATCGCCATATTTGCTGTACGGATACTGACTGTATCGAAAACTGCAAATCACACTGTAGTTATTCTACCTCAAATACCACAATCCGCTCTCTTTTATTTTCCCCCGGAAACAAATCTCTGCAATCGATTTCATCGGAAAAGATAAGTTCGTCTACTGTCATTAAATAAGAAATGTATTCATCCGAAGGATAATAAAAGAATAAAAGCAATTCCCTCGGATTCTCATAATAGGATTCCAACACGCGCGCCAAAACTTTCTTTAATATCTCTATCGAAAATGGATTAAAAAAGTAGATTCGGTCTACCTCTGCCGGAACCGAAAACTGCACGGCATCTGCAAGTACAAATTCTGTCCGCCCTGCCGCGGCCCCCTGTTCTCTGTTTTCTACCGCTTTCTCATAAATCCGCTCGTTGTATTCCACACCGATCGTGTGACAGCGTGTCTGATAAGACAGGAAAAAATCCACTCTGCCTTTGCCACAGCCATAATCTAAAAGTGTATTTTCTTTGCGAAGCAGACCAGAATTTGCAAACCGCTCTAACACCGTATATGGCGTCGGTTCATACGGATATCGGTACTGATCTGAATTGGAATCATCACGTCCGGTTGTGTGAATCTGTAGTAATTTATCCCATTTCTGTTCTTCATCGTTTTCCTGTGATTTTTTCATGTTCTCTTTCCACAACTCTCCGAATATAAATTTCTTTTAGCCCCATGAATCTGCCCTTATCAGTTCCAGTACAGCGTTCAAAAATTAACTGAATCAATAGCGCAGATGGAAATTCATACAAGTTATTAGCTCAGTTATTTACAGAACGATGTACTAGTCTTAGCAGTTTTCACGCAGTGTTTTCAGATAAACTTTCTGTTCCTCTGTGATGCGGTAGCTCTCCACCGCTTTCTGAATCGTTTTTCTGTGCACCCATGGTGATAATTTCCGCTCTTTTACATATGGAATGACCGCATCCCACTGCTTTGCAAGGGCTGTTGCAAGATACCATGCGATCATCATATTTACATAATATTCTTCCGATTCTACTTCTGCGACAATTTTTATATACTCTGGTTTGAAATCCTCATCCAGATAAAAGCTCATCAGCGTTCCGATTCCATAGCGGATTGTATAGGTATCCCCGGATGCAATCCATTCTTTTATCACAGGAAGAAGTTCTATTTTGTTCTTTGCAAAGCACTTTGGTCTTGGAATATCGCAGGTCGCCCAGTTATTAATATATGGAAGAAAACGTTTCACTTCTGCCAGACAGTGTTCATAATCTTTGATACCTGAAACCAACAGCATATGAAGGTTATTTTCTTCATAATACCGATGCGGAAGTTCCTTTAAAAATGCCTCTGCTGCTTCCGTTTTTGCAAATTCTTTCGCAAATTTCCGCAGTGCCGGTGTGCGGATCCCGATGATCGTCTCCTTGTCAATCCCCGGCATCAGGTTACTGTGAAAATCTTTATATTTTAAATCCTGTAATTCGAATAATTTGCGCTGTAAGCTGTTCATGTTTTTCTCTTTCACTTTTATAGTTCTTCCACTTTGCAATCATGCTCTTTTGTTTCTTTGTTATAACTGATTCCAACCGCGAGGATACGTCCTGTATATTTATTTTTTTCTGCTGTTTTTCCTCTGAACCGCAGAGCATAGTCTTTTTCTTTAATCTGTGCAATTGCATCTTCTGGTGAATGATCTACTTTTAATTCCAGTATGATACAATCTTGATCATATCGAACCGGATAAAATATAAAATCTACAAATCCCTTTCCAGCCTTCTCCTCACGTTCCACTCTGTACTGATCTCTTGCTGACAAATAAACAAGATTGACAATTGCTGAAAGTTCTGTCTCATTATTATAAGACAAAATCGGCACTTCTGTATTATGAGCATACTGAATTATCTTTGTCATTGTCTCTGTATCTTTGGCTAGTGTCGCCTGTAACATCTGTGATGATATGTTGGCAAGACGGTAAATATATCCTAACGATTTTTCTTTTTTCATCATCGCTGTATAGCTGCCCAAAAGTTCCTTATTTGGTATAAATACTTTTCCATTATCGTATGTCAGCAAACCATATACTACCATTGCAGAATATATTTCCTCTTTGGTCTTTAGTTCTGGTGCTGTTGCAGCATATTCCTGTATCCCTGTTGGTATTTTTTCTCCTGCAAACATTAAAGTAAGATCGTTCTGGATTTCATCTACGTTATGACTGATATATGTGAAAATAGAGTCATATTTTCCTGAACTCACCCAATAATTTGACAATTGATTATCTGTCAATGCGCATACTACCGAACGTGGATTGTATAATCTTTCTCCTGATGCAGTGTGATATCCATCATACCATTCCCTGAGATTTGCGCGTGTAATCTGTGGCTTTTTCGTTTGCTCCAGATAGCACTGGTACAATCTGTCAACTTCACTCTCTGTAAAGCCAAAATATTCACTAAACCGAACTCTTGTTGCCATATTGTATTCCAAAAACATATTCAGTTCTGAACCATCTGAATATTTTGCAATCGGAAGTACACCGGTCATATATGCCAGTTCTACATAGCTTTTCCCTTTCAATAAAAGTTTCAGAAAAAGCAGATAATTTTCTCTGTCACGTTCCGTAACAAAAGACATCTGGAAAACTGCGTCCCATTCATCCATCACAAATATGAATTTATGTCCTGTTTTGTCAAAAACCTGAGAAAGCACATCCCAGACCGCCTCATTTTTGTCTATCGCAATCTCCGGATATGCCTCGTTAATATCTCTGACAAGTCCATCCTGTATTCTGCCAATATACTCCTCATAACTATGACATTCTCTTGGCATTTCACTAAAATCAATATATATCACATCATGGCAGCCTGCCTGCTCCTTATATTGATCATATTGTGCGATTGCAAGCTTCTCAAATAAAGATTTTTCACTATTTTTTTCAAAAAAAGCTGCTATCATATTTGCCATAACTGTTTTTCCGAAACGTCGCGGACGGGTAATACAGAAAAAACGCTGTTCCTGCTGTAATGCTGGAATTAATTCTTTTAATATTTCTGTCTTATCAACAAAAAAGGTTCCATTCATTACGGTCTTGTATTTATCATATGGTTCCTTATTATTTAAAAACTGTCCCATTCTACTCGCCCCCTTAGCCTGATACTATGAGTATATCTTTTTTTCCAAATGGGTGCAAGAATCATCTGTTAATTCCTGTTAAAACTCCTTCTTCTCCATAATACGTCCGCTGATCTGGTACGAAACAAACAGTGCCAGCAGTGTGATCCCGATAATACTACCAGTCATCACTGCCACATTCAGATTGTCTATCACGGTCAGTGCCTGATTCAACCGTTCTATTCCAATCACTTTCTCACAAAAATATGCAATTACAGCGATTACTCCCATCATTCCTAATGTCACAATCCGGATTTTTTCACTACCAAACCTAATCTGCGCCGGAATTATGAAAAAATTGATCAAAAGAATGATTAACAAAATTACTGTGGCTGTCAGCATATCGTCTGCCAAAACAACCGGTATGCCACGCACTACTTCTTTCACCAGATACAGGCAGACTGCAATTACCCAGGCTGCCACTGCTCCTCCGACACATAACAGATACTTTTCTTTTATATAGGTTCTTTTATTGATCGGCAGCGCCAGTAAAAACTGATAGCCGTGATCCATCTCATCATACGCAATCGTACTGCTTGCGATCATCCCTGTCACAAACGGCAGATATCCAATGATAAAATTTCCGTTGCCTAAAAATGCGACTGCAAATAAAATTGCAAATAAAATTATCAGTGTCTGTTTTGTTCCCCATAATAACCGAATATCTTTTTCCAATAAACCTGCCATTATCTGTACCCTCCTGTCATCATAAGAATAAGCTCATCAATCCCTCCGTTTTCCACTGCAATCTGCGGATAATTTTCCTGATAAAACTTCTTATCATTCGTAAAACATGCATAGCCGTAATTTTCTTTCTGCACTTTTAAAATAGAGCTTTGATCCAGCGTGCGGTATTGTTCTTCACTCACCTTTAAAATGCCATACTGCTCTAAGATTGCATCTGTTGCTTCATGCAAAATGAGTTTTCCATCATGTATTAGATAAAGTTCATCACATAGGGATTCTAAATCAGTGGAAATATGGGATGTAATAAGTATACTGCGGCTCTCATCCTCTGCAATATAAGCTCGTAACATGTCTAAAATCTCATTTCTCGCCTCCACATCCAGTCCGGCTGTCGGCTCATCCATGATCAGCAGCTTCGCATGGTGTGTCATAGCTGTCAGCACGCGGAGTTTCGCTTTCATTCCGGTTGAAAATTCTTTAATTTTCTTATTCATTGGAAGCTTTAAGTTCTCACCCTGTTGTATAAAATAGTTTTCATCAAACGAATGATACATCTTTTTTAAAATGTGTTTTACATCATTTACGGTCAGTTCCCCGGAAAATCCGGATTCTGCAAGAGAAACTCCGATCTCCTGTTTGAGTGTCTCCGGCAATTCTTTACTCTCATGATCAAAGACCCTGATGCTGCCCACATCTGCCCGGCAAAGACCAAGAATCAGTTTGATTGCGGTACTTTTTCCTGCTCCGTTTTTCCCGATCAACCCCAGTATCTGTCCTTCTGGCAGTTCCATTGACATTTCAAATGTAAAGCTTCCATATGTTTTCCGGACATTTTGCATTGTTATCATACAATTTCCGCCTTTCTTTTTTTACTTCTCATCTAAAATTAGTTTTACAACCTCAGATATTTCTTTCTTCTTCATCCCCATGGAAAGTGCCCGGTCGATCACTTTATCGAAGTCATCTTCTATCGCTTTCTGCCTTGCTTCAAGTGCAAGCTGTTTATCCGAGGCAGATACATAAGTACCTTTTCCATGAACAGTCGTAACAAATCCCTCTTCTTCCAGCTTATCGTAAGCCTTCTTGACCGTCAGCGCACTGATCCGAAGCTCCCCTGCGAGCGTCCTCACAGACGGAAGTGCCTCTCCTTCTTTTAATTCAGACTGGATAATATCTGATTTTATCTGCTCCATGAGCTGTTCGTAAATCGGAACCATGGAGGAATGATTTAAGATAATATGCATACTTCCTCTCATTCTGCCGCTTCAGCGGCTTTTCATAAATCAGGGAACTTTGTGCGTCAGCACAATTTCCAGATTGAAAATCTCAATTTTCAATCTTATCTCCCTTTACAGCAAACAGTATATAACAGTGCATATCTGTTGTCAACTGTTATATACTGTTTATTCTATTTTTTTGTAATTTCATGTGGGAATTTGTACAGACAATACTCGTTAATAACTTTTTCATGAAAAATTAAATTTTTGTGTATGTCGTGCATAATATTTTATGTTACTATAGAATAAAGTGTTGCTTCGCAATTTTCTGTATTTATGTCAGGAGGAGAACATTATGAACGTAAATCTGATTCCCTTTTCCATATACTGGTTCCTGTTTTTGATCTTAAATGTCATATATTTTATATTTCCATTTCTATTTTTTCTGCTTCTGCCGGCAGTGTTCGTTATGATTTTAATATGGGGAATATGTGTATTTGAAATCGGGCGAGCAACCATTATTTCTTCACAAAACAAGCGGATAACACGAATCATACTGGCTTTCCTGGCATCTCTTCTTACAATTTCAATAAATCCCATCGGAATGATTCTTTGGGATTTTATTAATTGGAGACATATAAACTCATTCGCACACTATTTTACGAAAGCCTATTGGATTATTATTTTGATTCATATGCTGCTATTTTGGCTGGGCGAAGAAATAGGATATCAAAATTCCAAAGAAAATGATTAACTTAAATTTTACAAAGATACTAATATGAAGGGAATACAGAACAATGGTTAACTGGAAAACAATACCTAAAATAGATGCACACATTCACTTAATGCCTCCGGATGTCATTGAAGCAAATCAGGGTTTTAACGATAAATTCGTGGATTATGGCAGTGTGAATGATTATTTAAAACTTATGGACAAGTATCATATCGATTCTGCATTTCTCATGCCTTTCAATGATCCATATATGCTGTCAATGGATTTTACCGTAGAAGCTGTGAACAATAATATGACCGCCATGTGCAAAGAAGGAAATGCAGACCATAAACTATATTATTTTGCAGACATTGATCTGCGGAACGAAATGGATAAAACAATTTATGAGTTAGACAGAGTTACAAAACAGAAAGACTGTTTAGGAATAAAAATCCACCCATCCAATACCGGCTACCCGGTGGACGGGCTCTATTATAATCATATTTTTGACTGGGCAAATCAAAATGCCATTTTAGTAGAAATACATTCTTACCCAAGAGCTCACATTTCAGATGATGTATGTTCTCCTGCCCGTATCCGAAATGTTATGAAAAAATATCCGAATTTGCGAGTTTCCATTGCACATCTCGGCGGAATTCAATATAAAGACCTGTATGGACTGGACGTCTACTTTAATATATCTGCTATTTTGCCAGACCTCGTAAAAAAATATGATATTACAAAAACGAATCAGATACTGCGCTCATTTGATTTAAACAAATTAGTATTTGCAACTGATTATCCAGACAGCCGCAGCTTAAAACCAGAAGAAATCTACGATACTTATTTTGAAATACTGAACCAAATGGATTTCACTCAGGAAGAAGCAGAAAAAATCTGCAAACAAAACGCAATGAAAATGATCTCACAGAAAGGATTTTTTTAATATGGTAAAAATAATTTCAGACAGCACATGCGACCTCTCAGCAGAATTAGCTGCACAATACGATATCGATATTCTCCCGCTTCATATTCTTCTCGGAGATGAGGAATTTGAAGACGGAAAAACAATTACACCGGATGAGATTTACTCCTGGTCCGATGAGCATAAGACAACCCCAAAAACTTCCGCCCCGTCTCTGGCAGAAACGATTGAACTTTTTCGCCCTTATGTGGAAGAAGGACGTGAGATTGTCTGCTTTTCCATCTCAAACAGTATGTCAACATCCGGCAATGTCATGCGTCTTGCTGCCGGGGAACTAGAAGCAGAAAACCGGATCACCGTGATTGATTCCGCAAATCTCTCCACCGGAATCGGACTTCTTGTGATAGAAGCTGCCATTATGGCAAAAAACGGACACTCTGCATCCGAAATTGCTTCTGTCATGGAAACTTTAAAACCAAATGTCAGAGCAAGCTTTGTCGTGGATACCCTCACCTACCTGTACCGTGGCGGACGTTGTAACGCTGTTGCTGCCATGGCCGGCGGTGTCTTAAAGCTGCATCCAAAAATCGTGGTAGAAAACGGTGCTATGGATGCGACAAAAAAATACCGCGGAAAGATCAATTCTGTTATCATGTCCTATGTAAAAGATATGGAAACTGATTTAAAAGCAGCCAGACCTGACCGCGTATTCATCACACATTCCGGCTGTGACGCTGCAACGGTGGAATCCGTCCGCTCGTATCTGGAAAGCCTCGGTGTTTTCCATGAGATATTAGAAACCAGAGCCGGTGGTGTCGTGTCAAGTCACTGCGGCCCCGGTACGCTTGGTGTTCTGTTTATTGCAAAATAATAGAGGTTCGGATGTTTTCTTCCCAAACCTCTGTTTCTTTTACTTTTTCATCTCTGCATTAATCTCATCTTCCGTTTTCGTGTTCCTCTTTTCCTGCCAAAATCATATTCTCTCCGCAAGCAGTTCTACCCACGCAGGTTTAAATCCTGCGTTTGCAGCAACCCGCTGTGATGCAAGATTTGACATGCTGGTTCCATAGTAAGGAACTTTTCCCAATTTTTCAATGTCCTCTTTCAATATTTTCACTAACAGAGAGGCAATTCCTCTGCCTTCCGCCTCTTTCTCTGTGTTGATTCCGATCTGCCAGAATGTTGTACTGTCCGCGCTTGCACCAGCCATACCAATGATTTTTCCTTTGGAAATTGCTGCTACTGCCAACATATCCGGCGAATTTTCATCAAAACAAAACGCCTCATTAAACTGCTCATTGCCTTTAAATTGCTGTATCTCATCATGATTATATTTTTTTATCTCAAATGCACGGTTTTCTTTTCCTGACAAAGCATCCTGACAAACGCTTTTCTGCCCATCCGATCGTCTATTTTCAGATTTCTCCGGTAAAAAGAAAGGATGCGCTGTTTTCAACTGATAACCATATGGTTTCAAAATTGTATCCAATTCTCTAAAACGTGCCACATCCATAAACCAAACTCCGGAACAGGTTTCATATTTTTCTTTGCAAATGTTCACGATCTCTTTTTTCCCTGTAAAAATCAGTTTTTCATTCACTACAATAACTTTCAAAACGCAATCATCCTGTTCTTCAAATCTGCGTCTGCCGTCCCTTTGCTCATATACATTAAAGTGATTCTTGTTATCCAGAATATCTTCAGCATTGCAGCAATAATCCAAAGCAAGCTGCCCGCTCAACTCCTATTTATACTTCATACCGTTTTTTCTCCTTCACAAGTACTTCTTTTCCTGCAAATGCAAAACCAAGCTTATGAATACGTTCTTCATCGATTCCGTCTGCAACAAGGTCTGTCACATATTTCTTTTCTTCTATCTGCCGGAACGCACTTTCGACTGTCTCCTCCAGATTTTTTTCTTTCTTCTTATCCCAAACCTTAAATTCCATAAGAAATGCATCCTGATTCTTCTCTAACGGATACATTGCAATATCATATCTGCCCCGTCCACTCTATTACGAAGCATTCCAAGAATCTCCGTCCGAAACATTGCCATAACTTCTTTATTCGTAACTGACACATCACACTCAATGGTATCCACTTTGTACACCACATTCTCAGCCTTAATATAACCAACCGATAATAACAGTGACCACAAACTGTTCTCATCGCCATCCGGATACTGACATTTCAGTGCATCCATTACTTCCTGCTCTGTAAACCCGAAACAATCTGCATACGCGTCACAGGTAACTGTATCTACTTCCAGATTATTAAGATCCGAAAACAACGAATTTTTAGAAATTCTTGTTACTCCGGTAATAATCGCACGGCTGTAATAATCATTTTTCTTAAATGCATTATGAAATATCTGTCTGCAGGCAGCGATCATCTCATCCCAATACCCCTGCGTATACGCTTCGAGCAATGGTGTGTCATATTCATCCACAAGAATAATTGGCAGCATCTTGTGATGTCTGTATAAAAAGTAGCATAGCCGCTTGATTGCCTGCCAGACATTCTCTCCACTGCTTGCAAAAAAGATTCTTTTGCATCACTCCTCATCCATTCGCTGATGAAATGTGTCTTATCCACATAAAACTGTCTGCCACATGTAAAATCCAGAAAATTATCATATCCAAGCCCCACTTTTGCGTCAAGATAAGGATTTCTTTTTTAAATATCTTCAATACGCTCTTTCGGATTTTCCATAGACGCCTCCGTGTACCATACCTCTGCACATCCTGCAGGATATTATACTTTATACGAATATGCATTGCTATTATTTGCAAAAATGGTTATGTATAGTTATTCTTAATATATAACTATCCATAACCATTGTCAATTATTATAAAAAAGCTTGCCTCTATTTCCTTTTAAATCACCCTGATTTCAACGATCCTGTCGCAATCAATGCCCGTTCCGTCTTCCAGCACAATCGTCCTCTCGTAGCCACGGAATTTCTGAAATGTGCCTGTCACAGTCACATATTCTCCTCCGGTCTTTTTGTCATCCGGCTTGAAATAAGTTACTGACACTTTCGGATGTTCTGCTGCATGCGCTATCAATGTCTGTAATTTTTCGTTCAGCTCTTCCTGCTTGTCTTCATCCAGTTCCACCTGTTCTTCTGTCCGTCTCGCTGTTTCTTTGATTGCAGCCTCATGTCCGGTCAATGCAGCAAATGGAGAAAACTGCGCAGCCCTGTCATAAATCGACATCCTTGAATGAACTTTTGACTGATGATGAGGCAAATTCAGAATATCCCCATATTTTTCTTCGCTTTCCGTCATCCGCTTTCTCCTTTCCTTCACTCTCTACGGTCTGCCGTTTCCTCTTTCATACAAAAAATGTGCCTCTGAATGCATGGATCACTGTCTTGTTCGAAATTCTGCCTGCTTCTATACAAAAACTACTTTCAAAAAATTCAGGCGCGGTGTCCGCCAATCTGATTATTTCTGTCTATCGTAGTTGCACCTTCCTGCAGATTAGTTCCTTTTAACATCGCATTTTTGCCATATTTTTTCTTCACGGAAAGCATTGCCTCCTGCAGTCTGCGCTCTTTTTCCATTCTCGTCTGCTCTGCCTTCTGTTTCTCTGCCAGTGCCTGATAATCAGTAAATAAATCCATCTGTGTAAACTCTGTCTCATTCGACACCGTATGCTCATCCACAACACGGTTTGCAGTGACATAGACACGCCGCACTAAAAGATTCTTATCCACAATGCGCTCATATAAATCCAAAACGGCATCCATGATTTTTGCAGTGGAAGATGTTTTTGTATCCAGATTTGCTGTTCCGTGGGCGTGCTTCGGAACGAATCTTCCATATCGGTCTGCTTTTACCTCGCCATGATACTTTTTCCGGATGTCCGGGTTCGTCAGATTTTCAATATCGTAACCAATATCAAGTACAATCTGGTCTGTCACAAGTCTTTTCTCTACAAGGTCTAACACCAGTGCATCCGTCATCTCGCGGACGATCAGCTTTGTCTTTTCAAAATCATAAGGACAGTGCAGCACCTGACCGGAACCGATACTGTTTGTCTCCGGCTTATAATCTTTGATCTGCGCGATCGTGACGGGTTCATATCCCCATGCATGGTCGATCAGAAGCTCGGCATTGATTCCAAACATTTTATAAAGCAGCTCTTCATTATAATAATCCCGTTCTCCGCCTATGGAACATCGGGCAATGTCTCCCATCGTGTAAAGTCCGGCTTCCTCTAACTTTTTCCGATAACCATGTCCCACCCGCCAGAAATCGGTCAGCGGTCTGTGATTCCACAACAGTTTCCGGTAAGTCATCTCATCTAATTCTGCGATACGCACTCCATTTGCATCCGGTGTAACATGCTTCGCCACAATATCCATTGCCACCTTACACAGATAAAGATTCGTTCCGATTCCTGCTGTGGCTGTAATTCCAGTCTGTTCCAAAACATCCTGCATCATCTTTTCCGCAAGTTCTTTTGCAGTCATATGATACGTTTTCAGATAATGTGTCACATCCATAAAAACCTCGTCAATGGAATAGACATGCATATCTTCCGGTGCGATATATTTCAAATAAATATCATAAATTCTTGTGCTGTATTTCATATAAAGCGCCATTCGCGGCGGTGCTGTCACATAAGTGAGCGAAAGTTCCGGGTGTTCGTTCAGCTCATCGGAAAAATAAGAACTTCCCTCAAAAGTTCTTCCCGGTGCCTTTTGCAATCTCTCCCGGTTCACTTCCTTCACGCGCTGCACGACTTCAAAAAGCCTTGCTCTTCCCGGAATCCCATACGCTTTCAAAGACGGTGAAACCGCCAGACAGATTGTTTTCTCTGTCCGCCCGGCATCCGCCACAACCAGATTTGTCGTAAGTGGATCAAGTTTTCTCTCGCTGCACTCCACGGAGGCATAGAACGACTTTAGATCAATTGCGATATAGATAGGATTCTCATTTTCGTTCATGAACGTACCTCCTGCACTTCCTCTTTTTCCAGGTCGATATCCTTAAGAACCAGAATATCAAATTCTTATCTTCAGTATACCAGAAAATACGTTCGATTATAAGTCTGTTTTTTATGTTTTAAAAATTGCTTCACCTGTTACCAACAGAACATAAAATATCGCTTACTGATTCAAAGCTCCCATAACACATTTTTCTATGTAATCTTCTCCTAAATCCGTGTTCAGTGTAAGGTCAAAATTCGCTGCTGCACCCCACATTCTTCCAGTATAATAATGATAATTATCCGAACGAAGTTTATCCTCTCTGCGGATTTTACGTTCAGCTTCTTTTTCAGATACATTCAAACGTCCCATGACACGTTTTTCTCTGCTTTCCATCGGTGCCGAGAAAAATATTTTTAAAACATTTGCATGGTCTCTTAAAATATAATCAGAACATCTTCCGACGATCACACAGTTGCCTTTTTCTGCGAGTTCTTTTATTACTCTCGACTCCGCTTCAAAAATCTTGTCTTTTGGAGCTTCCTCCTCAGATTTGCTGTAAATATAAACCTGATTCACCAGATCATATAAGAAACTATTTGTCATGGATTCTTCGTTTTTACTAATAAAATCTGAAGTCAGCCCGGTCGTTCCAGCAGCCATTTTGATGATTTCCTGATCATAAAAATCAAAGCCAAGTTTCTCTGCCAGCATTTTTCCAATATCATGTCCGCCGCTTCCATACTGTCTTCCGATGACGATAATATTTTTCTGATAATCTGCTTCGGTTTTCTCTGGTTTTGACTGTTCAAAACTTTCTTTGTATTCCTCCGGGAACAAAAGAGGTTTTACAAACTCTAATTTCTTCCCAAGAAGTCTCGCAATAAAACCAACTAACAATGCTGCAATAAGAGTACCTTCACGAACACCATTTAATTTTCCTGAAAAAACAAAGGAAAGGACTGCTGCAATGACTGCCATGGAAGTATCAAAAATGATTTTTGTTGTTCCAAAGTTCGTGTTCCATGTCTGCACGATCGCGCGCACAAAGGATTCTCCCGGAAGCATGACAACATCTGCAACTACTTCTAAATACACACCAAATCCGAGCACAGCGCAGCCTGCCAGAAGTGCAATTATTTTTACAAAATAGTTCTGCGGATTTACCCAGAAAAACAGATACATTGTCAGGTCAATGAAATAACCAAAGGCAATGGATACCGGAATCTGCAAAATATTGGCAATTTTGAAATTTTTCCGCAAAATTATGATCTGCAGAATGATCAGTAAAATACTGAAAAATATCGTAAAGTTTCCAAGCGTAAACGGAAAGTTTAAGCTAAGTACATACGGAATGGAGGAAATCGGCGATGTTCCAAGGCTTGCCTTTGTCACCAGACTGACTCCTAACGCATTCACAAATAATCCCACTAAAAATAAAAGATAACGTTTTAACTTGTTCATTTTCTTAATTCCTTTTCTACTATATTTTCTTTTCTGTCGTTTTCAGATTGACTCATCTACTCATTTTCTGTCTGTTTCAGGTTCTCATAGATTTTTCCGTAAACCGTCATGAACGCCTGATATTCTTCTTCTGAAATTCCAAGCAATGCCTGTTTCTCAATTTCCAAAAAGGCGTCATTAATTGTTTTTTGTCTTTCTTTCCCTATTTCTGTCAGAAAGATATGAAACGTTCTTCGGTTTCCGTTTAAAATCCGTCTTTCGATCAGACCTTTTTCTTCCATACGGTTTAAAATGGAAGTCAGAGAACCAGCCTCTAAAAAACAGTTTTTGGCAATTTCTTTCTGGCTGCTGCCGTCATGGTCTTTTAAGTAATCTAACACCTTGGGCTGTCCAATGGTTAGACCTGTATTTTTCAATCGCTCCATCAACGATTTCTGCACTAACATCTGATTCGCCATGATCAGATAATGCAACGATTCGTCCATATCATTATCTCCCTCCAAAAAGAAATAGTTATAATTCAAACTGTTTGAATTATAACTATTTCTTTTTGGAATGTCAAATTTGTTTAATTCTAACTCACCTCAACATTCAAAAAAGGAGTCACCTTCCGGCAACTCCTTCTGTTTTTACTCACATTTTTCTTTTCTCTACTCCCCAACAGAGTAACCTTCCAACAATTTCATCAGCTCTCTGGCTTGCTTCTTTGCTTGTGAATGTAACACCCATTGTCTCGGTTGCTCCACTCTGCACAATACCACGCTCAAATAAACCTTTGGCATTCGGAGTTGTCATAAGAGCTAACTCTTTCGCACCACCACCGGACTGACCGTGGTCCTATGTCAAGATTTAGTACAAGTTAAAATGAGAAATTTCTCCCCATTTTA
>UQNW01000015.1 GCA_900542495.1 uncultured Roseburia sp.
AACCTCCAAACTGAGTAATTTTATCTTACATCAGTTTGGAGGTTTACACAAACTTTGGGATACTCCCGAAACCACTTGCGTAAGCCTTCTTTTATTTTCATCAATAAGTTTTTTTCTCTCCCCATGCATATGTACGATTTCTTTTCTTTCGTTTGATATAGAAAATCATAGCATAAAGCAGGGGAAAAGTACATTATTCGAGCACTAATAATAAAGCCATTTTGAATTTGCCGTCTGCGGTAACGCTGTGAAGACCGTTTTTATCAAAACGGAAGTTTTCTCCGGCAGAAAGAGTGTAATCTTTTCCCTCGTAACCGATAGTTGCTTTTCCTTCCAAAGCAAAGATGATAGCGTTGCCTGGTGCGCGGTGAGGTGTAAGACCTGTTCCCTCATCAAATGCCATAAGCACGAATTTCATAGTGTCGTTGCTTACAACGTCAAGGTTTGCGATACTTCCTTCCTCATAAGAAATTAAGTCTTTCAGTTTCATTACTTCGCCTGATTTAATAATGTTGTTCATAGTATTCTCCTTTTTTATAATGATTTCAGTGTAAACAGTTCCGGCTGCGGTCTCCATACCGCAGAGTGTTCCACCAGGGACGATCAGACAGTCACCTTCGGTGAAAACTTTTTTATCAGCATTCGGTCCGATCAGAAAAGCAGTGTCTCCTTTTGCGCCGACATAAATGGCGGTTGAGTCATAACATTCCTGACTGATAGAGGTATCTTTTCCCAGAGAAAAAAAGGTAACGCTGGTTGCAGTTCCCATTTTTGCATCTCTTGAAATGGTCATGCCGTCTTTTATCGGACGTAGCTGTTCAATTGTAAATACGCGATCCATGGAAATCTCCTTAATTAAAGTAAATGTTTTGTACATTTATTCTTTCCTAAAGTAACGAAAATATTTTAAGGAATAAAATGGAAAATGTCTATTAAAAATTTTAACACCATTAGGATATACACTAAAAATAGAACCATTATCAAAAGGATGAAGAAAAATGAAGATACGGCAGGTTTTCATTGGATAATGATAAAATTTATGCTATTATAAATTCAGTTAGTGGCAACTATATCAGTGATGTAATGACAACGGTATTTTCGAATGAAAAGGATGAGCGATGAAGCTATATTTTGTACGTCATGGAGAGACAGAGTGGAATGTAAAGAAGAAGATTCAGGGAAAGACAGATATTCCCCTGAATGAAAATGGAATCCGGCAGGCGAAGGAGCTGGCGTGCCAGCTGGTGGAGGAAGATATTTCGGTGAAACACGTCTATCATTCGCCACAGCTCCGTGCGGCAGAGACAGCCCGGATCGCGGCAGAAGCACTGCATGCAACCTGTATTCCGTTGGAAGGACTGGTGGAGATGAACCTCGGAAGCTGGGAAGGCTCAAACTGGCGTGTGATCGAGCGGGAAAACAGCCCGGAATATCAGGAGTGGAGAAAAGACCGTCGCTATGTGCGTACACCGGGTGGAGGTGAATGTTATAATGATGTCGTAAAACGTACACTCGAAGCAATGGAATATATTTTGAAACGCGAGAGCGGAGATGTGCTGATCGTGACACACAGCGCGATCATTATGGCACTGCGGTGTTATATTGCAGGGCTTCCGTTTGAAGAAATGGTTCGAAAATTCAAAACAAGAAATGCGGAAGTTGTCATGATTGAAAGCTTTAAGATATTAGATGCCATAGAGCGGTTTCGGAAAGAAGATAAATAAGAAAGAACTCGGACAACGCCATAGCGCAGACAGATAAAAGCATAGCCGGAGAATCGGTAAAACTACATAGTAATAAATCAAAAAACTGCTGTACGAAAGAGACACAGAGTAATCGTGTTTCCTTCGTACAGCAGTTTTATGTATCTCTTGTAAATTCTGCACAATTTGAACCTTACATTTTTGTGGATGATTTTGACGGAAAATGATTGACTGTGACGGATTGTGAAATTATAATTCAGATATAAAGATGAACGGACTTGAATGATGCTGACGGAAATTGGAGGGTAAAATAAATGCTGACAGAGGAAAGATTTGCGAAGATTTTATCCATACTAGAAAGTATGGGAAGTGTAACGGTTCAGCAGTTGATGACAGAACTGGATGCTTCGGAATCCACGATACGGAGAGATCTTAATACACTGGACGCGAACGGTCAGTTGACGAAGGTTCACGGCGGAGCAATTTTAAAAACAGTAGCATACAGCACAAAAGATGATAACGTGATCAGCCGAAAAGAGAAAAACCGCGAGGCGAAGAACAAAATTGCAAAATATGCTGCAGAGCAGATCACATCCGGTGATTTTGTTTATCTGGATGCAGGAACGACGACAGAGCTGATGATTGAATACATTACAAGCCGTCAGGCAGTGTTTGTGACCAACGCAATCAGCCACGCAAAGCGTCTGGCAGAGAGAGGATTTACGGTATATCTTCTCGGCGGCGAGTTCAAAGCGATCACAGAGGCAATCGTAGGAGAAGAGGCAGTCACCACGTTGGAGAAATACAATTTCACCAAAGGTTTCTGGGGAGCCAACGGTGTCAGTCTCCAGAAGGGTTATTCCACACCGGAGTTAAAAGAGGCAATGGTGAAGAAAAAATCCATGGAGAACTGCAAAGAGCGTTTTGTTTTAGCAGATGAGAGCAAGTTCAATCAGATTTCAAGTGTGACATTTGCACCATTCGAGGGAGCAACCGTGATCACCACGGGATTGAACCTACCAGCTTATAAAAAATGTAAAAATATTATAGATGTGCAGTAGCAGGAAGGAGTCGAAAACATGATTTATACTGTAACCTTTAACCCGTCGCTGGATTACATTGTTTCCGTGGATCATTTTACATGCGGGATCGTGAACCGTACAACGGATGAGATTATTTTTCCGGGTGGAAAAGGAATCAATGTTTCCATGGTGTTAAAAAATCTCGGCTTTGAGAATACAGCGCTTGGTTTTCTTGCCGGATTCACGGGGAACAGAATCGAGGAGCTGTTAGAGGAAAAAGGAGTCCGCGCTGATTTTATCAAAGTGGAAAAAGGAATTTCCCGGATCAATGTAAAGCTTCGCTCCGATGAGGAGAGTGAGATCAACGGACAGGGACCGGCGATCGAGCAGGCAGACATTGAAAAACTCTATGAAAAACTGGATACGTTAGAGGACGGAGACATCCTCGTGCTTGCTGGAAGCATTCCGGATGTGATGCCGGGTTCCATGTATATGGATATTATGAAACATTTGCAGAACAAAGACTTAAAAATCGTTGTAGATGCAACAAAAGATCTTCTGGTAAATGTATTGCAGTATCATCCATTTCTCATCAAACCAAACAATCATGAGCTGGGTGAGATTTTCGGGGTGAAGATCGAGAGCAAGGCAGACGTGATCGAATATGCAAAGAAAATGCAGGAAAAAGGTGCAAGAAACGTGCTCGTTTCCATGGCAGGTGACGGAGCTGTTCTGGTAGCAGAAGACGGAAGCGTTTTCCAGTCCGAAGCGCCAAAAGGAAAAGTTGTCAATTCCGTGGGAGCGGGAGATTCCATGGTGGCAGGCTTTATTGCAGGATATCTTGAGAATGGAAGCTATGAGAAAGCGTTCCAAATGGGTGTCTGCACCGGAAGTGCATCTGCATTTTCAGAGGAACTGGCTACAAAAGCAGAAGTGATCGCTTTACTCAATAATAATAAGAAATTGTTTGCAGGGGAACGATAGAAAGGGAGGGATTTTTCAAATGAAAATCAGAGATTTACTTGCAGCAGAGAGCATTGAACTGCAGGGAAAAGTAACAGGCAAAAAAGAAGCACTTGACGCTATGGTCGATTTAATGGCAAAGAGCGGCAAAATCAACGATGTGGAGGTTTACCGCAAAGGTGTCTACGCAAGAGAAGAGGAGAGCACAACCGGAATCGGTGAGGGAATTGCTATTCCACACTGCAAATCTGACTCCGTATCAAGACCGGGACTTGCAGCGATGGTCGTACCGGAGGGCGTTGATTTTGATTCGTTAGACGGCGAGAAAGTAAACCTTATTTTCCTGATCGCTGCACCGAATACAAAAGAAAATGTGCATCTGGATGTACTCAGTAAATTATCTGTTTTGTTAATGGATGAGGACTTCACAGCAAAACTGCGCAGTGCAAAAACAGTAGATGAATTTTTAAGCGTGATCGATGTGGCAGAAGCAGAAAAAGACGCAGAGGAAGAGAAAAAAGAAGAGGTAAAGGCAGTAGAAACAGCTGCTACAAACGGAAAACTGATCCTTGCAGTTACCGGATGCCCGACCGGTATTGCACATACTTATATGGCAGCAGAAGCTTTGGAGAAAAAAGCAAAAGAGCTTGGCTACCAGATCAAAGTTGAGACAAGAGGCTCCGGCGGTGCCAAAAATGTGCTCACAAAAGCAGAGATCGCAGAGGCAGAGTGCATTATCGTAGCAGCAGACACACAGGTGCCAATGGATCGTTTTGCAGGAAAACCGGTGATCCAGTGCAAAGTTGCAGACGGAATCAGCAAAGCAGAGGAACTGATCACAAAAGCTGCAAATGGTCACGCTTCTATTTACGAAGCAGACGGCAAAGCAGTGGCTGAGGAAGAAGAAGGTAAAGACAGCATCGGACATCAGATCTACAAACATCTGATGAATGGTGTATCACATATGCTTCCATTTGTAGTCGGCGGTGGTATCTTAATCGCGATTGCATTCCTGATTGACGGATTTTCGGTTGACCTTAACTCGCTTCCGTTAGACCAGAGATCAAACTTCGGTACAATCACTCCAATGGCAGCAATGTTTAAGTCAATCGGTGGCGTTGCATTTGGATTCATGCTCCCGATCCTTGCCGGATTTATCGCAATGAGTATTGCTGACAGACCGGGATTGGCAGTCGGTTTCGTTGGCGGTGCAATCGCAGCAAACGGAACATCCGGTTTCCTTGGTGCATTAGTAGCCGGATTCTTGGCAGGATATATTGTTTTATTATTAAAGAAAATCTGCAGCAAGCTTCCTGACAGTTTAGAGGGAACAAAACCAGTATTGATCTATCCGTTATTAGGTATCTTTATTGTAGGTGTTTTGATGACATATGTGGTAGAGCCACCAATCGGAGCATTAAATACATTAATCAACAACGGTTTGAACGGATTAAACGGCGCAAGCGCTATTTTACTTGGAGCATTACTTGGCGGAATGATGTCTGTTGATATGGGAGGTCCTGTCAACAAAGCAGCTTATGTATTCGGTACAGCATCTATCGCAGCCGGAAACTACAACATCATGGCAGCAGTTATGGTCGGTGGTATGGTTCCACCAATCGCAATCGCACTGGCAACATTGATCTTCAAAAACAAATTTACTGCTGATGAGAGAAAAGCAGGTCCTACCAACTTCATCATGGGACTTTCCTTCATCACAGAGGGTGCAATCCCATTTGCAGCATCTGATCCACTCCATGTATTGCCTGCGTGTGTGGTTGGTTCTGCAGCAGCAGGTGCTTTATCCATGGCATTTAACTGTACCTTAATGGCACCTCATGGTGGAATCTTCGTATTCCTTACCGTAGGAAACCCATTATTATATCTGGTAGCACTGGCAATCGGCTCTGTAGTTGGATGCGTACTGCTTGGAATTTTAAAAAAGAAAGCAGCTTAATGATAATTGCGAAACTCTGTATAATCTGAATTAGAGTTTCGCGATTGGTGAATGATAGCTTAAGAGAAGAGGAGAGAAAAAACAATGAAAGAATTTAAGTATGTAATCAAAGATGAGCAGGGAATCCATGCAAGACCAGCAGGATTATTTGTAAAGGAAGCTGCCGCATTTCCATGCAAAGTAATAATTGAAAAAGACGGAAAAGAAGCAGATGCCAAACGTATCTTTGCAGTCATGGGTCTGGCAGTAAAATGTGGTCAGGAGATCACTTTAAAAACTGACGGTGAGAACGAAGAAGAAGCAATGGAAAAACTTTCCGCTTTCTTGAAAGAAAACTTATAATAATTCGCTGCAGATCAGGACAACACTTGATTGGATGCTATGGTGAACTGGGTATCGTAGACGGTTACACAGGTACTCTTTACATTGAACCGGACGAAGAAACCATGAAAAAATATGAGGCAAAAAAGTGATCATCCGTACCTTGGATATCGGTGCAGATAAGCAGGTAGATTATTTCCATATGGAGAAAGAGGAAAATCCGGCAATGGGTTACCGTGCGATCCGTATCTGTCTTGACTGTCCGGAAATCTTTAAGACACAGCTCCGTGCGATTTACCGTGCAAGCTATTATGGAACGATCTCCATTATGTTTCCGATGATCATTTCGGTAAAAGAAGTAAAACGGATCAAGGAGATCGCAGCGGAAGTTAAGGCAGAACTGACCGCAGAAGGAATTCCATTCAAGGACTGCGAACTCGGAATCATGATCGAGACACCGGCATCCGTGATGATCTCTGACTTTTTGGCAGAGGAAGTTGATTTCTTCTCTATCGGAACGAATGACCTGACACAGTATACACTGGCAATCGACCGTCAGAATCCGAAGCTTGACAGCTTTTATGATTCTCACCATGAAGCAATCCTTCGGATGCTCCAAATGGTGGTTGATAACGGTCATAAACATGGCTGCTGGGTCGGCATCTGCGGTGAACTTGGCGCAGATACGACACTGACTTCCACATTCTTAAAAATGGGATTTGATGAACTGTCCGTTTCTCCTTCCATGATCTTAAGAGTCAGAGAGGAGATTCGGAAGACGAGAGTGGATGAGTATATACAATAAAAAAGATGAGTCTTAAAAGCATATGAATCATAATTTCAACCAATCCAGACAAGTATAAAAGCTTAATTCAGATAAAAATTGAAAATGAATAATTTCCTACTCCCTACACATACTCAATAGGAAAACTATGAGAATGTGCAGGGAGTAAAAATTATGAATCAATATTTGTTGATAAAGCAGGGGAACATTCACAATGCTGTGGAAAAAGAGCCATACACAGCGGATATTTTAATTGAAAACGGCAAGATTAAAAAGATCGCTCCGGTATTGGAAGGCGCCATTATCAATGATGCAGAGATCATAGATGCGTCCGGGCTTGAGGTGTATCCGGGGTTTGTGGATGCACACTGCCACCTTGGTTTAGACGGCTACGCCGTGGAGTATGCCGGGGATGATTTTAATGAAATCGGAGACGCAATCACACCGGAGCTATCAGCAATCGACGCCATTAATCCACAGGATAGGGCATTTGAACTGGCAAGGGCAGGTGGCGTGACCTGCGTGTCTACCGGACCGGGCAGTTCAAACGTGATCGGTGGAACGTTCTGTGTGATTAAGACGTATGGAAACCGCATTGATGATATGATCGTAAAAGAAAAGTCGGCAATGAAGGTTGCGTTTGGGGAAAATCCAAAAAATTGCTATAAAAGCAGAGGCATTTATTCGAGAATGACGATTGCTGCAAAGCTGCGCGAGGCACTGCATCAGGCAGAGTTTTACGAAAAAAGGTTAAAAGCGGCAGGCTATCCAGATGAGACGGATTACAGCAAAATGCCGGAATACAATGAAAAGCTCGAAGCATTGCTTCCGGTCATCCGGAAAGAACTGCCACTCAAAGCGCATGTGCACCGGGCAGACGATATTTTTACAGCAATCCGCATTGCAAGGGAATTTGACCTCGATCTAAAGCTGGATCATGTGACGGACGGCAGCCTGATCGCAGATGAACTTGCAAAAGAAGGCTATTCGCTTGCAATCGGTCCGTCCTTTGGCTATGCCACCAAATACGAATTAAAAAATAAAAGTTTTTCCACTCCGGCAGAACTGGCAGAAGCAGGCTGTTCGGTTTGTATCATTACGGATTCCCCGGTGAGCGAGGAACAATATCTTTCGCTTTGCGCCGGAAAAGCGATCGTAAGCGGGCTGGATGAATTCACCGCGTTGCAAGCGATCACAATAAATGCGGCAAAACATATCGGAGCGGAAGAAAGAGTGGGAAGCATTGAGGAAGGAAAAGATGCAGATTTTGTTTTGGTAAAAGGAAATCCATTTGGGGTAGATACGAAAATTTTGTATACAATCATTGACGGAAAGATTGTATACAAAAATAATTCGCTCTGATCAGGAAAAGGAGCAGTTATCGGAATTAATTGAAAGCGACAAGTGCCTTTGCTATAATGAATTAATATAATGAAAAAATATATATTAACATTATGTAAATTGCTGTAAAGAAAAAGGTATTTCAAATATCGAGGATGCGTTGGATAGAATGATCGTTTTAGACTATCTGATCGCAAATGAAGACAGACATTTGAATAATTTCGGAGTGGTACGGAATGCCAATACGTTGGATTACATTGGTCCGGCACCAATTTTTGACAGTGGAATGGCAATGTGGTTTGATAAGCCGACAACAATGGTAGGAGAAACGAACAGGTTAGTGTGCAAGCCGTTCAAGACAACACATGAGGAACAGCTCAAGCTGGTACAATCTTTTGACTGGCTTTCTATGGAAAAATTAAATGGAATCGAAGAAGAATTCCAGGAATTAGTCTGTGGCTCTTTGTTCATTGATGAAGCAAGATGCGATGCACTTTGTAAGGCACTTTCGAAACGCAAAAAGGCTTTGGAGCAGATCATGAATACACAGCGGAAAATCTATGCTGCAAATGACTGTCAAAATGATGTCACTGAGAACATTGCTTACAGTGGTTCCGGCGGTTATAAGACGGGGGAGATGTGATAACGCATCTCTCCTTTTTTGCAGTTTATGTAAAAAAAACAACCATTTATGCCAAACTTCAATATGACTACACATTTTATGCTACTCTTAGACTAACAAAAGTAGGAACCTGCGAAACTCATAGATAGAGTGGAATAAATTGTGAAGAATTGACAAAAGCTTGAGAAGACACTGGGGAGCGGTCGGCACTTAGAAGGCAGGAACAACTGTAAGTTGTGACTGGCTTCTTAGTACCGTTACCAGCGACACGTAGCGAGAGCGTGTCTTCGAAAATTTTGTTAATTCCTCACAATCTTCATAACTTGAATTGGAGTTTCGCATTATCTAGAAAACCGTATAAGAGGAGAATAAAAAATGAGCTTAAAATATGGGGAAATCATAAAGCAGATGTCTCTAGAAGAAAAAGCACTGATGATGTCCGGAAAAAATACATGGGAAACCGTAGATTTCGAGAAATACGGAATCCCTTCTATGGTAATGTCCGATGGACCTCACGGGCTTAGAAGACAGGCA
The DNA here is from genome assembly GCA_900542495.1 of uncultured Roseburia sp. Taxonomy (GTDB): domain Bacteria; phylum Bacillota; class Clostridia; order Lachnospirales; family Lachnospiraceae; genus Roseburia. The sequence goes on from UQNW01000015.1 coordinate 9,248, forward strand.
GGAGCAGGAGACCACCTTGGATTAAACGGAAGTCTTCCGGCAACCTGTTTCCCGACAGCAGCAACCATTGCAAACAGCTGGGATGAAAAATTAGGTGAGGAGATCGGTGAAGCTCTTGCAGAAGAAGCAGTGACCATGGATGTCAACGTCATCTTAGGACCAGGTCTTAACATCAAGAGAAGCCCGCTGTGCGGACGTAACTTCGAATACTTTTCCGAAGATCCATACCATGCAGGTAAAATGGCAGCAGCTTATGTAAAAGGTATTCAGAGCAAAGGAATCTCTGCATGTCCGAAACATTTTGCAGCAAACAGCCAGGAACTTCGCCGTATGGCAAGTGACTCTGTCGTAGATGAGCGTACTTTCCGTGAGATCTACACAACCGGATTTGAGATTGCGATCAAAGAAGGAAAATCCAAATCTATCATGTCTTCTTATAATGAAATAAACGGTGTTTATGCAAATGAGAATCGTCACATGTTACAGGAAATTTTAGTCGATGAGTGGGGATTTGACGGCTATGTCGTATCAGACTGGGGCGGAAGCAATGATCATGCACTCGGCGTGAAAAACGGAAGCCATCTTGAAATGCCTGGAACCGGAAAATCAGGTATGCGTGATATCGTGCGCGCGGTAGAAGATGGCACTTTGCCGGAAGAAGTATTAGACCAGCGTTTAGATGAACTGTTAAATGTCATTTTTGCAACACATCAGGCAACCGTTGACGGAAAAGGAAAACAGTTCGATATCGAAGGACATCATGCATTAGCAAGAAAAGCAGCAGAGGAAAGTGTTGTTTTACTGAAAAACAGCAATAACATTCTCCCATTAAAACCGGGAACAAAAGTAGCAGTGATCGGTGATTTCGCAAAAACACCTCGTTATCAGGGTGCCGGATCTTCTCTCGTTAACCCGACAAAGAAACCGGAAGCAATTTTGGACGTGATCGGAGAGAGTGGTCTTGTGATGACTGCTTACGAGCAGGGATACATCCGTAACCGCAAACCAAATGCAGCCCTTGCAAAATCCGCAGTTGAGGCAGCAAAGAAAGCAGATGTTGCTCTTGTTTTTGCAGGATTAGACGAGATCAGTGAGTCCGAAGGACTTGACCGCACCCATATGCATATGCCACAGGCACAAAATGAACTGATCGACGAGATCACAGCAGTGAACTCAAACGTGATCGTCGTTCTTTCCGCAGGTTCTTCTATCGAGATGCCTTGGTTTGATTATGTAAAAGGAATCGTACACGGATACTTAGGCGGTCAGGCTGGTGCCTCTGCGATCATGAACGTTCTTACTGGAAAAGTTTGTCCGTCCGGTAAATTGAACGAGACTTATCCATTACATTATGAAGATACTCCGGCGTTCCATTACTACCCAAGCAAAGAGCGCAGCAGTGAGTACCGCGAAGCACTTTATGTCGGATACCGTTATTACACAACCGTCGGCAAAAAAGTACGTTTCCCATTTGGATATGGATTAAGCTATACAACATTTGCATACAGCAATCTTTCGATTGATAAAGACGGCGTGACCTTCACAATCAAAAATACCGGAGGGGTAGAAGGAACAGAGGTTGCACAGCTTTATGTTGGAAAACAGTCTGAAACTATTTTCCGTCCGGTTCGTGAGCTGAAAGGTTTTGCGAGAGTGACACTTGCTCCGGGCGGGGAAAAGAGCGTACATATCGCATTTGACGACAAGACTTTCCGTTTCTATGATACAAGAACTAATACATGGGAAGTAGAATCCGGCGAATATCAGATCATGGTAGGAACCAATGCAGATACAATGGTACTGGAAGGCACTTTGGAAGTGGCAGGAACAGTCATTGACGGCGGTTACAGCAAAGAGATTTTACCGGAATATTTCAGTGGTAAGATTGAAAAAGTAGACGACATCGAGTACCGTGAACTCTATGGAAGAGAGATCCCGGACGGAAGCTGGAGCGGCGAGATCCAGATGAACGATGCAGTCTGCCAGCTTTACTATGGAAAAGGAATTTTTGGAAAACTTTTCTACGGAGTGTTAAAGCTGTTATTAAAGATCAGCGAGTGGCAGGGCAAACCGAACTTAAATGTTCTGTTTAACTACAACATGCCAATCCGTGGATATGCGAAAATGACAGGTGGATTTGTCACAATGGAAATGGCAAGAGCCCTCACAGAAATGGCAAACGGACACCGTATCAAAGGAACTGCGCATTTGATCAAGGCAGCAGTGAAAAGAGATTAGGTAATACATCATCATACTATATAGAACAGAAGGAATCCAATGAACCACAACATTGGGTTCTTTCTTTTTTGTGCACAGTATATAAGAGTGCCGGGCGAATGCCCGACAGTCCGGAAAATCTCTGATTTTTCATGATGATCGGAGTCATCGGATTCGTTTTCTTCCAGGTGCAGCGCAGGACAGAGGCAGATCAAAATGGTTTACCATCATTTTACAGACGTTTTACAAAGGGAGATATTTAGATTTTACACGCTGCCTTTAAAGTAGTCATTGTCAACGAAAGACAAGAGACAAAAAATAAAGATGGGAAACGCAAGATCCCATAAAGATTTGGAGGAAAATCATAATGAAAAAGAAAGTAATCAGTTTATTCGTAACAGGAATGTTAGCAGTCAGCATGATCGCAGGATGCGGTTCTGATAACACAGCAGCAGACGCAGGTACAACAGCAGATGCTACAACAGATGCAGCAGCAGATACTACAGCAGAGGAAGCACCAGCAGCAGACTTTGACGCAAGCGAATATATCAACGTATTATCCCGTGAGGACGGATCTGGTACAAGAGGTGCATTCATCGAGTTATTCGGAATCGAAGAGAAAGATGCAGACGGAAATAAAGTAGACAACACAACAGAGGAAGCAATCATCACAAACAGCACATCCGTTATGCTTACATCCGTAGCAAGTGATGAATATGCAATCGGATATGTTTCCCTTGGTTCTTTAGATGATACTGTAAAAGCAGTCAGCATTGACGGAGCAGAAGCTTCTGTAGAAAACATCAAAAATGGTACATACACAATCGCAAGACCATTCAACATTGCAACAAAAGGTGAAGTAAGTGATGTTGCACAGGATTTCATCAACTACATCATGAGTGCAGAAGGTCAGGCAGTAATCACAGAAGCAGGATACATCGGATCTGATGATGCAGCAGCTTTTGAATCAAACGGAGCAACCGGTAAAGTTACAGTCAGCGGTTCTTCTTCCGTTACACCGGTCATGGAAAAATTAAAAGAAGCTTACACAGCCGTAAACTCCGGTGCAGAGATCGAGATTCAGGAAAGTGATTCCACAACAGGTATGACAGACGCAGCAGCAGGTACCAGTGATATCGGTATGGCTTCCCGTGAATTAAAAGATTCTGAGACAGAGCAGGGACTTACCGCTACAACAATCGCTATGGACGGTATCGCAGTTATCGTAAACTTAGACAACCCAACAGCAAACCTTACATCTGATCAGGTAAAAGGAGCTTATGTTGGTGAGATCACAAGCTGGGATGAACTTGCAAAATAAGTAATAGAAAAAGCTGACATGAAATGAAAAGTGACCGGATGGAAAATTCCTCCGGTCTTTTTCGAAAATTTGGAGAACATAACTATATGAATATCAATAAATTAAAAGAAATTGTAATGAAATATGTATTTCTGTTTACAGCGATCATTTCCATTGTGGCAGTTGTACTGATCTGTGTGTTCCTGTTTGCAAACGGTGTTCCGGCAATGAAAGAGATTGGATTTGCCAATTTCTTAGGCGGAACAAAGTGGAAACCGGGAAATGACCTGTACGGAATCTTCCCGATGATCCTCGGAAGTATCTATGTAACAGGCGGAGCATTGATCATCGGTGTCCCGATCGGAATACTGATGTCGATTTTCATGGCACGTTTCTGCCCGGAAAAATTACATAAAATATTAAAACCGATCGTAGACTTACTGGCAGGTATTCCGTCTATTGTTTACGGTTTCTTCGGACTCGTTGTTATGGTGCCATTTGTGAGAGAACATTTCAAAGGAAATGGTCAGAGTATCTTAACCGCAGCATTATTACTTGGAATTATGATACTGCCAACTATTATAAGTGTTGCAGAGTCATCTATCCGTGCCGTGGAAGAAAGCTACTACGAAGGTGCGCTTGCACTCGGTGCAACACATGAAAGAAGTGTGTTCACGGTCGTTGTTCCGGCTGCAAAATCCGGTGTGTTTGCAGCAATCGTACTTGGCGTAGGCCGTGCACTTGGTGAGACTATGGCGGTTATGATGGTTGTCGGAAACCAGGCGAGAGTGCCGGACAGCATTTTCAAAGGCGTGCGTACGTTAACGACCAATATCGTACTGGAAATGGGATATGCGACAGACCTTCACAGGGAAGCACTGATCGCAACAGGTGTTGTACTGTTTGTCTTTATCCTGATCATCAACGTGTCGTTTTCCATTTTAAAGAGAAAAGGAAAGGAGTAAGGCAGTATGGAAAAAAATATCACTCCGATCAATCGGTTATCCTGGAAAGACAAAATGAAATCATACACAAAACATCCGGGTTCCTTTGTATTAATGCTTCTGGTGTTACTGTCCGCAGTGATCACGGTAACGGTGCTGGTTTATCTGGTGGGCTACATTTTGATCCACGGCGTTCCGTATTTAAGACCGAGCCTGTTTTCCCTGACTTACAATTCGGATAACGCCTCTATGATGCCGGCGATCATCAACACCGTGACAATGGTATTACTGGCGTTGCTGTTTTCGGTTCCATTTGGTATCGGAGCTGCAATCTACTTAGTTGAATATGCAAAAAAAGGAAATAAATTAGTGGAGCTTGTGCGTATCACAGCAGAGACACTGACCGGAATCCCGTCTATTATCTATGGTCTGTTCGGTATGCTGTTTTTCGTAACAGCATTACACTGGGGCTATTCCATGTTAGCAGGTGCCGCAACACTCGCGATCATGGTACTTCCTGTCATTATGAGAACGACAGAGGAAGCACTTTTATGTGTACCGGATATGTACCGCGAGGGAAGCTTCGGACTTGGTGCAGGAAAACTCCGGACTATTTTTAAAATCGTGCTTCCGACCGCAATCCCGGGAATCTTATCCGGTGTCATCCTCGCAATCGGACGTATCGTAGGCGAGACAGCAGCACTGATCTACACAGCCGGAACAGTTGCAGAAGTGGCAGGCGTTATGGATTCCGGACGAACACTTGCAATCCATATGTATTCGCTGTCAAGAGAGGGACTTCACACAAATGAGGCATATGCAACAGCGGTCGTTCTTCTGGTAGTTGTATTGCTGATCAATGGTTTGTCTTCCCTGATCGCAAGAAAATTAGAAGCTGCTACGAAGTAGGCATATAACAAAATCAATCAATGACGTATTGGAAATATATAAGAGCAAAGATACACAGTGATTTAAAATAGAAGTTAAAACGAGGAAACGAAATGAGCGAAAAATTTAAAATTACAAACCTTGATCTATATTACGGTGATTTTCATGCCTTAAAAGATATCAATATGAGTATCGAGGCAAATGAGATCACAGCTTTCATCGGACCTTCCGGCTGCGGAAAATCCACTTTTTTAAAAAGCTTAAACAGAATGAATGATCTCGTGGAAGGCTGCAAGATCACAGGAAATGTCCTGTTAGACGGCGAAGACATCTACAAAGGCATGGATGTCAACCTTTTAAGAAAAAGAGTCGGCATGGTATTCCAGAAACCAAACCCATTCCCAATGAGCATTTATGACAATATCGCATACGGACCAAGAACCCACGGAATCCGTTCCAAAGCAAAACTTGATGAGATCGTGGAAAAATCCCTGCGTGATGCGGCAATCTGGGATGAGGTAAAAGACCGTCTGAAAAAAAGTGCACTCGGTATGTCCGGCGGACAGCAGCAGCGTTTATGCATCGCGAGGGCATTGGCAGTAGAACCGGAAGTCATCTTAATGGACGAACCGACTTCTGCACTCGATCCAATATCAACATCCAAGATCGAGGATCTTGTCATTGAACTGAAAAAACAGTACACCATCGTCATGGTCACACACAATATGCAGCAGGCTGTGCGTGTTTCCGATAAAACCGTATTCTTCTTATTAGGAGAGGTGATCGAGGCTGGTGAGACAGAAAAATTATTCTCAATACCACAGGATAAACGTACCGAGGACTATATCACAGGACGTTTCGGTTGACATAAATAAAAAGGAGAGAATGATATGAGAAATCGATTTGACAGACAGTTATTAGAATTAAATAATGAATTGATCCAGATGGGAAGCCTGATTGAGCAGGCGATCGAGATGGGGATATCCGCACTGGTAAAGCAGGATGTAGAGAAAGCAGAGCAGGCGATCAAATTTGACGTGGAAGTAGATGAACAGGAAAAGACGATCGAATCTCTCTGCATGAAATTATTATTGCAGCAGCAGCCGGTCGCAAAAGATCTGCGGCTGATCTCGGCAGCACTGAAAATGATCACTGATATGGAGCGAATCGGCGATCATGCAGCAGATATTTCAGAGATGACCATTTTAATGGCAGATTCCGATTATGAGAAAAGTGCGATCAACATGGATGTCATCAAGGATATGGCAAAGGAAACAACCGATATGGTCATCAAGAGCGTGGATGCTTTTGTAAACAAAGACTTAGATCTGGCACACTGGGTCATCAACCGGGATGATGTTGTGGATGATCTGTTTGATAATTTCAAAAAAGAACTGATCCAGAAGATCAATGAAAACGTAAAAAACGGTGAGATGGCAACCGATATGCTCATGGTTGCAAAATATTTTGAGCGAATCGGCGACCATGCAACGAACATCGCTGAATGGGTGATCTATTCTATCACCGGAAAGCATGAAGACGAGGAAAATTAATTTTTACATCTGAATTTCCCCCCATAAGGGGGAAATTCCTGATATTTTACACGGATTTTACATAAAGCCAACATAACATTTACATACTCTTTATAATATAAAAATTAAATTGAACCAGTCTGCGTAGCATGCAGCGTGGATTCAGTGATACTTATTGGTTAAAATTCATGTAAGGGAGAAAAAAATGAATATTTTTGGAATTCTGACAATGATCGGCGGTCTGGCAATGTTCCTGTATGGAATGAGCGTTATGGGTGGCGGTCTTGAAAAAATGTCCGGTGGAAAATTAGAGCGTATCTTAGAGAGCCTCACATCAAATCCATTTAAGGCAGTACTGCTCGGTGCCGGAGTAACAGCCGTGATCCAGTCCTCATCCGCCACTACCGTTATGGTTGTCGGTTTCGTAAATTCGGGGATCATGAAGCTTTCCCAGGCAATCGGAATCATTATGGGAGCGAACATTGGAACAACGGTCACATCCTGGCTTTTAAGTCTGACCGGAATCGAAAGCTCGAATTTCCTGATCAGTATGTTAAAACCTTCGGCCTTTTCACCAATCCTTGCACTTATCGGTATCATCATGTACATGTCCGGCAAGGATAAAAAGAAAGACATCGGAGAGATCCTGCTTGGTTTTGCCATTCTGATGTTTGGTATGGAGACCATGAGCGATGCCGTAAAACCGCTCGCTGATGTGCCGGAATTTACCAATATCCTGACGATGTTCAACAATCCGGTATTTGGTGTGTTGGCAGGTGCACTGCTTACCGCAGTCATCCAGAGTTCTTCGGCTTCTGTTGGTATTTTACAGGCATTGTCTGTGACAGGAGCATTTACTTATGGTTCTGTTATCCCGATCATCCTGGGACAGAATATCGGAACCTGTGTCACAGCGATGATCTCAGCAATCGGTGCAAACCGTGGCGCTAAGAGAACCGCATTTGTGCATTTATACTTTAATATCATCGGTACTGTACTCTTCCTTACTTTATTTTATATTGGAAATGCGATTTTCCACTTTGAATTTGTAGGGGAAGTGGTAGGCGTCGCAGGAATCGCTCTGGTGCACAGTATTTTTAATGTATTTACAACTGTAGTGCTTTTCCCATTCATTCACGGACTGGAAAAACTGGCTTACCTTACAATTCCGGAATCCGAGGAAGAAAAATCTGCAAAAGAAGATGTATTTGCAATTTTGGACGAGCGTTTTGTGAGCAGTCCTGCATTTGCAATCGAACAGTGTAAAACACTTGTAAACCAGATGGCAGAGATCACAAAAAACAGCTTTGTTGAAGCGATGGAATGTATCAAAGAACCTTCGGATCAGAAATTTGAGGAAGTGATCGCAAAAGAAAACCGCGTAGACGTGTATGATGATAAGATCAGCGCCTATCTGACGAAGTTAAACAGCGGTGATCTTTCTTATACGGACAGTCTGCGGGTGACTTCACTTTTACACTGTCTGACGGATTTTGAAAGAATTTCCGATCATGCGGTAAATGTGGTAGAATGTGTACAGCAGATGCAGAAAGAGGACGCAAAGTTTTCTAAGAAGGCGGAGGAGGAGATGAATATTTACTCCAAAGCTGTGCGTGATATACTAGAGAGAACGACAGGAGCGTTTATCAATACCGATATTCCACTTGCGCGCTCCGTGGAACCGTTGGAGGAAGTCATTGACAGTCTGAATAAAACGGTAAAAAAACATCATATGAAGCGTCTGCGAAAGGGAAAATGCACGATCGGACTTGGACTGGTACTCTCGGATCTTGCCATGAACTACGAGCGTGTGGCAGATCACTGCTCCAATATCGCAGTATATATGATGCAGTTAAATGATACCGGTCTGGAGGAGCACAGTTTTACAGAGCAGATGGATGAAAAAGAGAGCGCAGAATTTGAGAAACTGGAAAATGAATTTGAACAGAAATATGAGATAGATTAAATCTGGGAGAAAACGGCTATGGCAACAATCTATATTGTAGAAGACGATGTGAATATCCGTGAGATTGAGCGCTATGCATTAAAAAACAGCGGATATAATGTAGAAGAATTTGAGTGCGGTGCAGATCTTTTTAAACGTTTAGAGAGCAAAGTTCCGGCTCTGATCTTATTGGATATCATGCTTCCGAATGAAGACGGACTCGATATTTTAACGAAGATCCGTGCAGACAAAAATACAGCAAAAGTCCCGATCATTATGGTGACTGCCAAAACATCCGAACTCGACAAAGTAAAAGGATTAGACCTTGGCGCAGACGATTATATTTCCAAACCATTCGGCGTTATGGAACTTATTTCCCGCGTGAAGGCTCTGCTCCGCAGAACAACAGACACGCAGGAGGAATCGCAGATCGCATACGAGAACATTCTTGTGGATAATGACAAGCATGCAGTTTACGTGAATGGGGAACTCTGCGAACTGACCTATAAAGAATTTGAACTTTTAAAATATCTTGTGATCAACAAAGGAATCGTGCTGTCGCGTGATAAGATCATGAACCAGGTGTGGGGCTTTGATTATGAGGGTGAGAGCCGTACCGTGGATATGCACATTAAAACCTTAAGACAGAAGCTTGGCGAAGCCGGAAGCCACATTAAGACTGTGCGGAATGTCGGTTATATGGTAGAGTAACGTCGTTTTGCAAAGCAGGAGAAACAACGAATAAGACGTAATACGGTGATAAAATGAAAAAGAAGATTAACAGCAAATTTATGCTGATCTCAGCGATCGCAATTATCGTAATGGCAATCTGCGCCATGGTGCTTTTCTATGATATTCTGAAAAAACAGATTTTTGACGATCTAAAGGCAAATGCCCATGTGATCTCCATGATGAAACCGGAGGATCTGCCGGGTGAGATCAACTATAATCTGAATAAGGATGGGCTGCGTATCACGCTGATCAATGAGGATGGAACCGTCATCTATGACAGCATGGAAGACGAGTCGAAGATGGAAAATCACAGGGAACGACCGGAGATCGCTTCTGCATTGGCAGCCGGAGAGGGGCGTGCAATGCGGAAATCGACTACGTCCACAAAACATACTTTTTATTATGCAATGAGAACAGATGACGGAAAAGTTCTGCGTATTGGAAAAGACAGTAACAGCATCTATAGTCTGATCATCAAGATGGTATATCTCACGTTGTCTGTGGGATTCTGTGTATTTGTATTGTGCACAGTCCTTGCACACAGGCTTACCAGGCGTCTTGTGGCACCGATCGAAAAGATGGCGGACAATATTGTGCTGTTAGAAGAAAATGATGTTTATGATGAGATGAAACCATTTGTCGCAACGATCAAGCAACAGCATGTGGATATCTTAAAACATTCCCAGATGCGTCAGGAATTTACTGCGAATGTTTCCCACGAATTAAAGACACCGCTCACTGCGATTTCCGGTTATGCAGAACTCATTGCAAGTGGAATGACAAGCGGGGAGGATACCATTCATTTTGCCACGGAAATCCATAAGAGCGCAGAACGTCTGCAATATCTGATCAATGATATCATCAAGCTTTCCGAGTTAGACAGCGACGACACAAAGATAGAGTTTGAGACGTTAGACCTCCATGAGATGGCGTTAAACTGTCAGGCAATGATGGAGATCTCGGCGGAAAAGAACGAGGTGACGGTGGAAGTACAGGGAGATTCTGCCGAGATCAGGGGAAACAGAAACCTGATCGACGAACTGATCTACAATCTGTGCAGCAATGCGGTGCGTTACAATAAAAAGGGTGGAAAAGTGACGATCATGACGGGCACGGAGAATGGACACCCGACGCTGACTGTAAAAGACACAGGGATCGGTATCCCAAAAGAAGCGCAGAAGCGGGTCTTTGAACGTTTTTACCGCGTGGACAAGAGCCGTTCCAAATCGACCGGCGGCACAGGACTTGGGCTTGCCATCGTAAAGCATATCGTGGCGCAGCATGAGGCGCAGATCTCTCTGGAAAGTGAAGAGGGTGCCGGTACGGAGATTAAAGTTGTGTTTTTAAAATAAATTATGAAAGATGAGCTTCTGATTTTATATCGGAGGCTTATTTTATATAAAAACGTGAAAAAATATGTGATTTAGCTGTGAAAAACGTGATAGAAACATATAAAAAGGTCAAAAAAACGTGAAAATTAAAATTCAAAGAAAAAACTCTAGCTGTCTTTTCTATTTTTGTGTTATTATAGAAAGACAGTCATAACGACAGTACGAATGAAAATGAAAGGACAGAGTAAGTAGTAATATGTTTTCCGTATCAGACATTAAAGAGACAGTATATCCGGCGGCGTACCGGAGAGGGAAAGAGCTGTATGAGACGGCGGGGGTTTTTGATTTTTCCTATGAGTTGTATTTAGTGGATGAGCTGCCAGTGGCAGATGTCAGGGCAAAAGTTCGTGGAATCAATCAGGAGTATTATGAAGTGACAGCCACTATCGACGAGGAGTTCGGGGATGTGACGAACTGCAATTGTGGATGTGAGGCTTTTTATAATTATGAGGGAATGTGCAAGCATTGTGTTGCAATGCTTTTGAATTATGTAAACAAGAGAACTCCAATTGAGATTCTCAAATTAAAGAGAGGTCAGAGCACAGAGACACCGGAGGAGGGGAAACGTCCGGTGGGAAAACTGGAGACGGCGGCACCGTTGAAAAATCTGCTGAGCCAGTATTCCATGCGTGCAACATCCAAATATATGCTGCCGGAGACCATTTACGGCAAGGTCGAGTTAGAACCTTACTTTGAGATGGATTACGGCTATGCAAGACTGGAATTTAAGATCGGAATGGAGACAAAGTATGTGTTAAAAAACATTTCTGCGTTTTTACATTCCGTTCATGTTAACGAAAAAGTGCATTATGGCAAAAAACTGGATTTTTATCATCATATGGAGGCATTTTCGGAGGATGCGAAGAGGCTGATCCATTTTATGCAGCAGCAGGATGATGATAAAAAGCGCCAGAGCAAGTTCCATGCATACTATGCCTACACCGGCGGCTATGAGCGTACAATGGAGTTAGACGGTGTCGGAATCGATCGCTTCTTGGAAGCTGTGAAAGGAACACCTTTTCATGCGACGATCGGTTACGATATGAATGAAAGCTATATTTACAATGGAACAAAGCGCAAGCCGAAGCTCACATTAAAGGGCGGAAGCACAGGTGCGTTTTTATATATGGAAGATCTTCCGATGATCGAGGGCGAGAAGTATTACTACTTTTATGAGGACGGCGAGATTTTCTTAGGAGAGCCTTCCTTAAAAGGAAAAGTGTCGGATTTCTTCCAGTTTTTACACCGTCAGGTAGGGGGAGACTGCTACATTGCGGCTGAGGAGCTTGCGATGTTCTGCAGGGATCTTCTTCCGATGGTGCGTGAGAGCTTTGATGTGATCTCAGAGGGATTTGACGAGGCGCTTTACGTTCCGCCGAAGCCGGAATTTGAGCTGTACTTAGACCGTCAGGCAATGGATGTGGTTGGCGCGAAGCTGGTCGCAGTCTATGGGGATAATAAATACAACGTGCTTGCCAAAGTAGAGCCGGGCGAGGTGCGCGATCTGTCGGAGGAGCTGCGCATCAAGAGCCTTGTGGAACCGTATTTTAATGAATATGATCATACAAAGACATTTTTTGTCATTGCAAAAGATGAAGACCTGCTCTATCAGTTAGTGGCAGGCGGATTGCAGCGGTTGAGCCATTTTATGGCAATCTATACGTCGGACAAGTTCCGCAACATGAAAGTGGTCAATGCGCCGAGCGTATCGGTGGGTGTTTCCTTAAAGAGCGATCTTTTAGAATTAAAAATCCATTCCGATGAGATGTCCTCCGAGGAACTGGCGTATCTGCTTTCCAAATATGACAGAAAGAAAAAATATATCCGTTTGAAAAATGGTGACTTCTTAGACATCAAAGAGGACGGTATCAGTGCACTTGCAGAAGTTAGTGAGGACTTACAGCTTACCGAGGCAAGTTTGAAAAAAGGAACCGTTGTGATCCCGAAATATCGTGCCATGTATTTGGACGCAGCGTTAAAGAACAACCAGTTATTGTCGATCGAGAAGAATAAAGAGTTCAAGGGCATGGTTCGCAACATGAAGACCATTGAGGACAGCGATTACGAAGTGGTGGATTCTCTGAAAAATGTGATGAGAAACTATCAGAAAAATGGTTTCCTCTGGCTGAAAACTCTGCGTGAAAACGGTTTTGGAGGAATCCTTGCAGACGATATGGGACTTGGAAAAACACTTCAGGTCATCAGTCTTCTTCTCGCAGAGAAACAGGACTATGATTCTGGGGAAAAAGAGCGCCGCCGCTCACTCATCGTATGTCCGGCTTCCTTAGTTTATAACTGGCAGAAAGAAATCGAGCGTTTTGCGCCGGAGTTAGAGACGGTGACGATTACAGGAAGCGCACCGGAGCGAAAAGACATCATCCGTCACACAAATGACGGACAAATTCTGATCACGTCCTACGATCTTCTGAAACGTGATGTAGAGTATTATAAAAATATTGTTTTTGCCGTGCAGGTCATTGACGAGGCACAGTACATTAAAAATGCCGGAACACAGGCGGCAAAAGGCGTCAAAAAAATCACAGCAGCGTTTAAGCTGGCATTGACTGGTACACCGATCGAGAACCGGCTGAGCGAACTGTGGAGTATTTTTGATTATCTGATGCCGGGATTTTTATATACTTACCAGAAGTTCCGGGAAGAGATCGAGACACCGATCGCAGTCAACAAAGATGAGAATAAAATGGAACGTTTACAGCGCATGATCCGCCCGTTTATTCTTCGCCGGTTAAAAGGAGACGTTTTAAAAGATCTTCCGGAAAAACTTGAAGAAAACATATATGCGAAAATGGAAGGCGAGCAGCTTGCCCTTTATGATGCGCATGTGCAGCAGATGAAGCAGATGTTGGACGGCAAGAGCGAGGCGGAATTTAAGTCCAACAAGATCCAGATTCTTGCGGAACTCACAAAACTGCGTCAGCTCTGCTGTGACCCGGCACTTTTATTCGAGGATTATAAGGGTGAATCTGCCAAAGTGCAGATGTGCATGGATCTGATCGAGAATGCAGTAAACGGTGGCCACAAAGTACTGTTATTTTCCCAGTTTACGACCATGTTAGACCGGCTGGCAGAACAGCTTACAAAGCTTGGCATCGATTACTACATGCTTACCGGCTCTGTCAATAAGGAAAAACGCATGCAGATGGTAGAGAGCTTCAACAAAGACGACGTTCCGGTGTTTTGTATCTCCTTAAAAGCAGGTGGAACCGGATTGAACCTCACAGCAGCGGACATTGTCATCCACTACGACCCATGGTGGAACGTTGCCGTGCAGAATCAGGCAACTGACCGCGCACACCGTATCGGACAGAAGAATGTCGTTACGGTTTATAAACTCGTCTCTCAGGGAACGATCGAGGAGAAAATCATTGACATCCAGGAGAAAAAGAAAAAGCTTGCCGAGCAGGTATTAGAAGGCGAGGGAATGGATTCCGTGGTATTCACGAAAGAGGAGATCATGGAGCTGCTAGGTTAGAAGGTAACGCTGCATGGTGAAGAAAAAGAAAAGTTGTTTTGAATGGTCGAAGAGAAAACTTTTTGCATCAGAGTAAAAACAGAAAACCCGATAAAAATTCTCAAAACACGTTGACAAACCCCAATTTATGCTATATATTTGTACAACAGTAGTTGGAAAATATAGTTTTTCCATACAAAAGAATAAATTCCGTGAGGGAGTAGTTCGCGTGGAGACGTGATTTGTCAACAAACCCGGTTTTTTTAAACCTGGCAAATCTTAAAGAATGAGACTCATGTATGCCTGTTCCGGTAATACTATACCGGCAGGTATACGTGTAGTCTCTTTTTATTTATCTTTTTATGCGACTGAGAAAAGGAGAAAATTATGACATTCATAATTGAGTTACTACTGATTGGAGTTGGATTATCCATGGACGCATTTGCAGTTTCGGTCTGTAAGGGTCTTGCCATGCGCAGGGTAAACAAGAAACAAGCACTGGTAATAGGATTATTTTTCGGAGGATTTCAGGCGCTCATGCCATTCATCGGCTGGGCACTCGGAACACAGTTTGAAAGTTACATTACCAATATTGACCATTGGATCGCATTCATTTTACTGGCACTCATTGGTGGCAAAATGGTGGTCGAAGGATTCAGACTGGAAGAAGATGAAACCGTGAAGGAACTGGATCCACCTCTTGATCTAAAGGAAATGTTCCTTCTTGCAATCGCAACCAGTATTGATGCGCTGGCAGTTGGAATCACGTTTGCATTTTTAAATTATCCGATCGTGGAATGTATTACGATCATTGGACTGACAACCTTTGTCCTATCCATTGTCGGTGTTGTTGTCGGGAATATGTTCGGAAGCAGATATCAGAAAAAAGCAGAGATCGCCGGAGGTATTATCCTAATTCTCATCGGTTTGAAAATTCTGCTCGAACACTTGGGAATTCTTGTATTATAAAGAAAAGAGGAGAGAAACATGGAGATTTTAAAGTCAGCAGTTATTTTAGTGATCGGATTTGTATTGCTCATCAAGGGAGCAGATTATTTCGTAGAGGGAAGTTCCTCCGTGGCGAAAAAGTTTAAGGTTCCATCCTTGATCATCGGTATGACGATCGTGGCAATGGGAACAAGCCTGCCGGAGCTTGCAGTCAGTGTTACCGCATCCATGGCAGGAAATAATACACTTGCAGTCAGCAATGTGGCAGGATCCAATATTTTTAATCTGATGGTAGTCTGTGGTGCCTGTGCACTGTTTGCACCACTTGCCATTGAAAAGAATACATTGATGAAAGAGTTTCCGTTTTCGATTCTCTGTGCCGGGTTGCTTGTAGTTATGGGATATTTTGGAATGTCATTAGGTCGTGTGGATGGTGTGATCCTGCTTGTGATTTTTGCCGTATACCTGTTCTGGATGATACAGTCTGCGAAAAAAGCAAGAACATCTGGTGATAAACTGGAAGCAGAAGAGGAAGCACTTGCCGAGGAAGAAATCAAAATCCTTCCGATGTGGAAATGCATAGTTTTTATTGTTGGTGGAATGATCGCAATAAAGTTCGGCGGTGACTTTGTAGTCGATGGCGCATCTGCGATCGCAGCCGGATTTGGCTTAAGCCAGACACTGATCGGTCTTACGATCGTGGCGCTCGGAACCAGCCTTCCGGAATTAGTGACTTCCATTGTGGCAGCGAAAAAAGATGAGGTGGATATGGCACTCGGAAATGTGATCGGTTCTAACATTTTTAACATCTTATTAATCCTCGGTGTCGCAGCAGCGATCAGCCCGATCGCATTCCTCATGGAGAATATCATTGATATTATCATCCTGATCATCATGAGTGTGGTTGTCTGGGGATTTGCATGGACATCCAGAAAAATCAACCGCACAGAAGGTATTATCATGCTTCTTATGTATGCGGTTTATATGGTGTATATCTGCATGCGGTAAATTGTTTGTCTTTTTACACTGCCGCTTTTTGAGAGATATGTGATCGATAATTCATGAGTGAAAACAGGCGAATACAATTCAGGCATTATGTCGTCCCCATATTGTGTACACCGTGGAAAAAGCGTATAATACAAAGCACAAGATTCGGAAAAACAGATCATTATATAGGTGCCACAGGCACAAGGAGGTAGCAATATGTCATTTTTTGATGAGATGAAAGAGTCATTGGTATCAGCGGGAAAAGATGTATCCCAGAAAGCAAAGGAAGTATCCGGGATCGCCAAGTTAAAATTAGACGTAAAGTCCAAAGAGGATTATGTGGAAAAACAGTACGCAGAACTGGGACGTACCTATTTTGATGCACACAAAGATGATGAGGAAAATGCTGAAAATGAACAGTTCAAAGTGATCAAAGAAGCACTGGCAGAGATCGAGCGCATGAAAGCAGAGATCTTAAATCTTCAGGGTGCGGCACAATGTCCGAACTGTGGAGCAAGAATGCCACAGGGAGCAACCTTCTGCAGCAGCTGTGGAACCAAGATGGAAGAACCGGAGCATTTTACAGGTGATGTTGTCGATAATGAGAAATTCGACGAATAAAGAAATGCATATCATTCGTTTACAGATAAACGATGCGCAGAAAATGTAAAATGGAATGCAATAGCACGGAAACACCGAAAAACCAATGTATTCATTGACTTTTCAGTGTTTCCGTGCTATTTTATGTGATAGGCATTCAGCGTCTGATGCAGCAGGACGTGAAAATGCATACGATAATTTTAATATCAAACACAATGAAAAAGAGAGTACATGAAATGGAACTCAACAGAACATCTGTGCAGATGGTCTTAGCAGAGAGGTTTCCGGGAGCTTTTGATAAGAGAGTGCCAGACATGGTGCAGGATAACAGGCAAAAGCTCATGGTGCGAGGGAATGAGGAAAGCTTCATGGAACATGGCTTTGGAGTGGCAGGGCTGAACGGATGCAAAAAAGTCGCATGCGATAAGTTCTGACGGGACCGCCTGTTACAGCGGAGATGTTTTTGACAGAGACAGAAAATGGACTGGCAGAGAGTGTGCCAGAGGACAGAGTACGGTCAGAGACATATTGAGGTCTGTATTGTGAGATACAGATGAATTGAAGTGGTAACACGGGAACAACCCGTCTTCTGGGTAATCAGAGGGCGGTTTTTTTATTACAGTCCATTTATTGCGCATGTGAACTGTAATAAAGATAATTAAGGAAAGAGGTAGAAAAATGAGCAATAAAGGAAAATACTACATGACAACAGCGATTGCCTACACATCCGGCAAACCGCACATCGGAAACACTTACGAGATCGTACTTGCAGATGCGATCGCCAGATACAAAAGAGCAGAAGGCTATGACGTTTATTTCCAGACTGGAACAGACGAGCATGGTCAGAAAATTCAGGAGAAAGCAGAAGCAGCAGGAATCACTCCAAAGGAATATGTAGATAACGTGGCAGGAGAGGTAAAAGCGATCTGGGATCTGATGAATACTTCCTACGACAACTTTGTCCGCACGACTGATGAAGACCATGAGAAATGCGTTAAGAAGATATTCAAAAAATTATACGATCAGGGAGACATCTACAAGGGAGCTTACGAAGGACTTTACTGTACACCATGTGAATCTTTCTGGACTGAATCACAGCTTGTAGACGGAAAATGTCCGGACTGTGGACGTGAAGTAAAACCAGCGAAAGAGGAAGCGTACTTCTTTAAAATGAGCAAATATGCAGACCGTCTGATCGACTACATCAACACACACCCTGAATTTATCCAGCCGGTATCCCGTAAAAATGAGATGATGAATAACTTCCTGCTTCCGGGCTTACAGGATTTATGCGTATCCAGAACATCCTTTAGCTGGGGGATTCCGGTAGATTTTGATCCGAAACATGTAGTATATGTATGGCTGGATGCATTGACCAACTACATCACCAAGATTGGTTATGATCCGGACGGATCTTCTGACCTGTTCAAGAAAAACTGGCCGGCAGACTTACATCTGATCGGAAAAGACATCGTTCGTTTCCATACCATTTACTGGCCGATCTTCTTAATGGCATTAGATCTGCCATTGCCAAAACAGGTATTTGGTCATCCATGGTTGTTACAAGGCGGTGACAAAATGAGTAAGTCAAAAGGAAACGTGATCTATGCAGACGATATGGTAAAACTGTTCGGCGTGGACGCAACCCGTTACTTCGTACTTCATGAGATGCCATTTGAAAATGACGGTGTCATCACATGGGAATTAGTCATTGAGAGATTAAACTCTGACCTTGCCAACATTTTAGGAAATCTGGTAAACAGAACCATTTCCATGAGCAACAAATATTTTGAAGGTGTGGTAAGAAAAACAGGTGTGACAGCAGAAGTCGATGACGACTTAAAAGCAGTTGTAACAGCAACCAGAGATAAAGTACAGGAGAAAATGGACAAACTGCGTGTGGCAGACGCAATCACAGTCGTATTCGATCTGTTCCGCCGCTGCAACAAATACATTGATGAGACAACTCCATGGGTACTTGCAAAAGACGAGGCAGACCATGACCGTCTTGCAGAAGTGTTATACAACCTGACAGAATCCATTACGATCGGTGCAGGCTTACTGCATAGCTTCCTGCCGGAAACAGCAGAGAAAATCGTAAAACAGTTAAATACTACACTTCGTGCTTATGATGATTTAGACAAGTTCGGTTTATATGAGAGCGGAAACAAAGTGACAGATACACCGGAAATCTTATTTGCCCGTCTGGATGCAAAAGAGGTTATGCCGAAAGTGGAAGAGATCAAAGCAGCACAGAAAGCTGAATTTGAAGCAGAGCAGAAGAAGCTTGCAGGCGAAACCGGGGAAACAGAAGAAGCAGGAGAATCCGTGATCGATATTGAACCAAAAGAAGAAATCGAGTATGATGATTTTATGAAAATGCAGTTCCAGGTAGGTGAGATCATTGCCTGTGAAGCCGTTCCAAAATCAAAGAAATTACTTTGCTCCCAGGTAAAGATCGGAAGTCAGGTAAAACAGATTGTTTCCGGTATCCGCAAACATTACACACCGGAAGAAATGGTCGGCAAAAAAGTCATGGTATTAGTGAACTTAAAACCGGCAAAACTTGCAGGGGTCGTATCAGAGGGTATGCTGCTCTGCGCAGAGGATGAGAACGGTGAACTTGCATTAATGGTTCCGGAGAAGAAAATGCCAAGCGGTGCAGAGATCTGCTAGAAAAACAGAAATTAAGACACAATTAAGATTTCTCTACTATTAAAATACTTTTTTAACTGATAAAATAAAACTGTTCAGACTGAGATAACGGTCGGACAGTTTTATTTTATTTACAATGAGAAAAATATGTGAATTTTTTGACGATGATTAAAATATTGGGAGGATTTATTATGCAGACGATATTAGTGTGTGATGATGATAAAGAGATCGTGGAAGCAATCGAGATTTACCTGCAGCAGGAAGGGTTTCATGTATTAAAGGCGTATGACGGAGAGGAAGCACTTGAAATCTTAAAGAACAACGAAGTACATCTTCTGATCATGGATGTTATGATGCCGAAGTTAGACGGAATCCGCGCGACTTTGAAAATCCGCGAGAACAGCAGTATCCCGATCATTATTTTATCCGCAAAGACAGAGGACTCCGATAAAATCTTAGGGCTTAATATCGGTGCAGATGATTATGTGGAGAAACCGTTCAATCCGTTAGAGCTTGTTGCGCGGGTAAAATCCCAGCTTCGCCGCTACACACAGCTTGGAAATGCAACAGAGTCCGGCGACAGTGTTTATACAGTGGGCGGTTTGAGCATCAATGATGATCTGAAAGAAGTGACGGTGGACGGCGAGGTGGTAAAGCTTACACCGATCGAATATAACATTTTATTGCTTCTGGTGAAGAATCAGGGAAAAGTTTTTTCCATTAACCAGATCTATGAGAGTATCTGGAATGAGGATGCGATCGGCGCGGACAATACGGTTGCCGTACATATCCGTCATATCCGTGAGAAGATCGAGATCAATCCGAAAGAGCCGAGATATCTGAAAGTTGTCTGGGGCGTAGGCTATAAGATTGATAAGAATTAATGTTTTACAAGTAAGGAGAACGATATGGAAAATCATCCTTATTCCTACGGAACAAAACTGACAGGACTTATTTTACATCTGTTTTTTACGGTAGTTCTGACAATCTCCGTTTTTCTGCTGGCGTCCATGCTGAGCAAAAATATTTTTGAACTGTCGGACATCGGAACAGAGGAGTTTTTGGATTCCGGTTATTATACAAAGTGTATTGAGAACAAATGCAATGATTTAAGCGACTATCTGCGCCTGCTGATCAAGGGCGAAGACAGAACTTCGGAGGAAAATAAACGCTATCTGCAGTACACGAATGAATTTAAAAATGATGACAGCAATTTCTGTTACTGGTACCGGATTGGTGAGGCGTGGTACACAAACCAGCCGGACACCGAGGACGGACAGGAATTTGATGCGGAAGCCGTGCTTCTGGAAGCAAAGACCATGGGAAATTATCTCATTTATGATCTTGTGGATAAAGAGTTTGGCACGGATATTAATGGTATGGCGGATTACTTTTTCGGTGGCGGCAATCAGATGAACTGGCCGGCAGAGGACATGACGCTGATCATCGGAATTGATACAGAGCTGTCTGCGGTGGATGATATTTATGAGGCATCCCAGGAATACCAGCAGCTTCATCCGTGGATCAAAGTGTGCATTTTCAGCGGACTGGTCAGTCTCATGGGCTGGATCATCTCACTGGTATATCTGACGCTTGCAACAGGACGGCGCACAGGCGAGAGCCAGATCCATTTAAACCCGATCGACAAGATCAAGACGGAGATTTTAGTGGCTGCGTTTATTTTTGTAATGGTTGAATTTGTGATACTGATCGCAAAAGTAAACAGCGATGAGTGGGCAGTTTACGGCATTATCGTGGCGTCCGGAACGGTGAGCCTTGTGATTGACGGATTGTTCCTTGTTTTTTACCTGAGCATGGTGCGCAGGATGAAGGCGGAAATGCTCTGGGAGACAAGCCTTGCGTGCTGGCTGGAAAGAGGAGTCCGCAAAGTATTTGCCAAGAGAAAGACAACGGTGCGTGTGATCCTGTTGTTTGCCGGGCATATGGCAGTCTGCTTTATTCTGGCGGTAGGAGCCTTTTATTACCAGAATGTGATCGCGTTATTGTTACTGCTTTTATTTTCCGCATGGGAATGTTATATGATCCTGCGAAAAACAGTGGAACAGTACCAGATCCGGCAGGGAGTTGAGAAGATCCGTGACGGGGCACTCTCAGAGAAGATCGATCTGGAAGAATTGCACGGGGAAGAGAGAAGCCTTGCGGAAGCGATCAATAATATCGGAGAGGGACTTTTGCATGCGGTGGACGACAGCACGAAAAATGAGCGCATGAAGGCAGACCTTATCACGAATGTATCGCACGATATTAAAACACCACTGACATCGATTATTAATTATGTAAACCTTATCAAACTGGAAAAAATCGACAATGAGCGTGTGCAGGGATATATTAAGATTTTAGATGAAAAGTCACAGCGGTTAAAACAACTGACAGCCGATCTTGTGGAGGCTTCGAAGATCAGCTCCGGCAATGTAAAACTGGATATGCAGGTCATTGACCTTGTGGAACTTGTTTACCAGACAAGTGGAGAGTTCAATGAGAAATTTGAGCAGAAAGAGCTTACGATCGTAACTAAGCTGCCGAAGACCGCAGTGCTGATCCGTGCGGACGGCAGACAGCTTTACCGTGTCATTGAAAACCTTTATAATAATGTTGCAAAGTATGCACTCGAAAAAACGCGGGTGTATGTTGACATTGCGTATGCGGAGGAAAAAGTCATTTTTTCCATTAAGAATGTATCGGAGCGGTCGCTTGCAAGGGAAAACAGCAACGCAGGAGATCTGACCGAACGTTTTATCCGCGGAGATTCGTCGAGAACGACAGAGGGAAGCGGTCTTGGACTTTCTATCGCAAAGAGCCTGACAGTCTTAATGGGCGGAACATTCGATATTACAGTGGACGGTGATCTGTTTAAGGCTGCGATCACTTTTCCACAGTATGCAGATGAAAACAGCAAGGCGATAGAACAGACAGATGCGGCAGACGAGACAGAATATGAGATTGAAGAGTTAGAACCAGGGGAGCAGACGAACGAAGAATGATAAAAGCAGTAATTTTTGATATGGACGGCGTGTTGATCGATACGGAAAAATGGCTGAATGTTTACTGGCAGCAGGCGGCAAGGGAAGCAGGGTTTGCGGTGACAAGGGAGCACGGACTCGCAATCCGCAGTCTGGCTTCAAAGTTTGCAGGTCCTTATCTGCAGAATATATTCGGACCGGACTTTGACTATGAGGCAATCCGGGCGAGACGGAAACAGCTCATGAAAGAGCATATCGAGAAAAATGGGATCGAGAAAAAACCGGGCGTGGATGAGATCTTAGATTATCTCCGCACAAAAAAGATCAAAACGGCAGTTGCGACAGCGACCGACCCGGAGCGCACCAGACAATACCTGACGCAGATCGGGATTTACGATAAATTTGATCAGATCGTGAGTGCAACAACTGTAAAAAACGGAAAACCGGAGCCGGATGTGTATCTTTATGCATGTGAGCAGATCCACGAGAGACCCAAGGACTGCATTGCAGTTGAGGATTCGCCGAATGGGATTTTATCCGCATACCGCGCCGGACTGTCTGTTGTAATGGTGCCGGATCTGACGGAGCCGGACGAGGAGACAGCAAAGCTTTTGTATGCAAAATTTGACACACTTGCCGGATTGAAAACGATCATTTAGAAGAGAAAGAACTTTTGGGATTCCAGGAGTTCTTTTTTATGTAATAGGAAACCTGGTTCAAGGGATAAATAATTGATTTATTAAATTAGTGTATGAAAGCCTTGATTTTTACATGGACTATCTTTATAATTCATATAAAAGTGCGCAGAAAAGGCAGATGCAGAACGCATTGCCGGAGACTGGGATGGAGGAACGTATGAAATTATATGATAGCGGCGTTTACCTTGTAAACGGACAAGAGATTATGACAGATGCAGCCGAAGTACAGCAGAAGACCGGAAAAGCTGTTACGAAAGAACAGGCAGCCGGAAATACGATCGCTTATGGTATTTTGAAAAAACATAATACTTCAGGAAATATGGATAAGCTTCAGGTAAGATTTGACAAGCTTACTTCCCATGATATTACATTTGTAGGAATTATCCAGACAGCAAGAGCATCCGGATTAGAGCGTTTTCCAATGCCGTATGTTCTGACAAATTGCCACAATAGTTTGTGTGCAGTCGGCGGTACGATCAACGAAGATGACCACATGTTTGGACTTACCTGTGCGAAAAAGTATGGCGGAGTTTACGTTCCACCACATCAGGCAGTTATCCACCAGTTTGCAAGAGAGATGTTAGCTGAGAGCGGAGCCATGATCTTAGGTTCTGATTCCCATACCCGTTACGGTGCATTAGGAACCATGGCGGTCGGCGAAGGCGGACCGGAGCTTGTAAAACAGTTATTAAATAAGACATATGATATTGATATGCCGGGCGTTGTCGGTGTTTATCTGACCGGTACACCACAGAAGGGCGTAGGTCCTCAGGATGTTGCGCTTGCCATTATCGGAGAGGTATTCGACAAAGGCTACGTGAAGAATAAAGTCATGGAGTTTGTCGGACCGGGCGTATCGAACTTAAGCGTTGATTTCCGTATCGGCGTGGACGTTATGACAACGGAGACAACCTGCCTGTCTTCAATCTGGAGAACCGATGCAAAAGTACAGGATTTCTATGCGATCCACGGAAGACCAGAGGCTTACAAAGAGCTGAATCCGGGGGATGTTGCTTACTATGACGGAATGATCGAGATTGACCTCAGCCAGATCAAACCAATGATCGCAATGCCGTTCCACCCAAGCAACACCTACACGATCGAAGAACTGAATGCGAACTTAATGGATATTTTAGATGACTGTGAAAAACGTGCAGAGGTCAGCTTTGACGGAGCAGTCAAGTTAGATTTAAAGAGCAAAGTAAGAAACGGAAAGCTTTATGTAGATCAGGGAATTATTGCAGGCTGTGCTGGCGGTGGATTTGAGAACATCTGTGATGCAGCAGATATCTTAAAGGGTGCAAGCATCGGACCGGATGAATTTACCTTAAGCGTATATCCGGCAAGTACACCGATTTATATGGAACTTGTAAAAAATGGTGCAGTGGCAAGCCTGATGGAGACAGGAGCGATCGTCAAAACAGCGTTCTGCGGTCCTTGCTTTGGCGCCGGAGATACTCCTGCAAACAACGCATTCTCAATCCGTCACTCCACAAGAAACTTCCCGAACAGAGAAGGTTCCAAGGTTCAGAAAGGACAGGTCGCATCGGTGGCACTTATGGATGCGAGATCTATCGCAGCTACCGCAGCAAACAAAGGATATCTGACCGCTGCTACAGACTTAGACGTTGATTATACAAAACCAAAATATTTCTTCGATAAGAAGATTTACGAGAACCGTGTCTTTGACAGCAAGGGCGTGGCAGATCCAAGTGTTGAGATCCAGTTTGGACCAAACATTAAGGACTGGCCAAAAATGAGCGCATTGCCAGAGCATATGGTATTAAAAGTTGTTTCCGAGATCCATGATCCGGTAACGACAACAGATGAACTGATCCCGTCCGGTGAGACATCATCCTTCCGTTCCAATCCGCTTGGACTTGCAGAGTTTGCACTTTCCAGAAAAGATCCGCTTTATGTGGGACGTGCAAAAGAGATCCAGAAAGCAGAGAAAGCAGTGGAAGCTGGTGAGTGTCCGGTAGAGGCAGTACCGGAATTACAGGCAGTAATCGATACGATCAAGACCGTTTATCCTGATTTCGGTGAGAAAGCGAGAAAAGAGAAAGGTTACGCAGGTTTCGGAAGCACGATTTTTGCAGTAAAACCGGGCGACGGTTCCGCAAGAGAACAGGCTGCTTCCTGCCAGAAGGTACTTGGCGGCTGGGCAAATATCGCAAATGAGTATGCAACCAAGCGTTATCGTTCGAACCTGATCAACTGGGGAATGTTACCATTCATTATTGAGAAGGGTGATCTTCCATTCCAGAACCTGGATTACCTTTTCATCCCGGAGATCCGGAAAGCAATCGAGGAAAAACAGTCAGAGATTCAGGCTTATGCAGTAAAGGACGGCGAACTGAAACCATTCAGTCTGCATATGGACGCACTTACAGATGATGAGCGCGAGATTATTTTAAAGGGCTGTCTGATCAATTATTACAGAGGTTAATTTTAAATTCTAAAAAGATAATAAAAACGGAGGACTGCTTAGTGACAGTTCTCTGTTTTTGCGTTAAAATAAACATATAAAAGCATGAATTTGTATTCTGGAAGCATAAAATGTGCTGGCAAAAAAGCAGACTTCAAGCAGGCAAAAAGGAGATCACAAGGTGGAAGAACAAAAACAAAACGAGCAGACACAGACACCAAAGACAAAAAAAGCAGATGAATTTCATTTGAAACAGATCACAATTATAGCGTTAGCTATTTTTATTACGTTCTGTTGCTGTATTCTATTTTTCTTTATCATATACCGTTACAATGGGTTCGCAGATTTCTGGAAGAAACTGACTTACATTTTACAGCCGATCATTATTGGTCTGGCCGTGGCGTATCTCCTGAATCCACTGATGAAGCTCATAGATGGAAAGCTGCTTTCACTGCTTCGTAAGAAGATGAAGAGTGAGAAGAAGGCAAAAAGTGTATCCAGAGGACTTGCAATCGCGGGCGCATTATTATTTTTAGTGCTCATTGTTGTACTGCTTATTGCGGCAATCGTGCCGTCAATCATCCAGAGTATCCAGAGCATTATTACAACACTTCCGGCAGAAGTACGGTCACTCATCGACTGGATCAATGATTTTGCAAAAGGCGACAGCCAGATTGCAGATATTGCAGAGCAACTGATCACACAGGCAAGCAATTTCTTCGAAAACTGGATGAAAAACACCTTGCTTCCACAGGCAGAGATTTACATTTCTTCTATCACCAGTGGAGTGATCACCGGAGTGAAGTTTGTGATCAATATTTTAGTCGGACTGATCATTTCCGTGTATGTAATGGCAAGTCAGGAGAAGTTCGCAGGACAGGCTAAGAAGATCATATATGCAGTGTTTAAACCGGTCAGAGCTAACGTTGTTGTTGAGACAGTAAGAAAGAGCAATGAGATCTTTGGTGGATTTATCAGCGGAAAAATCCTTGATTCGGCTATCATCGGCGTGATCGCATATATTGTGCTCGCCATTATGAAAATGCCGGATACCATGCTGGTTGCAGTGATCATCGGAGTGACCAATATCATTCCATTTTTTGGACCATTTATCGGTGCGATTCCTTCTTTTATCATTATCGTGCTGCAGAATCCGATACAGGGATTGTATTTCCTTATTTTTGTCATTATTTTACAGCAGGTGGACGGAAATATCATCGGACCGAAGATTTTAGGTGATTCGACCGGACTTTCTTCTTTCTGGGTTGTGTTTGCGATTCTGGTATTCGGTGGTTTATGGGGATTCCCGGGAATGCTGCTCGGTGTGCCGATCATGGCAGTCATTTATTACATTGTTTCAAAAGTTGTCACCTACTTTTTGAAAAAACGTGGTATTCCGGAAACAGAGATAGATTATGTAAACCTTGAACGCATTGACAAGCATACAAATCAGCCTGTTTATGAAGTGGAAAAAGAAAACAAAAAAGAGGATGAAAAACCGGCAGGGAAAGCATGATAATTTTTGACATCTATTTGTGCCTATGATAAACTTAAGGTTAACATAGACAAAGCGAAAAGGTACAAAAATAAGTGCCGTAGCATACGCAAAAATGCACAGTTTGAGGTGGCAGAATTGGATAAATATGAATACAAATTAAAGCTGGATCAGATGAAATCTCTCACAGCCGAAGGAAAATACGAAGACGCGGCTGAGATTGCAGATACGATCAACTGGCGTAAGATAAAGAATATTAATGCTCTGGTAAAAGTAGGGGAAATCTATGAAAAAGTAGGGCGTTATGATGAGAGCAAGGACGTTCTGCTGACGGCTTATGACAAGTCGCCAATCGGCAGAATGATCATATACCGTCTTGCTGAGGTGGCGATCAAGACAAAGAGCTTTGATGAAGCAAAAGAGTATTATCAGGAGTTCGTGGAGATCGCGCCGCATGATAATTTAAAATACGTTTTAAAATATGAGATAAGCAAAGCGCAGGGTGCAGATATCGGCACCCTTATTGGCATTCTGGAAGAATTGAAAGAACAGGAATATTCTGAGGAATGGGCTTATGAACTTGCATACCTGTATCACAAAGCAGGAATGAGCGAGAAATGTATCGAGGCATGCGATGAGCTGATCTTATGGTTTGGGGAAGGCCCATATGTGGAGCGCGCATTAGAATTAAAGATGCTATACCAGCCACTGACGAAACAGCAGGAAGACAAGTACCGCACATTCCGTCAGAGACATGACGGCGTTGTGGAAGTGAGACCGGAAGACCAGTTAGAATCCGGTGAGATCGTGCCGGAACCGGTACAGATCAAAGATGTGAAGATGTCCGCAGAACGTTTTAATACACAGAATCTGCAGGAAGAATTACAAAAAAGCATGCAGGAGATCATGAATGCCACAGAAAAAGAGGCAGTCAATGATACAATGGATAACATCAAGAAACTGGTAGAGGATATCCCGTACCTCCAGATTCCATCCGAGAAAGAGGAAGTTCCGCAGGAAGAAGAGATTTACCAGCATATAGAAACGGATGAGGAGATTGACAATTCCTTAAAATCCAATTTTCAGGAGATGTTAGTGGATGAGGACGGTCAGATGAGCCTTTATATGCAGGGAGGCAGAGTGGCAGAGCCACAGGTATCCGGACAGATGAGCATTGAGGATGTGTTAGCAGACTGGGAGAAGACCAAGCGTGCCGCAGAGGCAGCACTTCAGGAAGCAGAGCAGAGAAAGTTGGAGTCTGCGAAGGCGAGAGCACTTCAGGAAGCAGAAGAACTGATGGGACGCCTTGCAGATGTCATTCCGATGTTAGATTCCGGCTTGACACCAAAGGATCTTTTAGATCAGAAATATCTGAGTAAGGATGGTCAGCCAAACGACAATGCGGTAGCAATGGTTACGAATATGAACCAGATTCTGCAGCAGGAGATTGACCGTCTGAATGATGAAAATGCACAGATGGATGAACAGCTTGCCGCTGTCGGAGCATCTCCGGTTGGAGATTATATGACAAACGTAGGAGATGCTGCGGCAGAGAACATTGTGGCGGCAGGTGTGCAGGAGTTCATGACAGATGAAAAACTCCCGGAGATCGCAATGCCAGAGGGCTTAGACGATATCGACAGCAACTGGGAGGAAGAAGACTTCGAAGAACTAGATGCCAATCTGCCACAGGAGACAGTAACCTCTTTTGCAGAGCAGACAGAGGGAACGGTGGAGGCTTTTGCTGATTATGCGAAAGTTGCAGCGGAGGATAGCAGCGATACACAGACTTCGGCAGAAGATGTGGAAGCTGCAATCTTAGCAGAAACAGCACGCCAGATGGCAAAGGAATCCGTAGAAAAAGAGGAATTACCGGAAATCGAACTGCCGGCTGATCTAGACCTTGGAAAAGAGGAGAAGGAAGAAGAAGTCCTTCCGACGATCGCAGAGCCGGAGGCATTTGAGACACCGGATACGATCAACAAGCTTTCTAAAGAATTAAAAGAGATTTTTACATATTTTGTACCGATCAAGGGTATGGAAGAACAGCTCTGTCAGGCACTCACAGGTGCATCCTTACACCTGACAAAAGGAACGACAGCAGGAACCGGAAATATGATCATTCAGGGTGGTTCCGGAAGCGGTAAGACGGTACTTGCCACAAGCATGATCAAGGCTTTGCAGAAAGAAACCGGAAAACCAAACGGCAAGATCGGTAAGATCGAGGCATCTGCCTTAAACCAGAAGGACGTCGCAGCCTTATTGAAAAAAGTGGCAGGAGGCTGTCTGATCATTGAAAAAGCCGGAGATTTATCCAAAGAGACAGCGTTAAAACTCTCTCTGTTATTAGAGCAGGATAGAAGCGGAGTATTGGTGATCATCGAAGATACCAAGCATGGAATCCAGAAAGCTTTATCCAGAGATGAGGGGTTTGCAGCGAAGTTTTCCGAGAAGATCAATATTCCTATTTTTACAAGCGACGAGTTAGTTTCATTTGCAAAATCCTATGCAAATGAATTAGGTTACACAATTGACGAGATGGGTGTGCTGGCTTTATATAACAGCATCAGTAATATTGAGCATGCAGACAGGGAGACAACGCTGACAGAGGTAAAAGAGATCGTCGATAAAGCGGTGGCTCATTCAGAAAAGGGTGGTCTGAAAAAGGCGTTCAGTATTATTACATCCAGAAGATATGATGATGATGATTACATCATTTTGCGGGAGAAAGACTTCGACTAAAGAAGAAAGATCACAGAGAAGCTGTGATTTAGAGATAGAAGTAAAGAGGGGTAAGGCTTATGGCAAATTTTACGGAATTAGACCGTTATCTGTTCGGTCAGGCGACACATTACGAGATTTATCGGAAGCTGGGCGCACATTTTGCAGAGGTAAAAGGAGTTAAGGGAGTATTCTTCGACTTGTGGGCGCCGAATGCGCAGAGAGTTTTTGTAATCGGTTCCTTTAATGGCTGGAACGAGACGGCGAATGAGATGGTGCGCTTAGAGCCGGAGACAATGGGAATTTTTGAACTGTTTATTCCGGGTGTGAAAGAGGGGGAATTGTATAAGTATCTGATTGAGACAAAAGACGGAAAACGTCTGTATAAAGCAGATCCTTATGCGAATTACGCAGAACTACGACCTGGAACAGCTTCTGCAATTGCAGATATTGATCATTTCAAATGGACAGACAGCAAGTGGATGGAAGAGCGCAAGGCGGAAGAGGATGTTTACGCACAGCCAATGGCAATTTATGAAGTTCATCCGGGTTCATGGAAACGTCATCCGGGCAGGGAAGACGACGGATTTTACAGTTACAGGGATCTTGTGACATATCTGATCCCATATGTAAAAGAAATGGGATATACACATATCGAGTTAATGGGTATTTCAGAATATCCGTTTGACGGTTCGTGGGGATATCAGGTAACCGGCTATTATGCACCGACCTCCCGTTATGGAAAACCTGAGGATTTTGCGCATTTTATCAATGAGTGCCACAGGAATAAAATCGGCGTGATCTTAGACTGGGTACCGGCACATTTCCCGAAAGATGCACATGGTCTGGCTGAATTTGACGGAACCTGTCTGTACGAATATGCAGATCCGAGAAAAGGCGAGCATCCGGACTGGGGAACTAAGATTTTCGACTATGGCAAAAATGAGGTCAAGAATTTCCTGATCGGCAGTGCGTTAATGTGGGTGGAGCACTATCATATTGACGGACTTCGTGTAGATGCGGTTGCTTCCATGTTATATCTGGACTATGGAAAAGAAGAAGGACAGTGGGTGCGCAACCAGTATGGAGATAACAAGAATCTCGAAGCAATCGAGTTTTTCAAACATATCAACACACTGATCCTTGGACGGAACCACGGAGCAGTTGTGATCGCAGAGGAATCCACTGCGTGGCCGAAAGTGACAGGACCGGTTGAAGAAGATGGACTGAATTTTAGTTACAAGTGGAATATGGGCTGGATGCATGACTTCTTAGATTATATGAAGTTAGATCCATATTTCAGAAAGAATAACCACCATAAAATGACATTTGCCATGAGCTACAATGAGAGTGAACATTATATTCTCGTATTGTCGCACGATGAAGTGGTGCATTTAAAATGCTCCATGCTCAATAAGATGCCGGGACTTGGCAGAGACAAATTCCAGAATCTTATGGTTGGCTATGCGTTCATGCTTGGCCACCCGGGCAAAAAGCTTTTGTTCATGGGACAGGAATTTGCACAGCTTCAGGAGTGGAGCGAGGCAAGAGAGTTAGACTGGTATCTGCTTGAAAATCCGGATCATAAACATATGCAGGACTGGGTAAAAGCGCTTCTTCATCTTTATCAGAAGAATCCATGCCTTTATGAATTAGACAGCAGCTGGGCAGGATTTGAATGGATCAATGCAGATGATGCAGACCGCAGTATTTACAGCTTTGTCCGCAAGAGCAAAGACGGCAAGAATAATATGTTGTTTGTATGTAACTTTACACCGGTTGCCCGACCGGATTACCGTGTCGGTGTGCCGAAGAAAAAGACGTATAAGCTGGTATTAGACAGTGATTCTGCTGAATTTGGCGGAGAAGGAACCGAGAAACCGGTATCATATAAAGCAGTGAAATCAGAGTGTGATGGAAGAGAGTATTCGTTTGCATATCCGCTTTCGGGTTATGGAGTGGCAGTGTTTAAATACTAGAGGATTGAAATTTAAAGGAGTCGGCTTGGAATAGCCGGCTTCTTTTATGTTCGATTTGTGCTGGTGATATGCCAAAATGATTGTGGCAGCATAGTGATAAGATGTCTACAAAACCATGAATAATGTGCCGGCGCCGATCAGAATACATCCGATCAGGGATTTTACCGTGAAATCTTCATGCAGGAACAGAAAAGCCAGTACCAACGTAATAACGACACTTAATTTATCGATTGGAACAACCTTGGATGCATCTCCAATCTGCAGTGCTTTGTAATAGCACAGCCAGGATGCTCCTGTTGCCAGTCCTGACAAAATAAGGAATATCCAGCTTTTTCTGCTGATCTGGGAAAGCCCAGTCTGCGCGCTTGTCAGAAATACCATTCCCCATGCCATAACGACAACCACCACGGTACGGATCGCTGTGGCAAGATTGGAATTGACACCGTCAATACCGACTTTGGCAAGAATGGAAGTCAGCGCAGCAAATACGGCGGATAATAAAGCGAAAATAAACCACATAATATTGTCTCCTTTTGATCTGTTCACAGATCAAGATATAAGTATATTATAGCACGTAACAAATATAACACCAGAGTGTGAGGTCAAGAAAACAGAAAAAATTCCGATATAAATAACAGTGAAAAGTATGATGATCCGGACAGGAGATAGAAATAGATGAGAGTAGAACAGCAGAATCAGATTTTAGAGGCAATGCAGAAGAAAGCGGGAACAGAGGTTAAGACGGCTTTCGGGATTGTGGCAGAAAATGCGAAGACGACAAAAAGTGTGAGTGGCAAGCAGACATCGGTGCAGATGAAAGATACGACTTATGCGAATCCTGCGAAGGAGGAGAAAAAGTCCATAGCCGAAAAGATTGAGGAAAGTTCCGAAATGGATGCATTTGACCGCAAGAATCAGATGGCGGTTTTATCGAATACGGCTTCGGAAGAAGACTATGCGAAGATGCAGGAGGAAGGTTTTTCTCTGGACTCCACAGATTCGCATACGATCATTACGGTGACGGACAAAATCAAAATGCAGCTTGCAAAAGCAGGAAAAGAAGTGTTCGGGGATGATCTTGATGCAGCAGAATTAGAGGCAATGACAGGAAGTGCTGCTTTAGCAAGCCAGTTGGAGCAGGCATTCAAAGATGCTGACCTTCCGGCAACGGATGACAATATTGCAATGAGTGTCGAGGCATTTGAACAGTTACAGATGTTACAGCCTATGACGGATGGTGCAATCAAATATATGCTGGATAACCAGTTGCAGCCAACGATAGAGAATCTGTATATGGCGCAATTTTCCGGAAGTGCAGCGTATGCAGGACAGACGGCAGAAGATATGGAGGAACTGTCGGGACAGATTCAGAGTATGCTGGTTTCTATGGGGCTTCCGGTAAATGAAAATACAATGGCTGACTGTCAGTGGCTGATCCAGAATGAGATCCCGCTTACAGAAGAAAACCTGACTTACTATGAGGATTTAAAAGCACTGCAATTTCCAATGGATGCATCACAGGCAATGGAACAGATCGCAGATGCGATCACTGCGGGAAATATGCCAAAGGATGCAATGGTGGCAGAAGGTTACAGTCTGAAAGATCAGGCACAGCGTGCGGCAGATGTGATCAACAATGCCACAGAAGAAGATGTGGCTTATGTTGTGAACCATGACATGGAACTGACTGTGGATAACCTTGCCAAGGCAGCAGAAAACCGTGGAAAAGATACAGAGAGTGGCACAGGAGATCAGAACGCTTATACCGATAAGGGCTTAGAACTTCTCACTGCAAAAAGACAGTTAGAGGAAGCACGCTTAGCGATGTCTGCTGAGGCGAACTATGCACTTTTAAAGAAAGGCATATCCATTGATACAGAACCGTTAGTCAGACTGGTAGATGAATTAAAAAATATGGAGAACCAGTATTACGCGAATCTGCTCGAAGCGCAGGGGGCAGATGCTTCTCCT
The DNA here is from genome assembly GCA_900542495.1 of uncultured Roseburia sp. GTDB lineage: Bacteria > Bacillota > Clostridia > Lachnospirales > Lachnospiraceae > Roseburia. The sequence continues at coordinate 43,132 of UQNW01000015.1, forward strand.
GAGAACGTGGCGCTTTTTGCAGAGACAGCCGGAAAAGTGGAACAGTTAGGACAGGTTCCGGCTTATGTGCTCGGTATTCCGGATGCGGATGTTTCTACAATTGAGGGAGCTTATGAGCAGGGAAGCCAGATGAAATCTGCACTGGAAAAGGCAGGAGAGCAGTATGAGACATTAATGACGGCTCCACGTGCAGATATGGGAGATTCCATACAGAAAGCGTTCCGGAACGTAGATGATATTTTAAAAGACCTTGGCATAGAGGCAACGGAAGACAACCGCCGTGCGGTGCGTATCCTTGGCTACAATGGAATTGACATTACCGAAGAATCCATTTTGCAGATGAAAGCAGCTGATGAGGAAGTACAGCGGATGTTTAAAAATATGACTCCGGCAGTTGTCACACAGTTGATCAAGCAGGGAATCAATCCGTTGGAAATGAAGATCTCTGATCTGAATCGTGTCGCAGAGCAGATAAAAACAGAGGTTTCAAAAGACGAAAATCAGAAATTCAGTGAATATCTGTATAAACTGGAAAAAAATAATCAGATTACCGAGGAAGAACGGAGCTCCTACATCGGAATTTACAGGCTGATTCATCAGGTAGAGCAGACAGATGGCGCGGCAATCGGTGCATTAGTCAATCAGGGAGCAGAGATGACGATGAAAAATCTGCTGACTGCAGTTCGGTCATCACATAAAACGAGCCGCATGGATATTTCTGTGAATGACGATTACGGAGAGACAGAAACGCAGACAACGAGCACCAATTCTATTACAGATCAGATTGAGACTGCTTATCAGACGAACTGTATGCGTGATGCATCGGATTTTCTGACACCGGGCAGACTGCAGCAGGTATTTGATAAATATCCGGATTGGCAGAATATGACACCGGAGGAGTTCGCAAGGGCGCTTGCGGAGACAGCAGACACGGATGCGGCAGCGGAAAGTGAATATTTGCAGGAACAGATGCAAATGGTACAAAAAGCAGCTGCTGCTCCGGATGAAATATACCGGATCTTAGAGCAGTTTGATCTGCCAAATACAGCGCTCAATGTCAATGCGTTAAATGCGGTGATGACAAACCGGAATCAGTTGTTCCGTCAGATCTTTGGTGAGGAAAGCACCAGCTCAAACCGGGATAAAAAGATTACGGCAGAGGATATAGAAGCTATAAAAGAGGATATCATTGAGGATTTTGGAGAGGCAGTTTCAGAGCCGGAAGCGTTAGCCGAAGTGCAGGAGACTCTTGGAAAAGTTGCAGAAAATGTAATGAAAACAATGATCTCCAGCGATGAAGTGACCAGCATTGATGTGCGGGAGATGCGTCTGATGCAGGCAAAACTATCCATTAACCAGACATTATCGAAAAAGGAACAGTATTCCATTCCGGTTCTGGTTGGGGATAAAGTGACCAATGTTTCTTTAAAGATTGTCCGCGGTGTGGAGACAAAAGGAATCGTGGATGTTATGTTAGAGAGTGAGATGGCAGGAAAAATCGCAGCGACCTTCCAGGCAAAAGAGGAAGGAATCAGCGGTCTGGTTGTGACTGACAGACAGGAGACCAGAGATCTTCTGGCAGATCAGATAGGAAATCTGGCGGCTTCCATTCAGGAGGGAAATACAGAGCCGGTGGATCTGCGGGTTGCAGTGGAAAAAGCTCTTGATCTGAATCATTTTTCTGGTGTTGCTACCGGAAAGAGTGGAAGTACCACTTCTGTCAATGATCCGGCAGCTTCTGCAAGTGAAGCAAATAAGGATGGACAGTCCACAGAAGGAGAAAAAGAGGATTCTGTATACAAAGTGCAGACTGCCCGTTTATACCATATTGCGGAAGCATTTTTAAAAACAATCCGGGAATTTGAATAATTACAATGATCCAAGGTAAGTTTCAATGCCAGAGTAAATGGCATTTACTAATTTATCCTGATATTCGTCCTGCAAGAGCAGCTCAGCTTCGGCAGGATTACTTAAAAACCCACATTCTACGATAACCGTAGGTGTGGGTGTTTTTTTCAGGAGATAATAGCTTTCATTTGCTTTGGCTTCGCGGTGATTATCAGGATCAACCTGTTTGATCAGCGCGGACTGGAGAGTTTCTGCAAGTTTTTTTCCGGTTTCAGACTGACCATAGTAAAATACCTGTGCTCCCTGAATTTCCGGGGAAGTGTAACTGTTCTGATGAATACTTACGGTAAAGAGTGCATCAGAATCTTCGATAATCTTACAGCGAGTCTGCATGTCTTCGGCTTTTTTGTTGGTTGCACCGTCAGAATATAACCCTTGGTCGGTGTCGCGTGTCATGACCACCTTTATGTTATTCTGCTCTAAAAGTTTTTGGAGTTTTAAGGCAATCTGAAGGTTGATATCTTTTTCTAAAGCGTCATTGATTCCAATTTTTCCGGGGTCATCCCCACCATGACCGGCATCGACAACAATACACAAAGGCGCAGATCCTGCACGTTCACTTTGGACGAAAACAGCGCTTTTGCGTGCAAGGACAAAGGCACAGAGGAGGATGCACAGTCCCATAAGCAATTCTATCTTTTTTTTCATAAAAAAATCCCACAGTTTGTTTGTATATAGTATTCACAAACTGTGGGAGATATGAATGATCATATTTTAATTATATGGTTATGCATGAATATTTCATGTTGCAGTTTCAAAAATATTGAAAATTTAGTTAATATACTTAATGATCGTATCCCAGATAGAGGAATCTTCCATACCAAGCTTCCAGAAAGAACCACCGGCGAGATTGTAAGTATCCATAACGGTAAGCTTTTTCTCTAAAGAAGTGGCATCCTCAATCCAGATTTTGTAATTGACACCGCCATTCTGATATTCAACATAATTCTGTCCGATGTCGTCTAACCATACAGGCTGTGCTCCGTTTGCACTGATGAGCTTCTGTACTTCTGTCATATTCGTTGCATAGGAGGACAATGTATAGTCAACTGCTACGTCCGTCTCATCGGTTGCGGTTGAATCGGATTCAATTGGTGTTTCAGACCAGACTCTTGTATAAAATGGCATACCGAGGATTACCTGATCTGCCGGAACTTCCTTTAAAGTATTTTCTACACCGTCGGTTACAAAACCGATGGAAGCGACAGAGCCAGCCTCTGTGGAACCAGCGTAATGTTCGTCATAAGCCATGATCACAACATAGTCGGCAAAGAGAGCCTGTTCTGCACGGTTGTAAAATGCAGTGTAATCACTTGGAACATAATTGTCGACGGAGAGCACAATGCCGTTGTTTGCGCATTTTAATGATAATTCACGGATAAACTGGATGTAGGAATTACCAACTGCCTCTGCGTTCAATGCCTCGAAGTCAACATTAATACCGTCCAAATTGTACTGGATGGCAGCAGAGATAATATTATTTGTCAGATTATCTCGCGAAGAAGTATGGGAAAGAACTTCTGCGGTATTGACACTGTCGTTTTCCAGATTGCTGATCAGTGCCCAGACTTCAATTCCGTTCTGGTGACAGTAATCAACATAAGTGGAGCTTGCCAAAGAAGCAATGTTGCCGTTGTTGTCATTTAAGTAAAACCAGGTTGGAGAGAGAACATTGATTCCCTTTGCTTTCTGTAATATGGAAGCAAGGTTATCATTGGCTGACTGGTTCGTAACCTGGTGCCATGCCATATTGATCCGGTAATCTTTGGTGATATGAGAAAATTCTTCTGCCACATAATCACTGGAAAGTGTTGTTGTGGAACTTGCACCAAGCTTGTTGGATTTGATATATCCGATGTAACCGTCTGCGGTTGCAACTTTTGTCCAGGTATCGCCAGGTTCTAAGACGGTTAACTGGGTATTTTTGTCAGCTTCGGTAAGAATCGGACTCTTGATGCCACCCTGGTAACGGATCTCTGTTTTCTGCTTTGCAGAAGCGGTTGTATAATCACCCCATGCATTTGTCAGGACAACGCGGTTTGGATCTTCATAATAGGAATACTGGAAATCCGAGTATTGTTTGACAAAGTCAATTGCGATATAGGCAGTTGACGCATCTGCTTTTACAATGGTTTTGCCAAAGGACTGCGTGTCTTTGTTTACCGTGTAATCAGAACTCTCTGCATTGACGGAAATTAAGTCGTTTGCAGTTGTGTAACGGAGAATATTTTCGCTGGAATCCCAATAGAAACGCGCATTGAGATAGCTGCGAACCGTTTCATAGCTTAAATAAATGTCTCCGTTGACGAGCTTTCCTTTCATATCAAGGACCTCATTGTTGCAGATTAAGGCAACATCCGTATCGGAAGACAGTCCATAATATTCGGATAAATCTTCATGCTCTTTGGAAGGCGTGTATTTTTCGATGATATTTCCTAATACCATAAATAAAACAACTACAATAATAAGCGCGATAGCCGCAATGATCGGTATAATCTTTTTCTTCATAAAGTTCCTTTCTTTCGTTCATTGGATTTACAGAGACAATTGTAGCATATTGGCAGTTAAAATCATAGTAGCAGAATTCTTAAATTATGATATGGCTTTCCGGAAGAAGCACCGAAAAGCCGCAGTTTTCTGCGGCTTTTCACTCTTTTTTATCTTTGCGTTTTTTGACATCTGGAATGTCAGGTATTGAGGGTACTTTAAACATCCGCTGCTATTATGCAAAAAACAAATAACCAATTTTAAAATGTAACGATAGAGCCTGTTAACCAAACAACAGGAGTTGAATAATCATTCTGGTAATTTATCAAAGTGTACTTCTTTCAGCCTCCCTTCCTCAAATACATAATCCCTCATGTAAGGGGTGTCTTCGTGTATGGATAATTCATTAGATACGTTGAGAGAATCACTGGGTGCTCCCTCAAGCCAGATTGTCACACCTCTGTTTTCTAAGGCGGACAGTTCCATATAGAGTTTTTCTGTTTTTTCCACCATAAGGCGTTCCTCTCTTAAGTTATAGTCCAGACCAAAAGGAAACCGCATAGGGTTACATTTGTGATATATTATTATCCTGTGGCTGCAATTCTTCGGTGGAATCTGACAGCGTGTCCGGTTCCGCTTCAATGGAATTGCTCATTTCCTTTTGGATAAACAATTGCAGATGGTTCTCTAATACAGAACGTTTTTCCTGTTCCTTTTTTACAGTAAAAAGCGAAACAATATTAGGGTCCCATTGCATTAAGGCAAATACCTGTGGATTTACCGGGTAGGTTGTCTCAGCAGCATTTTCAAAGTCTGCCTGGTAAATAACGGCGTACAGATAGGTACCTTCAAACAAATTTCGATCAACACGGGCACTTGACAGCCGGAGAAGATCCTCCTCGGAAAGATTTAAGGCAATGCCGTCTGCGGTGCTTTCCTCGTCTTCTATTAATAAGGAAAGAACACATTGGCGTTCAAGCACAATATAATCTTCACCGGTAGGGAAAGAGATACGCACGTCGATCAGATCGTTTTTATGTATGGATTCCGGTAACCGGATATCGGATAATTCCAGATAACGGTTACGATTGGTGAGTGTTTCATCCTGATAAAAAAGGTCTGCCGTGATAAGCTGTCCTTTCCGCAATGCGGTCTTGGCATATTGACCAATCAGATTTTTGCTGTCGGAAGCATAGATGACCGACTGGCTGCGTGGGAGTTTTACAGTGCATGACGTCAGGTGCTCCGGTGTCAGTGCTTCGCCCGCAGGCAGAGCTTTTGACAGAAGGTATACGGTTGTGTCTGCGTATGCGTCCTGTTCTGCCTCGTATGCCGAAACTGTCTGTCTCAATGTATTACAATTGTAATATTGTATCAGAAGCAGGATTGACAGAGGTATCCCCGCAATGCAGATGCTGATCAAAAATGTGATTAAAATTGTTTTTTTACGATTGTGTAAAATAAGAATGCCTCCTAAAGCAGTTCCTGTAAAAAAGGGAACTGTTCTTTTTCGATATGAAACGGGTTTTGGATGAAAGGGATCTGCGTCATGGGAAGATGAAATTTTTTTTGGAAATTGTGTATATCGTTTTTATCCCCGAACAATACTAAATAGTAAAAGTCTTCTCCAGATCTCTGGTTAAAAAAAGTTGATTGAATAAATTTCTGGTAAAATGGTTCTTTCCATGGCGCAAGACTTCCTATGACAATTTTCCGGTCGCATCGTAAGAACTCACCAAGATTCTGCTCGCTTAACACACCAAAATCATACAGCAGATAACAGTAGCCTTGATTTACGATTTGCGGAATCTCCCCAATGGATACCGCAGGGTAATAATCAACATCATAAATGGTAAACATGTTATGAGGGCTTTCTTTTTTCAAAAAAGGTATGTCGATGGCAGCAGCTTTGGATAAATATTCAAATGCAGAAGTCTGGTTTAATTCCAGACAGGCGGTGGAACAGCGCAGCTTGGAGGCACAGTAGTTTGAGAGCGCCAGAGTAAGATGCGTGACACCACAGCCGGGACTGCATCCGCAGATGCCGATGGAATAATGTTTTAAGTGTGTCTTTTTTTGAAATTTAAAAATTTCTTTTTACCCCTTTCTAAAGATAATACCTGAAAGAATAATTCTGTTTTGGTTTCGGTACAGATAAAAGCGTCCTCGTCAAAAGGAAAGCAATATATTCTGCACCCAAGTCTGGCAGCAAGTTTTTTTGCCGCAGATTTGTTATTGTAGTTACAGATGAATGCAGTATTTTTGTGACAAGATAAACTGGCTCCGATGGAGAGTGCCTGCGCAAGATCCCACGGACTGCCACTTAGGATAAGAAGATTAAGATTCTCTGGGTCTAATTCTATTATATCCTTATGATATACTCCAAAGTCTTCCACATAAATGGAGTCGCCGGGATCGGGAAGACAGACTCCCTGACCATAATCCGGAATACCGCGAAAATAGCTGCAATAACAGATACCATGCTGTTCCTTGACCGACGGATTTTCAGCCAACAGGGAACGCAGATGATCGTTATGGCTGCGTTCTATGTATGTAGCCGGATAGCCGCCATGGTTTAGGGTGCTGGTAAGAGCTATGGCAATATGTGTTGTGCCAATGCCAGGCTTGCATCCAAAAACAGAGATTCTTTTTATTTTGAGATGGGAAACAGAAGGATACGCTGTTACTTGATTCTGTTCAAGAGCCTCTTTAAAAAGACGGACCGTTTCATATCTGTCCGCTGCACGAGGTGCAGTAGCTTTTTGAATTATTGCCTGAAAACTATCGGAACATTTTTGCCCGGTGTAACTGCTCAGATATTGCAGGACTTTCCCGAGTCCGTAAACATCTGCGGAAGGCGTGACAGGAAGTCCCTGTAGTGCTTCCGGTGCAGCAAAATCCGTTGTTCCATAAATTTGGTAATTTTTTCCAGAACCGGTAAAAAAAGATGCAATTCCAAAGTCGATTAATTTTATCTGATCTCCGCATACTATAATATGCTCTGGTTTTAGATCCTGATATAGGATTGGATATGGCATTAAATGATGCAGATAATCTAAAATATCACAAAGCTGGATGCCAAATTTTATTAAAAGTTCATGGGAAATTGTCTGATCTGACACAAAAGTGTCAATGGATTGTCCCTGGATAAATTCCTCAATGATATAAAAGAAATGTTCATCTTCTTCAATATCGTAAATAATGGGGATTCCAGGATGGTTAAGATTCTTCAGAAGTGTGGCTTCCGAAGAAGGTGAAGATACCAGAGAAGTGTCTTTGGGGATACACTTGATTGCCCGGTATACGTTCAGTTTGATATGTTCGGCAAGATAGACCGTGCTGCTGTTTCCGGTTCCAAGAGTAGATAGAACCCGGTACTTGCCAAACAAGGTTGTTGGTTTAACGAAAGATCGCTCCTTTCAAAGCGTATCCGTTTCGCATCTCATGCATACCTTTATAACATGAACAAAATTGTTTTGCAACTACTTTTTATAACTTTGGTAAATTTTCACAAAATTTTGTGCGCATAAAGGAATTGAAGATGAGTTTAGAAATATTTAATAAAATGGTATACTTTACATCAATAGGGCATTTGATTATAATAGATGTACAGTTTACAAGGTTTTCCGGATGAAGGAAGTGATAATATGAAAATTGAAAAAGTGAATGAGAATCAGATTCGTTGCACTTTGACCAGAGAAGATCTGGCAGAACGTCAGATTAAACTCAGTGAACTCGCATACGGGACCGAAAAGGCGAAGATGCTGTTTCGAGATATGATGCAGCAGGCTGCCTATGAATTTGGATTTGAAGCAGATGATATACCGCTGATGATTGAGGCGATTCCGCTTTCCGCGGACACAATTATTCTGGTGATTACGAAGGTAGAATATCCGGAGGAACTTGACACAAGGTTTTCCAGATTTTCAGACCCTGATCCGGAACATTTGTATGAAGATGCCATGTCAGGCAGTATTCAGAATGCAGCGGCAGCAGGCGCTGATGATATATTAGGACTATTCCGAAAGATTCAGGAAGAGCATAAGAAAGCAGCCGAGAAGCCGGAAGGTGATACCCAGACGGCAGAGGACGGCGATAAAACAGCGAAGGAAGAAACTCCGGTAAACGTACTTGTAGACATTACAAAGCTGTTTGTATTTAAGAATCTTGCAGAAGTGACGAGACTTGCGCATATATTGAAGGGCTTTTATGCTGGAACCAATGATCTTTACAAGAACACTGCAGCCAACAGATATTATCTTCTGGTAAGCAAGAGCAATCAGTCGCCGGAGACTTTTAACAAGGTCTGCAATATTTTATCAGAGTATGCAGTGCAGCAGGCTTACACGCCGGCAACAGGAGCATTTTTCAGGGAGCATTATCATGCGATCCTGCAGGGAAACGCTCTCCAGACTCTGGCAGAATTATAAACGAATCAACCGCCTTCGGGCAAAAAGAAAAGGGGCTGTCACATTAAGTAATTAGTGCACAGCTCCTTTTTCGTAAATTCACAGCCATTTGCAGCGAATTTAAATCTGCCTGAAATTAAGCGAGGTCTTTTGCTAAGAAATCGTTGATCTCATTTACTAAAGCATCCGGATCAATTCCATGTACCATAGCTGCCTCTTCGATTGTTTCCATCTGGGAAGATGGGCATCCGAGACAATGCATACCAATATTTAAAAGAATTGGTGCAATATTCTGGTCAATCTGAAGTAATTCACCAATCATGGTTGTTTTATTAACCTGAGCCATTCTGATATCCTCCTTGTATCTTTTTGTGAAAAAGTGATAAAACTTTCTCGGTGTATTCCCACATACGGAAAAAGTAATTTGCCGTATTAGTGTGTCCAATAACGAGGTAATTATAATACGAATTGTGTGGGAAAGCAAGAGACTGTGCAGTACAGATTCACATATTTCATTTACAGAGGGCAGGAAAAAGAGCTGGAAGTCATGAATTTTTACACTTTTTTTCTAAGGGAAAAAGAGGATTTTGACGATATATGAAACAGATGAGTTGACAGGGACGGTCAAATCAGGCTGCAAGGATGCAGAAAAAGTTTTTCATGATATTCAGATTGATAAAATTTATCAAAAACAGGTGAAAAACAAAAAAGGAGAAATATGAGAATTAATAATAATATGTCGGCAGTGATCACGAATAAGCAGCTGCTCCGCACAGAAAATAATCTGACGAAATCCATGGAGCGGCTTTCTTCCGGTTTGAAGATCAATCATGCAAAAGACAACCCGGCAGGAATGGCAATTTCCAACAAGATGCAGGCACAGATCGATGCGTTAGACAGGGCATCATCGAATGCTTCCGACGGAACTTCCGTGCTGCAGATCGCAGATGGCGCATTGAATGAGACAAGTGCTATTTTACAGAGAATGCGTGAACTTTCTGTCCAGGCAGCAAACGGAACGAACTCTTTAGAAGACAAACAGGCAATTCAGGACGAGATCGAGGCACTGAAGGAAGAGGTCAACCGTATCTCCAAAGATACGGAGTACAATTCAAAATCATTGTTGGATGGCTCACTGGATACGCGTGTATATACGGATAACGCAAATGTTTCCCGTGTGAATGTTTCGGATTATGTAAATCCGGGAAAATATGAGATAAATATTAAAACAGCTGCAACGAAAGCACAGGCAGCATCTACAGCCAATACAATTAAAAGCGATGATGCTGCAAACAAAATCGGTGTTTCAGGCACTGTTTCCATCAACGGATACGGCGTGGATATTGACAAAGATGACACGATGGCGGCAGTTTTTGAAAAACTCAGGGCAGCAGCTGAAGTTGGAGAAGCAGAACTTGTGACAGATACGACCAATCAGAATGAGTTCAAAGGTTTTCAGGCAGCCAGATATGGTTCTACAGTTCCATTAGTATTGACATTTTCCGGAAAAGATGGAACGACATCGGAAGATTTTGCAGGCAAACTGGGATATGCAGCAGATCTGACGAAGGATCCGGATACCGATGCCATGATTTATGATGCGTCAAAACAGGATGCGACAAAAGGACTTGACGCACAGGTAGCACTTAGTGCCGGAACTGCGATCGCAGGAACAACAGATACATCCATTTTCTCAAGCACTGCAACTGTTGCAACCAATGGCAACAGAGTGACGATCACGGACAGAGACGGATTTTCCATGAGTTTTCTGGCAAAAGAAGGAAAAACAGGAAAGACAGTGCTTGATGTGACCGATATCGGTAATATGACACTTCATATCGGTGCCAACGAGCATCAGAATATGGATGTCCGCATTCAGGAAATTTCCTGTGAGACCCTTTATATCGACGATCTGGATGTCACATCTGTGACAGGAGCTGACCGTGCAATCAGCGCATTGGATGATGCGATTGCAATGGTATCCGATGCACGTTCCAAGATCGGTGCTTATGAAAACCGTCTGGAGTATGCAACATCCAGTCTCGATACATTTGAGGAGAATATGACGGATGCAATGTCAAGACTGACAGATGTGGATATGGCAGAGGAAATGACCAATTATACACAGTACAATGTACTTCAGCAGGCAGGCGTGTCAGTTTTAAGTCAGGCAAATGATCTTCCACAGAATGTTTTATCATTGTTACAGTAGTATTTTTGCAGGGATGGTGTAAAACGTGGAAAAAGAGCAGATTTTGGATTTTACCAGAAGGATCAGCCAGAGCAACCGGAGCGGGCTTACGGTGATCAATTATGAGATCATCTTCGCTTATCTGGATGATGCAAAAAAAGCATATCAGGAAGAAAAATGGGAAGAGTTTAAGGTGGCTCTGCGGAAAGCACAGAATTCCATTGGTGAATTGATACAGACTTTGAATTTTTCCTATGAGATTTCTAAAAATCTTTATCAGATTTACGTGTTTTGCAGGGATTCCCTTGCGGCAGCCATGTATAAACGGAGTCTGACGGAGATTGAAAACGCAGAAAAAATGTTACAGAAACTGTATCAAAGTTTTTGCAAGGTGGCAGAGACAGATGATTCTGCGCCGATGATGAAAAATACCCAGCAGGTGTACGCAGGGTACACATATGGAAAAGGTGATCTGGTAGAAAACTGCCAGGAAATGGATAAATCAAGAGGCTTCTTTGCATAGAAGCCTCTTTTCCTTTACGAAAGTTCCATTTTTTTTATGCTTGCCAACAAAAATTTATAGCGCATCTGCACAGAATTCAGTTCGTAAATATAGCAGTCGATCAGGTCCGGATCAACAACATTTTCGAGGTTGTTATAGGCATCCTGCAGTGCACGTGCGGTCTGGTGGAGGTCATCCTTAAGAAGCGCATAGTGTTTATCCTTTGCATATTCCTGCTGTAAAATGCGAATGGTAATCCCCTCCAATCAATAAAATCTTATTAATAGTAGTATAGTCGTGAATTGGAAAAACTATACAATATCTCAAAAAATTTTCACTTTATAGGAACTTGCAAAGCAGCTCTTTGTTCTAAATCCCGGAAAAGAATAATAGAATAAAACAAAAAAACGTGGTGTTCATGGATCAAAAAACAGGTATGCTGGCGCTTGCCGTCATTTGCGGGATCATTCTTCTCATACTTTTGCTGCGGAAAAAAGCGCAGATTATTTTAAATTTTTTAGTGCGGACAGTCCTCGGTGCAATCGTGATCCTATTCGTCAATGACATTTTGAAAACGCAAGGCTTCGATATATATGTCGGCTTAAATGCAGTTACCCTTTTGACATCTGGAACCCTTGGATTTCCTGGGGTTGCGCTGCTTTATGGAATTCAGGCGACAAAGTTTTTGTAGGAAACTGCCAAAGTTCGACTTTTTTCACGATTGCTATAGACAAGCGAAAAAGTGGTTGCTATAATCCGACTTACAACAGAAGTGAGGTGATGAATTGGGGCGATTACAAATCTGACACTGCTGACATTTCTATCATTTGCAGCGGTAACAGATGTGCAATGCATGAAGATCAGTAACCGGCTGATCGTGTGTGGATTAATATGGGGACTGGTACTCAAAATTTGGGGAAATGGGTACATGGGTATTCTGTATTTTATTCTTAATATTACAATTCCGGTGGTTCTTTTTATTCTTTTATTTCAGATGCATGCTCTTGGAGCAGGCGACATCAAATTATTTTCCTTAGTAGGTAGTTTTTTGACAACGAGGCAGCTATTTCAGGTGATCGTTTATGCCTTCCTTTTTGCAGCAGTACTTGGCATGGGAAAAGTATTGTACGTGTATTTTTCACAGGGAGGAAAGAAAGACAGATTCACAAAAATTCATTTTTCCATAGAAATTCTGCTGGCGGTTGTGTATGTGACAGGGAGGTGTGTAGTTGCAAAAAATTAAGATTGCCCTTTGTGATGAGGACAAGTTTTATTGCGAGCGTTTTGCAGCCTATATGATGAACCATAAGGCGCAGGAAATTGAACTGAATATTTATTCCACAGTGGAGCAGTTTACCGGAGACGAGAAAATGGGAAGCTTTGATCTGGTGATCGCAGGCAGTGGATTTGAGCAGTTTTCTTCGGATGTAAATATGATGTATCTGTCTGATCTGTGTGGAAATCAGGCGGCGGAGGAGGCAATGTGGGAAAAAGATACCATACCGAAGAAGAAAATTGTTACGAAATATCAGCCAATGGAACAGTTGCTGCATGAGATTTACGTGCAGACAGGCATGGCAAAAAAGGAAGCTGCCACAGTGCAGGTTGCAGAACATACAAAAGTGATCGGGGTATTTTCTCCGGAGGGACATGAGATGCAGGAATTATTTTCGGTTTTGCATGCGGTAAACCTTAGCAGCGAGCAGAAAGTACTGTATGTTAATTTTCTTGATTTTTCGGGATTCCGGGAGTTGTTCGGTCAGACAGGAATCTGTGATTTTTCGGATGTGATCCTTAAAATCCGGAGTGGGGAACTGACGGCAGAATATTTTTGGAACTGTGTTTATGAAATGACCGGGATATCCGTTATCCTGCCTTTGGAAAATCCGGAAAATATCAGACAGATCAGCATTGCAGAGTGGGAACAATTTCTTGGCTTTGTCGAACAAAATACGGATTTTGAAGTGCTGGTGATAGATTTTGGCACCGGTATGACGGAACTGGCAGAACGATTAAGCCGTTGTGACGAACTGCTTTTGATCTGCAGGGAAGGATTTTTTTATGAATGCAGAGAAGGGCATTTTTATCAGTGGCTGGAAAAAACAGGATATTTGTCGCTGTCAGAAAAAATTTACAGGGTTTCACTGCCTTATACAGCAAAAAGCATTCATGGCGGAGGAAATATAGTGGAACAGCTTCAGTGGAGCGAATTTGGTGATTTCGTGAGAAGGTGGGAAAAAGGATATGCAGGTATCGGATGAGGAAGTTCAAAAGCTGAGAGAACATATTCTTGCAGAAGTGGATCTCACAAGAGAGATGAGCGACGCGGAGATTCGGACACTTGTTTCGGAAAAATGCAGTATTTATGGAAAACAGCATTTCTTAAAATTGTCAGAACAGGAAAGGCTAGAGCAGTATCTGTTCCATTCGCTCCGTAAACTGGATGTGCTGCAGGAATTATTAGATGATCCGGAGATCACAGAGATTATGGTCAATGGTGCAGAAAACATTTTTTATGAAAAAAGAGGGCGGCTGTACGAATCGGAAAAGCATTTTACTTCCAGAGAAAAATTGAATGATGTCATTCAGCAAATGGCAGGAAGTAATAACCGTATGGTAAATGAGGCGGCTCCAATCGTGGATACGCGTCTTTCGAATGGATCGAGAGTAAATATTGTTTTACAGCCGATCGCGATTGACGGTTCGGCTATCTCTATCCGGAAATTCCCGGAACAGCCTTTTTTAATGGAGGATCTGATCCGTTTTGGAGCAGTCACGGAGGAAGCGGCAGAATTTTTAAAATTACTGGTGTTGTCGGGGTACAACATTTTCGTTTCCGGTGGAACAGGCTCTGGAAAGACAACATTTCTGAATGCTTTGTCACAGTATATTCCAAGGGAGGAGCGGATCATCACAATTGAGGATTCGGCAGAATTACAACTGATCGATAAGCCGAATCTGGTGCGGCTGGAAACAAGGAATGCCAACACGGAAGGTGTTTTGCCAATCACGATCCGGGATCTGATCAAAACGGCACTCCGCATGCGTCCAAACAGAGTAATCGTGGGAGAGTGCCGTGGAGCAGAAGCACTGGATGTGTTACAGGCTATGAACACGGGGCACGACGGCAGCTTGTCCACAGGACATGCAAATTCCTGCAGGGATATGTTGAGCCGGTTGGAAACGATGGTTCTTATGGGGATGGAACTGCCGCTTCCGGCAATCCGAAGCCAGATTGCATCCGGAATTGATATCCTCGTTCATCTGGGGCGTATGCGTGACAAGAGCCGAAAAGTGTTATCCATTACAGAAATTGCTGAATATAAGGAAAATCAGATCATTTTGAACGAAATATACCGCTTTAAAGAATGTAAAGCGGAAGAAAATACAACAGAAAGCACAGAAGAAAATGTGGAAGGACATATAGAAGCATATGCAAAGGAAAATGTGGAAGAATCCGTAGAAACATATGCACAGAAAAAGGTGGAAAGATGTGTAGAAACATATGTGAGGGAAAAGGTGGAAGGATGTGTGGAAATATGTGAAAAGGAAAAAGCGGGAAAGTCAGAATATATCGTCCGGGGAAACTTGGAGAAGGTGGGAAACTTGATACATACAGAGAAAATGATAAGGGCAGGGTATCATCTGGATGGATTATAAAAACTATATTTTGAGCAGAAAAGAGAGGATGTTTTGTCTGTGCGAAGGGCTGGCGGCAGGAGCACTGGCAGCGTGGATTTTATACCAGTCTGCCTGGGGGCTTGTATTGGTTGTTCTTTTTGTACAACTTTGTGTCAAACGGGAGAAAAAGAAACGGTCAGAACAGCGAAAGGAAGCACTTTTACTGGAGTTCCGCGATGCCATGCAGAGCGTTACAGTGGCGCTTCAGGCTGGATATTCCATGGAAAATGCATGGCGGGAAAGTGAAAAGGAGATGACAGAACTGTTTGGAAATGACAGTCTGTTTGTCACAGAACTGCACCAGATCAATCAGGCAGTCGGAATGAACCAGCCAATCGAAAAGCTGTTGTATGAATTTGCCCTGCGCAGTGACTGTGAGGATATTCAGAACTTTTCAGATGTTTTTCTGTTTGCGAAGCGCAGCGGAGGTGATTTCCCAAAAATTATTTCTACAACCATAGAACAGATTAGTGACAAGATCGAGGTAGAAAGGGAAGTGCAGACCGTAATCTCTGCAAAAAAAATGGAACAGAAGATTATGAATGTGATTCCTATTTTTATTATTTTGTATCTGAATCTTACATCGGGAGAATTTTTGCAGCCTCTGTATGGAAATTTTTTTGGAATCTGTGTTATGACGGCAGTACTGGGCGCGTATCTTCTTGCCATAAAACTATCGGAAAAAATGACGAACATCAAAGTCTGAAAAGAAATAGCGTTGGTAATAATGAAGACAGGATGAAACGTGGGAAGGAATTTATGAAAAAGAGAGAGAAACAAGGGCAGGAGCAGAGCATTTCAAAGAAAATGGGGAAAGTATTTGCTTTGTTTGCAATCCTTGCATTGCTGGCTTTTGTGCAGGAAAAGATGAGTCCGGTGCTGGAATCCGGAGATATTCTGGAACGAAATGCGCATGGAGAAGGAAGTTATGAGGCAAATCTTGTCTGGAAAATCCCGGAAGAGGCTATGCAGCAGGAACTGACAGTGCAAGTGGAAGAACAAAGCTTGTCCAGGCAGGAACAGAAAGCATTATTAGAGGCAGCAAAACAGGAAATTGCAGAAACTTTTTTGGAAGAAAATGATTCGCTGGATGAAATCCGGGAAGATGTCTGTGTGAAAGCGCAGTATCAGGACGGACAGGTAATGGCAGACTGGAGTTTTGATTCCTATCAGTATATTGATCTGGAAGGTCATGTATTGAATGATAGTCTGGGAGATCAGGAGAAACTCGTAAAAGCTGTAGTCGAATTGAAGTGTGGAAGCCAGACACAGGAATATCAGTTCTTCTTTCAGATATGCCCAAAAGAGTACTCAGATGAAGAAAAAATATCCAATAAATTAAAACAGGAATTAACAAAACAGAACGAAAAAACAGACACAGCAGAACTGATTTTGCCGGAAACAATTGATGGAAAACAAATCATATGGAAAGAAAAAAGTGAAAGAATGCCTTTAAAACTGCTGTTTCTGGGGCTCATTGCAGCAGGGTGTATTCCACTGATTGAAAAGTCTAAAAAGCTGGAACAGGAAAAACAGCGAAAAGAAAAATTACAGTCAGAGTATCCGGAACTTGTGAGTAAGCTGACCATTCTTCTCGGTGCCGGAATGACATTATCCGGTGCATGGAATAAAATTGCAACTAATTATAGCAATAAGCGGAAAAATAATACAATAGAATTTCATCCGTTATATGAGGAAATGCTTGTTACATGTCATGAAATGGAAAGTGGTGCAGGTGAGGTGCGCGCATATGAGCGTTTTGGAGAGCGGTGTGGACTGCATCGTTACCGGAAATTCAGCAGTCTTTTAACGCAAAATCTCCGGAAAGGAACCAGAGGACTTATACAGTTATTAGAGCAGGAGGTTTCAGATGCTTTTGAGGAACGAAAAAATAATGCAAAGAAATGTGGTGAGGAAGCAGGAACAAAGATGCTGCTTCCGATGATGATGATGTTTGGCATTATTATTGTCATTATTATGGTGCCTGCATTTTTATCGCTGCAGTAGGGTATGTAAGAGGAAAGCATCGAAGATGCGGTTTCGCGAATGGGGTGCTGAATAGTTATGAGATTATTAAGAATAGGAAAGGAAGAAAACATTATGGAAAATCAAATGGTAAGAGTAGCAAAAGAATTTGCAAAAGATGAGAGCGGCGTGGGTGTTGTAGAGATGATTTTGATCCTTGTCGTCCTGATCGGACTTGTGATCATTTTCAAAAAGCAGCTCACAAATCTGGTAAACAGTATCTTTGAAACGATTAACAGCAAGGCAGGAAGTATCTAGTGAAAAGAGGAAGTATAACGGTATTTTCAGCACTTTGTATGAGTTTTGTGCTCTCAGCACTTTTCGTATTACTTGAGGCAGCCAGATTTTATGGGCTGTCCCGGTATGCGGACTGGAAAGGAAAACAGGGTGTGGAATGTGTGGCAGCCGAATACCAGCCATACTTGTGGGAAGAATTTGAACTGCTCATGCTGGATGGCGGCTATAGTACAGATTTTTTTGAAATTGGAAATGTGACCGGAAGGATGAAAACGTATCTGGATAAAAACCAGAAACAGAGCGCTTCGGCTGGAAATATGTTCGGAATTAATCTGTTTCAGGTGGAAACCAGCCATATTTACGAACCGCAATATCTGCTTATCACAGATAATGACGGGGAAGTGTTTTTGGATATGATTTCTTCTTATATGAAAAAAAATCTGCCGCGGGAGGCTGCGGAAAAGATCCGTGAGAACTATGTAAATCAAAATGATATAAAGAATCACACTGCCAGAGTGGAGGATACGATCGATCATGCAAATCAGAGCATGGAGAGTGCAAAGACGGAAAATCCTGAAAGTGTGGCAGAAATACAGCCTTTGGAGGAAAATCCTCTGGATGTTGCAGATGAGATCAGAAAATCCATGAAATTTTCCACACTGGGGCTTGTCGTGGAGAATGCAGGTGATATTTCGACAAAAAGGATGAATCTTGCCGAAGGACTTGAGAAGCGGACACTCTGTGAGGGAAACATGAATTATGAGGCAGAAGGGGACTGGTATCGAAAAATTCTTGCCTTGGAATATGGATCAGCTCATTTTTCCAATTACTGTGATCCAAAAGAAAATCACGCCTTTGCCTATGAACTGGAGTATCTGATCGGTGGTCAGGAGGAAGAAAGGGAAAATCTGGAGATCGTGGTGAACCGTCTGCTTTTATATCGTTGTGCATCCAATGTAACATATTTGTTATCAGACAGGGATAAGATGCTGCAGTCGGAGACAATTGCTGCGGCGTTGGCAGGTTTTACCGGGAATCCGGCGATCGTCAAGGCAGTGCAGATTGCAGTGGTTGGCGCATGGGCGTATATCGAAAGCATTCAGGATATCCGGGCGTTACTTTCTGGTGGAAAGATCGCGCTGGTAAAGTCCAAGGAGCAGTGGACAACGGATCTGTCTCATCTGTTACAGTCTTTTCAGAATCAGACAAGAGCAAAAGAATGCAGCAATGGGCAGAAATATGAAGATTATTTAAAGCAGATTTTATTTTTTGAGGATGATAAGACGTTTGCTTATCGCATGCTCAATGTAATGGAGCAGAATCTGATGCAGAAAGAGGAATATCGGGACTGCAAAATGGATCATATGATCGTCTGCCTTCAAAGCGAGGTGGAATTTGCAGCCGAACCGCTTTTTTCCAAGTTGTCCTTTATTGGTAGTGAAAAATTAAAACAATATTCATTTCGAAGAGAGAATCAGATCAACTATATTCCGTAAGAAAGGCAGGTGTGTCCGGGTGTCTCTTATCTTCTCCAAAATTATTAAAAAAAGGCAAAAATCTCTCCCTGAAAGTTGCTCTTTTAGGAAAGATCCCTTGCGGATCATTATACCCAAAGAGACACCCGGATGCGCCTGCCTCACAGGTTCGATGACATTGGAGGCGGCGGTTATCGTACCGGCGCTTGCCTGTCTGTTTGCCTTTGTACTTTTTTTCTTTCGGATGATGCAGGTGGAACTTAGTGTGCAGAATGCATTAGAAGATACAGGACGCACGCTGGCTGTGTATGCGGCTGTAAAAGACTGTGAGGAGGAAGAATATAAAGTACTCGCAAAAAGCATTTTTTTGACAAAGGTGCAGCAAGAAGAAAATATTCGTAAATATGTGACAGGAAATGCTCTTGGGATTATTTTCTCAGAATCCTCTTTTTCGGGAAATGACATTTGTCTTAAGGCTCATTATCAGATGAAATTCCCGGTCGGTCTGCTTGGAAAGAAAGCGTTCTGGATGTCCCAGCAGACAATATACCGCAAATGGACCGGCTGGAGGGATGAATCTGGAATTAGCGATGAAGACCGTTTTGTATATATTGCAGAGCAGGGCACGGTGTATCATAAAACTTCGGCATGTTCTTATCTGAATTTGTCAATCCAATCGATAGATCAGGTAAAAGTGGCGGAATACCGCAATGAAAGTGGAGAAAAATACCACCCATGTGAGTATTGCGCGGATAAAATTAACAAATTTGGAAAGGTCTATATCACGAATTATGGAATCAAATATCATACTGTATTAAATTGCAGCGGCATTAAGAGAACCATTGAAATGGTGCGGCTGTCCGAAGTGGAAGGAAAGGGGGCATGTTCAAAATGCTGGCAGGAATAAAAATGGCGATTTTGCTGATCGGTCTGTTCCTATGTGCATGGATCGATTGGAGGAGAGAACAGGTGAGTATACCGATACTCATCATTGCAGCAATGACGGCGGTATTCATTCATTTGCTTTTACAGGAAGAATCCGTTTTTTATCTGGTGTCAGGAATGATGATCGGAATAGTAATGCTGCTTTATGGACTGTTTACAAAAGAAAGTATCGGGTATGGAGACGGATGCCTCTTTATGATGACAGGTCTGTTTCTTGGTTTTTGGGATAATCTTGCATTATTGGTACTGGCATCTGTCTTAGCAGGTGTAAGTGCAGTGCTTCTGCTTCTTATGAAAAAAAGAAAAAAGCAGGATCGTATACCATTTGTTCCGTTTGTGTTCGTGGCATATGTATGTATGCTGGGTAAGGGGTAACAGATTCTGTTTTTATAACATATTTATGATCTGTAATCACAGTATGAAGTTGATGAAGACAGAAGGGAAAGAAGGGGATAAGATGCGGGGAAGTTTTTCGATAGAGGCATCCCTGATCGTGCCGCTTGTGATTGCAGTTTTTGTGCTTGCATTGCGGACAGGGATTGATTTGTATGAGGAGACAAGGGCACAAGCAGAGAAAATGAAAACAGAAGTATCATTTGATGTTGTGGATACGATGTATCTGCTGGATGAGATCACAGATATTGGAGATTTATTTCATGGAGATTGAATATAAGAGAGAACTTACAAAAAGTTATATGTGTGTGAAAACAGAAAAAGATTTTCTTCCATTTGAAAAAGAGATTCTGGCACGAAACAGGATAGCGGGCATACTGCCCGTGAATACATCTTTTGCGGATCAGGCTGCTGTCTGCTGGTATGATATTACAGGAATGCAGGCACTGGATCATTGTCTGGAAACGGTAATGTTCGATAATCAGATGTTAACACAGTTTCTTGTCAGCTTGTGTGGAACGATTGAACAGTTGGAAAATTTTTTGTTAGATCCCGGTCATCTCTGGTTTGCCCCGGAGAGTATTTTTAAAAATAATAAGGATGGAAGTTTCTGGTTTTGCTATTGCCCGGAAGTGAAAGAGGAGATCACCGATGGATTTCAGAAACTAATGGAGTATCTTCTAACGAAAATTGACCATAAAGACGAACAGGCAGTAAAAATGGCATATCATATTTATGACCAGGTAGTGAAGGAAGGGTACAGTCTGCCGGCAATCCGCGAAAGCCTGACTTATGAAAGTGTGAATATGGATCAGCAGCGACAAGAGAGAATAGAGGAAGGCGGTTCTGATTCTAAAATAATAAAAGATAGAAAGTTGAAGTTAGAACAGGAGCAGTCTGAATCAGATCGATATCATGTTACACAAGGCACTGGAAGTGAGAAAATCAATAAGAAGCGAAATGAGCCAAAGAATCATATAAAAGCAATTTTACGAAAAGAAGTGGAACATTTTTTCCCGGACATTGCGAGAATAAAAGATTACAGGCAGGAGAGGACAAAGAAAAAAGAGAAAAAGAAAGAAATTGAGCCAATTGTTTTTGAGCCTGAAGAGGAGGAAGTACATATGGGCCGTCCGACTGTTTTGCTGGCAGACCAGAGAAAAAGCATCCGGGGTATTTTAAAATATGAAGGAATGAGCCATTTGCCGGACTTGACGCTAGACACATTTCCATATCTGATCGGAAGTGCAGCGGATTGTCAGGGACAGGTGGATTGTGTGACAGTCAGCCGTCATCATGCAAAAATCACGAAAGTGGAAGATGTCTATATGATCGAAGATATGAATTCTGCCAATGGAACCAAAGTGGGAGGAACTCTTCTTGATTATAAGATGAAAATGAGCCTGCAGGCAGGTGAACTGATTGAATTTGCAGATGAAAAGTTTAGATTTATTTAAGAAAAACATTGGATAAATATCATTGCTTCCAATTCCTGAAATCTCTATAATATCCATAGAAATACAATCTGATAAAATGACTTGTGACAGAAAACAGAAATCCGGTTACGGCAAAAACAGAGATCGTTTTATCAGGAACAAATGGAGTGGATTGAGAATGAGACAGGAATGGATGGATATTTTTTTCCAGGAAGGATATCGTTTTTGTAAAGTAAAACCGGAAGAAACAGGTGTTTTTTATAAATATTATGAAGAAGGGTTTCATCTGGTAATGCTTATAGATGCAGGCGCAGGCTGTCTTCCGACACCGGAACAACTGCAGGTAATGCAGGAGCGTGTGCAGGAACTTTTTTATCATCCGGTGGGAAGACTGCAGGACTTTCCAGAGGGATTTCCGGTGTATCATGTGGAACTTTTGACGATTCTTCTGACAGATCAGTCAGAAAATGCAAGAGGACTTTGTGCAGAGGGAAAGAATATCTGGCTTTATATACCGCAGAGAAAGCAGTTGATCATCTATGAAAACCAGCCGGGAGATTTCTGGGGACTGAAAAAGAAAATTGAGGATATGGATGTTCGGCAAAGCACTCAGACATCAGCTCCTGTCAAGGGAAAACATTCAGTCGGAAAGTTACCGTTTGTCACAGGAGTGATCGCACTTGTCAATATTCTTGTATACATCATATTATCTTTTGGCGGGGCTACGGAAAATGCTCTTTATATGGCATCGCACGGTGCAATGTATCCGGAATTTATTACCGTCAATCATCAGTGGTGGCGGTTATTGACGGCAATGTTTCTGCATTTTGGGGCAGCACATCTGATGAATAATATGGTCATTTTCTGCTGCGTCGGATCAAGACTGGAAAAATATATTGGTCATTGGAAATTGGCGGTTGTATATTTTGTGTCAGGAATTGGCGGAGGACTGCTTTCCTATGCAATGATGCTTATGTCGGGTGATTATGCAGTTTCCGGTGGTGCTTCCGGCGCGATATTTGGCGTGATCGGAGGTCTTTTGTGGGTTGTGATCTATCACAGAGGAAGACTGGAAGGAATGACAACCAAGGGAATCCTGCTTATGATCGCATTGAGCCTTTACTTTGGATTTACCAGCACAGGTGTGGATAACTGGTGCCATGTAGGAGGCATGCTCTGCGGATTTTTCACAGTTTTGATTTTATATCATGGAAAACGTCAAAAATATTGATTTTGTACTGAAAAGTTAATATACTAAAAAAAGATGTTGCGGAGCCATTGCTTACCATGAAATCCGCAAATACACAATAATCTGCTGCGCAGATAGAAAGGGCAGATCAAAGATGAAGATAAATATTTACTATGGCGGAAGAGGGTTGTTAGACGATCCGACTCTTTACGTTTTAAATAAAATGGAGGAAGTATTAAAAGAACTTCGGGTAAATGTGGAGCGAATCAATATTTATGAACATAAAAATGAGATCGCAACGCTTCCACAGACGATCAAAGACGCAGACGGAATCATTCTTGCAACGACGGTGGAATGGCTTGGAATTGGCGGTTACATGCAGCAGTTTCTGGATGCATGCTGGCTCTACGGAGATAAGGAAAAGATTAAGGTAACTTATATGCAGCCGATCGTAATGTCAACAACTTACGGGGAACGTGAGGGAGAACTGACACTTGCCAATGCATGGGAAATCCTCGGAGGACTGCCGTGTGCGGGACTTTGTGGGTATGTAGAGGATCTGGTTACCTTTGAGATGAACGAGGACTACACGGTGATCATTGAGAAGAAGGCAGAAAACCTTTACCGTACCATTTCCCAGAAGATCAAGAACCTTCCAACCAGCAATCAGGCAGTGAAGCGAAGCATTTCGCGCACACCGCAGTTAGAACTGACACCGCAGGAGAGCGAACAGTTGTCAAAATACGTTTCCGATGATTCCTATGTGAAGAAACAAAAAGAAGATATCGAGGAACTTGCATCCATGTTTAAGGATATGCTTGGAAAAAATCCACAGCCGCAGGATGCATTTATAAAAGATTTTCAGGCGCATTTTACCGCGCAGCATGATTTTTCAGCGCGTTATCTGTTTATGATCGATGGAATGAAAGAACCGTTATTTATATCTGTCAAAGATGATAAATTAGAGATCAGTTACGGAAAACAGGAGAATATTGATGTGATCGCAAAGCTTTCAGATCAGGTTCTTGAGAGTATTGTTGAAGGAAGAATGACATTCCAGAGAGCATTTATGACAGGTGAGATGACAGCGAAGGGTAACTTTAAGACACTTCGTATGTTAGACACGATGTTTAATTTTGTGTAAGAGGTAAAGTGAGCGTGAAAGTGCAGCCGTCACCGGGTCTTGAATCACAGTCGATGGTACCATGATGAGATTCGATGATCTGCTTGGTAATGACAAGACCTAAACCGCTGCCACCATTTTTGGAAGTGATAAAAGGTTCAAAAATACTGTCTGCAAAAGAAGGGTCTAATCCCCCACCGTAGTCGGTGACAGCAATGAGGACAGAGTTATTTGCAGATGAAACACGAATGGTTACAGTTCCGGATTTGTTCATGGCTTCATAGGCATTTTTCAGTAAGTTGATAAGAGCCTGCTTGAGTAACTGTGGATCAATATCGATCTCAGGCAGATTCTTTTCCGTTATAATATTGCAGTGAAAATCGAGAGCCGAGAAGGCAGAGATAGAATCATGAATTTCTTCCATATAATCATACAGATTAACATGGCGGAGATTCAGATGATCGCAGAGCCTTGCAGAGGATAACTCCGTGACCATGTTCCGCAATGAGGTGATTTCGGACATAGTTTCTGCCCAGTATGCAAAATCAGACACTTCAGGATGTTTCTTTTCAACTAATTGTAAAGAACTGCTGATCAATGTAATAGAATTTTTGATTTCATGGAAAATATTTAGGTAGTCCTCGCTATTTAACAAAATTTCACCCCGGTCTCATTCAGATTTTCACATTAGACAGTCACAGTTTAGCACCAATACAGGGAAACTGCAATCATTAACGAATTACAAAATTCGACAACATAATTTAATATTAAGAAAGAAGGATAAAAAAATGAGAGATGAAAATTGTATTTTCTGTAAAATTATTGCAGGAGAAATTCCATCCAACACAATCTATGAGGATGATAAGTTCAAGGTGGTTTTAGATGTGAGCCCTGCAAGCAAGGGACACGCGCTGATCCTGCCAAAGGATCATTATGCAGATCTGTATGAGATTGATGAAAATGTAGCAGCAGACGCCATGAAGCTTGCAAAGAAACTCACGATCCATATGACAGAGGTATTAAAATGTGATGGATTCAATCTGGTCCAGAATAACCACGAGGTGGCAGGACAGACTGTATTCCATTTTCATATGCATCTGATTCCAAGATATCTCAATGCCAAGAACAATGATATTTTAAACTGGTCACATGAGACATTCTCACCGGAAGAAATGGCAGAAATCCGGGATTCATTAAAAATGAACTAATAAAGAGGATGAAGATTTAAGTTAAGTAAGTGAAGATGAAAAAACGACTGCTACACGAAAAATAAAAAATCCGTGCAGCAGCCGTTGAACGATTCATAAAATTTCAGGAGATCAATTTTTTGCCGCGTCATTGATCAGTGAGACAATCGTATCAATAGAATTTTTCCCACTGTTTTGTTCCATGGCTTCCACATAACGATCCCTGTGGGAGAAAACATGGTCAATTGCCTCTAGCAGAGCGGTGTTTGTCACAGCTTCCTCCTCTAATACATAGCTGTATCCGGAAGAACGGAAGGAGTTCGCATTTAAAATCTGGTCTCCACGGCTTGCAGCAGCAGAGAGCGGAATCAGAATATTTGGTTTGCGCAGTGCGAGCAGTTCACAGATCGCATTGGCTCCGGCACGGGAGATCACCAGTGAAGCAAGGGCAAACATGTCTGCAAGCTCTTTGTTGGCATATTCGAACTGTGCATAACCGTCAGTTTCATTTAAAGTTTCGTCAAGATTTCCTTTTCCACACAAATGGATAATATTATAACGTTTTAACAGTTCCGGAAGCAGGTCGCGGATAGCAGTGTTGATCGCGCGTGATCCGGTACTTCCACCAATGATTAAGATGACCGGTTTGTCAGTGTTTTCAAAGCGGCAGAGTTTTACCGCGTTGGAAGGATTGCCATTCAATAATTCCTGACGAATCGGAGATCCGGTAAGAACTGCTTTTCCTTCCGGAAGATACTTCATGGTTTCAGGGAAATTGCAGCATACTTTTGTCGCACTTGGAATGGCGAGTTTATTGGCAAGTCCCGGTGTGATATCGGATTCATGGATGATCGCTGGGATTTTGCAGTGCTTTGCCGCAAGAACGACAGGAACTGACACAAACCCACCCTTGGAGAATACAACATCCGGTTTAATCTTTTTTAAAAGACGGATCGACTGGTAATAGCCTTTGATCACTTTAAATGGATCAGAAAAATTCTTTACATCAAAATATCTTCTCAGTTTTCCGGAAGAAATTCCGTAATAAGGAACTTTCTGGGCCTCGATCAACCCTTTTTCGATTCCCTCGTAGGAACCAATATAGGAAATTTCATATCCCTCACTGCGAAGCGCAGGCATCAGGGCGATGTTCGGTGTTACATGTCCGGCTGTACCGCCACCGGTCATTACGATTTTTTTCATAAGAAGTCCTTTCTGTGCAAAAATGCGTCGATTCTGCACTTCAATTCTTCCATATTTATAATACCCATATGCAAAAAAGTCAAGAAAATGACTGTTCGTTTTTTGTCGGAACTTGCGGTTGATTTACAGGGCAAGTCCCTTTTCAAATAAAGAAAACATTTTTATAATGGACTCATAAAATGGATGCCGGATCAGGGAAGTTTTTATTCCTTATTATATCCATGCAGCCGGATCATCAGGAAAAAGAGGTCGTATATTATGGAAAAAGTGTTTCAGATAATGGATTTTTATTCAGACGAGCTGCTTGTGGCGGCAGCATTGCTGCTCATTCTGCTCGAACTGGTCGCGTTACATAAGATAAACCGCTGGAAAAAGAGGGAAAAAGAACAGGTACTTCTTTTTACAGAAACATTGAAAAATATATCGGAGAAACAGGAGCTGCTCGCACAGGAGATCACGCAGCAGCCACAGGAAAAACAGAGTGGTGAAAAAGCCTGCGAACACGCAGAAAAAGAGGCACCGGAAAAACTCCTCGATGCAGTGTTGACCGAGGTTTTCTCCTAATAACACGAGGTTTTTTCCTAAAACTTGACAACTTCATATCCGTTTGCTATAATCGCTCCTGTAACAAATCCGTAATAATTGTAACAATTATGAATAAAACACAACAAAGGTGTAATATTATTTAGTAATGACACTGATGGAGGTTTCTATGAATTTAAAGAAAAGAGCGACAGGAGCAGTTGCAGTTGCCATGTCAGTGGTAGTAATGACCTCAGTCGCACAGGCTGCGCCAGCGGATTATAAAACAGGTGTGGCAGCACAGACAACAACGACGGACTTAGCTACAAATGGAATAGCAGGAATCGCAGTATCGATGAGCCGGTACGAGAGCGATGCCTACGAATATATTGAAATGGCAGATGCCAATGTGGAGCAGACCAGCATCGCACGCGTGACATCCGGTGAGGAAAACGACGCAGAAACAGCAGAAGGTGTGTCGGAAGAGAGCACCACACAGGATGAAGCTGTGACAGCAGACGAAGTTACAGAAACTGCTGATGCTTCCACGGAGGACAGCGCACAGACAGAGGAAGAACAGATCTGGCAGAACTGTCTTATGGCAGATGTCAATGACTATTTATATGTCAGGGCTTCTGCAGATCCGGACGCACAGATCGTAGGAAAATTATACAAAGGTGATGTTGCCGAGATCCAGGAGACAGGAGACGCATGGACACATGTTGCATCTGGAAATGTAGACGGATATGTGAACAACGATTACTGTGTCACAGGAACAGAGGCACTTACTTATGCACAGCAGAATTTTGATACAGAGGCAGAGGTTCTTACGAATGGACTCCGTATCAGAAGCGAGGCAGATGAGAACGCTTCCGTTATCACAGCAGTTTCTGAGGGAACTACCTTAAAAGTAGATTCCAGCGTGGAAACAGATGATGAATGGGTTGCAGTTGTCTATGGCGGTACGACCCGTTATGTCAGCGCAGACTATGTGACAACTTCTTTAGCACTTGGCGAAGGTGTCACGATTGAAGAAGAACAGGCTGAATTGGCAAGGATCGCCGAGGAAGAAGCGGCAAAGAAGGCTGCACAGGTAACAGAGGTGACAACCGTGCAGAACGAGGCGGTTGAGGCGTCAGTAGATGATGTGACACTGCTTGCAGCAATCATTCAGTGTGAGGCTGGAAATGAAGTTTATGAGGGACAGCTTGCAGTTGGCGCAGTTATCATGAATCGTGTCAGAGCGGGTGGCTATCCAAGTACCGTTCATGATGTAATCTATCAGAAGAGCCAGTTCCCACCTGCAGGAGCAGGAACGGTTGCAAGTGTAGCAGCAAGAGGACCAAAGCAGTCCTGCTTACAGGCAGCACAGGAAGCTTTAAATGGAACAGACAATACAGGTGGAGCAACATGCTTTCGGCGTGCAAGTTCAGGTCATGCAGGAGTTGTGATCGGAAACCATGTATTTTATTAAAAATAGGTTGAGGATGTCTTAAAGGGGCATCCTCAATTTTTTGTTTGTATTCTGTAAGCAAATATAGTAATATGGAACTTAACAGGGACAGAATCGATTCTGACTGCAAATGCGCATGGCGGAATAAGAATGTCTTTGAAGACAAAAAATAATACAAGCAAAATGATGGAGGGAATATTATGGGTTTACTTATCGCACTTGTTGTGCTCATTCTGGTTGCGCTTGCAATCGCAGTTTCATGTATTAAGATCGTGCCACAGGCCAATGCAATTGTTGTTGAACGTTTAGGAGGATATCTTACCACCTGGTCTGTAGGACTTCATTTCAAAGCACCATTTATTGACCGCGTGGCGAAAAAAGTTCTTTTAAAAGAGCAGGTCGTTGATTTCCCACCACAGCCGGTTATTACAAAAGATAATGTAACCATGCAGATTGACACCGTTGTATATTTCCAGATCACAGATCCGAAGCTTTATGCATACGGAGTTGAGAATCCAATCATGGCAATCGAGAATCTGACTGCCACAACACTTCGTAACATCATCGGTGATCTTGAATTAGATGAGACACTGACATCCAGAGAGACGATCAATACCAAGATGAGAGCATCTCTTGATGTTGCAACAGATCCTTGGGGAATCAAAGTAAATCGTGTGGAATTAAAGAATATCATTCCACCAGCAGCTATTCAGGATGCAATGGAGAAACAGATGAAGGCAGAGCGTGAACGTCGTGAAGCCATTCTCCGTGCGGAAGGTGAGAAAAAATCCACAGTCCTTGTTGCAGAAGGTAAGAAAGAATCTGCCATTCTTGATGCAGAGGCAGAAAAACAGGCAGCAATCCTTCGCGCAGAGGCTCACAAGGAAGCTACGATCCGCGAGGCAGAAGGTCAGGCAGAAGCTATTCTTAAAATTCAGCAGGCAAATGCAGACGGTCTGCGCATGTTAAAAGAAGCAGCACCGGATGCAGGTGTCCTTCAGTTAAAGAGCTTAGAGGCATTTGCAAAGGCAGCCGACGGAAAAGCTACCAAGATTATTATCCCTTCCGAGATTCAGGGAATTGCAGGTCTTGCAAAATCTGTTGTTGAGATCGGAAAAGAGAATTAAGCATGAAAAAACGAGGCTGCCGCAGGAAAAGTTTCCACGGCAGCCCTGTTCTGTTTTATAGAAAAGGACGGTAAGAATATGAACTTAAAAGGACGTAATTTTTTAAAACTAATGGATTATACACCGGAGGAAATCTTATACCTGATCGACCTTGCAGCAGATCTGAAAAAGAAGAAAAAAGAAGGCATTTTACACGACAGCCTGATCGGAAAAAACATTGCACTGATCTTTGAAAAGACCAGCACACGTACCCGCTGCTCTTTTGAGGTTGCAGCGCATGATCTTGGAATGCACGTTACATACCTTGATCCAAGCGGTTCCCAGATTGGGAAAAAGGAGAGCATCCCGGACACTGCAAGAGTATTAGGACGTATGTTTGACGGTATCGAGTACCGCGGATATGGTCAGGACATCGTGGAAGAACTTGCAAAATACGCAGGTGTTCCGGTCTGGAATGGTCTGACCAATGAATTTCATCCGACACAGATGTTAGCCGATATGCTTACCATTCGCGAACATCTTGGAACTTTAAAAGGAATCAAATTCGTATACATGGGCGATGCCCGCTACAACATGGGAAATTCCCTGATGGTAACCTGTGCAAAACTCGGTATGGATTTCGTAGCATGTACCAATAAAAAATATTTTCCAAATGATGAATTGGTAACATACTGCAAAAACGTTGCAAAAGAGACAGGTGCAGCTATTACATTGACAGAGAATGTCGCAGAGGCAGCAAAAGACGCAGATGTTATCTACACAGATGTATGGGTGTCTATGGGTGAACCGGACGAAGTCTGGGCAGAGCGTCTGAACGACCTGATGCCGTATCAGGTAAATAGGGCAGTCATGGATCAGGCAAAAGACACAGCCATTTTCATGCACTGTCTGCCAGCGTTCCATGATCTGAAAACAAAGATCGGAAAAGAAGTTTACGAGAAATTCGGCTACAGCGAACTGGAAGTGACTGATGAGGTATTTGAGAGTGCACAGTCTGTTGTCTTTGACGAGGCGGAAAACAGAATGCATACGATCAAGGCTGTTATGCTCGCAACACTGGCTGACTAAAAGCCCGGAATGTCTTCAGATAGACATAACTACGGATGTAAAATGCTATATCAGAAATATGGAGTAACACATGAAAACAGAGATACTTGCCCTGCTCCGCGAGACAGACGGATATGTCTCCGGGCAGGAATTATGTGAAAAATTTGGTGTTTCACGGACCGCTGTCTGGAAAGCAATCAACCAGCTGAAAGAGGCTGGCTATGAGATCGAGGCAGTCCAGAACAAAGGTTACCACCTTGTTTCGGTACCGGATATCTTAAGTGAGAGCGAATTGCAGAGCGTCCGTAAGACAAAGTGGATCGGTGAAAAAATTGCTTTTTTTGATGTGGTGGATTCCACAAACACCAGAGCAAAGCAGCTGGCAGAAGAGGGCGCGCCGAATGGAACCTATGTCATTGCGGAGCGGCAGGACGCAGGAAAAGGACGCAGGGGCAGAGGCTTTGATTCTCCGGCAGGTCAGGGAATCTGGATGACGCTGGTGTTAAAACCGGAGATCGATCCGAACCATGCTTCCATGATCACATTAGTGACGGCACTCGCTGTTTCAAAGGCGATCACAGATATGACCGGCAGACCAGCCGGTATCAAATGGCCGAACGACATCATTATGAGTGGAAAAAAAGTGTGCGGGATTCTGACTGAAATGAGTGCACAATTTGATTATGTAAACCATATTGTGGTGGGAATCGGAATCAACGTTCAGAACAAAAGTTTCCCGAAGGAGATCGAGTCTGTTGCGACTTCTCTTTTTATAGAAACAAAAGAACATTATCATAGGGCGGAACTGGTAGAACGGATCTGGGAAGCTTTTGAGCATTACTATGAGATCTTTTTACAGACAGAGGATTTGTCTGGTCTTGTGAACGAATACAATTCACACCTTGTGAACATGCATCAGCAGGTAAAAGTGCTTGATCCGAAGGAACCTTTTGAGGGAAAAGCCATGGGAATCACGCCGAAGGGAGAGCTGATCGTGGATACGTGGGAGAGCAGAAAGCTTGTTTCCACAGGAGAGGTATCGGTAAGAGGAATCTATGGCTATGTGTGACAAACGCATTTATGCAAGCTAAAGCTTGCGCGCAAAGAGTGAGAACTATGAAATGTCCGCCAGCCCAATATTTATAATAAACAGGAAAAGAAAATGAGTGAAAATAAGAAAATAAATAAAATCAAGCCACCAGAGGAACTTGTGCTTTGCGGCGCAAGTGCTTACAATCAGAAGTTCTATATCAATGAGAATTTTAAAAATCTTCCGGATGAGATCAAAAACCAACTAAAAGTCATGTGTGTACTTTTTTGTGCAGACATCGGTGGAATTCTCCAGCTTGTGTTTGACGAGGAAGGCAATCTGGAATTTAAAACAGCATACAACGAGGATGACCTGTTATATGATGACATCGGAAGCGGATTGAAGATCAAAGAACTTCGTCAGAAAAACGAAGATCTGCTCCGTGGACTGGAATTATATTACAAAGTAATTTTTGATAAATTAGAGGAATAGGAGAATTGAGATGATCATTACAATTGATGTGGGAAACACAAACATTACAGTAGGTGTATTCAAGGGAGACGAGATTGTAGCATGTTTTCGAATGACAACGAAGATGCCGCGTACTTCAGATGAGTACGGAATGCTTCTCACTAATTTATTAGAGAAAAACAATATTCACTGCGACGAGATCCAGGATGCAATCATCGCATCGGTTGTTCCGAATGTGATGCATTCTTTGGAGGGAGCAGTGGTCAAATATTTAAACATCCGCCCAATCGTGATCGAACCAGGAACAAAAACAGGAATCCGTATTGTTACCGAGAACCCGCGCCAGATCGGTGCAGACCGTATCGTTGACGCTGCGGCTGCATATGAGCTTTACGGCGGTCCGGTACTTGTGCTTGATTTTGGTACTGCAACCACATATGATCTCGTAGATGCAAACGGTGCGTTTGTATCCGGTGTCACAGCGCCTGGAATCCGTATTTCAGCGAAAGCACTTTGGGAAGATGCTGCAAAGCTTCCGGAGATCGAGATCAAAAAGCCGGACAGCATCCTCGCAAAAGAGACGATCACAAGTATGCAGGCAGGTCTGGTGTACGGTCAGATCGGACAGACGGAGTACATTGTCCGCCACATGAAAGAGGAGGCAAATTTAGGCGAGATCAAAGTAGTAGCCACCGGAGGACTTGGACGTATCATCGCAAACGAGACAACCATGATCGATGTCTATGATCCAAACCTGACATTAAAGGGAATGAACCTGATTTACAAAAAACAGAACCGTAAATCCGGCAGAATAAAATAGCGTAAGGAAAAATACAATGAATTCAATTCGAAAGCTGCAGATCGGAAATGTAACTTTAGAAAACAATTTAATCTTAGCACCAATGGCAGGGGTAACGGACCTGCCATTTCGCTTGCTATGCAAAGAGCAGGGCGCAGGGCTTTTGTGCATGGAAATGGTCAGTGCCAAGGCAATTCTTTACAAAAATAAAAATACCGAGGAACTTTTGACGATAGATCCTAGGGAAAAACCTGTTTCTCTGCAGCTCTTTGGTTCAGATCCGGATATCATGAGTGAGATTGCAAAACAGATCGAGGAGAGACCATTTGATATCTTAGACATCAACATGGGCTGCCCGGTTCCGAAGGTCGTGAACAATGGAGACGGTTCTGCTTTAATGAAAAATCCGCTTCTTGCCGGAAAAATCATCGAGAAAACAGCAAGGGCGATCAAAAAGCCTGTGACTGTAAAAATTCGCAAAGGATTTGATGATGAGCATATCAATGCAGTGGAAATGGCACATATCGCCGAGGAGTCCGGTGCGGCTGCCATTGCGGTACACGGCAGAACGAGAGAACAGTTCTATTCCGGGAAAGCGGACTGGGACATCATCCGCCAGGTAAAAGAAGCAGTGTCTATTCCCGTTATTGGAAATGGTGACATCTTAACTGCGGAGGATGTGATCCGCATGCAGGATGAGACACACTGCGACGGATTTATGATCGCCAGGGGAGCCGAGGGAAATCCGTGGATCTTTAAACAGATTTTACATTACTTTGAGACCGGAGAAAAATTAGAGAAGCCGACTTTTCGCGAGGTGACAGACATGATCTTACGCCATGCGAAAATGCAGATCGAATTCAAAGGTGAGTACACCGGAATCCGCGAAATGCGCAAACATGCGGCGTGGTATACGGCAGGGTACAAAAACTCTTCAAAGCTCCGCGCAAAAATCTGTGAAGTGGAAAATTATGAACAGCTTAAGGCATTATTTGAAGAGGTATTGGCATATAATAATTAAAAATCCGTGGAGGGACATCCGGAAATGTCATACTCCAACGTATTTCTTCGGGATTTTGTCCCTGTATTCGGACAGATCTTAAAAGAGAAAAACATAGCGCCGGAAAAACTGCATCTGGAGATTATCGATGAGGAATCCGTGGAAAAAAGTATCTTTGAGCCTGCGGGGGTGGATGAAGTATTAGAGCAGCTTGCGGATGAGTTAAACTACCTCACGGTCTATACGGACCGCCCGGCGCATTTTAGCGCATTTGCAGAACAAGTCTATGAGGATAACGGACTTATGCCTCTTTTTTTCTCAAAAAAACAGTTAAAATGCCACGCATCTTCCGGCATGGGAGGCGTGGCGGACAGAGCAGACATGCGGACCGAGGTGGGAGATACACTTGTTTTGGATTTTGAATGGGAAGGGTGCTGCTATTTCAACGTTCTGGCTCAGGGGAAAAAATACATCCCAATCCACAAGAAACCTTGGGAAATAGCCGAAAATCTTGACATCATAGTGCCTTTCGGTTATAATACTGTGATTGTCAAGAGCAGACAAAACAAGAAAAAAAAGCCCGGAAGAGACAGATTTGAAGAGGCATTCTACTCAGACTGAGCAGAAAGACAACTCGGGCACAAAAGCGTGCGAGAATCCCGCACATACAAAATCCGGCAATGCCGGAAAGGGAATAAGAAAGTAATTACAAAGAAGGGTAAACGAGATGGACAAGAAAAACATTCTGACTTATCAAGGACTTAAGAAGCTTGAAGACGAATTACAGGATTTAAAAGTAGTAAGAAGAAAAGAAGTTGCTGCTAAGATCAAAGAAGCAAGAGAACAGGGAGATCTTTCCGAGAACGCTGAGTATGATGCAGCAAAAGATGAGCAGAGAGATATCGAAGCTCGTATCGAAGATATTGAAAAAATCTTAAAAAATGCAGAAGTAGTTGTAGAGGAGGAAGTTGACCTCGACAAGATCAGCATTGGATGCAACGTTAAAATCTTAGATATCGAATTTGATGAGGAATTAGAATATAAAATCGTTGGTTCCACAGAAGCAAACAGCTTAAAAGGAAAAATTTCCAACGAATCCCCTGTAGGAAAAGCATTACTTGGCAAACAGGTAGGAGATATTGTAAAAGTTGAAACACCAGGTGGAGAGTTTGAGTACAAAGTACTTTCCATTCACAGAGCAAACTAAGACTGTTTTTTAGTACACGTGATTTTGCTGAAGAAGGATAGAAAATATCTGCAAAATGTGGACGATCAAACAGCCATATGGAGGATGAAAATGGCGGAACAGAACAATCAGAAGGGCGGACAGGCAAAAGAGCAGGATATCAACCAGCTTTTAAAAGTACGCCGTGAAAAATTAGCAAACCTGCAGGAAGCAGGCAAAGATCCTTTTGTAATAACAAAGTATGACCAGACACATCATACAACAGATGCAAAGGCACTCTATGAGGAGCACGAAGCAAAAATTCTTGGTGACCGCAAAGCACCGGTAACAGAGGGCTTAAGCGAGGAGGAAGCTAAGGAAGTTATCAACAACGATTACAATGAACGCAGAGAGATCATGGATGCACAGCCACTTCATGTCTCAATTGCAGGACGTATGTTATTTAAACGTGTTATGGGAAAAGCATCTTTCTGTAACATTCAGGACAGAGATGGACGTATCCAGGTTTATGTGGCAAGAGATGCGATCGGCGAGGAATCCTATGCTGATTTCAAAAAATCAGATATTGGTGATATCTATGGTATCAAAGGATATGTTTTCCGTACAAAGACAGGTGAGATTTCCATTCATGCTGAAGAGATGACTCTGTTATCCAAGAGTCTTCAGATCCTTCCGGAAAAATTCCACGGTCTGACCGATACCGATATGCGTTATCGCCAGAGATATGTCGATCTGATCATGAATCAGGAGAGCAAAGAAGTATTCATCAAACGATCCAAGATCATTAAAGAGATCCGTAATTTCCTTGCAGAGAGAGACTTCATGGAAGTTGAGACACCAATGCTTGTATCCAACGCAGGTGGTGCTGCAGCAAGACCTTTTGAGACACATTACAATGCACTCGATGAGGACGTAAAACTTCGTATCTCTCTGGAACTTTACTTAAAGAGACTGATCGTTGGTGGTCTTGAAAGAGTATTTGAGATCGGCCGTGTATTCCGTAATGAAGGTGTAGACACCAGACATAACCCGGAATTTACATTAATGGAATTATATCAGGCATATACAGACTATGAAGGTATGATGGAACTGACAGAGAGCATGTTCCGTTATCTTGCAGAGAAAGTATGCGGTTCCACAAAAATTACTTACAATGGTATGGAAATCGATCTTGGCAAGCCATTTGAGCGTCTGACCATGAACGATGCAATCAAGAAATATACCGGAATTGATTTTGATACAGTAACATCCGATGAGGAAGCAAAAGCACTTGCAAAAGAAAAAGGTGTTGAGTTCGAGGAGCGCCATACAAAGGGCGATATCATCAACTTATTCTTCGAGGAGTTCTGTGAGGAAAAACTGATCCAGCCAACCTTTATCATGGATCATCCACTTGCAATCTCTCCACTTACCAAGAAGAAACCTTCTGATCCGGAGAAAGTAGAACGTTTCGAGTTATTCATCAACACATGGGAAATGTGTAATGCATATTCCGAGTTAAATGATCCAATCGATCAGAGAGAGCGTTTTGCCCAGCAGGATGCAAATGCTGCAGCAGGCGATGACGAAGCAGAACATACAGACGAAGATTTCTTAAATGCATTGGAAATCGGTATGCCGCCTACAGGTGGTATCGGTTATGGTATCGACCGTCTGGTTATGCTGTTGACAGACAGCCAGGCAATCAGGGATGTGCTGTTGTTCCCGACAATGAAGTCTATTGATAAGTAAGAATGCAGGAAAATCAAGGGTTTCAGCACTTGGATGTACTAAAATATATAGTTGGTCAAGGGGTTTTGACCAAGATTTGACCAATTTTTGGCATAGTCAAAGAAAGATTAGTACAGGTTAGTACAGATTGCTTAGTCTGAAAAATTAAAGATTGTATTACTTAGAGGACATTTTCTAAAGAAATTTAGAAGATGTCCTCTTTTTGCGTTATAGGAACAATTGAAATACCGAAAGGAGAATCGCATGGAACACACAAAGGCATATCAGGAATTTAAGAAGAATGGTAATACAAAGTTTGTAAGATATAGCGAAGGAGCAGAAATGTACCATATGGGCGTATCAAAGTTTATGCAAAGGGCTAAGGATGCCAAAGCAATCTATAAGTTAGGTCAGTTAGTACTTGTGAATTTAAAAATATTTGATGAGTACCTTGAGACATTCCATATAGTTGATGATGAATTTTATAAGTAGGTGAAAAGGATGGTAACACAATTACAGCCGGATGTTAGGGCTTATCTTCATGGTGGGGAGGTAATAAAAAGATACATAAAGGTCGAAGAGGTGGCTTATGAATAGATGATTTTTGACTTCATATTGCTTCGACAGAAGAAGTAGCAGGTTTAGAGA
>UQNW01000016.1 GCA_900542495.1 uncultured Roseburia sp.
TAAGAAATACTGTTGGGATATGATTACCATAATGGTGATACTTATAAGCATGGCAATAGCAATCTACTTCGGAGATTGGATAAAGACAGCATTACCACTCAATCTGCTGCTTCTCTTGTTATTCGTACAACTGGTGTATGTTGCAATCAGGTGGTATGTAAAGGGATGGAGGGAAACAAGGGGATATTATCGTTAAAAGTGATACAAAACTCAGATTTAATATGAAAATGATTTCCAAATTATATTGACAAATTTTAATTTTGTGATAAAATGAAAACTGTTTTCAAATTGGAGGAGGTGATTGATTTGGCTAAAGCACCTTATAAGACAAAGCAAATGACCGAATTACTTACCTTTTTGAAATCAGTTCAAGGCAGCCATGTTACCGTAAGCGATATCTGTGCCTATTTTCAGGCGAAGGGGATAGCAGTTGGGACAACGACAATTTATCGCCATTTAGAGAAGATGGTTAAAGAAGGTGTAGTTGCGAAATATGTTGTAGATGGAACCAGCATTGCCTGCTTTGAATATATAGGCGGTCACGAAAGAGAAACTCAGGCAGTATGTTATCATTGCAAATGTGAAAAGTGTGGAAAATTGATTCACTTGCAGTGCAATGAAGTAGAAAGTCTGAAGCAACATATGATGGAACATCATGGTTTTGAGATGGATTCGCTGCGTACAGTATTTTATGGAATATGCAGTGAATGCAAAGAAACACAGAATTAGAAACACAGTATGATTGTGGGAAAGGAGAACAAATGAATACGAAGAAAAAAAGAGTATTTTCAATGGCAGTATGTATTTTATTTTTATTTGTTACATTTGCTTCTCTTTTTTATATTATCAAAGAAGAAAACCACAACTGTACAGGGGAAGACTGTCCTATTTGCGCCAATATTCATCAGGCAGAGCAGACATTAAGAAATTTGGGTGCCGGTATGGTTATTCATGCAACCGTGAATCCAGTGCTGTTTATGTTTGTATTGGCAATAGCAGGTCAGGCTTTTGTTGTTTCAAACACATCTCTTGTAAGTCAAAAGGTAAGATTGAATAATTGAAAAAAATTTCCTTAAGCAGAAAGGGTAGTCCTAAGGGTGTACCTTTCTGTTTTTGTACTCTTTTTTAGAAAAAGTGAAGATAAAAACGGAGGTTTTATTCAATGAAAAAATATATTTCTATTCTTTTAGCGGCAGTTATGGCAGTAGGATGCCTTGCAGGCTGCGGTCAAAAAAATTCCAATGAA
The DNA here is from genome assembly GCA_900542495.1 of uncultured Roseburia sp. Lineage (GTDB taxonomy): Bacteria > Bacillota > Clostridia > Lachnospirales > Lachnospiraceae > Roseburia. The sequence goes on from UQNW01000016.1 coordinate 1,247, forward strand.
CAGGCTGATAATACAGATGATGGAAAACTCAAAGTTGTTACAACAATATTTCCAGAATATGATTGGGTAAAAGAAATTGCAGGGGATGAAATTTCTAATATTGATCTTACCATGCTCCTTGATAATGGGGTGGACTTGCATAGTTACCAGCCTACTTCTGAGGATATTCTGAAAATATCGGATTGTGATCTTTTTGTTTATGTTGGTGGCGAATCCGATAGCTGGGTAGATGACGCTCTGAAAAACGCCACCAACAAAGATATGCAGGTTATCAACTTGCTTGATGTTTTAAAGGACAGCATTAAAACCGAAGAATCTATGCCGGGGATGCAGGCAGAAGAAGGACATAATCATGGCTATGCTCATTTTGAGGATAGTGATGTACAGGATAGAACATTGTCCGACTGGGATGGTGACTGGCAGTCTGTGTATCCTTATCTGCAGGATGGTGTTTTAGATGAGGTCATGGAGAAAAAAGCAGAAAGCGGAGAAAAAACAGCAGAAGAATATAAAGAGTATTATGAGAATGGATACAAGACAGATGTTTCTCAGATTACCATTGATGCTGAAAATAATACCATGTGCTTTGTAAAAAATGGGGTTGCATCAAAAGCAACTTATGAATATAAGGGTTATCAGATATATGATTATGAATCAGGAAGCAGAGGTGTCCGTTATTTCTTTGAAGCAACGAGTGGTGATGCTGATGCACCGAAATATGTTCAGTTCAGTGACCACGGTATTGCTCCGGGAAAGGCAGAACATTTTCATATCTATGCCGGAAATGATGGATTTGATGCGTTGTCTGAAGAGATGGAAAACTGGCCAACTTACTATCCGGCAGATATGTCAGGCAAAGAGATTGCTGAAGATATGTTAGAACATGAGGAGAAAGAGTACGATGAACATGTATGGCTTTCTTTAAAGAATGCACAGACTCTTTGTAAAGCAATCGCTGAAGCTTTAGAAACAGCAGATCCTGAGCATAAAGATGTTTATGCAGCAAACGTTGATTCTTATCTGGAAAAACTTTCTTCACTTGATGGTCAGTATCAGGATGCGGTAGCGAACGCTTCACAGAAAACGTTGCTTTTTGGAGACCGTTTCCCATTCCGTTATATGGTGGATGATTATGGCTTAAAATATTATGCGGCGTTTGCAGGCTGCTCTGCTGAAAGTGAAGCAAGTTTTGAAACAATCTCTTTCCTTGCAAAGAAGGTAGATGAACTTGGCTTGAAAAATATTATGACGATTGAGAATTCAGATCAGAAAATTGCAAAAACGATTCGTGACAATACAAAAGATAAAAATCAGGAAATTCTTTCCTTAGATTCCATGCAGTCTACAACTTCTGAAGATGTCAAAAATGGAACAACATATCTTTCTGTTATGGAAAGCAACTTAGATGTTTTAAAGAAGGCAATGCAGTAAGGAGAGACAAAAGATGTCAAACAGTGCAAGAGTAAAAATCGTTTTGGCGTGTACAGAATGTGGTGACAGAAATTATACAACAACGAAAAATAAGAGACTTCATCCAGAACGGATGGAAGTTAGAAAATATTGTCCAAGATTAAGAAGATATACCATTCATAAAGAAACAAAGTAAAGGGAAGCATACAAATGTTTAAAAGAAAGAAAAAACCCGTAACAATCATCACAGGGTATCTTGGATCGGGAAAAACAACCGTTATGAATGAACTGCTGAGAAATAAAGGTTCTGAAAAAATAGCAGTTATTGTAAATGACATGAGGAGCATCAATATTGATGCTTCCCTTATAAAAAGTACGAATGTAGCGCAACATGATGTGAGCATGGTGGAATTATCCAATGGATGCATTTGCTGTACGTTACAGGATGCATTTATGAATCAGATTAACAATATTGCGGATAATAAAGATGTTGAGAAGATATTGGTTGAAGCATCTGGGATCAGTGATCCGTCTGCTATAGCAGCCGGGTTTATAGAATATCAGAGGATGGGACTGAGTAAGAATGTGTATTTGGATTCTATTGTATGTGTAGCGGATGCAGATAGAATTTACACTGAATTTTTAGATGATTTAAAAGAAGCAGACAGTACATATGCAGACCAGGATCCGGATATCATCAATCTGGTAATCGATCAGATTGAATTTTGCAATACCATACTGTTAAATAAATGTGATTTGCTGTCAGCGGATAAAATAGAACAGGTATATAAGACCATACGGACACTGCAAAAGGATGCAGATATTATCCAATGTATTCAGGGCAAGGTAAATCCGGACAGAATTTTCAATAATAAAAAATTTGATTTTGAAAAAATCATGCAGTCATCAAGAATTCAGGAGCAGCTTTCAAGGGGAAAGCAGGAAGAAATTCAAGATGAGCATGGAATTACTTCTTTTTTGTATGAAGAAAAAAAGCCATTTGATTATGACAAGTTTATGGCATTTCTGGAAAATGATTATCCGGAAGAAATCATTCGTGCAAAAGGATATGTGTGGTTTTATGACGATGATATACATGTACAGCTTTTTGAACAGGCGGGAAGAAATGCTTCGGTAACGATTGTATCAAATTGGCTGGCGGCATTTGGAGAAAAAGAAAGAGAACGTGAAATACGGGAAAATCCGGAAATTCTGGAAGACTGGGACGAAAAATACGGGGACAGACTCAATCAGATTGTTTTCATAGGGAAAAATTTGGATAGAGATCAGATAATTTCAAGATTACAAATCTGCTTACATGAGAAGTCATTGGCATGAAAAAAGAAGTATTGTAGTAGGAGGAAGCATGGAACAGATTACCTGCAAAAATCTGGCGATTGGTTATGATGGAAAGGTTCTGTTAAAAGATATTAACTTTTCTGTGAAAAGTGGAGACTATCTTTGTATTATAGGAGAAAATGGTTCAGGTAAGTCAACTTTGATGAAAACTTTACTGAATCTGCAACAACCTATTAGTGGGAAGATTTTATATGGAGCTGGAGTAAAGAGTGATGAAATCGGATATTTACCTCAACAAACCGTAATACAAAAAGATTTTCCTGCATCAGTGAGAGAAATCGTTCTCTCCGGATGCCAGAATCGTGTTGGGATGCGTCCGTTTTATAACCGATCAGAGAAAAAGTGTGCGAGTGAAATGATGGAAAAGCTGCAGATTACAAATCTGGAAAATCGCTGTTACCGTGAACTATCAGGTGGACAGCAGCAGAGAGTTTTACTTGCGAGAGCATTATGCGCAACAAAGAAAATATTATTATTAGATGAACCAGTATCGGGACTGGATCCCAAAGTAACCGAGGAGATGTATCGTCTTATTGAGAAAATAAATTGTGAGGATAGGATTACAATTATTATGATTTCCCATGATATAAAGGCAACAACGAACTATGCCAGCCATATATTGCATATTGGAGAAGAAATATTTTATGGAACACGGCAAGAGTATGAAAGAAGGTGTACTATTGATTGATAAATTGATTTTTTATTTTCAATATCCATTTGTAAGATATGCTCTGATTGTTGGGGTGTTAATCGCACTTTGTTCTTCCTTACTCGGTGTTACCTTAGTGCTGAAGCGATTCTCCTTTATTGGAGATGGATTATCACACGTTGCTTTTGGAGCTATGGCGGTAGCATCAGTTTTAAATTTTACAAATAATATGATATTCATTTTACCCGTAACGGTTATTTGTGCTGTTTTGTTACTGCGGACAGGGCAGAACACAAAAATTAAAGGAGATGCAGCGGTTGCCATGATTTCTGTAGGGGCGTTGGCAATCGGTTATCTTCTCATGAATTTATTTTCCACAGGTCCGAATCTTTCAGGAGATGTGTGCAGTACACTGTTTGGTTCAACATCCATATTAACCTTGACGAAAGGGCAGGTGGTATTATGCAGTGTTTTATCAGTTATTGTTGTGGCTATTTTTATTATATTTTATCAGAAAATTTTCTGTGTTACCTTTGATGAAACATTTGCAAAAGCTACAGGAATGAAAACGGACTTTTACAATCTGCTAATAGCTGTTATTACAGCGGTAATCATTGTTCTTGCCATGAATTTAGTTGGATCTTTGCTGATTTCGGCATTGGTAATATTTCCGGCATTGTCAGCTATGCGTGTATATAAGACGTTCTTTAGTGTTACAATTTGTTCAGTCGTATTATCTGTGCTCTGTGCAGTTATTGGGATTCTATTGTCCATTCTGGCAGGTACGCCAGTAGGCTCGACGATTGTAGCAATCGACATTGTGGCATTTATGATCAGCTGTGCTGTGGGAAAAGTGGCAGGAGGAAGAGCATGAAAAATTTGAAAAAATGTATGGTTTTGCTTTTATGCATTCTCCTGATAACTGGATGTAGTAATAAAAAAGGCACGAACGGAAAAGGTGTCAACAATACAAATTCGATTGAAAAAGTAATAGATAATCAGATAGCGAATGAAGATGGTAAAACTGAGACTACGGAAAGTGAGAAAGCCTCATCCGATGTCGAATCAAACAAAGATATTGAAGACACAATAAGTGGGGCAGAAAACGTCAGGGATACAGACGAAACAGTTGACTATGACCTTACGCAAATGAGCAGTGACATGGTGTATGCAACAGTATATCAGATGATGGTTACACCAGAAGAGTATGAAGGAAAAACATTCCGTATTGATGGAAATTTTTATGCAACCTATTACGAAGCTACAAAAAAATACTATTTCTATTGCATTATTCAGGATGCAACAGCCTGTTGTGCTCAGGGAATGGAATTCATATGGGATGATGGCTCTCATATTTATCCGGATGAGTACCCGGAAGATAATGCAGAAATCGTAGTGGAAGGAACTTTTGAGACATACAGGGAAGATGGTGATGAAAATTTGTATTGCAGGTTGTCTGATGCAATATTACAGCAGAAAAATTAAAAATGTAAATCTTTTAGTTTTAGGTAGGAAACATGGCAGGAATCTCTAAAGCCCATGTTTCATATAGCAGAGGACTGGTTGAAATTGAATTTTTATAATGAATCTAATTAAGCAGCCTGTATGTAACAAAGCATACTGGCTGCTTGTGGTTATAATTCTAATGAATTTTCCGCATCTACCCACATCTGCATAGTACCATCAAGATATAATCTTGCATATTCAAGTGGTTCATCAATGGCAAGTGCGTTTAATGCACAGTCTGATCCGGGTGTGGTTTTTAAATCCTTCTCAGCTTCCCAACAATCAATGCGAAGCATGTAGCCAGCAGAAGTATAAACATCAATACTGTTGCGTTGTGGATTGTATTCTGCAAATATGGTTTTCATCGTATCAAATCTCCTTATCATTCAATCAATCATCAGTTACAAAAATCAGAAGCATTTCAATCAGTTCACCATGTCACTTTTATTTTGTGTTATACTGTTTTATATAATTTTTTTGCCCTTGTATTTTCCCTTATCAGAGTTCGTAAACACTGGTGGGACGATATAACACAAGGGAAACAATAAGGGAAAGCTCACCTGCGACAAATCCAGCGTTTTCAAGGGTTTACAGTGAATTTAATAACAAAGTATAACAGTTATTAAATCTCATAAAACAGGTGTAATCTCAATCGAAATTTGTAAAGGAGAACTTTATGAAAAGTATATTAGTGACAGGTGGAACAACTTTTGTAAGTAAATATGTGGCAGAATATTTTGTGAATGCGGGTTATGAAGTATTTGTACTTAACAGAAATTCTAAACCACAAGTTCAGGGAGTAAAACTTATTCAAGGCGATAGGCATAATTTGGGTGGTGTATTGAAGGATACATTCTTTGATGTTGTAGCTGATATAACGGCTTATAACGATAAAGATATAATTGATTTTGTTAAGGAATTAGGTTCTTTTGATCAGTATATTATGATTAGTTCGAGTGCTGTTTATCCAGAGTATGGTGTTCAGCCATTTCTGGAAGAATCAGAGAAATCCAAAAATAAGTTTTGGGGTGCATATGGAACTGATAAAATAGCAGCTGAAAAGGCATTGCTTGAAAGAGTGAAAGATGCATATATATTAAGACCGCCTTATTTATATGGACCAATGAATAATGTGTATAGAGAGGCTTTTGTATTTGATTGCGCCTTGGCAGACAGAAAATTCTATTTACCACAAGATGGTAGTATGAAATTACAATTTTTTCATGTGAAAGATTTATGCAGGTTGATGGAGGTAATAATTAAAGAAAAGCCTAAAGAACATATTTTAAATGTTGGTAATGTTGAAACAGTTTCTATTAAAGATTGGGTAACAAAATGCTATGAAAGCTTAGGAAAAATACCGGAATTTGTAAATGTTTATGAGGAGATTGAACAGAGAAATTATTTTAGTTTTTACAACTATGAGTACTATTTGGATGTATCACGTCAAAGTAAAATATATCCAGAAACCACATCATTAGAAGACGGATTGAGAGATAGTGTTAAATGGTATTTGGAACATAGCGCAGAGGTAAATAAGAAACCATATTTTGAATATATAAATGAAAATTTAGTGGAGAGTTAATTTGAATAGCAATCGTTATAAAGAATACTATAAATTCAATTTGTGGAGGATACTGACTTATGAAAATACATATTATTGGCTGCAGTGGTTCTGGAAAAACCTATCTAGCAAATGCACTTTCAAAGAAGTATAATATTTCTCATTTCGACTTAGACGATATTCAATGGGATAATAACGCCAAAGGATATGGGAAAAAGAGAACACTTGATGAACGAAAAGCGTTATTACAAGAAATATTATGTAATAATGATGAGTGGATAATTGAGGGTGTATATTATGCTTGGGTACAGCATAGTCTTGATGAAGCTGATAAAATATATGTTTTAGATATGCCTAGCTATTTATGCAAAAGTAGAATTATTATGCGATTTATAAAAAGAAAATTAGGAATAGAAATGGGAAAAAAAGAAACTTTGAAATCGGTCTATGACCTTTTGAAATGGACTGAAACTTTTCAGAATAAAAATCTGAAAGAAATAAGAAGTATTTTAGATAGATATGACAATAAAGTTATCTTTTTATCAAGAAAAAAGGATGTAGATAAAATAATAAAGGCGGTATGTCAACTTCCAGTTTATCAATCTGTCCTCTAGTTTTTGATTGCCTTGACAATACCAAAAGCAGATTTTATAACTACTTCATAATCGTATAGTTGGTATGTATCAGGGACTTTCACAAGTTATTCTCAGTGTAAATAAAAGAAAAATCGTACAGACAAATATGATTTCCTTTGTGAGCTTTGCGAACAGGAACATCATATTTCGTCTGTACGATTTTTCTTTTTCATTAACATATAATATGTGAAAGCACCCTGATCTATGACCTTCACAACCTATAAGGCAGTTATAAAATCTGCCTACATTACCCAGTTAACCTCCGGTTTATCATTCTTACTCCTCGAATGGAATAACTGCTCCATCGTAAGTATTGTTGATGAAATCTTTGATCTCGTCAGATTTTAATACGTCAACTAATGCTTTTACGCCTTCGTTGTCTTCATTTCCTTCTTTTACAACAATTACATTAACATATGTTTTTGCTGCTTCAGAATCAGATTTCTCATATGCAAGTGCATCTTTTGCTACAGAGAAACCAGCCTGTAATGCATAGTTACCATTTAATACTACATAAGCTACTTCGTCTGCTACTCTTGCTACAGATTCTGCTGCAAGCTCCTGGATTTCAACATTGTAAGGATTCTCTGCAATGTCATTTACAGTTGCCTCTAAACCAGCGCCGTCTTTTAATGTGATGATTCCGTTATCCTGTAATAATAAAAGTGCACGTGCCTCGTTTGTTGTATCGTTTGGAACAGCGATTACATCACCGTCAGCGATATCATCTAAGCTGCTCTTTGTTCCCGGATAAATTCCGAATGGCTCGTAATGGATTTTTCCAACTTCAACTAAGTGAGTTCCCTTCTCCTCGTTGAAACTGTCAAGATATGGTACATGCTGGAAGTAGTTTGCATCCATCTCGCCACTCTCTACAACCTCGTTTGGTAATACATAATCGTCAAATTCTGTTACCTCTAAATCCCAGCCCTGCTCAGCTAAGATTGGTTTTGCTGCTGCTAAAATCTCTGCGTGTGGTGTTGCAGATGCGGCAACTTTGATTGTTCCTTTTGTCTCTACTGTACCGCCTGCTGCTTCTGTTGCTGCGGCTGTCTGGTTGTCATCTGCTGCCTGTGTGTTGTCCTCTGCTTTGCTTCCGCATCCAGCGAATACGCTGACTGCTAAAACGCCTGCTAAAATACTTGATAATACTCTCTTTTTCATGTTTTTAATCTCTCCTCTTTTATTTTCTATGATCAAACTTATCTGCCAGTTTCATTCCAACTGTCTGGAAAATCTGGAATAAGATAATCAACAAAACGACTGTGACGATCATAATATCGGTCTGCCATCTGGTATATCCATAACGGATCGCGATAGCGCCAAGACCGCCGCCGCCAACTGCTCCTGACATTGCGGAATAACCTAAGATTGTTCCCAATGTAATAGTTGCTCCCACTAAAAGGGATGTTCTTGCCTCCACTAACATTACTTTTGTAATAATTGTAAAATTGGATGCTCCCATAGATCTTGCTGCCTCGATCACACCGGCATCTACTTCTTTTAAAGAAGATTCAACCATTCTGGCAATATATGGTGCTGCTGCGATCACAAGTGGAACGATTGTTGCCGTGGAACCATAACTCTTTCCTACGACTAATCTTGTAAATGGGATCAGCAATACAAGCAAAATGATAAAAGGTACACTCCGCACGATATTTGCGATCACATCTAAAATCTTATATAATACTGCATTTGGTTTAATCCCGTCTTTGTCTGATACCGTAAGGATAATTCCCATCGGAAGTCCGATCACATAACCAACCAATGTGGATACTAATGTCATATAAAGAGTTTCCCAGATACCGGTAATAATCATATTTGTCACTTCACTACTCCACATCGCCTGTCACCTCCTCAATCTCAAGTCCATGTTCTGTCAGATACTGTTCCATATCAATCTGAAGATGTCTGTCATCCGGCAGGCCTAAGATCATTTCGCCTTTGGCTACACCGCCGACATTTTTTGTATCTGCCCTTAAAATATTGACCGGTTTTCCAAACTGTAAGATCATATTAGCGATCACCGGCTCAAATGCGGAATTTTCTGTAAATACAATACGCAGCTTCTTATCTCCCTGGATCCTCTCCATCTGGGCTGCAACTGCGCCCTCTGCTTTTCCACTGTTTTCAGGAACATCTCTTAAGATCAGTTCTCTGGCTGCCTTCGACTTTGGATGGCTGAAAATATCTTCTACCAGACCGTTTTCCACCAGTTCTCCATGTTCAATGATTGCTACCCGGTTACAGATTTCGCGGATCACGGACATCTGGTGTGTGATGATCACGATCGTGATCTGAAACTGCTCATTGATGCTTTTCAGAAGTTCCAAGATAGAAGCAGTCGTCTGTGGGTCAAGTGCACTGGTCGCCTCGTCACAGAGAAGTATTTTCGGGTTGGATGCAAGTGCTCTTGCGATGGCAACACGCTGCTTCTGTCCACCGGAGAGCTGTGCCGGATAAGCCTTCTCTTTTTCCTCAAGTCCGACTGTCTTTAACAGTTCTCTTGCTTTGGCTCTCGCCTCTTTTTTCTTAACACCCTGAATCTGTAATGGGAAACAGATATTGTCGATCACATTCTTCTGCATCAAAAGATTGAAATGCTGGAAGATCATCGCAATATCGCTTCTCTGTTTTCTCAATTCTTTCTCATTTAAAGTTCCAAGATCTTTTCCTTCGATCAGCACCTGGCCGTCAGTCGGTCTTTCCAAAAAGTTCAGGCATCGTACCAAAGTACTTTTTCCTGCACCGGACATTCCGATGATCCCGTAAATATCGCCCGCCCCGATCGTGAGGTTAATATCCTTTAAGGCATCCACATGAACACCTTTTTGTTCAAATGTCTTGGACAAATGTTTTACTTCTATTTCAGACATATCGAATCCTTTCTTTTCAAAAATAAAAACCTATTGATTTTTATTTACGACTGTTACACAAAAAAATAACAGGCTCCATCGCGAAGATGATTCCTGTCTATTATGCTCTATCTATAAAAGCAAAATTCAAACCGAAACATCTGGCGCACATTTTTCTTTTCCGCAGCACATACAAGACATACACATACATCTGCACATGCACATCATTTCTGACATCATTCTTCTGCCGTTTTCAGGAAAAATAGCTGTTCTCATTCCCGGTTCCCCTTTCTGCTTCTTCTGCTTTTTGAAAATACAAAACTCCTGCTGTTCTGATCCATGTGCTTTGTATCTCCCTTTCACATTGACCATTATAGCAAGAGTTTTTAAAATGTGTTAATACGTGAAACCTTGAATCTGTTATAGGTTGTACCTATATCTACATTACTTTTTCCTTATACTTTTTCAGTTCTTCAATGTATAATTCCCCGATATGACTGACTTTTGCGCCTTTTCGTTTGATATATCCGATTCTCATTTTCTCGGTTTCCTTTAACGGAACTGCTTTATAATCGTCGCCGTTTAAATCTTCACAGATAATACCGGAGCAGAGCGTGTAGGCATTCAGTCCGATCATCAGATTTAAGAGCGTTGCCCTGTCATTTGCCTTGATCAGCCGCCTATACTCATAGGTGCTCTTCATCTCTTCCGCCAGATACAGGGAATTATTTTTTCCCTGGTCAAAGGAAAGACACGGATACTCATCCAGTTCTTCCATTGTGATCACATCCTGTTTTGCCAGCGGATGTCCGGACCACAGATATACAAATGTATCGCAGGAAAACAGCTCCACAAATTCCAGCCCATTTTCCTTAAACATTTTATTTAAGACTTTCTCATTGAAATCATTCTCATAGAGTACACCAATCTCACTCTTGAAGTTTTTTACATTCTCGATCACACTGATGGTCGTTGTCTCATGCACTGCAAATTCGTACTGCTCCATACCGATCTGTTTGACCGTCTCCACAAACGCTTTCACCGCAAACGTATAATGCTGTGTGGAAACGCTGAACTTCTCTTTTACTTTTTTATCGATATACTTGGACTGTAACAGCCCGAACTGCTCTGTCACCTGTCTGGCATATCCCAAAAATTCTTCGCCCTCCGGCGTGATGACGATTCCACGGTTTGAACGCAGAAAAATATCCAATCCTATCTCTGTCTCAAGCTCCTTCATCGTCTCTGACAGACTTGGCTGCGAGATAAAAAGCTGTTTTGCCGCCTCATTCATGGAACCGCAGTCGGCGATCGTCAATGCATATTTTAACTGTTGAAGTGTCATAAGCTATCTTCCTTTTCTTCCTTTGCAATCAATCATGAAAGCTAGTTCTGCTCCGGGACAACTGCAAAAAATTCAAGTTCTGCATCACTGTCATTCATGAGGCTGTGGGTATGTCCCTTCGGACAATAATGACACATACCCGCTTCCAGTTTCTCATATTCCCCATCCATAAGAACTCTGCCTGTTCCCTTTGTGATATAGATGATCTCACTGTTAGTCTCATGCGTGTGTACGCCGATGGATGCTCCCGGTATCAGTTTTCCGTAGATAATGCGGTTCTTCTCATCATGGAACATTTTGGCGTAAAGCGATTTCTCTCCGCCTTTAAAGTTTGGAAATTCTTCATATTCCTGCTCATGATAGTTAAAATTCATTGTAGTTTCCTCTTTTCTTTTTATTCTTTACGCAATACCTGGACAATAGAATTTATCATTCCAAAGATGATCACGGCATACATTATGGAATTAGGTTCTGTATCCGGTATGATCTGAAAGTCCATAAGAAGCATACAGATTAATAAAATGATCCATACGATTAATGTAACCATGTAGAATTTTTTCTTTTTCATTTGTTTTTCCTTTCTATCATGCTATCCATACAGTTTCTTATAAATCTCTTCCGGGGTGCAATCAAAAGTGCCTTGTTTTACAACTTCGTAAATAGGTTTGATCGTATCCGCATTTTCTTCTAACTGCCTTTTCTTTTCCTCTTTTGGTGTTTTGGAAAATAAAAGTTCTAACATTGCGATTAATGTATTTTTCCTTACACCAATACCTTCTGCAGCACCTCATCCTCCAAAACAATCTTCTTTGCAAGCTCCCGGTATGATTCCTCATGGAGATAAGTATGGCGGAATGGTTTGATCGACGGAGCCATCTCGATGGCTTTTATAAAATCTTCACGCTTCATGCCAAGTGTCGCCGCATAGTCAAAGAATCCCGTTTCACGGAGTACGGTCTCAACACGCACATAGCGGTGATCCTGCACTTTGCTCATGATATAAGTTGCAATGCCGACCTGGATACCATGAAGCTGCGGAACTTCTAATATTTTGTCCAATGCATGCGAGATCAGATGCTCGCTGCCGCTTGTCGGCGCACTGCTTCCTGCAATTTCGTTTGCAATTCCGCTCATTGCCAGAGAATCTACAAGTTCTTTCAAAAACAGTTCATCTTTTATCGTCTCATACGGTGTCCGCACAAAACTGTTCACTGCCTTTTTCGCGATCATCACCGCAAAATCATTCACTTCTGAATATCCGCTTTTCTCCTCAAAAATCCAGTCATAGAGCGCTGTGATCTTTGAGATCATATCACCAATACCTGAATAGATAAACTTATCCGGTGCAGTCCTTATGACCTGCGTATCCACAATAATTCCATATGCCAGCTTTGCCGGAACGGAAGTTCTTTTTCCATGCACCAGAAGAGATGCGCTTGCGCTGGAAAATCCATCACTGGAACTTGAAGTCGGAACACTAATGAATGGGATATTGCGCAGAAAAGCTGCGTATTTTCCGGCATCGATCACTTTTCCTCCTCCGATTGAGATCACGGCCTGTGTCTTATTCGGCATTGCAAATGCCAGCGTGATAATATCATCGATATCGACCGTATCCAACTCGCTGTACTCCAATACCGTGATTCCTTCCTGTTTCAGTGAATCCATGACATCCATGCCGAACAGGTCGATCAGTCCGTTTCCGAAAAAGATTACGACCTGTTCCAGATTCTCTGCCTTAAGATACTGTCCGATTTTTTTCAAAGTACCGTTTCCAACTTTTAATATAGATGGTATTAAAATTCCTTTTCCTGTCTGCATGCTGTCTCCTCCCTGACTATGGTTTTCTTACACTATTTTACAGTTTCCGGCTCTCCCTGTCCATGCTCACCTTCCATGAGTTTTAAATAATCTCCCTTATCAATATGCATCATGGAGATCTGGTTCTGATGACGCCTGAATCCGTAGACACAGTCCACATTGCAGATCAGCGACTGCAGACGTTCATCCGGCACACAGACAATGAGCTGAAGATCCATTTTTCTTGCATATTTCAGGCAGACGGCACTCCGCTCCTGATCCATCTTAGAAAATGCCTCGTCCAAAAGCACAAGCTTGATCTTGGAATCCCGGTTGCTCTGCTGCATATACAGCATTGCAAAACCTGCCAAAAGTGCCACATATTTCGGGTTCTGTCCCTCTCCACCGGAATCTCTTCCTGCCATATCATCGACAAAATTTTCACGGATAACATTCCCCTGCTCGTCTGTCACCTGTTCAAACATGCTGAAGGAGAGATAATTGCGGTAGTCCGCGTATTGCTCCATCTCCTGACGCTTCTTTGCGCGCACCTGCTCGTCCTCGTCTCTCGGCGGCATGAATTTATCGGTGAGGAGTTTGATCTTCTGCTCATATTTCTGATAGAACGTGTCCTCCCCAAAGCTCAACTGACCATCAAAACCGGCATTATCCAGATTTTTACTGTCTAATTCCTCTGCCATTAACATCTCAAAGAATTGACCATTCTCATTTTTCGCTGGCTCGATCTTAATCTGGTAGGTACTGTCGGAGAAGTTCGTCTCACGCAGCAAACGGTTGATCTCATATGCGTGACGTTTTGCCGCCTTGATATCTCCATGAATCGTTGCGATCACATTCTCCCGCAGACTCTTATAGATAAAATCACACTGTTTCTCAAATTCCGCTTCATACGCCGGCTCGTAGTCCGTCTGATATTCTTCCAAAAGCTTCTCATAGGCTTCATTAGACTTTTCTGAACCGTTAAACTGGCTGGACGGATAAGCAAAAATGTAACGGTTTCTGGCGGTGCGCAGTGTCTCGGCTTTCTCCTGCTCTTCTGCCGAAAGGGCTGCAAGTTCTGCGTTTTTCTGGTTCTTCAAGGACTGGCCGGAGCGTTTCTTCAACTGCTCCTGTACCTCCTGCTCGATTTCCTCATTTGGCACGTATCCCTGCAGCATCTCCTCTAACTGCAGACGACGCTGGTCATTTGCGCCGGAAAGATTTTCGTGTCGGCGTATTTTCTCACTCATCTGTCCCTGATTTTCGCCGATCGAAGCCTGAAGCTCACGCATCTGCTGTTTCAGGCTCTGCTCTTTCTGCTGTAATTCCTTATACTGCCCTTCCTGCAAAGTGCGGATTGTCTCCTCAAGTGTGGCTTTTTTCTTATTGACTTTTCCAAGCTCTTTTTCCGCGCCGGAAAGGTTTACATAATATTCCTTTTCCTCTTTCAGGCTTTCAAAATCCCTTGCCGCCTTTAAACGTTCGGTCATGTAATGCAGTTCCTGATACTGTTTCCCAAGCCGCTCCACGTCAGCCTCGTACTCTGCCAGACGTGCCTTTGACACTTTCTCTCCGATGCAGGCATTTGTGGTATAATCCTTTTTCCGCAGATGCCGGAAAATAAAATTACTGTAGGAATAGCAATCCGGTGTCACGCCGTCTTTCACCTGCTCTAGCTCTTCCACGGAATGACACTTTATAATATGACCGAGGTAACGTTTCAGGCACACATCCACATAGGCTTCCTTCGTCTCAACCGCCTCATAAAGAGAGTTCTCCATGGCTCGCGGCTCGCTGTCTGCGATCGCTCTGGAATTAATGAGATCCACTTCCTCAAACTGTTTCATCTCACGAAAGACCGCCGCCGCATCATGCGCAAACTTTGGCTCTGTGATCAGAGAAAACTTCAGCCTTCCCATACGACCCTCAATCGCATTTTTCCACTCCTCGTCTGCCACATCAAAAAGATCCGCCAGAATCTGGACTTTTATCGTTCTTCCGTAGCGGTCGCTTAATTTCCGCTCCAGGGAACTTCTCGCAGAACGGAGATTCTCGCTGTAGGATTTCCGGTTGTTTTTCATATCATCCACAAGCTTCTGCTTTTCTTTCAGTTCTTTTCCTGCCTCGCGCTTCTGCTCACTGTAATCTTCAAATTCATTTTCGATATCCTGCTTTGCAGACTCTATTTTCAAATGCAGTTCCTGACAGTTTTCCTCTGTCACATTTCCGTTTTCGATCGCTTCAATGAGATTTAAAACCGGATTGCTGATATAGTCGGTGATGACCTCATCCTCTTCCCACTGTTTCAACCCCTGAACGATTTTGCGCCACTGTCTACTGTTATCGGTCAGCATCCGGCTTCTCTGCTCTAATTCCTCTAACTGCTGCTGTTTGCTTCCAAGATCGCTGGCTTTTAAATCTGCACTTACACGTATCAGCTCCTGCTCGACCTCTCCGCGCTCTCCGACGAGCGTGTCTGCCTGTTGCTGCAGCTGTGCCTGCTCTTCTTCAATTCTTTTTTTGTCCTCCTCGGCTGCCTCTATTTTCGCCCGGAGATCCTCAATATCAATGCAGCGGATAAAACTCTCTGCGCGGATCATATCGGTCTGGAGCGTCACCAGCTCCTGCCCGGTCTCTTTTACGTCTGTCAAAAGTTCGATACGTTTCCGCATATCCTCAATTTTTTCCTTGATCTGACGGTACGCATCCAGCTGCTCACTGATCGTTCCGATCGTATCTGACGTGCTCTTTGGAAACATATAATCACGGATAAACTGTCCCGTTCCGTTTGTCATTTTCAGTGCGATTGCACTCTTTTCCATCGTGATAAAACGATTTGGATCAATGTAACCTAAAATGACATCATACAACGTTCCAAGATAAGCTTCCTTGGAGGCGTAAATACGGTTGACATCCCCTTTTCCGCGGTTGTCCTTCGATACGGCTCTCTCATTTACCAGCCTTTTGATATCCTGATTGGAATAACAGAAGCCTTCCTCCGTGATATACCCCGGTTCCGGCATCTTTCCGGAATGGCTGAAATAGGAGAACTTTTTGATCTCGGAATCATTTTTTCTCACTTCAAACGCAATGCCCACACAGGTGGTGATGTGCGTTCCCGTGTCCTCGATTTCCAGTGCAATGACCGAACAGAAATCGCAGTTTCCACGGTTTGCAGAACCATCTTTCTGCTCACCACGGAGGTAGCTTAAGACACTTCTGCGGTTTTTGGCATCATCCGCCGCTTTGTTCAAAAAGCTTGGACTGAAGCTTCCATATAAAATAACCTGGATTGCATCCATAACGGTCGATTTTCCAGATCCGCTTTTTCCGCTGAATAAATTCACATATTCATTAAATTCTAATACTTTATGATTAATTCCACCCCAGTTGTTCAGACACATACGGGTGAAAATTTTCTTTGCCTGGCTCAAATGTACTGCTCCTT
Source organism: uncultured Roseburia sp. (assembly GCA_900542495.1). Classification (GTDB taxonomy): domain Bacteria; phylum Bacillota; class Clostridia; order Lachnospirales; family Lachnospiraceae; genus Roseburia. The sequence goes on from UQNW01000016.1 coordinate 17,818, forward strand.
TTGTCAATGATCTAATTCTCTTTTTCCTCTTCTGTCAGAAGTTCTTCCACCTCGTCCTGATAGGTGCGCACCAGCTCGTTGATATCCATCGCCGAGCAGAACACATTTACAGTGCTGTAAATATAAATCGGGGTAAAATCTTCCAGATTGGCAACGGCACCCGGCAGTTCGATCATCTGATGCGTTTTCATCAAAACAAGTGCATCGTTCCACTCCTGCCCCGTGAGACGTCTTGTAATAAGGTTTGTATTTTTTCCATACTCACGGATTTCTGCCAGATTTGTGGTAGTTGCATGCAGACCTTCCCCCATGATTTTGTCACGGTAAATCATTTTTAAAAGAATGACCAGCTTCGTTGTCATAAGGCTCATACGCTCTGTCATAACGCCATCCCCCGTGATCCGGAAAATGTGTTCCTGCGGATCATGCACAAGCTCACAGTCCAGAACAGACAGATAGTCTGCGATAAACTCTCTGTGGCGCAGACACACCTGATACCTCGGATTGTCGTGCTGTACCAGAGTTGCCGGGTCACATTTCACCTGTAAAATGCAGGTCTGCCGGAATAAATCCTGTATCGTTTTTCTAATATTTTCTGCCTCGCCCTGTGAGACAGTCTCCATATATTGTAACATCTTTTTTCCAATGCCTTCTTTCATGTATAGTAACGCAATTTTATTTATTCTGCCCGATCACAAGTCTCGAATAAGTTAGTCCGTCCTCACTCCGTATCTCGCCATCCACCGATACCGTATCTTCCGCCAGACGTTCCTCCGTCTCTTCCTGCCAGAGGAAAAGAAGTTTTTCCAGATCCTCCACAGACTGTACGGTCTCTTCTGTTGCTACAAAGACTCCATCCACGGTATTTTTTCTTCGGAAACTCTGTAACTCGTTTCTTGTATACAACGGCTTTGGAACAAAATCCGTCATGTGCTGTTCCCTTGCGTCGATTTCTTCGTCCAGCATCACCGGTGTAAACGCTCCATCCCCACGGTCTCTCCTTCCGGCAAAACTGTTATCTGTAATATTTTTGAACTGCGAAGAAAAACGGATACGATCTCTCATTTCCACCAAAATCTCATCTTTTTTCCCACTGCGGTCTAACAGATTGATCAGTTTGATGATGTTATCTTCCTCACTGACGCCCTCCTGCAAAATGTAATGGATGCGGGCCAGCGCACGCTTTGCAAAAACGGTTTTCTGTTCAATAAGTTTATTGTACTTGCGCTCGATCATGTCAAATTCCCGCTCCAACTGCATCACGATCCTGCTCGTATCCTCACAATACTGCAATCTGTACTCATTTCTCTTCTGTAAAAGCGTGCCTGCTTCGAGAGATTTTTTTTCTTTCAGAAGCACTGCTTTTTTCTCATCATTTTCGTTTAAAATTTCACTGATAAGTTCTTTCACTGCCTCCTTGTACCGGTAAAAACTGTCCGTCGTTGTGAGGATTGCATATTTTTTGCTGTCACTGTTGTTGATCTCCTCCACAAGCACCTGCTGGATCCCGATAAAATGTTTCTGGGAGGAAAGCTCATCAAAATAGGAACGCATTCCATCCTGCATGTTGGACAGCAGCTGCCCAAGACTTTTGGATGTGCGCAGTGCGCTTTTTAAAATATCATTGTTTTTCTCATTGTCGGAATGATAGGTAAACAACGCACTGTAAATGGAAAGCATGCTCTCTCTTTCACGGCTGTCATCATCACTCTGCAGCTTTTTAAACAGCTCGACATACAACTGGCTGTATTCCGGGAAAGAGATCACACAGGTATTCAGTTTCTCATCAAAATCGCTTTTCAGCCATCCCCACCGGATCAGGTGGTTTAACATGCCGGAAGGAGAATCGCTTGGAAATAATGCATCCGGCGTTTCTCCTTCCTCCATATCGTCCTCTTCCTGCCACACGATCTTTGATTTCTCGATCGTATTCTCAATAATAAGCGCACACTCTTCCTGCGTAAGACCGAGAGAAGCATATACTTCATTGTTTTCCTCGTAAATGGCTGTGACAAACTGCATATATGCTTCCCTGTTTTTTGTGCGGAATAATTTATAAAAATCATTTGGAATTTTCTTCTTTAAAATCATGTATCTTAATTCCTTTGTTTAAAGCTCTGTCTTTCTATTATACACTATTTTTAAAGGCTTCCACAAGTTTATTTCTGATACTTCTATAAAGAAAAAGTGCACGGACAAATAGGATGTTCCTGTTCGCAGAGCTCACAAAGGAAATCCTATTTATCCATACACTTTTTCTTCTATTTACCTATCTTCTTAAGCCTCATCCTTAGGAAGCACAATATTTAAGACCAGTGCAACAATTGCAGCCGGAACGATTCCGGAACCACCGAAGATCAACTGCATGGTATCCGGCAGCATTCTTAAAATGTCACTGTTTGCTCCAAGTCCATAACCAAGTCCCAGTGCGACAGATACGATCGTAATATTTCTTCCGGTCAGTTTTTCCTTTGTGATCAGCTGGATACCGCTGACTACGATAGAAGAAAACATCATAACTGCTGCTCCACCGAGAACACTCTGCGGCATAATAGAGATCAATGCTGCAAGCTTAGGAAACAGTCCGCACAGGATCAATACTCCTGCTCCGCACGCAAGTGCCATACGGTTTACTACTTTTGTCATCGTAACCAGTCCAACGTTCTGGCTGAAAGACGTGTTTGGAAGAACACCAAATAACGCAGCAAGCGAAGAACCAAGTCCATCACACACAACGCCTCCGGAAAGTTCCTTGTCTGTTGCTTCACGGCCAAGTCCGCCTTCCATAACACCGGAAATATCACCAATCGTTTCCACGGCTGTCACGATAAACATGATCAGTACCGGCACGATCGCACGCATATCAAAAATCGGTTTTACCGGCATTACTTTCGGCAATGCAAACCAGGAAGCTTCTCTCACTTTATCAAAATTCAAAACCCATGCTTTGGTGTATTCCACTCCGTCAGCATTCACTGCGGTTGTCGGAAGGATCATTCCCATAATAAAACATAACACATATCCTGCAATAATACCGATCAGGATGGAGGATGAACTTGCCATTCCCTTTGCAAAATGTTTTACCCCGAGAATAATGATCAACACAACCAGACCGATGAATAAATTTTCCAGTGAACCATAGTCAGCCGCAGAAGATCCTCCTCCAAAGGAGCTGACACCAACACTGATCAGGGAAAGTCCGATCGATAAAACCACTGTTCCTGTCACCACTGCAGGGAAAAATCTGCGGAGCGGTTTTAAGAAAAATCCAAGCACGCCCTCAAACAGACCACCGATGATCGACGCACCCATGATCGCGCCATATGCGATCACTCCGCCACCCATAACACCTGCAACGCTTTTAAATACACCAATAAAACCGGAACTCGTTCCCATAATAATCGGAACACGTCCACCGACAGGACCGATTGCAAAAAGCTGAACCAATGTGACAACGCCTGCAATGATCATTGCATTCTGTAATAATTCGACATATACCGATGCAAAATCAGATGTTGCACCAATACCGCATGCACCACAGATCACGATCAGCGGTGTCAGGTTTCCGACAAACATTGCCAGGACATGCTGTAATCCATAAACAATCGCTTTCGGCCACGGAATCCGTCCGTCCATTTCATAAGGGGATGTGTACTCTTTTGTTTTTTCCATTTTTTAAACTCCTGTTATATTTACTTTTGTTACAGACAGTCTGAATGAACCGGCTTTTTCTATCTGCCAGCATATATTTTCATCCTGTTTTTCCTATCATCCGATAGCAGTATAGCATAGGTTCTCTTTTCCTGAAAAGTCATTATTATTAATGAATTTTATCGATATAACTAATAATTATCTGTTCAAATATATAAAAATGTTCCTCAGATCTTCTTTTCTCACCGATAATAACAGTTTTGACTGCATCCATCCGGAAAAAGTGACGCTTTCATTTCCCTCTGATATTGCAACTCATTGTCTGATTTTTCCAGAATATCCAGAGCTTTCCGCAACTGCCTTATATCCTTTTCCATAAAATCGGTATAATTGCCACGACCAACCAGTTTTAAATGGGTAATGCCGACCTGTTTCATGCGGTAAAGTGCGCAGAGCCCACAACCGGTACTGCCGGTCAGATAACCATCTTCATCCAAAGGAAGTCCCTTCCCCTCTTTTCCCTGTATTCTGTCTGTTTCTGCCACATCTTTTTGCGCAGCATCTGTCTCTTCTTTCTTGTGCAGATTTCCCAATTCATATGGTACTCTGCAAAGATGTGTCAGTTCATCACAGTGCAGGGAATTACAGAATGCCCCGGAAAAATGACAGAGTTCATTCAAAATGAAGGCTTCATATTCATGTGGGAAACCTGCCTCTTTAATACAACTTTGCATATCTTCCAGCGAATTTTTTCTGTGAAAAATCACACGGCGGATTCCAAACGGTAACATCTGTTCTAACATTCCCCGGTTCACTTCCGCGGTCTCACCGCTTAAATGGATTCCGCAGTTGATTTTCTGCTGTCTGAGGTACAGCATCAGTGCCGGGTCTGCAATGATAAAATTTTCAAAGCCTGCTGCCATACACTGTGTGATGATCTCCGCTATGACAGGATACTGCTCCCCTGTATAGTAGAGGGAATTAAACGTCAATGTTACCGGCTTGCCATAATAGTCCACCATTTTTTTCAGGATTTGCAGTTCGCTCATGGAACCAATCTGCACATTGTAAAAAAGTACTTCCCTACGGTTTAACGGATGGATCACACCGTACTTTTCCGCCCAGGAAAACGGTACATATCCACAAAAGAATTCATCCGCCCCCGCTTTTACAAATGTCTCATATTCATCAATACTTCCTAAACCTGCGACAATTTTCATCTGTTAAAGTTCCACTTTCTCAATCACGCAGGTATGTGTCTTTGTCTTTTTATCATAATTAATTCCGGCAGCAACTGCTTTTGCATCCTGATTCCATAATGCTTCCACTAACTTACGCGAATTTTCGACCGAACGCATTACCTCGTGCCAGTCCATGGTACTGATGGCATTGAGATATTCCTGTGACACTTCTTTGTTTGGAATGGTCACTTTCTCTGTCTCACTGTTATATGTCAGATAACCAAGGTGCACCAGTAAGGTCAGTACATCATCCTTTGTTGCAAAAGTTGTCATGTCGTTGCTGAATGTTCCGATATTAATACGCACACCCTCCCCTGCAAGCATCTGGATCACTGAATCTTTCAATCCATCCATATTCATCTGAATATATATTTTCAGTGCCTCATAGGTCTCTGTTCGGTTCCAGTATGTGCCGAATTTGTGCCGCAGCATCGCCTCTACCACTGATTTCGGGCTATAAATTGAATATCTTTTGTCGCCAAAACGACTATGTGAAATCAGATCATATCCATCATACCACGCTTTGACTTCTTCAAAGTTCATGGCATATTCCTCACACAATCCCTTAACTTCTTCTTCCGTAAACCCAAAAAATTCTGCGAGTTCTCCCGGATCGGTCATCGAGTACTCCATAAACATATTCAATGCCGAGTGAGAACCGTATTTTTTTATCGGAAGTATCCCTGTCATGTATGCAAGAGCAATGTAATCTTTGTCTTTCAACCAGAAACGCAGAAAATCCAGATATTTTTTTTGTGCATCTTTATCCTGTTGATATTCACGGAACAGGCAGTCCCATTCATCAATTAAAATGATGAACGGATGGTGCGTGTTGGCATAGACATCCTGCATCGCAAATACCAGATTATCTTCTATCTCATATGAAGAATATCTGTTTTTCAAATCTGTGATCAGCCTCTTTTGCAGTAATCTTAACATTTCTTCCATGCTCTGTGTTGCGCTCAAAAATTCCTGCATGTTAATTTTTAACACATCATACTGGTTCAAATGTTCCAGATATCCTTCTGACTGACTGATTTTTAGTTTATCAAAAAATTCTCTGGTATCGCAGTCTCTGTCATAATACGCACTCAGCATATTTGCCGCCATAGACTTTCCGAATCGTCTTGGTCTGCTCACGCAGACATATTTCTGCTCTGTGCCAAGCACTGTGTTCGTCTTTTCAATCAGTCCGCTTTTATCAATATAAATTTGTGACCGCAGACTTCCCTGAAATGCTGTGCTGCCCGGATTAAGATAACTTCCCATAAAAAAATCCTCTCTGAACCATGTTATAACAAAGATATTTCACCCAATGTCATCCATGTAAAAATTTTATTTTTTAACATTTTTCTGCCTCTAACATAATCTTACAGGTTTTCTTATAACATGCGATCGCATATTTTAAGATTTTACAGATTCCGTCCTGATGCAACGCTTCTGCATACCCTGTATCATCAATCTGTTTCAATGCTTTTTTGCACTCTGCTTCCAGATTACCATCATTGGCATACTTCACCTCAATAACAATCCCGACCTCAGAATCTCCTACCTGGATCATGATATCACTAAATCCATCTCCAGATTCTCTGTTTGATGTCACAAGCCAGTTTTCTTTAAACCCAAGAATTCCAAGCAAAATTCCATGATAAAAATTTTCTTTTGTCGGCTTCTGTACAAAAGTATCTCTCACACTGATCGTTTTTTGCATGTAATCTGAAAAAAGCTTCTCTGCCACATCCGCTTTCTCTGTTAATAAGGCATCACAAAAAGCGTTTACTTTCTGACCATCCTGCTTAATATTCTCCTTAAATAATTTCAGAATATGTTCTGTGATAATATTTCTGATTTCTCTATTCGGGATCACAAGATCATACCTGTTTCCATCCGTATTGCTGCGGCTTGTCAGATACCCTGTCATAAAAAGGGTACTCCAGAGATTATCGATTGATGAATACAATTCCTTATAGGTCATCTCCTGACTGATTTCTTTCTGGACACTTCCACCATTCACAAGATGTTCCAACTCCAGTTTTGTGAGTTTCTGCGGTTCATAAATACTATTGATAAAGCGATGGATCACATCATTTCCGCTTGTATTCACCCAATAATTTTTTGGTGCACACTCCTGATTTGCAATATGATCACTGCAATAGTTAATCACATCCCATGGACAATATACATCAACATTTCCAAAACGATACCCATCATACCATTCTTTTACCGTCTCATAATGTGTATCCTGACCATAATAATGAAGCAACTCTTTTACTTCATCATCTGTAAAGCCAAAGTTTTCATCAAAATCAACATCCGTAATGGAATAAACTTTAAAATTATTCAATCCTGTAAAAATGCTTTCTTTTGCAACCCGAAGGCATCCTGTCAACACAGCAAACTTCAAACTGTGATTCGTCTTTAACACATTTTCAAATAAATTACGGATCAAAAGTACCATCTCATCGTAATAGCCATTTTCATTTGCTTTTGCAAGTGGCACATCATACTCATCAATCAAAACGATCACTTTTTCTTCATAATGTTTTTCCAAAAGTTCTGAAAGTTCCAATAAGCTGCTGCTTAACGTTCCATCATCCTTCATCTGAGAAAGCAATTTTTCAAAAAGTTCCTTATCAACCTGTGTCAGTTTTTCACTTTCTGATAAGTTCTGCAATCTACGCGCTTCTCTGTTGATAACTTTTACAAGACAGCTCCGTGCCTCGTCGAAAGTGTTTCCATTCACGCCTTTCAAACTGATGGATACAACCGGAAACTTTCCAAGATACTGTTTGCAGACTTCTTTATTCTTTGAAATATACAATCCATCAAAAAGTGATGCATCTGCTCCTACCTCAAAAAATGTCTGAAGCATACTCATATTTAAAGATTTTCCAAACCGGCGTGGACGGGTAAAAAGATTTACCTTTCCCCACTGGGCGAGAAGCTGCTCGATCCATCTCGTTTTATCAACATAATAAAAATCTTCTTTCCGCATCTCTTCAAAACTCTCAATTCCAATTGGAAGTTTCTTACGTTTGTTCATAACAGCTTCTCCTTTCCAATCCACTACATACTTATTTTATTATAATTTTTTCATTCCGGAATAGCAAGCACTCTCTCCACCATCTCCTCAATGTTACGAACACACAATGATACAAACTCCGACCTGCACTCTTTATCTGCCAATGCAATCGCTGCATCATTCATGATTTTAAAGTTCGGAACAGAATCGTTTGGCTTCTGTTCTCCGGCTGGCAGATACCACCAGGTTGCCCACCAGTCCTTGTGGTCTGCCGCACTGATTTTCAGATAATGCCCGACTGCTTTTACAGTTGCAGCATCATATTCATCCACCTGATCCCCGTGTCCTTCCTCCGATTCTGCATTCGGATCAAAGACACAGAATCCGGCGAACAGACGATGTTCTACCTCCACACGGAACCAGAGCTGTTTTCCATCCGGCATCGGGGCATCATTTACAATGATTCTTTTCCGCCACTCCTGCCAACTGCTTTTCAAACTCTTCGAAACCAGATAAATCAGCTTTGCTTTCGCAGCATTGACAGAATCTGCAATCTGCATCCCTGCTCTTAGGGAATCACCCGACTTAAGCAGTTCATCAATTACCATATTTCTCACCTTCTCACTTGTATAACCGCTGATCTGTTCTATGTTCTGGATAAACTGTTCCAAAATAGGAACCATTCCTGTATTTTCACAACTTTTACATGCTTTCAGCCAGTTTAAAATGTGCTCACGGAATGAGAGACAGACGATATCCTCCTCCGGTACTGACTGGCTGCCGGAAGATGTGCTGTCTTTTCCCGGTCTGTGTCCATCCAACGTCAGATAATACACCTTTTCCTGCGCATCTCTTCTTTTTGCATACTGATAATAATCAAAGCACTGGCTTTTCTGGTCAGCCGCATATATTTTCACTTCTACCGGAAGAAAATAGCTGCCAATTTCAATTACAATGTCGATTCTCCGCTCATCATCAATCGCATATTCTGCCGTCACAATTGCCTGATCTGCCAGTTTTGTATCCATTTTTTCCATTCCAAGACAATCTCTCAGGAAAATTTTTAAGTACTCTGCCCCTGCGCCATGCTGCCCTCTCGGATTTAAAAGGTCAGCTATCATGCGGCAGATCAGAACTTCCTTTGACTGTATCTGTAAAACAGAAAAAATATTGTAATCTTTTGTTTTTAATAAATTTACATTTTCCGTGTTCTGCTTGATTACACGGTCAAGAACAGACTCCATCGTATTTTTCTCCCCTGTTGCATTTCAGCGGAATCGTTTTCTATATAAAAATGCATTCCTGTCCAGACAATGTCCTACTATTACAAAGAAACATTCACAACAATCCGGTCAATCCCCTGTTCGAGATAATCCTGCAATTGTTTTTCATCCCACAGTATTTTCTCATCATATCCAAACAGTGAATTATATCTTCCCACCATTTTCAAATGCTTCGGATATAGAAATACTTTTTTGTTACAATATCTTGGGCAGTTTTCCGGCAACTTTTGTTTTCCCCTGTCACCATATCTGCAAACGGCATAAAGCGTGCAATACTGTGAGGTATTTGTCTGGAAAAAAGGAAGATGCAGGCTGTGGTGTCCATCTGGGATTGTAACCTTATATCCACATGATTCAAATTCAAATCTTTGTATATCGAATGTATTTTTTAAATAATCCTGATAAAATCCACAATTCAAATTATTTTCTGCCAGACTGTCCACATGATTCCCGATACCATGTTTATAAGGTAAACGGACATCTTTTCTACGTTTATTTAACAGAACTCCCAACACTGGTTTTAAGTGTGGTTTTCCCTGCAAAAGTATAGGCATCGCCCAGTCGTTTACGATAATTTCCTCCTGATCCTTGCCTGCCTCTTTTTCTCTGCTTTGGCACCATACTTCAAGTTCCTGCAACAGTTCATCAATCTCTTCCAACAGATGATTCCTAATATATGAGAAGGCAAGCGTCACCGCAAGATTGTTCTCCAACGCTTTCTCCAACACCTGAAACAGCAATTCTTTCCTTGGAAAAAGGTTGTGGCAGAACTGGTTTCCAATGTAGATTCTTGTCACTCTCTTCTTACTCAATGTGTGATGTTCCAGAAAATTGTTTTTCCAGTAATCGTGGCAAAATCTCGTCCAGTCTTTTTGTAGAAAATCATAATATAATTCCGGGCGGTCTATTGTGATGACGAGCTCGAATTCAGGTAAATCTGTAATATTCCACTTTTTATGCTCCCATGTATTCCTGCACTCCTGTATTCCATCACCAATACAACTGAACCACTCTTTCTTCTGCTCTTCGAAGCTCTCTGCGTAAACTTCGTCCAATTCTGCCGGATAACCAACCATTTTTTCTGAAAGATACGCATCATCTCCTGCGAGTTTTAGCGATATGTAGTTGTCATAATCTGTCACCAGACGCTTTACCTGCTCCCTGTATTCCCCGTCTTTTGTCCACACCGAATAGATAAAGAAAAAGGGCGTCTCCTCTGTTAACTTCATCTCTCTTTCCTTCTCTGCCAACTGCACTTTGCGGTAACAGTCAGCAGAAAAGTCAAAAAAACAAATCTCAAGGCACGCCGCTTTTTCTATTTTTTCCGGTACACGAAACGAAAAACCTTCCTCCGACAGTCCTGTGATTCTGATTTCCAGATGATCACAGAAACCGCCAAGAAGTCCAAATGGAATCATCGGGATTCCGTTTATTTTTTCCATTTATTTTACCAGATTACACTCTTTTTTCATCTTCTCTACAAGGTCTTTTACATACTGCTCGGCATTTTCTACCGGAACTTTCTCCATAAGGCTCTTGTCACGGGTGGAAACTTCCACAACAGACTCTTTTAAGTTACGTGGGCTCACAACAACACGAACCGGAACCCCTAAAAGGTCTGCATCGGAGAATTTATTTCCGGCACTTACGGAGCGGTCATCATAGATCACTTCCACACCGGCATTCTGTAAATTCTCATATAAAGTATCTGCTACTTCCCTGACACCTTCTTTGTCAAGGTTCATCGCACAGATGTGAACCTGCCACGGAGCAATGCTCATTGGCCAGATTGGACCATAATCATCATGATGTGCTTCACAAATGGAAGCTGCCATACGTCCGACACCGATACCGTAGCAACCCATGATTGGATTTTTGCTTATGCCGTCTTTGTCCACATAGGTCATGTTCATGGTCTTGGTGTATTTCGTTCCGAGCTGGAAGATGTTACCAACCTCAATACCACGGGAAATGGTCAGTGATTTCTTACCACAGCATGGGCAGATACCACCCTCCACAACTTTTGCAAGATCAACATACTCTGCATCCGGGAACTCGCGCTCCATATTCAGACCTGTGTAATGATAATCCACTTCATTGGCGCCGCAGACAAGATTTGTTGTTCCCTTTAAAGAACGGTCAAATAAAACGATGCAGTCTGCATTCTGGTTCACCGGTCCGATAAATCCTGCCTGAATGCCACTCTCCTCTGTGATCACTCCCGGATGGACATCGCAGCCAAGGTAATTGGTCAGCTTTGTCTCATTAATTTCGAGGTCACCACGCACGAAAATGAGAATATATTTGTCATCCGAATTTCTCTGGTAAACAACGGCTTTCATGGATTTCTTTGCATCCACATGTAAAAATTCACAGACCTGTTCAATTGTATGCATCTCAGGTGTATGAACCTTTGTCAGCTCCTGCATAGCCTCTGTCTCGTTCTCTACAATGTTTTCGGCAGCTTCCATATTGGCACGGTAATCACACTCATTACAGATTACGATAGAATCCTCTCCGATTGGAGTTAAAAGCATGAACTCATGGGAAACATTTCCGCCCATCATACCGGAATCAGATTTTACAGAAACCACCTCCGGAATACCTGCTCTTGCATAGATTCTCTCATATGCTTTGTGGCATTTATCATAGTACTGCTCTAAATCTTCCTGGCTTGTGTGGAAGGAGTACGCATCTTTCATTGTAAACTCACGCACACGGATCAGTCCTGCTCTTGGACGTGCCTCGTCACGGAATTTTGTCTGGATCTGATAAATCATGAATGGGTATTTTGCATAGCTCTGTCCATATTCTCTTACTAACTGAACGGCTGCTTCCTCATGTGTCATACCAAGAACCATCGGTGCTCCATTTCGGTCTGTAAAACGTAAAAGTTCTTTTCCGATGCTGTCATATCTGCCAGACTCCTGCCAGAGACTTGCCGGCATAACAACCGGGAACTGTACTTCCTGTCCATCAATCGCATCCATCTCTTCGCGGATGATCTGCTCGATCTTTCTTGTGATTCTCTTAAGTGGCATATAAGAAGAATAAATTCCGTTTGCCACATTCTTCATGTAACCGCCACGGATCATAAGTGCATGGCTGTCTACCTGACAATCCGCCGGTCTTTCCTTGAATCTGTCACCTACTAATTTTTCTAATTTCATATAATCCTTTCTCCTTTTCTTGTTTTTTTGAATTAGATAATTGCGAAACTCATGAGAACGTAAATTGAATTGTGAAAAATTAACAAAAGCTTGAGAAAACACTGGATGAGCCAAAATCGAACAAGTTCGATTGGTTCTTAGAAGGCAGGTACAACTGCAAGTTGTGGCTGGCTTCTTAGTACCGTTACCAGCGACACGTAGCGAAAGCGTGTTTTCGAAAATTTTGTTGATTTTGAACAATTAAAAGAAGATTATGACGAGTTTTGCAATTATCTATTTTTTCGAAGCACTAAAAAAGCCCCAAGCCAATATAAAAATATCAGCTTAGGGCGAACTATCTGTCCGTGGTACCACCTAATTTCGGTAAAACCGCTCTCACGCATACAGGAAACATCCGATATGCCAGCTCTGTAACGGGAGCTCCCGATGAAGCTTAATAATGAATCCCACTGCTTTCTGGCATCTGATGCCGTCCGCAGTTCTAACATCCACGTTCACTTCACGCTCAAAGACAGGTTCCGTTTTCATCATGAAAGGCTCGCACCAGCCGCCTCCTCTCTGTACATCATAAAAAACGTACTAACTCTTATCATCGCTTTCACATAATCGTAAACTGCAAAGCAGTTACAATTGACTTTTCATGCTATGTTGGAGAATAACACTTTTTTCCGCCGAAGTCAACTATATTTCTGACAAAACTGGCTGTTTAAAACTCTGCAAATGATTACATATTCCCCAATATTTTATATAAAATTTTGTAAAGTGATGCTGCCTCTTCCTGATCAAGACAGACGCACCCACCAACCTTTTGCGGAATTTCCACGGCTTTATCTCTTAACTTTTCACCCTCTGTGGTGAGCGTGACGATCAAAACTCTCTCATCCTCTTTTGCCCGGTTCCGTTTTACCCAGCCTTTTTGTTCCAGCTTTTTTAAAACCGGGGTGAGTGTTCCGGAGTCGAGGTACAGATGTTCCCCGAGCTCCTTCACATTCATCTCCTTATGCTCCCACATGACCATCATGGTAATGTACTGTGTGTAAGTCAGATCCAGTTCATCCAGAAATGGCTTATACTTTTTTACAATTTCTTTTGATACTGCATACAATGGAAAACAAAGCTGTTTCTCCAGTTTCAATGCATCGTATTTTTCCATATTGTCATCCTGTTGCCCTTACTGTGGTAAGCGCCGCTTTCTTTTATTATAACTGTTTTTTAATAAATTCTACAATATTTTCTTTTGGAGCGAAACCTACCCGTGTATCGACCTTTTCACCCTTTTTCAATACGACAAGTGCCGGGATATTCATGATTTTGTACTGCATTGCGAGATCCGGGTTCTCATCGACATCCACATTGAAAAAGTCCACTTTTCCTGCATATTCCTCGGAAACTTCCTCCAATACAGGTGCTAACATTTTACATGGTCCACACCATGTAGCAGAAAAATCAATAACTGCTACCTCACTTGCTGTTACTTCGTTAAATTCGTTCTGTGAAATTTTCTTTACCATAATTTTTTCTCCTTCTTATCATTTACTTTGAAATAGGTATTTGCATTACTGCTTTGTCTGGCGTTTTTTCTCTGCCAGATATGCAACTGCTGAAAGTGCGGCTACATTGCCCTCTCCTGCAGACTTGATATATTGGTACGGTGCACCGACCGCGTCGCCACAGGCAAAACAACCTGCAAGATTTGTGCGCATCTGGCGGTCAACCGCAATATGATTGTCCTCTATTTTAAGTCCTGGCACTAACTGTGCAGGAGAAACACTTTCTCTTAAAAAAAATACTCCATCCACATCATAACGGTTCCGGTCTGTCACAAGTTCCTGAACCTTTAATGATCCCTCGACGGACACTGGCTTTTCCCTCAAAACTTCGATGGAATCTGCCACATTGACATCGGCTTCATACATTGGAACATAATAAACTTTGTCTGCCATCTCTGCCATAAAGTCGGCTTCTGCTTCCTCCTTCGGAGAAAAACCGATAATCGCTGCCGTTTTTCCTCTGTATAAAGGTGCATCACAGGTGGCACAATAGCTGACGCCTCTGCCTAAAAACTGCTCCTCACCCGGATATGCCTTTGCAGTGCTGACTCCGGTTGCAAGAATGACTGTCTGTGCCTCATAGTTTGTTCCATTTCCCTGCAAGGCAAAATACTCGCCCATCGCGTAAACTGCGTTGATCTTATCTTCTGTGATCTCAATATCCATCGATTTTAAATGTGCTTCATAAGCAGCTTTCAGTTCCTCACCGCCAATGTTTGGCAGTCCCAGATAATTCTGAATCGTATGCGCTTTTTCCACTTTCAGGCTCAGATTTTTATTTCCAAATAAGATAATCTTCTTATTACGGATTTTCGCTGTGATCGCTGCCTCCAGCCCTGCCGGTCCGGTGCCTATGATCGCTATATCATATCGCTCCATCTGTACCTCCGTTTCTGTCTTCATTATAAATAATTGTTTTTGTTATTATCGTTTCAAATTAAATTGTGTGCAATGTTTTCTTCTAAAATGAATTGTACACAATTTAATTTTATTTGTCAATATATTTTTTGCACTTTTTATTTTTTTATTCTTTCCACTAAAAACCGAAGTCAGCATAATCCTCCGGCAAAAATCTGTGATAAATAATGTGACATCCCTCATCTTTAAAACAATAGTAATACGGATCTTCTCCATCTCCTTCAAAGCGTATCATAAGATCAAACTCACCATTGTCCACCGGCTCCATCTGAACCGGCTTTCCCTTTGAGAGGAAAAGGTCTTTCACCTGCTGCATCGTACAGCCATGTTTTCCGACCAGCTCTACCAACTCCCGGATAAACTCATTCGGCTTCATATGTGCATGTACATATTCTGCACCCTGCTCCGGAATATGGAAACAGAATCGATCCCCTTTATTGGATACCAGCACATTGCCTAGTTTTTCCTTTGTATATGCACCAAATCCCGCCAGGCTCTTTTTCATCTCCTCTGCATCCGCCGATGTCTCAAAAAAGTGATCCAGGGAGCTGAGCGGATAATACAAACGAATCTCCTCTTTGCGGTATCCAAGTTTTGCCTGCTCCTCCTTGATCACATCAATAATACTGTTTTCTAACCGATGATACGTCATATATCCTCCTTGCTTTTCGAGCAAAATGTCTGGCGAAAAAATTCCCGCCAGACATTTTTTATTCCTTATAGTTATCATTTACATATTTCTGAATGGTCGGACTGTCTTCCGGCATACGGCATCCCACAATATATTCTCCGTGATTGTCCGTGCTTCTGATCACCACGCCTTCCATGGTGCGTTCCTCTTTTACCGGAAAATCTGGAATGTCAAGTACCAGCTGTGTTCCCTTAAGTTCCGCAAAATCGTCTGATGCTGCTGCAAATGCAAATCCATTCGCACTGACATTGACCATTTTTCCGCAATATGTTTTATCCGTATCTTTTCTCGTGATCGTACAGGAATTTGCGATCGGCATTCTCGGATATTTTCTTCTGTTTGCAATGACAGGTGTTGTTTTTACCACTAAATGGCATACATCTCTTCCCTGCTGATTTTCCACGTTTGCCAGAACATCCGACCAGTTGTAAAGGACATTATCAACCACGATCTGAATATCATATGGTGTCTTTTCCCGGATGCTGCCCAATGCCTCCCGGTCCATCTGAAGCCATAACTCGCTGCCATTCTGTCTTACGACTTTTCCATGATACTCTTCCCGTGTTTCTCCTTTTCTGACCAAAACACAGTGCATCTGCGGTTTGACATCCTGAATACCCATAAAGCCACCGACACCTAGTTTTTCCATCATATCCTGAACAACGGTCTCGATCTTATTCACATTGCGTGAGGACTCATCGTATTTGTTCAGCATTGTCTTTGTTGCGCCATCTGCACTTCCAATGCTGTCTGTCATGGCATTCATGACATTACAGATTCCCTCCATATTGGAAACCATCTGATGGTTGGATTCTTTTACATCCTGCATTGCGGAATCAATGACACTCAGATGCTGTTCAAGTTCCGCTGCATCTTTTGCAATTCCTGACACACTCTCGTTGACCGCTGCAACTTTTTCAGAGGTCTCCTGGATCAGATCGATGGTCTGTCCGATAGAATCTGTCATCTTAACGGAAGTAGTTCCAAGATTTGCAAGTGCTGCCATGATACGGCTCGAAGACTCCTGCGTCTCTGTACTTAAATTCCGGATCTCATCTGCTACGACTGCAAATCCTTTTCCTGCATCTCCTGCTCTCGCTGCTTCGATCGATGCGTTCAATGCCAGCAGATTCGTCTGGGAGTTAATGGATTCAATGGTGCTGACTTCTGTTTTCACACGCTCGAACTCTTTCTGGAATTCTGAGAGGATCGTCTCAACTTCGTCGGACAGCTTTGCCATCAGCATTGTTGTCTCTGCCACTCTGGATAATTCTCCGGAGCTTTCATTTGCATGGTCTGCGGATTCGTTCATCAGAGTGACCATCTGCTCCATCAGGGATGCCATGCGTTCCACCTGCTCATTGATGTTGGTTGTCATGTCCATCGAGGACATTGTCTTATCATGAAGGACGTTGTTGTTCTGCGTCAGTTCACTCATTCCCTGCACAACTGTCGTGGAACTCTGTCTGTTTTCATCCTCTAATTCCCTGACAACCGTAACTCCGTCCATGATCTGATTACCGGCACCTTTTACCTGCTCAACAGTCCTAACCACCCGCTCTAAATCCGCTTTTATGGAATTGGTCAATGCACCGTCTGACTCATTCAGATGGTCGATCGACACAACATAGCAGATATAACAGAGTATGATACAGGATGCCTGCAATGTATAATCATTCACATTGGATGCACTGTTCATTCCGTTCATAAATTTATGTACACTGCTGGCAATACTGATCACTAATGTACCAATGCCACATTGCACCATATACGTCCTGTCTTTGAACAAAAC
Source organism: uncultured Roseburia sp. (assembly GCA_900542495.1). Taxonomy (GTDB): domain Bacteria; phylum Bacillota; class Clostridia; order Lachnospirales; family Lachnospiraceae; genus Roseburia. Next base: position 35,136 of record UQNW01000016.1, read on the forward strand.
CAGCATACTCGTCAGAGGAAATATATACATAAACGACAGTATCGATTCACTCGTACAGACAACAAATGCATAAAACACACCATACCCGACCGCAACAATAAATTTATAATACTGCGTTGCTGCTCCCTGCAGACGGAGTACCACCACCCCAAACAAAAACGGGATCCAGCAGACCGCCATAAACATTGCATAGTAAGGCAGCGTATGTAATCCCTTTGCCGTATCTGACGTGTACGACAGTGAAAGGATCAATGATAATGCCATCCAGACATTGCGCGCCTTTTTGTTTGCCTTCATCTTAAATACTTGTGCATCATATTCCATTCCCTTTTATCCCCGCTTTCAAACTGACAAAAGCTGTTTTCAGCTATTTGTTTTTTCCTGCTCTTCTTTTGCATTGTCGAGTGCGATCAGTTTCGAAATGATCTCCTCACAGATCTGTGTCACATTCTTGCCATCTGTTGCCACCGTAATATCCGCAACTGCCTCATAACGTTCTTTTCGTTTATCCATCAGACTGCTGATGAACTCCACATTCATATGATCATTTAAGATTGGACGCTCGTCACTGTCCTTGACACGCTCATAGATAGTCTCAGGCTTCGCTGTCAGTAAAACAACACGGCCATTTTTCTTCATATGGTCTGTGTTCTCTTCCCGCATGACAACACCACCACCGCAGGAAACGATCGTCTGCTTTCTCTTCTGCAGCTCGATCAGTGTATTGCTCTCTAAGTTACGGAAATAAGCTTCCCCATACTCATCAAAAATTTCTGAGATAGACATACCCTGCTTCTCCACGATCATCTGATCCATCTCGACACGATCCATCTCAAGCTTATCCTTCAGTTCTCCTGCGATCGTGCTCTTTCCGGCTCCCATGAAACCGATCAGGAAAATATTGTAATCGAACAGGCTCTTTGCCTGGATCCTGCGGCTGTTCTTCATGATATATTTGAAAATATCAAGAATCTCTTCCTCGAACTCATTGTCGCCAAGTTTTTGTGCCAGTGCATCCGTCTGCTTCTTCTCCTGCTCCGGCTGTAAAATCGGGATACCGGTTGCCTTCTTATAGGAAATGATCTCCTGGATATGAGACATTCTGACTGCAAGCTGCTCTATAATAATATCATCACATTCTCCGATTTTTTCACGGATCTCCTCAATTCTGTCCATCGTTTTGCTAATCTCCTCGCTGTATACATATTCTATCGTAAAACCACTGTCTTTTTACAATTTCTGCTCTCAGTATAGCAAGTTCGGAAACATTGCGCAAGAAAAATATTTTAGTACACTAAAGCGGAAATAATCGCCTTTTTTCATACCAAAAAAGCCATTATTTCCGCCCTGCGAACATGATTTGGAATTACTGCAGCTCCTCCTGCATATCTCCAAGATACGCATCAATAATCTCCTGCGATACAGAATTTTCGATCGATGCATATATTGGTTTACATAATTCTCTTATCTCATTATAAAGTTCTTCACTCGGTGTGATGATCTCCGTTCCGCTCTCGCGGATCGTATCCATTCGGGAAGCGATACGGGCATCCGACTGCTCTCTTGCGTACTCTTTCGCCGTATCTGCCGCCTCTTTGATGATCTGCTGCTGCTCATCTGTCAGCGAATCAAAAAACTCCTCACTGACAATCAGCGAAATCAGATGCGGAAGATGATTTGTCTCTACCACATAGTCCTGCTGCTCATATAACTTATTGGAAACAATGACCTCATAAGGATTTTCCTGCGCATCGATCGTTCCCTGCTGCAGACCGATATACACTTCCGAGAATGTCATAGGTGTCGGGCTTGCGCCAAGTGCTTTCCAATATGCCATATGGTAGGAATTTTCCATGGTACGGATCTTCTGTCCTTTAAAATCTGCAAGACTCTCCACTTTTTTATTGGTTGTCATAACACGGAATCCCTGATCCGCATAACCTAACAGCTCGTAACCGCCGTCATGATAGACCTGCTGCATCAGTTCCATAAATTCAGGATTATCCACATGCTCCCTCACCTCATCAATTGTCTCAAACAATGCCGGCATATCAAAAACTGCGGTATCCTTCATAAACGTCACCTGCGGTGCTGTATTCTGCACCACAAACGGAATGTCGCCATCCTTGCACGACTCTAACAGTTCACGGTCACCGCCCAGTACACTGTTCGGATAGACACTGATCTTCATACTGCCGCCGCTTAACCGATCCACTTCCTCTGCAAACTTTTCTGCATAAATCTGTGTCACCGTATCCTCCGGACTTGAACTTCCAAGCGGCCATGCATAACGCTGTACTTCGCTTTCTTTTGCATCCGCCTGATCGCCCTGCGCGTTTCCACACGCCGTCAATCCGCAGGCAAGCGCCACTACAAGAACCGCCGAAACCAATCTTCTTCTATTCATAAAACGTCCTTTCTCCCTTCTTGTTATTTGCATAAACTCCGTTGAGAAACTCTAATTTAAGTTATGAATATTGTGAAAATGTAACAAAATTTTCGAAAACACGCTTTCGCTACATGTCGCTGGTAACGGTACTAAGAAGCCAGTCACAACTTATCGTTGTTCCTGCCTTCTAAGAACCGACCGCTCCCTAGTGTTTTCTCATGCTTTTGTCACATTTTTCACAATTCAATCTACTTTATCTATGAGTTTCTCAATCATCCTCTGATGTTTTAAAGCAGGAACAAACTTATCGCCGGAATGAATGTCAGCAAAAGCAGTGCCAGTAAAAAGTACCCGATCATCGGCATCGCTTTTTTGGCAATATGCATAACCGGAACATCCGTCAGCGAGCTTGCCACAAACAGATTGACACCAATCGGCGGTGTTACAAAGCCGATTGCAAGGTTTACGATCATTACCACACCAAAATGGATTGGGTTCATTCCAATGCTCTGCACGATTGGCAGAAGGATTGGACTTAAGATCAGAATTGCCGGTGTTGTATCCATGACCATTCCAACGATCAGAAGGAATACATTAATGATGATCAGTAAGACAATCTCATTACTGAAATGTGCTAAGATCCATGCGCTCACTGTCTGCGGAACCTGCATTAAAGTCAGCACTCTTGAGAAGGCAGTGGATGCAGCAAGGATAAACAAAATCGGTGCATATGTTTTCATGGCTTCCACCATAATGCCCCAGATTTCCTTCACTTTAATGGATTTATAAATAAACAGGCTGACAAATAATGCATAAAATACAGAAATAACTGCCGCCTCTGTCGGAGATGCGATTCCTGCATAGATACAGCCGAGTACGATCACCGGACTGATCAGCGCCCAGATACTGTCTTTTAAAATATTTAAAAAACCTTTCTCGCGGAGTTCTGTTACTTTTGCATCAATTTTTTCCTTGTCCTCGCCATAGCGTCTGCAATGGTAATAAGCGTAAAACATCAGCAGTGCCCCGATCATAAGTCCCGGAACAATCCCTGCTAAGAATAAGTCACTGACAGATTCCCCGGTTGCCATTGCATACATGATAAACGGAATACTCGGTGGGATGATAACACCAAGTCCGCCCGCAACTGCAACGATCGCGGTTGCAAAATCTTTTTTATAGCCAAGCTCGATCAGAAGCGGGATCGTCATACTTCCGACTGCTGCCACAGTTGCCGGTGCGGAGCCGGAGATAGCACCGTAAAACAGACAGGTGATGATCACGGCACACGGGATTCCTGCGATTCTTTTTCCAATAAAATAAACAAACACATCAAACAGCTTCTGGGAGATCTTACCGTGCGCCATAAGGATTCCGGCAAGCACGAACATTGGTACTGCAAGTAATGGAAAACTGTCGATTCCGCCTAACATGGAACGGATGACATAACTTGCGCTTGCGGTAAACGAAGGATCAAACGCGCCCGGTAAAACGGCAACAATTCCAAGAGAGATAGACACCGGAATTGCGATTACTAAACAAATAACAAATAAAATAAATACAACAACTGCTGACATCTACTTCTCTCCTCCTTCCTCTTTTTCCAGTTCTGCGAGTTCTTTTTCACGGAATGTGTCTTCCACAACTGCTTCCTCAATTACAGATGCGATATTGCCCTCTTCCATTGGCTTCTTTTCACGGTTTAACACGATCCTCCACTCGCCAAACCAGCGCTGTGCGATGCGGAAAGCCGTAATGATAAAGCACACAAGCGGTGCTGACTGCACATAATACATTGGAAGTCCACATGCCGGGCTGACCTGTCCGCTCTCAATGGTCGCTTTCAGATAAAGATAGGCATATGGAATCAGATATACAAAAAAGATAAATTCAACGGTAAGGTTTAAGACCTTAAACAAAGATTTTCCGCGCCTTGGAAATAACTGGATAAACTGATCGATCTTAATGGAAATACACTTTTTCGTGCATAAACTTACACTTAAAAATGCCGACCAGATGAATAAATATCTCGTAATCTCCTCAGACCAGGAAAGCGATACTTCCAGAATATATCTGGAAAACACCTGAATTCCCATAATGAGGGTCATTGCAATCAAAAACACAACCATCAGAAATTCTTCTAAATACTCATCCAGCCAGTGTATTGCTTTTTTCATGTAATAAATCCCCTTTCTGTTTTGTATAAAAATGCGTTTTTAATATCTTATATGTTAACAAAATTGCAAGCGCAATTCTATCATTTCTTTCGTCCTTATTTTTTACATCTTATTCGATTAAACATAACCTGCTTTATATGATAGAAAAACCGGGCAGCGCTTCTCTTTTCAAAAAGTCTGCCCGGCATCTATTTTCGGATCCCTTATGAGATCTTTTTAACGTCATTATATAGCCTTATGAAGTAAATCTAAAACAGTTGACAGATCTGCAACTCCCATCTGTCCTGGTGCAGATGCTTTCTTTGCTGCTCCGAAGGTCATGGAAGATCCAAATACTTCTCCGCAGAGACGGCTGATAACGCCTGTTCCTGCCATAGACATTGTGATGATCGGTCTGTCTGCATAATCTGTAACCATTTCCTCTGTAGCTGCAAGAAGTGTTAAGACATCTCTCTTATTCTGTGGCATAACAGCGATTTTTGGAATGTCTGCGCCCATATCCTGCATTTTGCGAAGACGATAAATGATGTCAGACTTTGCCGGAGTTTTGTGGAAATCATGGTTAGATGCAACTACCTTTACACCTGCTGCATGAACGCCGTCAATGATTTTTTTCACGATCTCGTCACCTGTGAAAATTTCCACATCAACAAAATCAACATATCCGGTCTGTGCTGCTTTGATATTAAGCTCTGCATATGCTTCTGGCTCAATTGCTTTCTCGCCGCCCTCTTTGGAAGTACGGAAAGTCATAAGGATTGGAATATTTCCAAGTGCCTCACGAAGCTCTTTTAAAACTTCTTCTACTTTGTCAAACTCAAAAACATGCTCAAACCAGTCCACACGCCATTCAACAACATCAACAGGAATGGAATCAAATGTTTTTGCTTCGTCGATAATATCTTTTTTTGTAACACCTACGATAGGTACGATGATCTTAGGTGCGCCTGCACCGATCTCGATATCTCTTACTTTAACTGTATTCATTTTCATCACCTTTCTTCTTAATCCTTAGCGTCCGCAGCCTGCGGACTCTGGTTTTTAGTTCTCAGCTTCTGCCTGCTCTACCATTTTTGCATAGCGGATATTTACGAACAATCCAAGAAGTACACCGATTGCAGTAAGGACAATGTTCATAACCATAACCTGTGCCGGCTGCATTTTAGATGCTGCTGTAAGGATTGTGTAGTTGCAAAGTGAGGATGCGATCATAACAAGTGCTGTAACAGTTCCTTTGATTTTCGGGAATAACATGTTGCATACAGATGTTGCGATCTGTAACAGTCCGCCTGCTCCTGCCCATCCGATGATGAATGCTCCGGCGATCATAAGTGCTTCACTCTTGCCTGTTAATACAACAATCAGTGTTACAAGGCAGATAACCGGGTAAATCAAGATAAATCTTACGTCTTTGATTTTTCTTGTTAAAAGTGCTGTCACAACAAGTGCGATCATTGTACCAGCAGAGTAGTATGTCTGCATGATAGAAGGATTTGCCCAGCCAACATTCTCTTTTGCAAAGTTCTGTGCGCAGTTTAACCATAACTGGAAAGTACCTGTACATGTGAATCCGATTAAGATCATTGCTACAGATTCGATAGAGAAATGTGTATGTTTTAAGCTGTCGATCAGTCCCTCTTTCTTACCAGCTGCTTTCTGGTCTGCATCTGGAAGTGGGAAAATCATAACTAATACTAAAAGTACGATATAAGCGATTCCGCAAATGTAGAACAACATATTATAAGAAGTAAGTCCTGCTGCTGTTGTTGCTACTGTTGCACCAAGTACAAATGGTAAGATCATCTGTGCAATTGCGATGAAGAATTTGATTCCCATAGTTGCAACGCCCGGTGCTTTGTAAATGATCTCGGAAACTGCCGGATAAATACCTGTGTCAAGGAAGGAGTTTGCGATACCACCAACGATTGCACATACATATGCGATCTGGTATCCACCGTTTGTTCCTGCATTGAATGCAAGTGCAAGTCCGATCAGGTAGATCGCATAAGATCCACTACCGATTGCTGTGGAGATACGACGTCCAAGCTTATCGGAAAGAGGCCCTGCAAATGGAAGGGCGATCAGACGTCCAAGTCCAAGTGCTGCGGAAATTGCTGTGATTGCCATTGCTTCTACACCCCAGGATGCTGCAAGAGCTTCCTTGATCACTGCCTGTCCTAAAATAGAACATCCAACACCATGAATGAAATAATTTAAATAAAGGATCATGGCACTAGGTAAATATTTTTTATTCATCTCTTTTCTCCTCGTGATTTCAAAATAAATAGTTTATTCGGTATCCTGTGATTAATCATCGTATCTGATGTTTAATACTTCTTTCATATGCTCGATCGGCATATCTTTTCCTGTCCAGAGTTTGAATGCTGCTGCTCCCTGGAATAACATCATTCCAAGTCCGTTCATTGTCTTGCATCCAACTTCTTTTGCCATTTTACGCATGGTTGTCTCAAGTGGAGAGTAAGGTACATCTACAACGATCAGTTCCGGACGGAAGAAGGATTTATCAGGTACAACGGACATTCCCTCTAAAGGTTTCATGCCAACGCCGGTTCCGTTAACGAAGATGTAAGAGTCAGCCATTTCTTCTCTTAATTTTTCTTTGTCGTCAAGATCGTAAAGAGTTGCTTTGCAGTTTGTTCTCTCGTTGATCTTCTTTACAGTTTCCTCAGCGTTTGCCCAGAATTTATCATGAATGTTGAAAATAGAGATTTCTTTTACACCGTCTAATGCAGCCTGGATCTCGATTGCTGTTGCAGCTCCGCCTGCTCCTGCGATCGTCATTTTCTTTCCGATCACATCGATATCGTTGTCCTTTAATGCCTGCATAAATCCGATACCGTCTGTGATGTGTCCTGTTAATACACCGTTCTCATTTACGATTGTGTTAACTGCTCCGCAAAGCTCTGCTGCCGGAGATAATTTATCTAAGTACTGTCCTACAACTGTTTTATTTGGCATGGAAACGTTTGATCCAACCAGTTTTAATGCACGGATACCTTTTACTGCATCTTCAAGTGTGCTGTTGTCAACTTCGAATGCAAGGTATGCATAGTCAAGTCCTAAGTATGCGAATGCTTCATTGTGCATTGCCGGTGAGCTGGAATGTCTGATTGGGTAAGCCATTAATCCGATAAGTTCTGTGTGTCCTGTAATTCTCTCTGCCATAATTTTTTCTCCTTTTCCCTTAAAAAAAATGATTATGTACGTGATTTATTATATTGTTATACTCTGGTTCTTAACTCGTCTGCCCACTTCGTTAAAAACTTAACAACCTCTGATAATGATATTATACAACGCTTTTTTTGATACATCCAATGCTAATTTTGTGTTTTTTTAATAGCTTTTATGTATTAATTAAGGTATAATATACACAAAATCAGCACATCTTTTTTGTAACCCATAGATATTTTCTATTAATTCAAGGAGATTTATGCATGACGCTTAATCAATTAGGATATTTTTACCAGGCAGCGGTGTTACAGCACTTCAATCAGGCCGCAGAAAAAATGAATATTTCAGAGCCAAGTTTAAGCCGTTCCATCAGTGCTTTAGAAGATGAACTTGGGGTAACTTTATTTGAAAAAAGAGGCAGAAACGTGATCCTGACAAAAGCAGGTGAGATTTTTTTAGAACATGCCACGCAGATTTTAGATGATGTGAAACGTGCAGAGAACAAGATGCACCATCTTGCCACCGACGGTGGGCATATCGACATTGCCTATGTATCCCCTCTGGCAAGAGAGTATATTCCGCGCACTGTCCGGAATTTTCTCTCACTTGAGCAGAATAAGAATATCACCTTCAATTTCAATCAGGACATCACATCCGTGAATATTGAAGGCTTAAAAAAAGGTTCCTATGATCTGATCTTCGGTTCCTATTCCGCCAACGAACCGAATATTGAGTTTGTACCTATTATAAAGCAGGAAATTGTTGCCATTCTCCCGATTGGGCATCCATTGAGCCGCAAAGAGGCTGTGGAAGCCACCGATTTTGCCGACTATCAGGTGCTTGGATACAGCCGCCACTCCGGTCTTGGCAAGTACACACGCAGTTTCTTCAAAGAACACGGGATCGCACCAAATTTCATCTGCGAATCCCCGGATGAAAACGGAATTGCCTCTCTTGTGGCACAGGGATTTGGGATTGCACTTGTGGCTGACGTTGACACCATCTATCGTGACGACATCTGCATACGCCCGCTGATCTCCAGTGAATCCTTCTCACACACCGTCTACATGGGCTATATACGCGGCAAATACCAGTTGCCGGCTGTCCAGCGGTTCATCGCCTTCGTGAGAAATGAGCAGGCGTGATCCGGGTTGATGGCTATATCGGAAACCCGGATATTTGCACGGAAAGAGGTAAAACTTTTATTCGCAAGCCGGGGGTGTGACAGAGGGAGTACAGAATGAAACTTTTGTGAGGATTGCGTAAATTTATCTGTGTCCCAACTTGGACTGTCAGGTTATGTACATTCATCAATGGACTGACCGCACAATGTGTCCGCCTATAAAACACTCGCTTTATCTGTCTCTAGCAGGAGTAAATACCAAAAAATCAGCATCGTTTATTGCAGGCTCAAAAGTCAAAAAGGGGGTTGACTTTTGACCTGCTTCTCTGCTGATTTTCTGGTATTAACTCCTGCACGATACAGATAAGAAGTCGTGTGTTTTATAGGCGGACACATTGTGCGGACTGTCCATTTTTGAATGAACATAAGTAATCGTAAAGTCCAAGTTGGGACTCAGATAAATTAGCAATTCGAACAAGTTTCATTCTGTACTCCCTCTGCCGCAATCCCGGCTTGCGTAGGAACACTTATTTCTTTCCGTGCAAATATCCGGACTTCCTTTTCCACATAACGTCCCGGATCACGCCTGCACACCTCTCACCTGCCCTCGGTCTGCTGACAGACGAATTGGATAAATGACTTTGCCACAGGGGAAAGGTAATGTTTTTTCAGGGTGGCGAGATACACCGACCGCTCGTACACCGGATAACTGATCTCGAGTGTCTTTAGGTTCAGTGACTTTAAGATTGGAATGTCCGGCATAACGGCAATACCAAATCCCTGAGCGACCAGACCTGCCATACTGGAGTCCTCCTCCATCTCAAAGGCAACCTTCGGGAACTGGTTGATCTCCTCAAACATCTGGTCAATTACCGGGCGAAGCCCGCTTCCTTTTTCAAAATAAATCTGTGGATACGCAATTGTGTCCCTAAGATCTACGCTGTCGCGCATGGCAAGCGGATGATCCTTCGGTACTGCCACTACAAGCTTCTGGTTTCCGATCTTCCGGAAATCAATATCCGGCTCCCCCTCCTGATAAGAGGAAAATACAATGTCGTATTTATCTTCCTTTAATCCTGCTAAAATGTCTCCGGTTGTTCCCACGGTAAAATGAAAATCAATGTGATAATCCGGGTAAGCATCCAGAAAATTGCGCACCATTTTCGGTGTAAAATTGCTTCCCATTGTATAAATGTAAGCAAGGTGAATGATACCTTCCTTGCTTCCATTCAATTCTCTTGTACGCTGCGCCCCTTCCTCAAGCACTTTTAAGGATTCCTCCACGTAAGGAAGAAACAGCTTCCCATAACGTGTCAGAACAATATTTCTTCCTTTTTTCTCAAAAAGCCTTGTGCCGAGTTCTTCTTCTAACTGCGCAATCGCATGGCTTAAGGACGGCTGCGTAATGGAAAGCATCTGCGCAGCTCTCGTGTAGTGTTCTTCCTGTGCCAGAACCTTAAAATACTGTAACTGATTCAGATTCATGGTGTTCCCCCCCCTGTTCTGATATTATGTAAACCGATCATCTCACTAGCGGATCAGATGCATCTCCTCGATCACCCAGCTTTCCTCATCCATATGATATTCATTTCCACAATACGGACACTTTTTCTGTCGCACCGCGTCAAAGCTGCCTCCGCAGCCCGGACAGGAAACAGAGGTAATGGAAAATCCAGGTGCCTCCGGTTTTGCAATATTTCTACGGAAAGTAACATCGATACAGTCACCGCTCTTTTTTACTTTTCCATGCTCCTCATAATAATTTACCCACCATGTCCGGACCGAAAGGTGCATGACCTCTCCCTCCTGCCGGATTCCATTCAGGCAGATGCCATTCGTATAAGTCATCTCAAGAATATCTGAAAAAAGTGGTTCGCGCGCATTTGCCCGGTAACAGGCAAGATCTTCGGGTTTTTCTGCCAGCACTGCCATACGCACAAGTGCTACTAACTGTCCCTCGAATTTATCAAAGGAAAAATTTTTGTCATAACGGAGCATTGTGTTTTTGATTTTCCGCTTTGAACTGCTCCATTTAAAAGGTGATAAATGCTTCATCCCGTCCCGGTCAAAAAGCGTTGCCACCAGCCGGATATCTGCAATGATGAATCCAAGAAAGCCTCCCACAAGCAGCGCCGCAAAGTAACTGGAAAACAGGCAAAGCGGCAATGGCATTTCTTGTGCTGCAACATTTGCAATGAGTGAAATAATCAATACTGCCAGCATACTAAACGTCATGCTCTGTTTAAAAATCTGTCCGTTTTTTGCAATCGAGTTACTTCTTATAAAGAAAAGATTGATCACCCTAGGGAAAAGATCTTTGACTTTAAATACCGTTCCACAATACGGGCATCCCTCTCCAAGTTTTGAGACGGAATTCACTGCACCACAGTTTGGGCAGGTCACACGGATGAGCTGTGTCTGCGCTTCATTTGGAGAATGTGCAACAATCTCATACATGACCATGTCTGTGTTCCGTTCATAAACCGGACCGTTTTCGTCTGCAAAAGAAAGTGTTCTGGATACATTTTCATACAACATGTCTGTTGTATACCAGAGCGATTTTCTGGATAACTTTCCGGTTCCATAACTGCTTCCCTTGGACGGCACTACCTTTTCCTGCAGTTTCAATCCTTTTTTATCTAAACGTTCCTTCTGCAACCGGAGAAAATATGCTGTGTCTCCGTCGCAGTTCTGTGGTGTGATTCCCCTTTCATACCACAGATTCAGTTCCTTTGCGAAACGGTCATACATGCCGCGCCCCTTGTCCCACTCCGGAACGAATTCTTCAAATGCCTTCACCGCTTTACGGTACTTTGCAAGCCATGTCACACCAATAACGCAAAGCAGTACTCCCACTGCCAGAAGCACGATTTTTAACACAGAAGCAAGTTCCATTGTCACAAACGAAGCCGCCAGTACTCCCGCTGCAATAAACGCTGCTCCCTTAAAAAGGATTTCTCCATCTGCCTCGCTCGCCGAATCTCTTTTCTGTGTGCTGATTTCTGAAAAAAATGCCATAACTGCCTCCCCTTAAAATTGTCTGTATTAGGCAATTATAAATCAATTCATAGATTTTTTCTATCATTTCGGGCAAAAATAACAATTGGACTTTTTTTTCATTTGCATATAAGTTGAATGTAACGGGAAGAACAAAGCACTTCTCATTTGTTAAAAAATTAACGTCTGCCCACGTTAGGTATTTCCATAAGCAAATATTGTATGGAATACAGCCCGGAATAGTGCAATAAAAGCGCATTTCCAGACAATCTCAAAAAAACCAGTCACAAAAGAAAATGTACAACACATTTTTTCAGGGAAAAGGAGATTATTTTACGATGAAAAACAAATATCCACACATTTTTGAACCAATGACCATCCGCAGAATGACCGTAAAAAACAGAATCGTCATGACACCTATGGGAACCAACTACGGTGAACAGAATGGTGAAATGAGTTTCCTTCATATTAACTACTATGAGCAGAGAGCTAAGGGAGGCACAGGTCTTCTGATCGTTGAGAACGCAAGTGTCGATTCCCCACAGGGTTCTAACGGAACAACACAGCTTCGTATCGACCTTGACAACTACATCCCAAGACTTTTCAAATTATGCGAGAGCATTCACAAACATGGTGCGTGCATCGCGATCCAGTTAAACCACGCAGGTGCTTCTGCAATGTCTTCCCGTATCGGAATGCAGCCGGTTTCCGCATCTGATGTACCTTCCAAGGCAGGCGGAGAAATCCCTAGACCTCTGGAAAAAGAAGAAATCCTTCACATTGTAAAAAAATACGGTGAGGCTGCAAAACGTGCACAGATCTGTGGTTTTGACGCAGTAGAGATCCACGCCGGACATTCTTATCTGATCAGCCAGTTCCTCTCTCCTCTTACAAACAAGAGAACAGATGAATTTGGTGGTTCCGCTGAAAACCGTGCAAGATTTGCAAAATTAGTCATCGAGGAAGTCCGTAAACAGGTTGGACCATTCTTCCCAATCTTCGTCCGCATCAGTGCTGATGAGTTAATGGAAGGCGGTAACACCTTAGAGGATACCTTAGAATACTTACAGTACTTTGAAAAAGAAGTTGACGTATTTGACGTTTCCTGTGGTTTAAATGGTTCTATCCAGTACCAGATCGACGCTAACTACTTACCGGACGGATGGCGTTCTTACATGGCAAAAGCTGTAAAAGAAAAATACGGTAAACCATGTATGACTGTTGGTAATATCCGTGATCCGAAAGTTGCAGAAGATATTCTTGCAAGAGGTGATGCAGACCTTATCGGAATGGGACGTGGACTGATTGCTGATCCTGAATGGGTAAATAAAGTTGAATTCGGCAACGAGTGCGATATCCGTAAATGTATCTCATGTAACATCGGTTGTGCAGGACACAGAATCGGTTTAAACCAGCCAATCCGTTGTACCGTAAACCCAGCCGTTAACACTGGCGAAGATTACATGAAACAGAAAGTAAACAAACCTTGCAACGTTGTTGTCATCGGTGGTGGTACTGCTGGTCTTGAAGCAGCCTGTACCGCAGCAGAAGTTGGATGCACCACTTTCCTGATTGAGAAAAAAGCAGAGCTCGGCGGACTTGCTTCCGTAATCTCCAAGATTCCGGACAAAAAACGTCTTGCTGATTTCCCGAACTACATGATTCATCGTGCAAGCAAACTTCACAACTTATTTATTTTCAAAAATACAAGTGCAACCGCAGAACTCGTTAAGAGCTTAAACCCGGATATCATTGTAAATGCAACCGGTTCTGTTCCAACACTTCCTCCGATCACAGGTCTGCATGATCTTGTTGACAAAGATGGCACAAATGTTGCAACTGTATTAAAGATGATCGAGCGCCTGAATGAGTATCCAGAAGACATGACCGGTAAAAAAGTTTCCATCATCGGCGGTGGTGCTGTAGGACTTGACGTTATGGAATTCTTCACCGAGAGAGGTGCAGAAGTTTCTATGGTTGAGATGCTTCCAATGATCGGTAATGGTCTTGATCCTGTCACAAAATGTGACACAAACGCTAAAATGGCAAAATACCATGTCAAACAGATGACAAACACTGCTTTACAGGAAGTAAAAAATGATCGTTTCATCGTGAAAAATCCAGAAGGTGAGATTGAGGAAGTTCCATTTGATTATGGTTTCATCTGCCTTGGCATGAGAGCTAACACTCCTGTTTTAAGTGAAATCGAGGAAGCTTTCAGCGATACAAACGTAGAGATCGTTAATATCGGAGACAGCAAACGTGCCCGCAGGATTATCGAGGGTACCGAGGAAGGCAGAAATATCTTAAACGTACTTGCCCGTCACGATTACTTATAAAATTTTGTAACCCATTTAACATTAGCAATTTTCTATAAACTTCTCCTTATAAATAGAATGTGATCTCCCCGGGAGACACGCTGTCTGCCACCCCTTCCCGGCAGACAGGCATATGCCGTAAGGCACAAAAAAATCCAACCAGCGCAAAACTGGTTGGATTTTTGTTATTTCGGAAAAAGAATTATTCAATCTTTAGCTAAAGAACAGCTTCTTCACATCCTCCACTGGCATGTCCTGACCAGTGTAAAGCTTGAATGCAGCAACCCCCTGCCATAACAACATGCCTTTTCCCCCGATACAGGTACATCCTGCTTCTTTGGCTTCTCTTAAAAGCTTTGTCTCCTCCGGATTGTAAACTGCATCTGCAACTACAAGTCCCGGGCGGAATGCAGACAGATCTTTCACAACACTCTGGTCATCCATCGGCTTCATTCCAACAATGGTAGCATTTGCAAAAATATCACTGGACTGGATCTCTTCCGTCATTTTTGCTGTATCTGCAATGTCATATACATTGACCACACACTCCGGTACTGCTTTCCTGATCTTCTCTGCGGTCTGCAGAGTGCGCTCGAAAAATGCGTCTTTGATATTGAAAATCGAAATTTCACGTGCTCCGTCTAATGCACACTGTACCTGAATCGCAGTCGCTGCGCCCCCACCTCCGGCTACTGTAATTTTTCTGCCTTTGATCTCAATTCCGTGATCTCTTAAGTTATGGACAAATCCCTCGCCATCTGTAATATATCCGGTCAGTTTCCCGTTATCATTGACAATCGTATTGACTGCACCGATGATCTGCGCCGCCGGGGAAAGTTCATCCATATACCTTGCTGCCTCTACCTTGTCCGGCATCGTCACATTGCACCCGCGCATATTGAATGTTTTCATCGCTGCGATCGCATCTTTCACCTTATCTTCTTTTATATCAAATGCCACATAGGCATAATCAAGACCAAGTTTTTCAAAACTGTAGTTATACATTGCAGGTGAACCTGAATGTCCGACCGGTGATCCGATCAATGCCAATAAACCTGTGTGACCTGAAATACGTTTTTCCATGCTAACCCTCTCCTTGTTTCGTTTTCTGTATTTATCAAACATGATATACGTTTTTTTGCGGATTGGCAAGCACTTTTTTCATTTAAAGCATTAAAGTTTCTTTTGTAATATTCCAGCGGAACAGACTACCCTATTTTATTACAATACCCTGTCATTTTCTAAAATGAATGGGCTTGCACACTCGCCGGTAGTATCTACATCATAGCACCTCATCAGATATTCTTTTAACTGATCCCTGTCTTCAAAACGGATGAGCTGATATGGCAGCTCAAATGAAATTTTTTCAAAGAAAAGAATTTCATTTCCTGTATCCAACAGCACCCCTGCATGTCCGGCAATCAGACTGTTCTCATTCTCGTCGATATGCGAATGAAGATATACTGTGATCAGGGACAACTTACTCTCCTCGTCAAATGTCACACCCGCTTTTTTCCAATATTCTCTCTGCACCCCGATCTGCTTCTTCGTATCTGTTGATGCGTCAGTTTTTATCTCAGAGAAAACTGTTTCAAACTTTTCTCTTTCCTCTGCCGTAAAAAGCTCTCCTGCATCAAGCGCAGCTTCATCCAAAAACAGATACTCTGTATTACGTCCGCCTGTATCCTGTACCATGATCAGATCTTTCATCAGTCCGAATGCAGTGATCCTGCAATTGTATCCGATAAAATCCGGATTGTTTTTCATCCATAAATCCTGTATTGCATCAATATCATATTCCGGCATTGTCATATCAAACGATGCATATCCTTCTTCGACAAGTGAGGTGTTTTGTATGGCATCATTGTACTCTTTCACGATTGCCATACTTTTTTGTGCATCTGTTTCTGCTGCTCCTGCCTGAATAAGCTCTGTCTCAAATTGCTCACGTACCTGTTCCTCTGACAGATTACTATATACCGGCAATGACGCTTCTCCACCGCATCCGGTCATTAATAAAACTGCCCCAATAAAACATAAAATTAATTTTTTTCTCTTCATTTCTATTCCTCTTTCCAAATTAAATGGGTAATTGCGAAACTCCTCATACCCTTCTTTCAATTGTTTAAAATCAACAAAATTTTCTATCAGTTAAAAAAGAATCTCGCCTGCGAGATTCTCCGCCTGCGGCGGGTCGCATATGCGACATGTTTCTTATCCGCCGCAGTGCGATCCTCGCGGAGCATTTTTTATGTAATGGAAACAAAGTTTCCTATTACATAAAAAACCGGGTATACCACAACATAGTATACCCGAATTTCGTTCCGTTAACCACCAATCTGGCAATGTAATGACGTATTTTTTTGGATCATTTCCTGAAATGCCTTCATCTGCTCATTGGAAGGCTTCTCTGTATCTCCTATTGGATAGTCTCTGTTCAATCCTTCGTATTTTCCCTGACCAAAGTTATGATAAGGCAATATGTGGATCTGTCTGCCCACTGTGGGCTACCCTGAGTGCATTCTCCAACATTCTGAGGTTATCATGACCTGTATATTCTTTATGCTTTTCCGGATTCATATGCATTCACCGGATCTTCGGTAAATTCGTCTTTGTCGATCAGCTCTACGATTTCATCATAGCAGCTGTCCAAGAGAATGCGGATCGCCTCTGCAAGTTCTTCGTTTGTGTCAAAAGCACTTCCTCCTTCCCTATTTCAAATTCTTTTCGCAATCTCGATTGCAACATATAGTTTATCCATATTATGATTGGCATCCGCAAGCCCGGAAACATCATAAACTGCCTGATCTAATACATCCCCGGTAACTAGAAAATTATATAATTCCCATCCATAAAAGTCACAGACTGCCTGAACTCCGGCAAGTTCCATCTCCACAGCAATGCAGCCCTCTTTTTTTCTCGCATCAAATTTGGCTTTTGTTTCCCGATATATTGCATCCGTTGTCCAGACTTTTCCCAAAACATTTGGAAGTTTTAATTCATCAAATATCGCTTTGACTGTTTTTGCATTTTTCACCTCTATGTAATCTGCCGGAGGCGCATAATGATAACTTAGTCCCTCTTCCCGATAACTGTGTGTCGGTATCACAAATTTACCTGTTGTCAGCCCACTGTCTAATGATCCTGCCGAGCCGAACATAATGAACTTCACAGCACCAGTAAGCCAGTTCACATCTATTACATCTCCACCTGCCAGTGCAGAACCGATATGACTTAAATATCCGGCTATTTTCATTCCCTCTATGTCAAACACATACACTGGTGTAATCCCATTGCAGCATCTTATCACACCAACTTCCTGATGCTCATATGTATCAAGCATGTATTCAAATATCTGTTCTGAAAATATGATCATACACTTATCGCATAAATGTTTTTGTTCTCCATAAAAATCTTTTGTTCCAAATAAAACCTCTGAATTGTCAAATGCATCTGTTATCATTTAAACTGATACCTCCTCTTCTGAAAATTTTCGCACATTCATACTTTTTACATACATAACCAATGTCATTTTTTCATTTACTTCTATATCCTTGCCAACCCTGACAAATCCGCACTTTTCGTATAAATGACAATTACCTTTTTCCTGCTTAATCGTATCTAAACACCATTCTGTGGTATCAGGATAAATCTCGGATAATTGTTCTATCACCCTGCCCGCAATCCCTTTGTTTTGAAATTTAGGGTTTATAAAAATAGGCGATATCCACTTAACATTTTCATGCACATTTTTGCCTTGATGCCATTTAACTCTCACTCCTCCAACTTTTTCTCCATGAAATATAATAAAGTAGAAATCTGAATTATCCTCGATAATTTTTTCTGTTATTCTTTCCAGGCTTTCTTTTGCTGGACTTGTATCATCATCCTGATATTTTTCATATAATGGTATAAATGCTTCTACCAGCAGTTTATGCAGACATTCAGCCTCCCCTTCAGTTACCAATTTCAGCTTGATCAAATCACTCATTTCCTACATCTCTTCCACAAAAAAAATCGCTCCAAACATTCTTTGTCCAGTGCGATAATCCCAATTTAGGATGCATTATATTAAAAATATCACCTACATTCTGGTTTTATGCACTAGACAAACAGACCTACCGGCTATAAGCCAATGCATTAACCCTGCACAGCTTATAACCCAGTACATCTATCATACATGTACATATAACGTCTTGAATGTAAGTTATGATTCATTTGTATGCTCTCCTTGTAATTTTGATAGTAAGTCTACTACCCATAGTTCCTCATGTCAACATTTTATTTATGCTTTAAATTCATCCCTGATTACTCATTATATAGAGCAACTGACATTCTACCTCTGAACTTATTGACTGTCAGTTCAAAAGTTCTTCCCACTCTGATTCTTTAAAGCCCACCAATACCTTATCTTCACTTATGACCATTGGACGTTTTACAAGCATTCCATTTGTAGCAAGAAGTCTTAACTGTTCCTCTTCACTCATCGATGGCAGCTTATCCTTTAGCTGCATTTCTTTATAAACTAATCCACTTGTATTGAAAAACTTCTTAAGCGGAAGTCCACTCTGCTTATACCATACCTGTAGTTCATCAAAGTCAGAATTTTCTTCCACAATATGACGCTCGGTAAATTCTATATTGTGTTTCTCCAGCCATTTCTTAGCTTTCTGGCAAGTTGAACATTTTGGATAACATAAAAATAACATTTTGAACCTCCATTTTAACTCATACTAATGTTTGCAAGTCCACCTTTTAAAATTATAATCTCCGGATAGTTTTTCTTCAATTAGAAGTTTTGTGGTACTAATAGGTAGTACCATCCTTTTCCATATCATTCATCAATTTATCAAAGTCACTTTCATACAGCGAATCCTGTATAACTCTGTATTTCTCAAATTCACTTTCCGCAAATTCTTTTGCAATAGCTGCTGTTACTTTTCCTTTATTCTGAAATACTTCTGCATCATTAAATTTAAGAAATGCATCCAGCTTTGCTTTCCAATCTTCCATAGTCATAGGAATATGTCTGCGTGCCTGTCTCGTCGCATAATCAAGATACATTGTCACAATCTCATTTAATTCTGCAAGTTCATCTTTTTCTAAGTAGTTTTTTGCAATTGATACATCTGTTTTTACAATTTTACCATCCGGCGCATTTTTCCATGATTTAAGTCCCATATGTTCCTTATTATGATTGGCTCTTGCAACAATCACTTCTGCCGCTGTACTACCATGAACCGCATAATGCATCTTGTTCTGTACTGTAGCATAAAACTCTCTTGTCACCTGTGAATTCTTATCATAATCAACTGATGTTGCATATATATCTGTAATTTTCTGGTAAAATCTTCTCTCACTTGCTCTAATTTCCTGAATCTCAGCAATTAGATGCTCAAAATAATCTTCATCGAAAATCTGTCCATTAATCAATCTGCTTTTATCAAGTACATAGCCCTGCTTTGTAAATGTGTCCAACACCTTTGTTGCCCATGTTCTAAACTGCATTGCCCGTTCTGAATTGATGCGATACCCCACAGCAATAATGGCAGCTAACGAATAGAACTTATAATTGTATGTTTTTCCATTATCGGCAACTTGTGCAAAATTTGCACAAGTTGAATTTTCATCTAATTCGCCTTCTTTAAAAATATTACTCAGGTGTTTTGTAACCACGCTTCTATCTACATTAAACAGCTGTGAAATTGCCTTCTGTGTCAACCAGACATCACCATTCTGAACCCTGACTTCTATTCCGTCTTCTCCTGCATCTCGCGTGAAAACCAAGAAATCAACAGTGCTATTTCTTATCTGTAATTCTTTGCTCATAAAAGCATTCCTTTCTCTAGATTCTATCAATACATCTCTATAAAACATTTCCCCCTGTTTCTTGCAAATATCAAGAAGGGAATTTCTGCTTTTGCCAGCATACTATTATTAACTGGAACATATTCATAATTTTCGATATCTGGTATACACTTTATGGCTCTCTTTTTATCTATACCATATAGATTATTTTCACTGCTGTTCCATAAAGACTTAATCTTCAAAACAACACATTTTGTTTGAACAGTCACCTTATATTTTTCAAGTCTGCCTTTTTCTATCTCCTTTGATTTGTCGCCATAAGAAATAGTAATATATCTGGAGTTGGATTTTATAATGCGAACATCTCCATTCCTTACTGCCTCTTTAGGGAATCCCAAATCTTCAAAAAAACAATCATAATCTGTAATGTATTCTGGGAGTTCCATTCTGACTGCATAACAACTATTTATAATATTCTGTATGCCCTTATCATCTGCCCTGAACATATAAATATTCCATCCTGTACTATCGCCATCATCATCTAATATTGGAATAGAACTATAAGGATTAAACATATGTATCTTAGACAAATCATTTTTTGTTGGCTCTTTAAATTTGACTATTTCAAATGTTATGCTCATGAATGTTCTCCTTTTCCGTCGCTTTTTTCGTCGCCTTTTTAGCGACGAATTATTTTATACATCTTGCTTTTCGTCATTGCAAACTAACTTCTTATGCCCAAACAATTGCTTTAACAATTCTTTTGCGCTAATGGTTAGTATCTATGTATCTGGTAAAATCAATTATCTTTGCAGGCTTTCTCTTAGGAATAATTCCTAATCGTTCCATGTCTAATTTAAAGAGTTCACTGGGATATCCATATGCATCGAATCCCTCTGGCTGACAAATATCGCTGTTCAGATATTCACTAAGTTCCCATTGATACTTTGCTTCTTTCTCCAGCTTCTTATCAAAATACTGCGCATCCGTTACCATTCTATTAATGCCGCCAACTGATTTTTTACCATGTGTCTTTGTCACAATCATATCGCCTGACATCTTAAAATATTGTGCTATCTGTTCTTCAGAATATCCCATTTCCTGCATCACGCCATGAATCACACGGCTGATATACATTGTATAGTAATTCCAGTTTCTTGGTTCTATATCTGTCATTGCTATTGTATATCGATTGCTGGCATTTACAATAAACAGAACATTTCTTCCTTTTATTTTCGTTAAATGTGTATCCCAGCAAAACACAAGAGAAGCACCTTTGCTTTCTTCAATCTTTGTTGCTTTTAGTCGATCTTGAACTGATTTTGTTGCACCAATCTCCATATGTATCACCTGCTCATCTCAAGTATTCTTTTCACTTCCATCTGTAATTCATTACTGAAGTCTGATAAATCATCATATGTAATTACTTTCAATCTTATAAGACGAACAATATCCCATATTACCTCTGATTTTTTCAACTCCATGATAACTCCTGGATGGTGCTTATCTTCTTTTATCCGTTTTTCAAGTTCCCAGAATTTCTCTGATACCTCATTTTTATTCTATGAATACATACTTTCCCTTTCCTTTACCATTCACTGCTTTAACAACTTTCATGCCTCTAAGCTTTGTCATGACTGCTCTTGCTGTGGATGGTGAGCAATCAAGAATTTCTTTTATTTCTTTTGTTCCAAAAATCTGATTTTTCTCTATTTCATCATACACCTTAAGAATATTTGCCTTCGAAGGTTCATTATATTTTTGTTGCTCAATCGCCGACTTTATCCTATCAACCGCCGATTTTTTATCGTCAATCGCCGACTTTTCTTCTCCAATCGCCGGCTTTTGGTAATCAATCAACGACTTATTGACTGCAACAGCTAATTTTTTTAATGAATCAGCGGTTTTTTCAACAATAGTTTTTCCAACTTTTGAATTATAAATAACCGCCTGCAACATAAAAGCATTTGTATAATAAACTGGATCTTTTAATTCCACCTGCTCCAACTCATTACACATACAATTGACACCTTCTCCAAATTCTTTTACCAATTTATAATTCTTTAAAAACTCTGCAATCTTAGGGTTTCTGGAAAAATGTGTGAAACGTATATTGTCCGCTCTTACAAGCCCCGGAAGTTTTCCCGGGCTTTCAACTACTATATGATCATCAAACATTTTTATCTGAATATCCGTACCGGTAATACTGTAAGCACGATGAGTAACTGCATTTACGATCAATTCCTGTCTGACAAACTTAGGATATTCCGCATCCAATGTCATTTAGTTAGCATTGCGTATCTTAAATGGTTAGATTTTCAATAAGTGGTCTAACCATTTTTTTATGGTTGACAAACACAATAGAATGTGCGGCCACTCTCGTTACTGATTGGTTTTAGAGGTAACGAGAGCAGCCCTTGAATTAGCGATATATCACTTTTTCAAGGAGGCACACCATTATGATCCATCAAAAAATCAAAAATCTGTTTATGTCATCTGTAGAACATGTTTGTTTTAATATCTCGAATTATTCCATTCATCCGGATATTGATTTTCAGAGGAACCGAAAGATCTCTCCTCAAAAACTTATTTTTTTTCTCGTCTCGCAGGATTCTTCATCCACAAAAGTTGAAATGCTGGACTTTTGGGGATTGGATGCTTCTTCCATGCCTGCTTCTTCCGCTCTTAACCAGCAGTGGCAAAAGCTGAAACCGGCTGCCTTGGAAGCTGTGTTCAAACATTTTAATTCATCTGCCATAGGATTGCTCCCAAGTACTTTAAGTGATAGGAAATACCGTTTTCTGGCTGCAGACGGTTCGACCTGCACTTATTTCAGTACACCATTTTTTTCTTCCGCTGACTATTACTGCTCACCCGGAAATTCTATCAGAGGCGTCTACAGCATGTATTTGAATGCTTTTTATGATCTTACAACACACCCATATACGGATGCCATGATCCAGCCTGTTCATGAAAAAAATGAATTTGGTGCTTTTTGTAACATGGTTGACCGCCACGAGATTCCTGCAGGAAAAAAGAACGTCTATATTGGTGACCGTGGCTATTGCTCCTACAACAACATGGCTCATGTGCTCGAACAAAAGCAGTTCTTTCTGTTCCGTACGAAAGATATCCACTCCAGGGGCTTAGTCAGCAATTTCGATTTTCCAGAAGAAGAAGCTTTTGATATTGATGTCCGGGTCTCCCTGGTTCGCAGTCATTCAAGAAAAGTCATGACTGATCCTGGTACTTACAAACGCTTTGTGGATTAGGCATCTGCTTTTGATTATATCTCTTATGGCAGTTATGATACCTATGAACTTGCATTTCGGATCATAAGATTTCCTCTTACCGAGTCAACCTACGAATGCATTGTTGCAAATCTGCCACGTGATGAGTTCCCACCGGAACGTATCAAGGAATTATACTACACCAGATGGGGAATCGAATCTTCTTTTAGAAAGCTGAAATACACGGTAGGGCTGAGCAATTTTCATTCCTATAAACCAGTACATCGAACAGGAGATCTGGGCAAAACTCATTGCCTATAACATAACGGAAACCATGATAAACTGTACGGTGCTGGAAACACATGCCACAAAGCATGAGTATAAAGTCAATTTTACAATGGCTGCACATATCTGTAGAGTCTTTCTCCGCCTGACCACGGAGAAAGACCAATATGATGTGATGTCTCTACTGCAAAAAGAATTAATCCCTATCCGAAATGACCGCCAATACCCAAGGCTTCAAACTGCTCATTTCCGGAAACCACGATATTTCATATATCGGGCTGCATAAACATCTTTATCATTATAACTTTTAGAAGGCAGACACGCAATCTGTCTTTTTGTCATGCCATAAAAATCAAAAAAGTTCCGGTTTCATTTGGTTTATAGTAGCAAGAGCATGACCAATGCTCTATCCCAGAGTAGGTCAAGCATATCTTGATTGCTAACTAAATGACATTGGTTGTCCAACTTTACCTGTCACACTTGGAAGATTCAATTCATCAAAAATTGCTTTCACTGCTTTTGCATTCTTAATCTCTATGTAATCTGTTGGTGCAGCGTAATGATAACTCAATCCTTCTTCTCGATAAGCCGCTGTTGGAATAACAAACTTTCCATCCGTCGCATTGCTGTCCAAAGAACCGGCTGAACCGAACATAATAAATTTATCTGCACCCGTAAGCCAATTTGCATTTATCACATCACTTCCAGCCAATGCGTATCCTATATGACTCAAATATCCTGCAATCTTCATTCCATCTATTTCTTATATTTAAATCTTTCTATATGATCATATGTGTAACCAGCCAATGATTCGTCAACCATCTCTGTTACATTCTTGTCAACACACACACTTCCTCTTTTTAACTCTACTGACCTAAAGCACTCTCCCCTTGGCTTATCTATTCTGCCCATCCCTTATAAATGGTTCCTTGATTTCTTTACTTAACAACCGACTATATGATTCTACCTTACGAAATGTGTTTCCTAACATTTCCCGATTCCTGTATTCTCTAATAGCTTCCATATCAAACTCCGCATAAAAAATCCCCTCAGTTTTATCATCAGCCAGCAAAACTGTGTTATCAACACATTTTCCGTTTCTATCCCAGCAAATTGGACTATATGCGCAGGAACATCCAGCATTATCTCCATTCGGATTTGCCATAGCGACTGCAACCATATTTTCATATGCTCTTGTCGAAAGTGCTTTGATTCTTGGTTGCATAGAACCGCAATCATTTGGTACCAGAATAACCTCAGCTCCTTTTAACATCAGTATTCTTGCACTTTCCGGATACTCTCTGTCATAACATATCATAATACCCAATTGTATTCCTTCAAAATCACACACCTTAAATTCTTTCCCTGATTCAACATCTCTTTCATCTGCGAAATCACAGGTATGCACCTTAGAGTATTTCATCAATATATTTCCCGACTTATTGATAGCAAAGGCTGAGTTCTGTGGTTGCTTACTACCTTTTGTAAACGCAGTAAGTACTACGCCTATTTTATATTTTTTAGCATTCTCACATATTTTGGCAATTCTTATATCATTATCTGCAATGCTTTTTTCATATGACATAGGCAAATCATATCCTGTAATAAAACATTCTGGCAACAATAGAATATCTGCATGGTTTTCCGAAGCCTCTTCCATTGCCATAATGATAGTTTCAATATTCTTATCTATTTGTTCATTAATAGGACGTTTTTGTAGTATAGCAACCTTGAACATTCACTTTCCCTCCTATAGATAATTCAAAATGTCAGATAAGTTATTAACTTCAATATCAGCTTTTTCACTCTCGTCCATTACAGTCCACAAACTTCCAAATCCCTGTTTTATCCATACCGTTTTCATTCCTAACTGTTTTGCTGGTACAATATCATTATCAATGCGGTCACCAATCATTACAGCATTTTCCGGCTTACAGCCACTTCTTTCCAAAGCAATTTCAAATATACGTCTGTCCGGTTTTGAAACACCCTCTTCTGCTGATGCAATGACTAAATCAATATATTTTCGCACTCCGAGATTTTCTAATCTTTCAGAAGTTCCTAATGGTTGGTTTGCGATTATACCAATTTCATAATTTCTGCTTAACCTTTTCAGGCAATCTTCAGAATCTGTATACAGCTTTTCATATTGTGATTCCCATTTAGGTAGTTCTATCCCCAATTGTTTTGCTATCTCTAAATCACCTTTTTTATTTTTCCTGTATAATGATATCGCATGTTCATAAATTTGCTGCGGAGTTAGACTAGATAATTCAGCTATTTTTTTCATCCTATCTTCATAAACGCTACTTTCATCAACAAGCGTCGAACCAACATCAAAAAATAACCATTTTATTTCATCCTTCTTAGGCAAAAATCCTCTTTGTCTCGCTTCTTCTAGCAGTCTTGGTTGAATTTCCGGATATGTCCAATTAAGCGGCAGTTCATTCATAATTGCTATTTTCTCTATCTCACTATGTAAATCTTTTTCAAACGTATGTATCTCCGCGAAAAATAACTTTCCAAAGGTTTCTTTCCCATCAAAGTTGTCTGGCGCCGTCACAGAATAAATACATATCGGATTTATCTCAAAATTAATGGCTCCTGTTTCCTCATACAATTCTCTCTTTGCTGTTTCAAGAATATCCTCACCTTGTTCTCTATGTCCTCCCGGCACTTCCCATGTACTTCTTTCTCTATGCTTGCAGAATACCCATTTTCCATTATGTTTTGCAATAATAACTGCAAACTTTAGCATTGAATCATCAATGCTATCATAAAAATTCACTTTCGTCATATAATGCTCCTTATTAAATTTCTTCTAATTATCATTATTGTTCCCACAAATAGAGCCAAACTAGAGCCATTTGATAAAACAAATGCCGGAAGCCCGCATAAATACAGGTTTTCGGCATTTCTGTCCGTTATTCAAACTCTTTTTCTGGTTTGATTTTTCATGTAAATCTGTTGTTATCGCATTGCAAAAACGTATCATTTTGATACGTTTTTGTGTCTTGTTAATATGGTTTCAAAGCTGCTGTACCCAAATTGTACCCACGCTATTTTTGTGCGCTATTTTTCAAAATCAAAGGTGTCATTGTTTCCATAAGTGCATCTGCAATACGTCTGCTTTTGTCATCAAGAATTTTCTTCTTTTGTTCACGAGCCCACTCTACCGCTTTCAATTGGTCTTCCGGGCGTTCACTTAATACTACATGTTCTTCTGTCATAATATGCACCTCCTATCGATTTTCATAGTTTATACCTACATTATAACAGTTTTTCAAAAAATAGTCCGCTGCATCTTGCAAATCTTTTATATTTTTTGCTTTATTATTTAAATCCACTGCCTCATTAAGAAGTATAACAGCTTTTTCAAAATCATACTTTCCATTCTTTACCAAATATGATACACTACCTAAATTTGTAACAACAACCATCATTTTTACAGATTCATATCTCAATAAAAATTGTATATCTGGTAGCGAAAAAGCTGACAATGACGGATGATTATGCAATGCAATTACCACGCAATCTCTTGAAGTACGAATCAAATGATATGATGTTGAATCACTCAAAGGATCAACATCATGCTCTGCCCCCAAAGCAATACCGATATAACGTTCTCCCTTTTCTATCAACCTAGTGCTCTCCAAGCTATAGGTAACTGCCACTTCATTAGAATCATTTTCGTCTTTAGATATTTGAAGGACCTGCCTCGCCAGCTCTTGAAGATTGTCATATTCTGTTTCGGCTATCTCCTTATACTGAACTCGCGGTACTTTATTAATTGCTTCATCTGTAATCATTATCTTATGATCACGTTTTTTCGCCATTTCTAGGTCATTTAAATCATTTCTCATTTCCATCCTTCTTTCCAAATTCATCTAAATATCTTTACCGCTGATTATTCTTCACTTTCCAAACTTTTCAGTGTTTTACCATCTTCAGTCTTCCAACTTGTAAGACCATTCGCACTTTTTCCAACAACAAACATTGCAGCATATGATGGGCTAGTAAACAGAATATTTTCTTTCAAAATATTTTCAACATCAACATTTGCCTTTTTCCTCTGATCCTTAATCGCAACAGGAATTGTGTCATCGTCCGTTGGAGATATATGGCTCCCCTCAAATACTACAAATCCCTCTGTTGTCTGACTTCCAACTGCTTCTACTGTTCCTACTCCCTTAATTGTTCGCTTCAAAAACAGTTTTCTATCTTCATTAGATACATCCTCTTTGTCCTCTTTCTTCATTGGCATCGGCTTTGTCAATGGTTCAAAAACTTTATGACCCAACGTTCCCATAATAACTTTGGCATAATCAATGAATTCCTCCATTTCACATTCCTTTTCTTCAGTTATATTCCCTAGTGTTGGATCATTTCCATTCTTTACCTCATAACGATTAGCACTAACAGCAAGATTACAAAAACGATTTTCAAGATAACTTATCTCCGTAGGACCAAAAGAATTATTTGATGTAGTGAACACAATTGCCTCTGTCCAGTAATCCTTTTCTGGATTACGTTTATGCTCCTGAAGGCGATTCAAAATTCCTTCGCCATTTTTTCTTGCACCCGCTTGACCTATATATACAACATTTTTTCCTGTTTCGTCCGACATACCAAATAGAAAATAAACGCCACTTTGTTTTAAGTCATCACGTTCTTTACACTTATCCAGTTCAGTCCTCGGAATCTTATATGCAATGCCAGTCCAATTTGCAAGTGTACATTTTATTCTTCCAGTAGCATCACCATCCATAAGAAAAAGATTAATGCTTTTTCCTCGCACTGCCATAAATATCGTCTCCCTTTTAAACACTACTTTTTAAATTCTTATCTACACCTTTTCCACCAAAGTGCGACACAGCCGACGCTGAAAAATCAATATATACCAAACATAAAAAACTGTTTGCTAATTTATGAATATCTATTATTCTCTTCTTTTTCCAATTCATCTTCTAATATTCCATGAAAATTTGAAGAAAAAATTCTTCCATCCTTAATGTATTGAAAATAAGCAGTATAATCGGATGGGCATAAGAAATTAAAGTAATATTTTTCTTCTATATCTGATTTTTCTAATTCTGCATTAAGTAATTCAAAGTGTCTTTTCCCAGCTTTATACTTAGCACAATTCTCTTCTGAAATATCTCCGTCTGCCTTTGTTTCTACTACTAAAATATTCGTTCCAATTTTAATGAAAAAATCGGGATTAAAGCCTTTAAATGCAGCTCCCTTATTCTTCTGATAGTCAATTGAATAAAATCCTATATCCCTAGCTTTTATCCATGCATCTATCTTTTGCGATACTTCGTCTGATATCAAATAAGATACAAACTTTCTTTCCGGCTCCTGCACTGTAAATACAATATCTACAGGAGTTTTATAATTATACTTATTCACTTCTTTCACCTGTTTGCCTACAATTTCATCACGTACATTTTCTAACGTCTCTCTCTTAATTTCATCCATATCAGATGCATATGAACTCGAAAAAAACATAGTAATATATTGTTTAATACGACTATATCTCTCTGTTAATGCTCTCATAGAGTTAGTTTGAATTTCAATAATATCATTTACTCTTTTATTAAAAACAGGCGTTGCTGGTTTTCTGCGAAGTAATCCTGAAAATTTGCCATAAATTTTATTAGCATTTTCAATTGTCAATTCGTTTCCTTGAATTCCACATTCTTGCATAGACTTTTCAATAAAGTTTTTGATTTCAGAAATAGGAGGAAGCTTTTCTTTTTCATATTCCCCACTTTCAAAAATAAGTTTAGCCTCTAACGCTCTTCCTTTAAAGCTCTCAGATATCTTTCTCACAACCTCATCAACAGTAACCATTTCCTTTTTGACCGTTGTTGTTTTGGATACAATACTTCCCCTGATATTTTCGTACTCTGTTTCTTGAGCTTCTTCTTCTGCTTGAGAAACTAGTTTCATTCCATTTGTCAAATCGAAAACCTCTTGTGTAATTCTTGATGTCTTCTTCGTTGTACGTTCCTCTTTAGTATAGTCAATGGAATGAACAACAAAATTATATTTCTTTCTTTCATTAGAATTTGAAATATCACTTGTAAGAGTCAATTCCATCTCAAGAATTTCATCAACTAATGACTGAATGTTTTTACTCCAACTCGCATGATTGTATACTCTTACTTTGGGCTGACTATTTAATCCTGCTGGCACCCTTAATCCTCTCCCCAAGACTTGCGCAATTAATAGTTTTGAATTAAATGCTCTATCCTCCCATGGTACAATTTGAAAAACATTCTTAACATCCCAGCCCTCTGTTAACATCGATACAGAAAAAATCCATTGAACTTTGCTATCTTTCTCATCAACTTTGCTTAGTAAAGCAAGATTTTTTTTGTGTTTTGATGCAGATGTAACAACTATAGCTTTTTTTTCTGCTACCTCTTTCTCAATTTTTTCCTTCTTCATGAGAAATTCTATAAAATCCTCACATAAATTACTCACAGATTTTATATCCTTACCAACAATAAGCGTTATTGGCTTAATGCTACTATATATTCTGCAAAATTCCTCATGATTATCATATATCTTTTGGAATTTAGCATTTTGGTCTAAACCTTCGTCTTTTGCGACATATTCGACCATTTTTACAACTCCATCATCTATTGCTTTCCTCAGGGAATATCTATATATAACATCTGTGAAATAATCATTCTCAATATACGCCGTCCCCGTCGTACCTATAATGTATTTAAAACAATTTTTCCCTAATAAAAACTGTTTCCATTTCTTAATATCTTTGTCAGATGATACATTGTAAGCATGATGAATCTCATCATTTAATACCAATGTATCACTACCACCATTTATAAAACTGTCATTAATAGATGAACCTGTATTTTCATACACTGCATGAATATTTTCAATACAAATATCTCCCGACTTAATTGTAACATTCGCATCAATTATTCTAGGATTCTTTATAACACACCATGACGGGATATATGCCTTTAAATCAGCTCTACTTGCTAATAACACAAATTTATTTCTTAATTCTCTTTCAATAGTAACAGATGGGCATAAAAGCAATACCCTCTTTACCAAACCTATTGCAAGCATTATTTGTGCTATACCATACAACACATAACTTTTCCCAGTACCTGTTGCCAAATCAATAACTCCAGATAATTTATTAGGTAATTGTATTGAGTTAATTAAGTCTATTTCCTTCGAATATTTTTGCTGCAATGCATTATTTGTAGCATAGTTTTCCTTTGCCAATTGATTTATGGATTCATATTCACCGGAAGCCATATAAATAACAGCCGCTTTGATGGCTTCTTTTTGATACTCCCTATTTCCACAAAGACAATCCAAATACTTGTCCCACTCATTAAGATTTAATCTACTTGGATCAAAATTTGTCTTGACTTTAAGCACAATATTCGACTCTTCAATTTTTAAAACACCTTCCATATTGGCTACTCCTCTAAAATTTTTGTTTCCATAAATTCATTCCCGTATATATCTATATATACAATTTTTACCATATTAGTGTTTGAGTTTATAGGAACTAAAATATGTTTACATTTCTTCAGTTTTTCTCTTACTGTTTCCTCATCTTTTTTATTATCTTTTTTACTATCCTTCTTATTATCTAATAAATCTTCTGCAAAATAGTATTCAGACATATTAAAAGGCACATTTCCTTCTTTATTACAATTATCTATTAAAACCATAGATAAACTTTCAAAATTTTTTAGAATCTCACCATCTTCATCATAGTCATAATCAGATAAAAACTTTGTTATTTTCAAAAAATATTCTTTTTCCTTTTTTACTATTGTAGATTCAACTTCAGGCTGTCTTATAAAATGAAAACCAATTGCATTTTCCAAATCATTGATTTCCTTCTCATTTTGTGGTTGCTTTAACTTTTTAAATGAATTGGAATGAAGTTCTTTTATTACTTGATAAGGAATTTTCAAAAAATAGTATTTAACACCATCTATTTCATAATAATCGTTTATAAATGCCACACAGGTTGCTGGGGCTACAATATAAAATCTATCTTGTAATGAACTGCCAATATGTTTATGCAGTTCCTCTACATACTCTTCATCTATATCAGCACTTCTAAATTTTTCATCCCAATATGGATATATTTTTACATAATACCCTTTTTTCTCACCATCAATGCTAACCCCATGTATATTTTTCTGTCCAATATCTTCAATATCAAACAAAGACATTACAAACTTTTTATATTCTCCCTCATCCATCGAAAATACTTTAGATAGATCATATAACCCCGCTGTTAATACTGAAAAAGGGTTAACATCTTTGCCATACAAAGAGTTTGCAGATATATTTTCCAAGGATGTATACGCCTTACTTCTTTTAATTTCTAATAAACGCTTCTGAATTGTATATATCGAAAGCTTTCCGATATCACACCCAATCCATTTTCTGTTAAGTTTCTCAGCAGCTACCAATGTTGTCCCTGATCCCGCAAAGCAATCTAATACAATATCTCCTGGATTTGTTACTGATAAAATAATTCTTTCAATTAGTTCTTCCGGTTTTTGAGTTGGATAATTAGCTCTCTCCTTCGACTGCGAATTAACTGGATCAATATCATCCCATAAACACTGCAACGGAGTACCTTTAAGTTCATCTAAATACTTCTTAATACGAATTCCCCCTGTTTTGGTTATATACAATAACCCCTTTTTATCGTATTCCTTCATTGTGGATTCCGGACATCTCCAAAGACCTTCTACTCCCTTATATGTATATGTATATCCTCCCCCTGAAAGCCCTTTTGCCGTCAATGGACTGTCCGTCCAATGACGGCCGTCTTTATCTTTACGACGATATCTCTTCAAATGTTTTTCAGAATACTCAGCGTATTGCTGATGCCAAGTATAATTCTCAGCATTTTTGGCATAAAATAATATATACTCGGTATTTATTCCAAATTTTCCTGCATCATTATGGGCACTCGTTCTTTTCCAAGTTATCTCATTTATAAAATTAGCTTCACCGAAAACTTCATCCATTACAACTTTGATGTAGTGATTCTTACGATAATCTAAATGAACGAAAATAGAGCCATCATCTGCTAAAAGTTCTTTAAGAATAATTAATCTTCTTCTCAAAAATTCTACAAATTCTGCACCTTTAACCTTATCCGCATAAGCCTTTTCTCCCTTCTTCCCCTTAAACTCTTGCTTTAACGAAAATGGGGGATCTATATATACAAGTTTAACCTTTCCTTTTACTCTATCTGCAATTAAAGGGTCTTGATTAAAGTACAAGGATTTAAGAATTTGTAAATTATCTCCAAAAATAAGCAAATTTCTCCATTCGTCATCTGATGCATCACCTATTGTTCTTTCCAATTGAAAAGGGATACTATTCACCTCATCAGTATCTGATAAAATATCCTCTTTTCTCATTTTCCCAAAATAGTTTAATTCATACTCTTTATTATTTATTGGAAATAATAGTGTTTTATACTCCTCTGGAATCGCCTCTCCATTCTCCAAACAAGCAATTATCTGAGCTTTTACACTTTCATCTAGCATCTAGTTTTCCTCCAATTTATAATTAGTAGTTTTGTACCTAAATATTCAGCATATTATTTATGTATTTTCCCAAATTGTGATATTTAGGCTCTAAATCAATAACACTCTCAAAAAGATAATTATCATATTCTATCTGATACAAAACAAGTTTCCTATCTTTGCTTATAATCTCGCACAATTTTTCAAGATAATTATACTACGCATTGTTGAAAATGTCATTTTCAAAAGAGAAATTCCCAGTATAAAAAATAGGACAGATTTCTCTGCCCCTTTGCTATAAAGAATATATATACTCTTCTTTTACAATTTCTTCCGCTCTCGTCCGAATATTATTCATCCTCTGCACCCAAAGCATTTGATTTTCTTCTTTCAACTGCTCCGTTACTCCCTCACGTTCTGCCATCTGCTCCACCAGCACATCAAGCTGTGATTCTGCCCGTTCCTGCACCATGAGCAGATGTTCCTTTATCTTTCCACTTAGAACCATCCCCTGATAAATGCCACTCTTATATTCTTTCAGATAATGTTTCCGCATTAATCCGAACTTTTTCAATTCGCCTTCCGACTCTGGATCAGGAATTATGTTTGGTATCAAATAATCTCCACATTTTTCGTAAGTTAAATTCATTGTCCATTCCTCATTTTCTTCGAATTTACATTTCCTGCTGCAATTTTTTCTTCTTATCCGGCATTTCCTGTTGTGCTGTCTTTCTCTGCCGATTCTGCTCCGCTGCATCCGCTTTTTTCTCTTCCAGTTTTTGCTTGAAGGATTTTGGCGCCAACGATTTTACAAACTCTACAAACGCCTCTCCAAGCCCCCTTGCTGCCACAAACTGTTTCATCTTCTCAATCTGGTCAGTAAGAGTTGCTATTTTCTTCTCCAAAACAGATATTTTCTTTTCATATTTTTCCAACAAATGATTCCTTGATACTGCCCGGCTGAAAGCATCAATAATCTTATTCCAATCACTTTTCTTTACCTTGACATATTTCTCATCGCCAAACAGATTATTGACCGGAATTGCTGCACTTTTTATCTTCTTGGTTTCTGCATCTACTTCTTTTGAAATGGTCTTTAAGGTAGTTGCTCTCAGATCATGCTTTTCAAGTAATTCCTGATTGCTTTTATCCCTTACCTCCAGTTCATCAATCTGCTTCGCCAACTCCCCGGCTTGTGTAGCAAGTTCCCTGTTATGTATCTCCATTTCCTCTGCCTGTTGTTCCAGCGCTTCCACTTCTCGCATTGCAGCTTTATACTCTGGCAGGCTAAGATTCTCTCTCTGTATTCCCAGCACCTCTATATCAATGCCTTTCTCCCGGCAAAGCTCCGTCAAATAGGATCGTTCTCTTTGTTGCCACGCAACTGTTTCATTTTCCTTTTTACTGACCGCCTTTGCAAATTCCATCTGCTGTAGTGCCTTTGTAAGACTATTGCGGGTTTCCATGCCTGTTTTATATCCATGTGCCACCGGAATGTAATCAATATGTAAATGCGGTGTCGCTTCATCCAGGTGCATGACGCAATTGAACAGATACAAATTCGGATTACGTTCTTGAAAGGTTTTTGCATACTGCTCCAGTATTTCAATTGCTACCTTCGCTTGCTCTGTAAGATTTCCATCCGCATCCACCACTGGAGTATCTTCCTTTTTTCCTATCTGAACGATATTTTCATAGAATGTCTTTTCCTTATTGCCGGAATTTTCTATCTCCTTCAGATAATTTTCTTTTCTCCTGTCCTTACGCTTTTGCGTTGCATTATAATCCATAAGCGCCTGCCCAAAACATTTCTCATATGCTTGTTCCAAAGATTCCTGCATATAAATTCGGTTCCAAGATGTCCTTTCGGGTACCACATTTTTGCTGATAAAATCTCGGTTGTTATGTGTCAGATGCCCTTTCCCTTTGGGGAAAGAAATCGTTTTTGCTCCCAATTATCTCACCTTCTTTCTTCTGTTCGTGCTCTAAATGCTGCTGTGTAGGAACCTTCTCGAACATTAGCAGTTCGAGAAGTATCGCCAGCTCTGCTGGCTCTTTTGTTACTTTTGTCAAAAGTAACGCCTTATTACCTTTGACACTGCGTATCAAAGGTAGGCGCTCTGCGAGGCTGATGCCACTCTGCGAGTGTCATAGTCTGCCATTGCAAAATCCCCATGGCAGACTGCTCATTCCGGCAAAATACCCCGTCATTCGCTATGAGTGACGGTACCGAATAAAATACTTTCGGTACCGTATCATAGGCTTCCACCTTGAAAGTGGATACCAAGCGCCAAAGTGGGTTCCCATTTTCGGTACCGCCTATTCACCCATGCCAAGTGCCATCGACATCATGGCATCCGACATATCCGTCTCTGACACTTGCTCCGTTTCTTCCTCGTACTGCTCTCTGTGAGGCATATACTCGCCCGAAACGGTTCTTAGGGCATGTTCCTCAAGTTCCTTTGTCAACTGCCTTAAAAGTGCTTCCTGCATCTTTGAAATTCGTTCTGCAACGCTTTCCTCAATATGTTCCGTTGTCACTTTCAACCCGGCATAAAAAGCCTCCTCTTTTTCTCCTGCATCCCCCATAGGTACCTTACTATCCAAAACTAATACAAAGGCATCCGAAAGTGCCTTTCCATAGGAGCTGTCCTTTCGGGTCAAACTCTGTAGGTACTCCCATGTCCGGCGCTGGTTCTCATCCTCCATACAAAAGCGAACGTTGCTTGATTTGTATGTTTTCCTCATGCAATTTTTCCTCTCATGCGCTGCTTCATTTCTGTCAAAGCCTCATAGCCCTTTGCATTTGCACAAATGTCGGAAATGACAGTTACATTTCCCTTTTCTGTCATATCTGAAAAGTGTCTCAGCAGACAGCCACCACCGCCAATGATATAGAGATGAACCAGATCTTCCTTATAGCCATGTGCCGTCAGCTTTTTCATGATTTCCTCTGTATAACTTTCCGCAATTCGTTTCGTGACCATTGCTACATCATCAGTTCTTTCACCTATGCCATTTCTAAGCAGAGGTTCTATTAACATTTCCGGCACTTCCACACCGCCTCTCTTAGACAGCTCTTTCTGTATTTTTTCCATACAATGATGTACTCCGAATACTTCTGTGCTGATGCTCTTTTCAATCGGTCTGCCATCGTGAATTTCAAGAATGCTCATGGTTCCGTTGCCAATGTCCACCAGCATATTCATTCCCGGCATTGCACCTTGATTATGTACAGCCGCTAATCCCTGCGGAAAGATTTCCACACCACATAGATGCACCTTATAGCGTTCCTTTTGGAACATGAAATCTAGTTCTTTCTCCTGCATCAAATATGCTCTCCAATCGGCAGATTGTGACTTTACCCACGCAAGCGGAAGTCCTACTGCAAGCACGACTTCTGCTTCATGAAGTCCCCGGAATTTCAATTCCTCTGCCAGTCCTGCCAATGTCAAAATATAAAAATCATCGGAATCTGTTTTGTTGCCCTGATATACCAAGTGGCTCTCGCCAATCACATAATATTTCTCCCGGTATTTTACAAAGTTGGTGCTGACAATCGGTTCCTCATCATACGCTTCCACTCCGGTAGTAAATACTCTGTGTGCGGTCTTGATATTCCCATACCCATGATCCAAACCGATATAAATTTTTCCTTTTGCTTTTCCGTTGTTCTGAATATAATTTTTCTCCATTAAAATATCCTCCTGAATATCCTGTTTACGTATCCGTTTACACGTTTTGTTTACAAATACTCTTTTGAAAAATTTCCGTTTACTCTGTTTACAAAGCCTCAAAGCCTTAATTTTACTGCATTCTTTTGTAAACCGGATTGTTTACATTTCCGTAAACGAACGCCTGTAAACAAAATTTGTAAACGCAACATAAAAAACTTTTATCTTTCCTCAAAGAGTATTACCGCATCCTCCGGCAGTTTCTGAAACTCATTTTTCCCTGCCACCCTGCGCCACCCTCTTTGTGTGCCATATCCGGCAAATCTGTGGGAAGAAACCTTTTCCCACCCGACAATGCTGTGGTTCATGACATTATTGATTTCCTTCAGTTCCCAATCCTTTGGTGTGTCATACTCGTGTGAAAATGCTTCCTTGTAAATCATAATGCTGCATACATAATCCTCTGCCAGTTCATCCAGCCAGAGCTGTATCACTCCGACCTTTGCATCCTCCGGCATAAAGTCCTTCTGCATCTCCTTTAAGTATTCTTCCGTCTCCCTCGACAGCTTTAACTCATGAGAACCGTTCCGGTATAGTTCCATCGCTTCCGCCCACGCCTGACATATGTATTCCCTTGATTCTTTTTCATCCTCAAGAATGTGCTTTTCCACCCGTTCCGGATGTACCAGCACCGGGGCAAATCTCCGGTTTCCTGTACGGTCAAGAGGAAGAAAATCCATATTGTTGGAAGTACCCACAAATACGCATTGTCTTGGTCTGTCCTCCGGGTGAGTTTCATAAGGAATTTTGTACGTTTCCTTTTGCCGGCTGATAAAAGACTTAATATCTTCAATGCTCTTGGCATTCACTGTTGCCATCATTTCCGACATTTCAATAATCCAATGCCCCTGCATCTTCCGATAGACATTATCATCATCCATCCGCTTCAAATCATCTGAAAACCATTCATCATTGATGGCTAGGAAGCGGAAAAATGTTGACTTTCCTGCTCCCTGCCCTCCTACAAGGCATACCATGATTTCAAATTTGCATCCCGGCTCATACACCCTGCGGATAGCTGCCAGCATCAAGAGCCGCATAATTTCTTTCGTGTAATCATCGTGATCAGCACCCAGATACCTGGGCAAAAGATTGTCTATGCGTGGCTGTCCGTCCCATTTAAGTTTTTCCAGACATTCCCGAATAGGGTGATACTTATTTTCACTTGCAACAATATTCATAGCCTTGTTGATGTTACGGTCGTTTTTCAGACCATAATTCTTTTCTAAGTACCAATGTATCTGATACACATCAGTATCCGTCAGGCTGGAAGATGTGCGCTGCCATCCGAGATTACCGACAATGTCAATCTTTCCGGACAGCTCATTTTTTCTGATTGCACCTTTTAACACCGGATCACGCTGAAATACCAGCATACAGTTATTGATTGTCTGACAGGTATTGCCTTTATCATTTCTAGCCAAATCTGCCCGAATATCCTCTACCGTGCTCATTTCCGTATCAAGCACTTCCCCGATTTCGTTCCATAATACGCTCTCTTCCGATTCTGACTCTCTCTGCAACTTCTTCCACCTCCTTCCTGCCTTTCATAAAAAGTTCCTGTTTATCCTCTGTACTACCCATGCACAAAATATCCAGCCAGTAATTCATAATCGGTTCCGCATGAAGCATCCGTGCATAGTCCTCTGAAAAAATAATATCCGGCGGCTTTCCATTAAGGAAAATACCCATCTGCTCTATCAGTAACAAACCATCCCTTAAACTCTCAATACTGTGATTGCACCATCTGTCAAAACGCTCCCTGATGTGTATCAGCCTCTCACGTTCTGTCCGTTCTCTACGAATATGCTCCCTGTCCTGCTCGCTTAATCCCTTATTTCCTTTGACCTCTATCGGAAGACGGAAATCTTCTGCAATCTTTAATGCCGCCTCATATTGTGATAAACCAAACATCCGGGAAACATAGTCAATCACATCCCCTCCCACACCACAGGCAAAACAATGATAGTTCTTATCAATCTTCATGCTTGGGTGCTTATCATCATGGAAAGGGCAACAGGCTAACCCATTTCTTCTGACCTGCAGACCATAGTTTTCTGCTACCTGTCTCGCCGTTAGATACTCCTTTACCTCTGAAAAAATATTCAATATGCAATTTTCTCCTTTCCTCCGGAGAAAGCCTTTGCTATAATAAATGTGTGTGTTGGATAGAAAGGCTTTATCCTTTTTATTCCTGAATGCCCTTGTTACCAGCAGGGGCATTTTTATTTACTTCCAGCAACTGTTTTACCAATTCCAGCAGTAATCTTTCCTCTTCTGTATTGCCATTCTGTAAATGTGCCAATATCTGCTCCAATACTTTTGCCACCCTGACCGACATATAATTTCCGGCAATAACCGTTACCTCTTGCCCTAAAACTGCTTTCCGGTAATATTCACCTTTCGATATCCCCGATAAAATTATCTTCGATTCCACTTGGCTTTTCTCTTCGTCACTCAGCCAAAAGGCAATTGTATTGCGCCTAAACCTGTCTTCTCGTTTACACGCCACTCTCCTCACCTCTTTCCACTTTTCCAAGTCTATCTGCAATTTTTACCTGCGCATCCATAGACTGATGACAATAGGTTTCAATCGTAGTCGTAACCTTTCCATGCCCTAACCGTTTTGCAATCTCAACTGGGCTGAATCCCATCTGCACAAGCATACTTGCATGACTGTGACGAGTACAATGGACTGTAATTTTCTTTACTCCCAACATCTTTATTCCACGCTCCATTTCGTGCTCAAAGAAGCTCTTTGTCCGTCCGGCAAAAAGACGTGTTCCCGGTCTCACATGATACAATGTCGCAATATATTCCTTAAGTTCCTCCTGCAATTCTTTATGTATCGTAATCACCCGAACCGAGCTTTCCGTCTTTGGTGCCGTAATCAGATCCTCTCCATCAAGCCTCGTCAAAGATTCGTCAACAGTTATGGTTCCCTGTTCTAAATCAATATCTTTCACCTGTAACGCAAGTAATTCTCCTATCCGCATACCTGTCCAAAATAAAATCCGAAAAGCAATCCATGAATCCTGCTTATCCATAATCGCATCTGAAAACTTCTGAAACTCCTCCAGCGTCCAATACGGTCTTTCATCCGCTTTACTCTTTCCCATACTTCCGGCTTTACGACAGGGATTGGAACGCAAATCATAGAAATTTACTGCATAATTCAAAATCGCACTAAGCTGATTATGTATTGTTTTCAGATATGTGGGCTTAAAACCTTTTTCCATCATTTCTCCCTGCCATTTGCGTATCATGGGAGCTGTGATTTCATTAATTGGCGTCTTTCCGAAATATGGTAGCACCTTGTCATTCATTACATACTCTTTTTGCTTCATGGTAGTTTTTCGTAAGCGCTTTTCCATATCCGCCTTATAAATCTCCCAAAAGTCCGCCAGTGTCATCGTCGGATCAGATGATTGCTGCAACATGAAATGTGCGTACCATTCTTCTGCTTCTTTCTTGGTCTTAAAACCTCTTTTTTGTGATTTCTTTTTGGTTCCCGTCCAATCTGTCCAACGATATTGTATCCGCCACGTACCATTGGGATCTTTCTTTGCATTGCAGTTCATGCACTTACCTCCTTTGCTCCTCCGTACCATTTTTCCTTAAAATACTCCACCGGAATTTTTCCGGCGATTGTGAGAAATCCTTTACTTGCCAAATCCTTATTCACTTCTCTAAGGATTTTATAGGCTTTCCCCATACTCACACCAAGCATTTTTGCAATGTCCTCTGCACTGTAATAGATTTTTTCATCCATATTGTTTCCTCCTGTTTCTTTCTTTGTTTCTGCATAGTATCATTTTGTTACGTTTTTATAATATCGTAGCTTTTGTTTCGTGTCAATATCTTTTTGCTTTATTTTTTTGTTCTTGTGTGTTATCCTATATATGATGTTGAACAGTTTCACAAAAATATAGCTTTAGAGCAGGAGGCATGTTGTTATGACAGTCGGGGAAAACATAAGACGTATCCGGCAGGAACGCAATCTTACCCAAAGACAATTAGGAGAAATGGTTGGTGCAAGCGAAGCCTACATTCGTGCTTACGAAAGCGGCAGAAGAAATCCAAAGCCATCATCCCTTGAAAAAATAGCAGACGCTTTATCTGTCAATCCCGAAGTACTGGCGAACTCTGATTTTGATGGCATAAAAGCCATACACAGACTTTTTCAGATATTCCGGCAATACGATGGACAACTCTTTGAATACCAGGATAAAGATGGAAATGATATGGTTGGAATCAGCTTTGGAACATTGTCTTTGATGCGATCATGGTTAGACCGCTATGAAGAATATATGGAAGAAGTTGAGAAATGCAATGAAATAAAAGATGTTAAGAAACGTGGGGAAGCTTTGCTAAAAGCTGAAGCGGACTTTAACCTTTGGATGGATATTTATCCGGAATCGGAACCATTTCCTATGAACTTGCAGATACAGAAAACACATGATGAATTTATGGATAAGATGGGATTGAATCCCAAAATCTAAAAATGACCCAAAATAATATAGGAGATTTGTTTATGCCAATTCTAGAAAATAAACTAGTGGATGAACTAGTAAAAGCTTCTTTAGCTGTATTTGAATCAGTTTTTGCATCAAAAATATGTGATTATCAAAATAAGAAAATAACATTAAAATATTTTGATGATTTTGATGAATCCATTCTTTCTTGCATCAGGAATACAATCAAAGACCAATATGAACTTGAAAAAGCACAAGAATTTATACTACAACACCCTCTTTATTTCAAACAAAACTATCAATTTATTGATGATGATAAAAAAATAAATTTTATAGATGATTTTTACAAAAAAAATCCCGACTTACGCAGTATTGGTTCAAAAAGAATTAACCAATGCCTTGAGACATATATTGATAAACTCAATGAACTTCTTAATAACCTATTAAGTGCTGAAGGTAAAATAATTGTAAATCAAATTAATACTACAAGTTCTAAAATTATTAATGAAATTCATGGTTCTCAGCAGGAAATAAAAAATGAAATTAATAATTTGAAAGAAATCATAGCTTCACCTGATAGAAAGCCTCCGTTATCTATTTCACCGTTTTATAATATTCCAAGAAAAAATAATCTTTTTTGGGGTCGTGAAAAAGCTCTATCTGACTTAACCGAGAATATGACTGAATATAAATTGTCCTTTTTAACTGGTCCTGGTGGAATAGGAAAGTCACAAATTGCACGTGAATATGTTATACGTTCAATCAATAATAATAAATATAACTCAATCTTTTTATTTACAGCTACTTCAGAAAATGAACTACTTGAAGAATTTAACAAAGCTGCTCTTTATTTTGATTTGCTTCAAGAAAAATGTGAAGATTCAAATAGATTAATGTCTCTACTTTCTTCATTTATTGACAATAATTCACCTTCGTTAGTAATTTACGATGGTTTAGATGACACCCCCATCAATAAATTGGTTGAAAAATATTTTTTTCAAAATTCAGATATAATAGTAACTACTCAAAACTCTAATATTGATGCTGATGAATTTCCTGTTATCCCGATTAGTAACTTTGACTTAGAAGAAAGTGAAGCATTTCTACTAAAATATACAAATAAACGTATGAAAACAGAATCAGATAATGAAACTGTTTTACTTCTTGCAAATACCTTAGAAAATTATCCTTTAGCATTAGAATATGCTAGAGCTTATGTAAACCAAACGCAAATTTCATTTAGTAAATATTTAGAGATTTATAGTGAACACAAATTTGATATATTAAGCAGCCCTATAACTAGTTATAAGAAAACTGCTTATACTGCTTGGAAAATATCATACGAAAAAATTCTTCAACAATCAACAAGTGCAAAAGACATATTAAACATAGTTTCTTTACTAGATTCCTGTGACATACCTATATATAATATTTTTTTGTATAAAGACCAATATTCGCAATATAATCTTGAACATATTATTATAGCAATTACTGAATATTCATTATTTTCAATAAATGAAAAAATGGCGAATATGCATAGCATTACACAAGAATTCATACGTAATCAAATGCATCATAATAATGAATATCAGAATTATTTTGAAGAAACATTATCAATAATTAATGATTTACTTCCTCAAAAAATAACTAATTCCAATGAAAGAGATTTTGCTAACCTACTTATGAAGCATACGCTTAAGTTATTATCTTATAATAAAGATTTTTATAATGAAAATGCACTATCTCTTGTTGGAAATACTGCTTCAAAATTATATCTATTAGGAAAATATACTGATGTAATAGAGTTTATTAATAAACATCTACAACAATTTGATATTGATAATCTTCCATTTATATTTTTACAAATGATAATATTTTATACGCAATCATTTCATTACCTAGGTAATGACACAAATGCCCTTAATTTTCTTGATTTTTTTTCACAAAAAGTACAAGAATCAAAATACTTATCTGATGAAGAGAAATGGTATCTATTAGCAATCTATAAAAATACATATGGTATTATTCAAAAAGACTGTGGGCAAAGTGAATTAGGTTTAAAATCATTTCTAGAGGAATATGAATATTTAACAAAAATTACAGGTAAAAATTTAAATGACCAAATAGCTAACGTTCTGGACAATATTGCTAATATATACAGAAATCAAAATAATATGAATGAAGCTTTTAGGTATTATAATAAAGCATTATCCTATGCAGAAAATGAAAAACATCAGCTTTTACGAATATATGGGAATATCGGCTTTGCATACAAACAACAAGCTCTGAGACCGTTTCAAGTTTTGTGTAAACGTTAAAAACTGATATAAGATTTGTGA
>UQNW01000017.1 GCA_900542495.1 uncultured Roseburia sp.
AAAACCGACCTCCAATAGTTAGATTTTTTGGTCTAACTTCTGGGGGTCGGTTCAGTCGACGGCTATTAAAAATAGTTATTTGATTTTTATTTCATCTGTGCAAGACGCTCTTTGACCTGAGCCATCATCTGCTCATAGCCTGCAAGCTTCTCTTTTTCTTCCTGAACTTTTGCTTCCGGCGCTTTGCTTAAGAACTTCTCATTTGAGAGCATTCCTTTGGAACGCGCAAGCTCTTTTTCGAGGCGAGCCTGTTCTTTCAACAGACGTTCTTTCTCTTTCTCGAAGTCTACAAGGTCTTCTAATGGAAGGTAGAGTGTTGCGCCAGGAATCACAACGGAAACTGCGTCTTCCTCAATTCCTGTCTTGTCTGCCTGTACCG
This sequence comes from uncultured Roseburia sp., assembly GCA_900542495.1. Classification (GTDB taxonomy): domain Bacteria; phylum Bacillota; class Clostridia; order Lachnospirales; family Lachnospiraceae; genus Roseburia. Next base: position 380 of record UQNW01000017.1, read on the forward strand.
CGATCTCACTTGCACCTGCGAGGTTTACATAAACTTCTTTGTTTACCTCAAAGGTATCTCTGATCTTTGCATCTTCTGATACGATAAAGATTTTTGCTTTTCTTGATGGTGGAACATCCATCTCTGTGCGGAGGTTACGGACACCTTTTACAAGATCCTTGCAATGCTCAACCATTTCTTCCTCTGCTGCAAAGTTCCATTCTTCTTTGTATTCCGGCCATTTTGCAAGCATAACGGTATCTTCTTCCGGATGCAGTGTGCAGAAAATCTCCTCTGTGATGAATGGCATGAATGGATGTAACAACTTCAATGCCTCTGTTAATACAGTCTTTAATGTCCAGAATGCTGCATTTGCAGAAGCCGGATCATTCTCTTTATTATAGGTACGGACTTTTGTGATCTCAATGTACCAGTCACAGAATTCATCCCAGATAAAATCGTAAACTTTCTGTACTGCGATACCCATTTCGAATTTATCCATATTCTCTGTCACATCTTTTGCGAGCGTATTAACTCTGGATAAGATCCATTTATCTGCTGCTTTTAACTCGGAAAGTTCCGGTGTTTTGATCTCTGCGCCTTCCAAGTTCATCATGATGAAACGGGAAGCATTCCATACTTTATTTGCAAAGTTTCTGGAGGACTCTACTCTCTCCCAGTAGAAACGCATATCGTTACCCGGTGCGTTACCTGTGATCAGTGTCAGACGGAGTGCATCTGCGCCGTATTTGTCGATCACCTCTAATGGGTCGATACCATTTCCGAGAGATTTACTCATCTTGCGTCCCTGGGAATCGCGTACCAGACCATGGAATAATACCGTGTGGAATGGAGCCTTGCCCATCTGCTCATAACCGGAGAAGATCATACGGATTACCCAGAAGAAAATGATATCATATCCGGTTACTAAAACGTCATTCGGATAGAAGTAATCTAAATCTTCTGTTTTTTCCGGCCAGCCAAGTGTGGAGAATGGCCATAATGCAGAGGAGAACCATGTATCTAATGTATCTGGATCCTGAGTCATATGAGTGCATCCACATTTCGGGCATGTATGAGGTGCTTCTTTGGAAACAACCATCTCACCACACTCATCACAGTAGTATGCCGGGATTCTGTGTCCCCACCATAACTGTCTGGAAATACACCAGTCACGGATGTTATCTGTCCAGTTGAAGTATGTTTTCTCCATACGTTTTGGAAGTAACTGAATGTCACCATTTTTTACTCCTTCAACTGCCGGTTTGATCATCTCATCCATTTTTACAAACCACTGCTGCTTGATCATTGGCTCAACGGTTGTGCCGCAGCGGTCATGTGTTCCTACGTTATGGGAATGAGGAACAACTTTTACTAAAAGTCCGGCTTTCTCTAAATCCTCTACCAGTGCTTTTCTGCACTCATAGCGATCCATACCTTCGTATTTTCCTGCTAATTTGTTCATGGTTGCATCATCATTGATGACAACGATCTCTTCCAAGTTATGACGTTTTCCAACTTCAAAGTCGTTCGGGTCATGTGCCGGTGTGATTTTTACGCATCCGGTTCCAAATTCTTTATCTACATACGGATCTGCAATGACCGGGATCTCACGGTCTGTCATTGGAAGCTTTAACATTTTTCCAACGATGTCTTTGTATCTCTCATCATCCGGATTGACAGCAACTGCGGTATCTCCGAATAATGTCTCCGGTCTTGTTGTTGCGATCTCAACGAATCTTCCTTCCTCGCCAACAACCGGATAGTTGATATGCCAGAAGAATCCATCCTGCTCTTCATGCTCTACCTCTGCATCGGAAATGGAGGTCTTGCAGACCGGGCACCAGTTTACGATACGGGAGCCTTTGTAGATGTAACCTTTTTCATATAATTTGATGAAAACTTCCTGAACCGCATCGGAGCAGCCCTTATCCATGGTAAAACGTTCTCTCTGCCAGTCTGCAGAAGAACCCAGTTTCTTTAACTGATTGATGATACGGCTTCCGTATTCCTCTCTCCATTCCCAGCATTTCTCTAAAAAACCCTCTCTTCCGAGATCTGCTTTGTCAATTCCTTTTTCTTTTAAAGACTGGATCACTTTTACTTCGGTTGCGATCGAAGCATGGTCTGTTCCAGGCTGCCATAATGCATTGTATCCCTGCATTCTCTTGTATCGGATCAGAATATCCTGCATGGTATTGTCTAATGCATGTCCCATGTGAAGCTGTCCTGTAATATTTGGTGGAGGCATCACAATGGTAAATGGTTTCTTACTGCGGTCTGCTTCTGCATGGAAGTAACCGTTATCTTCCCATTTCTTATAGAGGCGATCTTCAATGCCCTTCGGGTCATAGGTTTTTGCTAATTCCTTCATTTGTCTTTTTCCTTTCTTTTAAAAAATAAAAAAGCCCTTCACATCCATACGGATGCAAAGGGCGTGTCAACGCGGTACCACCTTTGTTATGTTGTAAAAACAACATATCTCTGCTGATTCGATTTTTCAATTCCATTATCCATTGAAAAAGAAATCACTGTCCGGTAACGGGGACAAATCGTTCTCGCTTACTTCGTTCATATATCTGTTGCTATGCTCCGCCAGCTTCTTATCTTCTGGCTTCCGGTTCGGCGCGACGGTTCAAAAGCTACCTTCCACACAACATGTTCTGGTGACATCTCTCAGCCGGTGAATGTCATTCTCTTTCAGTTGTCTGTGTGTACTCCTCTTTCTCATCACCTTTTTATATCTTTTTTCATGATAAAATCTATTGCGGTATTTGTCAACTGATTTTTATTTACATTTTTTGAACCATTTATGATAATGTTACAGTTCACAGGTTACCCTGCGAACTGTAACTTCGCAGCCCCATATAAAGTTTTGCTTCGCAAAAGGGGGCTGCTCACACCCACATCACGTGCATACGCACCTGAACAGCATGGTGTTCAGGTGCTGAGTGAACAGTAACATGATAATATCCTAATATACCATTTCTATGTTAACTTTTAGAACAATTCTACTTTACCTAATAAGAAATCAATCAGATTGCAATGAAAAATACCGTCATCATCATAATAATTGTGTGATATATCCATTCTAACAACTACTTTTTTAAAGAAATCTTTCGTAAGCATCAACGATGCAAGTTCCGATGTTTCTTTCTTCTCGTCGTCCATGCGGAATGCCGATTGAATGTATATTTTCTTATCTGCCTGATTTACAACAAAGTCAATTTCTCTCTGTAGATTTTTTCCTCCTGTACGATCCGATATAACCCCTACATCAACACTATATCCACGTCTCAATAAGTCATTGTATATAATATTTTCCATAATATGACCGGGATCATATTGCCTAAAGTTAAGACGTGCATTTCTAAGTCCTATGTCCGTATAGTAATATTTGTATGGATATTTGAAATATGTCTTGCCCTTAACATCAAACCTCTTTGCCTCAGAAATAAGGAATGAATCTATAATGTATTTTACATAATTTGATACCATTGATGCTGTTATTTTTTCATTCTTTATACTTGTTATAGAATTGGCAATATTCGTAGGATTTGTAAGTGAACCAATCTGAGATGCAAGAAAATTCAAAATATCATTTAAAATATCTTCACGTTCTATTCTGTTTCTCTCAATAATATCTTTGACATAAAGTTCACTGTATAACGATGTCAAATATCCCTTCTTTTCTACTTCATCAGTAATAGTCAAAACTTTTGGCATACCACCATATAGCATATAGTTATCCAAAGCTTTTCTTTCATCTCCACCAACAAATGAGTAATATTCCTGAAAAGACATTGGGAATACATGAATCTGGGTTGCTCTCCCACGAAATTCTGTAGCGATATCATTGGACAGTCCTTTAGAGTTACTGCCAGTAACATATACATCAAGGTTTTTGTATGATTTCAGTTCATTCAGCATATCATAAATGGTAACATCAATATTACCATTCTCATGATCCGTCACCTTGGTTGTAAGCTGAACTTCATCAACAAAAAGATAAAATTTTTCATTTGTGTTATCAAGTACAATAGATTCCACATATTATGAATTAATTTTTGCAGATATAAATCCCTATTAATCATAATCTCACCTCGCACTTGCGTCGTATGCGTTGCTACTTCTTTGTACAGTATGACACATATCAAAAAAAATAGCAACTGTGCATTAACTCTTTGTTTTAATTATGCCCCTTAATCAATGAAACCAATCCCACGATTGCAAGCACGATCAGTGCCAGATATGTAAGACCACCTGCAAACATTCCAATAATGATGAGTGGCAGCAATACAATGTTCAGCAGAATCTTTGTGATTCCCCACGCTGCCTTAATCGCAAAGATTAACAGTTTGCCGAAAATAGTCAACAGCAGCACAACAAATAATAGTGTCAACATAAAACTTCCTTCTTTCTACTCTAACAATTTCAATATATTCTGATAAACATATTCTCGCAGAGTATCTGCCTCCAGGTCAGGCTCCAATTTTTTTTCTGCTGCGATACGATACATAAAATAGACCGAAAGCTGGGTTTCGACTGCGACTCTCCGCAGAAAAACATTCTCTTCCCGGATCAGGCCTTCGCGGACACCCTCCTCCACAATGCTGTCAATAATCTCGTTTTTCCCATTATCACAGCACTGGTGTTTCATGCGCTCATACTCGTCTTTCAGATTCTTTGGTATCTCATATGATTCAAGTACCATTTTGATCAGGAAAAAGACTCCCTGCTTTTCTTTTACATGCTCATCAATAAAATCCATGACCTCATTAATTTTCTGCTGAAATGTTCCTCCATCTGTAGAAATTACCTGAAGTTTTTCAAAGCAGTCTTTCACATAATATAAGATTGCGGAAGAAATAATCTCTTCCTTTGAAGAAAAATATTCGTATGCAGTTCCTTTTCCAATGCCTGCCCGGCCTGTGATATCAGCTACTTTTAAAGTATTGATATCACAGCCTTCATTAATGAACCCAATGACTGCCTGATACAGGGCAAGCACTTTCTGTGATGGATCGTGGATCAGTTTCTGCTCATCCATCATAAATCCTCCTCGACCATGCTCTTATTGCGGTTGAATGCATCATAAATACATGGAACAACGATCAGTGTTAACAGTGTGCCATATAACAAACCGCCAACCGTTACGATCGCCATTGGCTGCATCATTTCTGAACCTTCTCCAAGTCCGACTGCCATCGTGGACATGGACAGGATCGTGGTGAGTGCGGTCATAAGGATCGGACGGAGTCTCGTTTTTCCGGATTCGATAATGGCATCTTTTTTCTCCATTCCGCCACGGCGGAGCTGGTTGATAAAGTCTACCATAACGATACCGTTATTTACGATAATTCCGGCAAGCATGACAAATCCGATCATTGCCACAACGCTGACTTCATTGCCGGTAAAGTAAAGTGCGAACAGACCACCTGTAAATGCCAGCGGGATTGTAAACATAATGATAAACGGCGACAACAGCGACTGGAACTGTGCTACCATGACAAGGTAAATGAAGATGACTGCCAAAAGAAGCATCAGATACAACTGATTCATCGCATCTGCGATCATCTCGTCCTCACCTGCCATCTCAATGGAGTATCCTTCCGGCAGATCAATCTTATCTAACTCTTTCTGGATCTCATTGCTTAACAGACTGACATTATGGTCATCATCCACTCCTGCGGTCACACTGATATATCTGGTCTGCGCATCACGGTTGATCGTTCCTAAGGTGTAACCTTCCTCAAACTGTGCAATATCAGAAAGTGCTACTTCTGTCTCGTTTCCTTCTCTGTCTGTATAGGTAAAGGTCAGGTTTTTGATATCAGCCAATGTAACATCGGACTGCTCCTCGCTCTGTACATAAACCTGATAATCATTTACATCGGTAGAGATCGTTGTTGCGGAAGTTGACGATGCCATCTCCCCATAAACAAGCTGGAATACCTGTGCAACGGTCATGCCATATTTCGCAGCTTTTTCCTTGTCTACAGAAATGGTGAAAGACGGTGTCGTATTGGCAAGTCCATCATCCACATCCACAGTTCCCTCGGTGTTCTCTACGACTTTTGCAACCTCGCCTGCAAGTTCCTGCAGTTTGTCAAGATTATTTCCTTTTACATTGATCGTCAGTCCACTTCCCATCAACGCTGTCATATCGGAAGCTGAAGTATCCGTTGTCACCTCGCAGTCCATGTCTTTGGTCAGTTCATCCAACTGTGCGGTCACTTCTGCGCTGCTCACTTCAGATTCTTCATCCAAAATCATATACATGGAAATACTGTCTGTAGAACTGCTTCCCATCATGGAAAGAGCACTTCCGCCTGCCATGGCACCAATGGTTTCAATGCCATCGATCGTCAATGCTTTTTCCACGACTTCATCTGCCATTTCTGTCAGTTCGTCAAACGTTAGTGTCTGATCCTCTTTTGCTGAAATCGTCGCACTGATCTGGTTTGTCTCCATGTTCATATCCATGAAAGAATATCCTCTGGAGAATGCTGCCACAACACTTGTTCCAAGCAATACGATCACTGCGATAAATACGATCGGTTTGAAACGCAGACATACCGCTAAAATTTTTCCATAAAAATCTTTTACTTTATCAAAGAGATTATGCCTGATCTCTTTTGTATTTTTTAATAATCCTGCTGCCATCATTGGCACGAAAGTCAATGCCACAAGAAGACTTGCTGCAAGCGTAAATGCAATTGTCAGCGCAATATCCACAAATAACTGTCTTGTGATACCCTCTGTAAAAATAATCGGTGCAAATACACAGACGGTTGTAAGTGTGGATGCTATGATTGCTCCTGTCACCTGTGAAGCACCCTCCACGGCTGCCTTTCGAATCGAATATCCCTCCCCGCGCAATCGATAGATATTCTCGATCACGACGATGGAGTTATCCACCAACATACCAATTCCGAGTGCCAGACCCGACAGTGAAATGATGTTTAACGTAATATTCGTAAAGTACATCAGTACCACTGCAAAAACAACACTGAGCGGAATGGAACATGCTATTACAAGTGTAGGTTTGATATCTTTTAAGAATAATAACAATACAATAATTGCAAGGATGGCTCCCACGATCATGTTTTCTACGACTGATTTCACGATCATGTCAATGTAAATACCCTGATTCATGAGAACGCTCAAATGTAACGCTGTATTTTCTTTTTCCAGGCTGTCAAATTTATCCAATAACCGGTCTGTCACATCTCCGGTGGAATAGCCGGTCTGCTTTTCAATGGAAAGCATAACGGCTGCATTGCCATTCACTTTCGAATAAGAATCACCGGAGTTGTCAATGTACTCGATGTCTGCCACATCCAACAGTCTGACCGGTTCGATACCATCCATACCAAGATCCATCAGAACGAGATTTTCAAGATCTGCTTTGGATGTCACCTCATCTCCGACACGCACCAGATACTGCTCGTTCCCCTCTGTCACATAACCTGCTGGCATGGAGAAGTTCTGCGCTGTCAGAAGATTTTTTAAGGTATCCATTGTGAGGATCGTGTTCAGATCCGCTGAATCTTTTGCCTGCTCTTTTGCATCATCTAACTGGCTCTGCCCCTCTTCGATCTTATTTGCTGCAACAGCAAGATCCGCATATCCCTTGCTCATCTCCATGATACCGGATATCTGGGATTCATTTAAAGTCACTAATGCGTCATCTAAAGACGTTTTACCGTCTGCCACCTGTGTCTGGGCAGACTCGATCGTCGCAATTCCCGTCGCAATCTGCGTCTTGCTCTCACTTAATTTTGAGATTGCAGCAGGAATGTCTTTGTAAGAAGTCAACGTCACGCCTGCATCTGCAAAAGAGGATGCCTGACTCGTCAGCATCACATTGATATCATCCAGTTTGGACTGTAATGTCACGATCTGGCTGGCAATGTCACTCTCACTTGTATAGGAAGTCCCTGCCTGTGCATTGATCTGGGCAATGGCTGTGGATTCCATGTATGCGACGAAATCGGATTCACTGGCACTTGCCACAAGTGCTTTATAAATTTCCGGTGTCATAGACGATTTCAGTCCTGTAAGCATCTGCTCCATCTGTGCAGCCTGTGCCTGCGTTGCCGGATCCGTTGACATTTTCATGTAATTCACTGTGGATTCTAACGTCGTAATAAAAGTATTATAATCGGCCGGTAATGTTCCACCCCATGCTGGCACTGATGCTGCGAGCTGTGGTTTCATTGCATACAACTGCTTTGCCCCACTCTTCGCCTGGCTGACACCGTCTTTTGCTTTCTGCAGACCGTCAATCGCACTCTGTAACTGTGTTGCTCCATTATAAGCTGACTGTAACGATTTGATTGCACCATCCATGGACGACTGGGATTTCTGAAGATCCGATAATTGTGTGGTCAGATCTGCCTCCGTGTTAAACAACTGGATTTTATTATTGATAATCTCGTTTTCCCCTGCACCGAGCTGGCTTCCCATCTCTTTTTCACCATCGGAAAGCTTCTTTTTACCACTGTTGATCTTGGAGGATGCCTTGTCTAACTCTGCCTGTGCATCTGTAAACTGTGCATCTATTTTGCTCAGAATCTGTTCGTTTAAAGCATCTATTTTCTCCTGGTTCATAGTGACCTGAAGATCCGTATCAAGCACTCCTGTTGCCGTCACAGATGCCACACCCTCGATACTCTCAAGCAGTGGTAATAATTCATTGTCCACATAATCAGATACCTCTGCCTGATCCATTCCATCCACATCTGCGGATGCGATCATAACCGGCATCATATCCGGATCGATCTGCATAATGATTGGTGTGCCCACTGAATCCGGAAATTGTCCGGTCAACTGATCCAGCTGCTGCTGGATCTCAATCATGGCAGAATCCATGTTTGTGCTCTGTTCATACTCCAAAACAACCATAGAATAGTTGTCATAGGATGAAGAACTTACATTATTAATATTGGAAGTCGTCGCCATTGCCGCTTCTATCGGCGCAGTCACGTCCTTCTCCACTTCCTCCGGGCTTGCTCCCACATCTGTCGTGACAACGATCACATATGGCAGATTCATTGCCGGCAGCAGATCTGTTGTCATTCTCGTCAGGGAAACAACACCTAAAACAATCACCAGTACAACAGCAACCAAAACTGTGTATGGACGTTTTACACTATACTTCGGGATCATTCTCTTTCCTCCTGAAAAATTATATGTCTGATTGGCTATTGCATTCCCGCAAGCCAAAACCGACCAGTCGGTCGGCAAAAATCAGTTTACTCCTCTCTCATCAAAATGCAAGGAAAATCGGACAGAATTTAGAATTATTTTAGAAATGGAACAAAATTTCCTATTTACGCAAAAATGGAGTACCTATCGGTACTCCATCCCACGAGACTGTATCTTTCCAATATATAATAACAGAGGCTTTACTCTTTTTTGTTTATGACTGTTGTTCTACCAATTTCTGTATTGCCTGCTGCTCTGCTTCCGGCATCAGCTTTGATACCTCGATCAGAACGATCAGTTCTTTTGCATAGGAAGCAACCTCATCAAAACAATTTTCTACTGCTTTCATAATGACTGGCATGGAAATAACCTTCTCATCCGGGACATCAATAATCTCATCCACGTTTCCAACCTCAAGCCCAATCTTTGTACCATTCATGGATGCAACGATGATATTGTTGATTTCCTGTTCCGGATAATGAAACTGTTCTGCCAGACTGTACACTGCAATAACTTCTCCGTGCAGATTCATGATCCCATGAACCTGTGGCAGTGAATTTGGAATATTCACCACATTCATTCTTGTTTCAATGGATTCCACATCATTGACAGGAATACCAAACTTCACTCCATTTAACAAAAATGTAAGTAACTGCATTATAATCTCTGTCTCCTTTCTTATGATTCAATCTCGGGACATTTCGCAGTATCCATAAGACCTGCAAAAAGGGGACTGGCACAAAAGTACCGCCCCACTATTCTGTTCTCACCCTGTTCTACTCATCTTCGCTGTCTTCATCATCAACGATTGCTGCTGCCGCACCTGCCACAGATGAAACAACCGCTATCACAACAACGATGACAACCAAAAGTAATAAAATTCCCATGAAAACTAAAAAACCGCCTTCTGTCATGTCTTCCTCCGTTCTGAAAGGATTGTGCAGATTCACTTCTCAACCATTTCTTTTTCCAAAATCTGCGTTTATTATAGCATACTTATAATAGGAAAGAAAGAGCTTATGTTTGATTATTTCAGGCAATTATTATGATGTTTTTTAATATTGTAATCTTTTTCTGCTACACCAAAGAAGAACCGCCGTGATATGGGGAATCACGGCGGTTCTCAGGGAAGGTTTTTTCATTTGTAGCTATATTCTAATTTATCCTTTCACACTGCCGAGGGCAACACCCTGTACAATGTGTCTGGATAATATCAGGTAAATAATGATAACTGGGAAAATGGAAAATGCGATCATCACATAAACCTGACCCATATCAAATTTCAGCCAGTCTGCTGCACGAAGCTGTGCAATTAAGATTGGCAGTGTCTTTTTCTTGTCATTGTGTAAGATTAAAGCCGGTACAAAATAATTATTCCAGCTGCTTACGAATGTAAAGATTGCCTGTACTGCAATGGCAGGTTTCATCAATGGAAGTACAATCTGGTTAAATGTATGGAACTCACCGGAGCCGTCAATTCTGGCAGCCTCGATCAGAGAAACCGGCAATGTACTTTCCATATACTGCTTCATGTAAAAGAATGTTACCGGAGCAGCGATCGTTGGCACGATCAATGGAATGAATGTATCTTCCATATGTAATGTACCGACTAATTTTACAAATCCAAGTGCCGTTACCTGTGTAGGGATCATCATGACTGCTAAGATAAATGCATAGATGTATTTTTTCAGTTTAAAATCATATGCATGAATGGCGTAAGCCGTCATGGTTGAAAAATAGGTGCATAACGCTGCTGACAGTACCGATACGATCAGACTGTTTATCATACCCTGCCATACCGGAAGTGTTCCGTGTAACAGATTCGTCCAGTTTTCCAGCAGATGTGTGCTTGGCAGTGGTGTAAATCCGGCCTGCAGTTCACCGTTCGATCTGGTCGCATTAATGAACAGCACATAGAACCAGAACAGGCAGGCAAATGTAACAAGAATCAGGACTACATAAGCGATAAATCTTCTTGCATGGATTCCAAGTCCTTTTTTCAGATTTTTATTTTCGTTCATAATAACACCTCACCTTTCTATTCTACTCATGCTTTTCTCTTATCGTTTCCAGTTACCTTAAAGACAATAAGACTTAAAATTGCGGTGATGATGAACAGGATTACCGATACTGCACCAGCCATTCCGTAGTTCTTGCTGTACAGATGTTTATTTAAGAACATGATCAATGTCATGGTCGATCTCATTGGATCACCGGTACCATTGGTCAAAATCTGCGGTACATCGAATAACTGTAATCCACCGATCAGTGATGTGATCACAACATATACTAAAATCGGACGGAGCAGCGGTAATGTGATTTTGTAGAATACCTGTGTGGAAGTTGCTCCATCCACCTCTGCTGCTTCAAATAGGGAAGTATCGATACCCATCATACCTGCCATTAAAAGAATGGTCGTATTACCAAACCACATCAGGCAGTTCATAAGGGCGATCAGTCCTCTCGCGCTTCCTGTGTTTGCCAGAAACTTATATGGCTCTGAAATGATTCCGATCTGCATTAAAATCGAGTTGATCGGTCCACCATCCGAGAACAGTGTAAAGAACAACATGGAAAATGCGGATGCCATGATCAGGTTTGGCAGATAGATCACGGTCTTGAAAAATCTGCTTCCTTTTAATTTCAAACGCACATCAGAAAACCATGCACCTAACAGTAATGACAAAATAATCTGTGGCACAAAACACATGATCCATAAAATCATGGTATTCTTTGCGTAAATCCAGATATCGCCCTGTGTAAACAGCGTTTTGTAGTTCTCCAGTCCCACAAAGTTTGGTCCGATCTGTGTCAGACCCGATAAATAATTTTCAAAAAAGCTGTTATAAATGGTATTAAACAGTGGTATAAGCTGGAATACAACATACACCAGAATAAAAGGAATCAGAAAAATGTAACCCCATTTGTTATATCTGACTGCTTTACTGCTTTTCTTCTTCATAACGCCTCTTGCCCCCTTCTTTTTATTTTTCACAGAGTTCACAGCATCCCTTCACGGACATCTTTTTGTGCAAATCTGCTGTCAGCTCTGCGCTTTACGCCGCTGACTGCTTTCTCTCCGTCCGGAGATAGGTATAAAGATAGCCGCACCCGCCGGTCTGGCAGGCGCGGCTTATTATTTTAGTATGTTAAGTCCGGATATTTCTCAACAACTGCTTTGTAGAATAAGTCAAGTGCATCATCAAGTGAAGCATTGCCTTCAAAGTAGTTCTTCATAGCGTTCTGGAACTCTTCGTTACATCCCTGATCGTATGCAGAAAGGTTGCTTAAATCAAGTTTTTCTACACTTGCACAGTACATAGACAATGGGTTCTGTCCGCCTAATACTTTACTCTGGTAGCTTGTATCTGCTGCCATTGCTTCCATAGCTGGTTTATTGTTAACGAAGTCATCATCTTTTACTACGATATCTTTCATGATCGTCTCGTCTGTTGTCATCTTTAAGATGATATCTTTTACAAGACTTGCGTTATCTGTACCTGTTGCTCCACAGATCCATGTACCGCCCCAATAGAATCCCTGAGGTCCTGGTGTAGCGCCCCATCCACCGTTGTAACCGATAGATCCTTCGGTGTCGGCTGCCATAGAGAAGTTCACGAACCATGCCGGTCCAAAGTAGCAGAATACTTTTCCTTCTGGATAGAAACCTTTCTTCCAGTCATCGCCCCAGAGTTCATATGTCTCTGTCTCGCCTGCATCATAAAGCTCTTTTGAATCAGATACCCATTTCATAATGTTATCATCAATATTGATCTTGCCATCTTCTACCCATTTAGAAGTAACGTTGTTAGAGTATACACGGTAAGTATCATTGACAGAAGATGTCATCTTGTATCCGGCAGCTTTCATTGTCTCTGCTGTATCATTGAAAGTATCCCAGTCTGAAACATATTTCTGAACTTCGTCAGGATCGTCTGTTCCAAGAACTTCTTTTGCTGCATCACGGTTATAGAATAATACGCCCGGGCAGCCCTGCCATGAAACACCTTTTAATACACCGTTAGAATCTGTAACGATATCTTTTGTATACTGATACTGGTTTGCAAGGTCTGCATCTGTAATTCCAAGATCTGCGATCGGCATTGTATAATCTGTATCGACATATTTCAGTGCGTAGTCAGCTTCTACTAAGAATAAGTCAATCTTGTCATCGGCTGCTGCTGATTCCTGTTTTAATAATGTTGCATCCAGATTGTTCTGATATGCGTTGTCATCACTTGGTGTGATGTTCCATTTTACGGTAACATCCCCAATCTTACCAGTTGTGGCATCCACTTCCTCATATCCAGGATAGTGATCTGTCAGACGGCTCTTAAACTCTTCATTCCAGCAATAAATGTTGAAAACTTTTCCCTCATCACCTGTTGTATCTGTCTCCGCTGCATCAGATCCAGATTCTGTTGCCGTTGCTGCTACACCTGAGTTGCTGTTGTCTGCGGATGTTGTGTCTGATGATCCACCACATCCTGCTACCATAGTTGCTACCATGGATACACATAATAATGCGCTAATGATTTTCTTTTTCATAGAAAACCCTCCTCCTTAATTTTTTGGCTTCCGCCTTGTTTACATTGTTATTTTTGTTCCGGAATCTTTCCTACCGATTGTCCCGGTATGAGGATTCCTTCTATAACGACTCTCTCTAAGAGAGTTGTTTTTGGTTTTTCAATGGAACCGATCAGCCGTTTTGCAGCCTCTCTGCCAATCTCTTCCGTGTCCTGCTTAATTGTGGTAAGCTTCGGATGCAAAAGCTGTGACATCCTTGTTCCGTCGTATCCTGCTACCGAAATGTCTTTTGGTATCCGAAGTCCCATCTCTATAATGACATTTCTTCCACCGATCAGTGCGGTGTCATCAGGATAAATGATACAGGTTGGCGGATTTTCCAGATTCAGAAGTTCCTTCGTCTGTTTTGCCGCTTCCTTTGTCTCCAGGTAACCTGCTGTACGGATGTACTCATCCGGGACTTCCAGCTTCAGTTCATCCATTGTCCGGTAAAAACTTGTCAACCGGTCTTTGGTAACTGCCGAACCATTCTGCTGTCCGTGGATGTAAGCGATCCTCCTGTGTCCCTGAGAATAAATATATCTGACCAGATCTTCCATGCCCTGAATGTTGTTCGAGCTGACCGCCGTGCAGTTGTGATGCAGGTAGTCAATGGTGACAACCGGTACTTCGCTATTCATCAGTTCCATGACACCAGGGTCGTTAAAATCCGCACACACAATTGCAACTCCTTCAAAATTCCGGTATTTGCAATGTTCCAGATAAGACATCTTCCGGTTTTCAAAACAGGTATTGATAAATGTAATGTCATAACCCTGCTTCTCCGCCTGAACTTTCAGACCATTTAATACTCCTGAAAAATATTCATGCTGTAAACCTCTTCCTGCTTCCTCTTCAAATAGAACTCCGAGGTTGTATGAATGGTTGGTCTTAAGTGATCTTGCTGCTGCATTCGGGAAATATCCTAATTGCTCTGCTACCGTCCGGATACGACTCTTTGTCTCTTCACTGATATCTTTTTGATCATTTAATGCCTTACTGACGGTGGCAGTTGATACTCCACACTTTTCGGCAATTGTTTTTAAAGATACCATTGAATCCTCCAGGTACTTCTTCCAGACTTTATTATGTATGACCTGTTGTCTAGTTACTTAAGTCTTTCGAAGTTTTTACTTAATCGTTTTCGCACTTTTAATATAGCTCTTATGCAAGTGGATTGCAATACTTTTTTGACATTTCGGCTAATTTTACATTTTTATTTCTAATTTTTTGTGCATTTTTTATGATTCTTTCTGTTTTTTAACCGTTTGCGCAGCAAAGTCTTATACGTTTTCGTATTTTACGGCTTAATTCTCATACTTAACCTCATTTGTTGCTTTCTTCCATATTATGTTGTAATTTTTGTCAAAAGTGCTGTTTTTGCTTATTTCAAAGGATTTTTTGTTGATTTTTATATTTCTGCAAGATATAATTTTAGATAAGGAATATTTACTTAATCGTTTTCGTTAAATAATGTGCAAAACAAGGAGGCTAAATCCTCTCCTCGTTCAGAGGAACTCGGATTTTTTCTTCGAAAAAACAAGGAGGATTTATATGAAATTCGGATATTTCGATGATAATGCAAAAGAATATGTCATCACTTCCCCAAAAACACCACTGCCATGGATCAACTATCTCGGCTGTGAAGATTTCTTTTCACTGGTTTCAAATACCTGTGGTGGCTACAGCTTCTATAAAGATGCAAAGCTGTTACGCCTTACCAGATATCGTTATAACAACGTTCCTGGTGACAGCAACGGACATTACTACTATATTAAAGAAGAAAATACAATCTGGAACCCAGGCTGGATGCCAACTAAGACAGAACTTGATTCTTATGAGTGTCATCACGGTATCGGTTATTCTATTTTTAAAGGAAGTAAAAATGAACTTGCTGCCGAACTGACAGACTTTGTTCCAATCGGAAGTACCTGTGAAATCAACAAACTCACAATGACCAATCATAGTAAAGAAGAAAAACATTTTTCCATTTTTTCCTACGTAGAATTCTGTCTCTGGAATGCAATGGACGACATGACCAACTTCCAGCGTAACTACTCTACCGGCGAAGTGGAGATTCACGGTTCCGCTATTTATCACAAGACAGAATACCGTGAAAGAAGAAATCATTACGCTGTTTACACGGTCAATGCCCCGATCGCAGGATTTGACACAAGCCGTGATACTTTCCTTGGCGCTTACGGTGAAAATTCTGCTCCTGAAGTTGTCGTATCCGGCTCCTGCAAAAATTCTGTTGCAAGCGGCTGGGCTCCTGTGGGCAGTCATCAGTTAGATGTAACGCTCGCTCCGGGCGAATCCAGAACTTATGTATTTGTTCTTGGCTATGTTGAAAATCCAGTCGAAGAAAAATGGGTTGGCAAACCAGAAGACGGTATTATCAACCGTGCTCCTGCAGAAAACTTGTTAAAAAAATTCAACACAACAGAAAAAGCCGATCAGGCTCTCGCTGACCTGAAAGCTTACTGGGAAAAACTGCTCAGTCATTTCACTGTTTCTTCCAAAGAAGAAAAGCTTGACCGCATGGTAAATATCTGGCACCAGTATCAGTGCATGGTTACTTTTAACATGAGCCGTTCCGCTTCTTATTATGAATCCGGTATCGGTCGTGGTATGGGATTCCGTGATTCCTGCCAGGATCTTTTGGGCTTTGTTCATCTGATTCCGGATCGTGCGCGCCAGAGAATTTTAGATATCGCTTCCACCCAGTTTGAGGACGGAAGTGCTTATCACCAGTACCAGCCACTGACCAAAAAAGGAAACTCCGATATTGGAAGCGGATTTAATGATGATCCGTTGTGGCTCATTGCCGGAACTGCTGCTTACATCAAAGAAACCGGTGACTACTCAATTCTGGATGAACGCACACCTTATGACAATGACGATTCCAAGGCAACTGATTTAATGGAACATTTGAGACGCTCCTTCCACTATACAATGGAACATCGCGGTCCACACAATCTGCCACTGATTGGACGTGCTGACTGGAACGACTGTCTGAACTTAAACTGCTTCTCCACAGAACCTGGCGAATCTTTCCAGACGTTTGGTCCATCAGAAGGTCCGAATGCAGAATCTGTATTCATTGCCGGAATGTTTGTACGTTATGGAAAAGATTATGTTCAGATCTGTAAACACCGTGGCATGGAAGAGGAAGCTGCAATTGCTGAAGCTGCAATTGCCGATATGGAAAAAACAGTTTTGGATGCAGGCTGGGACGGAGAATGGTTCCTGCGTGCTTACGATCATTATAAAAATAAAATCGGTTCCAAAGAATGTGAAGACGGAAAAATCTTCATCGAGCCACAGGGCTTCTGTGTTATGGCAGAAATCGGCTTAAAAGAAGGTAACTGCTTAAAAGCAATGGAATCCGTTGAAAAATATCTGGATACCAAATACGGTATTGTATTATTACAGCCACCTTACCACAGATATCATGTGGAACTTGGCGAGATTTCTTCTTATCCACCAGGATACAAAGAGAATGCCGGTATTTTCTGTCATAACAACCCATGGATCTCCATTGCAGAAACGGTTGTTGGACGTGGAAACCGTGCATGGCAGGTTTACACAAGAACCTGTCCGGCATACATCGAGGATATCAGTGAGATTCACCGCACCGAACCTTATGTATACTCACAGATGATTGCCGGAAAAGACGCGCCAAACTTTGGTGAGGCAAAGAATAGCTGGCTGACCGGTACTGCTGCATGGACTTTCTTAAATGTTTCGCAGTTTATCCTCGGTATCCGTCCAGACTATGACGGTCTGATCGTTGATCCATGTATTCCTTCCTTCATGGACGGCTTTACCGCCAAACGTGATTTCCGTGGTACTACCTACTATATTGATGTAGAAAATCCGGATCACGTAGAAAAAGGTGTTGCTTCTGTTACCGTAGACGATAATGCGATTGAGGGAAATCTTATTCCTGTTGACGCTGGCAAAAAAGAAGTGCATGTTAAGGTTGTTATGGGCTAACCGGAGGTTATTTAGGTAATGTAGGCAGATTTTGTAGCTGCTTTATAGGTTATGAAAGGCAGATATAAGATTCCATACACAAGTCAATATTATAAAGAAAAATCGTACAGACGAAATATGATGTTCCTGTTCGCAAAGCTCACAAAGGAAATCATATTTGTCTGTACGATTTTTCTTTTATTTACACTATGAATGACTTGTGCATGGACGCTGATATCTGCCCTTCTTTACGTTATGAATACAGCCACAAAATCTGCCAAATTACGTTGTTTGCTCCGGTTTTCAATATCTTTGCAAAACAAATTCAACCTTAACAAACCTTATTCCTGCTTGTAACATAGACATGTCCAATCCCAAATATTACGGCAAATATGATCAAAAAATAATGTAACATTGTTATACCACTTAGTAAGAAGATGCAAGTCGGTATAACAGCCAATGCCATTTGTTCAAAGTAAGTCTGTTTATTAAAATAAAGCATCCATATAATCCAATATGAGAGCATTAGCACTGCATTTCCAACAAGATAAATGATAAATGCATTTATGGAAGGAAAACCAGATTCGACTATGCCAATATTGAATATCATAAGAAACATGCATGCATAACGTCCTATCTGTTCCAGAATATTCATAAATTTATTGGTACATTTATTTTTCTGATCCTTCACCCTGACTGCATATATAATATTCGGAATTAAAAGAAGAATCACTAAAACCAACCCAAACGTACTTAGCCAGTTCATTCCAATCTTTCCTGCTACAAAAACAGATGTCGGACCGTCTGCTCCACCAATTATAGATATATTATCTGACATTATTGTATCTCCCATAAAATAAATCAAAATTTAACAACTGACAAAAAATGTTTTTAGCTATATTATCTGGCTAGTTTCAAACCGATTTTATTATACCGGCAATATTGCTTTTTCAAGAAGTCCCTTATAAATCTTCTCAACATCATAATCCGGCGTATACTGGTCAATCATCTCGTAGATCTGTCTCATCAAATTTATCGGTTCTTCCAACATATCTGCTGTTTCTTCTGCACTACAGCCTTTTTTATACTTCTTGATGATAAGCTCAATTTTGGCCTCCATTTTTCCAGCATTTTTTCCCTTTTGTTCTGATTCACGCAAATCATCTGCAAATAATTCCCGTAATGCTTGACACATTCGTCTCTCCTCCTTTAATTCTTTCCAGTTGGCACGCATAATGGTATCTGCTAGTGCCTGGTATAATTTTGATTCTTTCTTTTTTCCATACTGTTCGATAAAATTCCGGATTTCGCCACCTGATTTTAAATCATTGCGCAGATTGTTTAGCCAATAGTTATTTTCTTTTGATAGTTTTGGAATGATGATTAGCTGTATTGGAATCGAATCTCCAAGCAGATAATAAATACCGCTCTCCACATTGTCAATCGTCAAGTTTTTTCCCTGCTTCAGCCTTTGCAGCATTTTCACCGGATAATGGTAACATGCAAAAGTAATGGTCAGTTCCGTTGCTGGTATCTGATCTACACCACCTGTTTCGGATTTATAGAGACAGGCATATCCGTATGTTTTGTAAAAATCATCAATATTCAGTTTGTCATCCGGTGATTTGTACTCAATAATATTATACTGCCGAAAGATTCTTCCGATATTCTTTTTGATTTTTACATCCTTCTTATTCTTTACCAACACATCAATCTGCATTGGCTTCTTCGACAGCAGATGTTCCGGCTCAAATTCCAGATACTCTGCTTCATCTTCCAGCTCAATCTGCAGCGCTGCATCAAAAGCTGGATGCCATTGGATTTTGTCATCGTTTGTGTTCAATCATTTTCCCCCTTTATGATAGTTGAATTTTCCGTGTTTTTCAATGCATAAGGGATAATTTTATTATGAAATGCCATACCATAAAAAAGTAATTCAATCATAAATATAAAAATCTCATGCATTGAAAATATTCATCAAATTGGAATCTCGTGCCGAATCGGCTGTGATACTTGAGATATCATTCCTTATCAGAAACCTGATTTGGGATTTGCAGACATGAATTTTAAGAAATAACACAGTTACTCTTTAATTACCATGCATCAATTGCCTGCGACTTTGATGTATCCACAGTATAAACTACTCTGTACAAAATATCAATTCCAAAATTGCCGTTTCATCTCATAATGCGAATAGCCGGAGGTTAATGGACGTAGTGTCGCAGATTTTGTGGTGCTTTCCTAGAGCTTGAAGGGCAGATATAAGAGTCCTCTCACAAGTCAAATTTATATGTAATGAAAAAGAAAAACGGTATAAACGAAATATTATGTTTCTGTTCGCTGGACATTCCGATAAGCCTCTAAAGAG
This sequence comes from uncultured Roseburia sp., assembly GCA_900542495.1. Lineage (GTDB taxonomy): Bacteria > Bacillota > Clostridia > Lachnospirales > Lachnospiraceae > Roseburia. The sequence continues at coordinate 20,484 of UQNW01000017.1, forward strand.
TCTTATCTCCATAGCTCACAAAGAAAATAATATTTGTTTATACCGTTTTTCTTTCATTTACGTTATGGATGACTTGTGAGAGGACGCTTATACATGCCCAATTTACGCTATGAATTGCACCACAAAATCTGCAATGTACGTTATGGAACTCCGGTTATGGGATGGATGCCTATAAAGGAGGAAACGACTAAATGCAGTCATTTTCAATGTCTTGTGGTTCACCAATCATAAAAGGGTACACCTCCTGAAGTTTCATCTTTGGGTTCTGCCGCTCGTAACACGGATTGACGGATTTTCACAACTGGGATATTGCATGCTACACAGCCTTGGACAAATAAAAAATAGAACTGATTTGTTTTCAGGATTTTGCCAGCGCCAACAAGCGAAAGCTCTCCTGAAAACAAACAGTTCTATTTTTTATGTTTATAAATACTTTGTTGGCATGCAATACAACATAACCTTAGGAAATCCGTAACACCACTCACAGGCGGCAGTTCATAAGTCAATCTCCGGGTTAGTTTGCAATTACAACTCCATTTTCGCAGTCAACTTCCACATAAGCGCTTGTCTTTAACACATCCAATGCATTTTTTGCTGCGATAAGCACTGGAATATCAAGGCTTAAGCCTGCGATTGCTGCATGACAGTTTGTATCCTCTGCTTCTACGATCAGTGCGGAAGCCTGACGCATCTGTGACATCATTTCATTGTTGGTGTCTGCTGCAACGATAATGTCACCATCTTTGAAGCTTTTTAAATCTTCTGCGCTGTGGCATACACAAAGATTTCCGGAAATTTTCTTTCCATTCAGTCCTTTTCCAGTTACAAGGATGTGTCCTGCTACCTGAACTTTGATAAGGTTTGTTGTGCCGGATACGCCAAGTGGTACTCCACCTGTCAGAACAACTAACTCTCCTTTGGAAACAAATCCAGCCTGTTCAGCCACGTCTACTGCTTTTTCAAATAACTGGCTTGCATCCTGTTCCTCTGTGATGAGGATTGGTTCTACGCCCCATTCAAGATTTAACTGACGACAGACTTTTTCTGTCAGACACTCGCCGATGATTGTGCAGTTCGGGCGATATTTTGAAATCATTCTTGCAGTACGTCCGGATTTTGTCACGGTCACGATTGCTGCTGCACTTAAATCGCCTGCCATAGTGCAGGTAGCGTGTGAGATTGCATTTGTGACATCCGGGTTGCACATTGCCTTACGCTGTCTGAATCTCTGTAAATAATTGATATCCTGCTCGGTACGGGTTGCGATACGAACCATTGTCTTCACTGCCTCGATCGGGTACATACCTGCAGCCGTCTCTCCGGATAACATGATTGCACTTGTTCCGTCATAAATTGCATTGGCAACGTCTGTGGACTCCGCTCTTGTTGGTCTTGGATGTTTCATCATGGAATCTAACATCTGTGTTGCAGTGATAACGATTTTTCCTGCCTCACAAACTTTTTTGATAATCATTTTCTGCATTACAGGAACATCCTCTAACGGGATTTCCACACCCATGTCACCACGGGCTACCATGATACCGTCGGACACACGGATGATCTCATCAATATTGCGGACACCCTGCATATTCTCAATTTTGGAAATGATCTTAATATCCTCACCGCCTTTTTCTGCAAGGATTTTGCGGATTTCCATAACATCCTCTGCGGTACGGACAAAGGAAGCTGCAATAAAATCATAATCATTTTCTACCGCAAAACAGATATCTCCGTAATCTTTTTCACTGATAAATGGCATCGTGAGGTCAACGTTTGGAACGTTCACACCTTTTTTATTGGAAATTACACCGTCATTTAACACTTTACAGACAATATCTCTTGCGTTGATCTTGGTATTCACTGGTTTTGCAACCGGCTTGATCTCAACTACTTCCAGACCTACCAGACCGTCATCGATCAGAATGTGATCTCCCGGTTTCACATCATCTGCAAGGTTTTTGTAAGTGATAGACACACGCTCATCGGTTCCAAGAATATCATCTGTAGTCAATATAAAAGTCTGACCTGTCTTTAACTCTGTTTTTCCTTTTTCAAATTCTACGAGACGGATTTCCGGTCCCTTTGTATCAAGTAAAGCTGCAACATATTTTCCCAATTCTTTGCGCAGTTTGCGAAGCATTTTTAATCTTCCCATCTGCTCGTCATGCGGTCCATGCGAAAAATTGAAACGTGCAACGTTCATTCCTTCTTCGATCAACGATCTCATCACCGCTTCATTGTCGGTGGATGGTCCTAACGTACAGATAATTTTTGTTCTTCTTGTCATAAATTCTTCCTTTCTTTTTATGGTTTCATTTTTTAAGTATTCCTGCTTCCTGCTGATTTTTATTCATTCGAAGTGCGTATGCCTCTCCTGATTTCTGTTATAGTTTTAACAATCTCCCTAAATCAGCACGGAGCCGGCGAACCAGTCTCTGCAAAACTTAAAACTTATACACTTTTCACAATAATACAGTCTCTTCTTTCCGTTTTTATTCGTATTCTTGTGAAAAATGTATAATAAATTTTAAGTTTCTTCTTTGGTACGGCGACTCCATCTACGGAGAGATTATACGAAATAAACATAAAAAAAGCAAGCTTTCTTTTGTAAAAAAAACCTGCTCTTTTTGTAAACATTATGTTAAAAACTTTATTTTGTGATCATAGTTCCCATACCGCCATGGATATTAGATCCATCTTTGTTCAGCTTTGTGATCAGAACAGATCTGATCGCAGAATCACCGATAAAATCAATGGCAGCTTCAATCTTAGGAAGCATATCCCCCTCTCCAAACTGTCCCTGTTCCATGTATTTTCTTGCTTCTGCAACCGTCATGGTTGATAAAGGTTTCTCGTCTGGTTTTCCATAATTCAGGCATACATTGTCAACACTTGTTAAAATGACAAGCATATCTGCGTCTAAAAGTTCTGCCAGTTTTCCTGCTGCAAGGTCTTTTTCAATGACCGCGCTGGCACCCTTTAAGTTGTTGTCCTGCATTAATACAGGAATACCACCGCCTCCGCAGGCAACTACGATCTGATCTGCATCGGATAATGCTTTGATTGCATCAATTTCAACAATATCCATTGGCTTTGGAGCAGCAACGATTCGTCTGTATCCGTCTTCCACTTTTACAACGTGGTTTCCTTTTTTCTCCTCTGCCTCTGCTTCTTCCTCTGTCAGTACACGACCGATCACCTTGCTTGGTTTGTAAAATGCCTCATCATATGGATCTACTACAACCTGTGTCAGGATTGTAGAAACGGTCTTGTAGATTCCTTTGTTCAATAATTCAGCGCGGATCGCATTCTGTAAATCGTAACCAATGTATCCCTGGCTCATAGCAGAACATACGGACATTGGTGTTGCGGTATATTCCGGATATAATTTACAAAATTCATTCATAGCTGTATGGATCATACCGATCTGTGGTCCATTACTGTGTGTGATAACCACCTGATAATCGTCACGGATAAAATCAGCTACTGCTTTTGCAGTTCTCTTTGTAGCCTCTTTCTGTTCAGGAAGTGTTGTTCCTAATGCTTCATGTCCAAGAGCAATCACAATTTTCTTCTTTTTCATCTCTACCATCCTCCGATGCCTTTTCTATTTGCAGAGCACTCGGAAAGTATCTCCGGGTGCTGCTATCTCTCATAGTTAGTGTATCCTATTCAAAAACGCTCCAGCAAAAGTCAGAAAAACCTGCGGTTTTTCTGACTCGCGGGCGCGTTCACATGAAACACATCCGTCCACCGCATGCAAGCATGCGTGTCCGTATTGTTTCATGCTCACTTTTGCCTTCGCGTATATTTTACCATGAACGTTTTCCCTGCGCAATGTCAATTTTCATCAGGATTCCGCCTGCTCTTTTGCAATATCATCCGGCGCATTTTCCTCTGGGAGACAACATTGCTCGATCACCTCCCACAGTTCATCCCTTCCCTGCTTTGTCTCAGATGAAAATGGGATAATAACTGTGCCCGGTTTTACCTTAAGTCCTTCACGGATTGCCTTGACATTTTTCTGGATCTGGCTGCGCTTGATCTTATCCAGCTTCGTAGCAATGATAATCGGTGCAAATCCCTGATAAACCATCCAGTCGTACATCATTTTATCATTGGCAGACGGATCATGACGGATATCGATCAGTAAAAAGACCGCCTGCAGTTTTTTGGAAGTATGGAGATAGTTTTCAATCATTTTTCCCCATTTTTCCTTCTCGCTGGCTGAAGTCTTCGCATATCCATACCCTGGAAGATCCACCAGATACATGGCATCATTGACATTATAAAAATTGATTGTCTGCGTTTTTCCCGGCTGTGCGGAAGTTCTAGCAAGCGATTTGCGGTTCAACAACGCATTGATCATGGATGATTTTCCTACATTTGACTTTCCTGCAAATGCAACTTCGTTCAACAGATTGTCCGGTATTTTACTTGTAATACCGCAGACAGTCTCCAGATTTACACTTCTAATTACCATTATTTTTTCCTCTATATATTGCAGTGTGCAGACCGCACACCGCATCCTACCTATATTTAACCTATTTCTGTTCCTTTACAAACGCCACATCCAGCACGTCTTTCATCTGCTCCACGAACACGATTTCCAGACCTTTTTTGATCTCCGGTGAAATCTCGTCAATGTCCTTCTCATTCTTCTTCGGCACACAGATTGTCTTGATTCCGGCATTTTTTGCAGCCAGCGTCTTCTCTTTCAGTCCACCGATTGGGAGCACACGGCCGCGGAGTGTGATCTCGCCTGTCATTGCAACATCTGCACGCACCGGTGTCTTTGTGATTGCAGACAGCATGGCAGTTGCCATTGTGATTCCGGCAGAAGGTCCGTCTTTTGGCACTGCTCCTTCCGGAATGTGGATATGTATATCATTTTCCTGAAAAAATTTCTTCGGAATATGATATTCCTCACTGACAGAGCGGATATAACTGATTCCTGCCTGTGCAGATTCCTTCATTACATCCCCTAACTGTCCGGTCAACTGGAACTCACCTTTTCCCGGCATAATGTTGACTTCGATCTCCAATGTATCGCCGCCAACGCTTGTCCACGCAAGTCCACGTACAATCCCGACTTCGTCTGTATCGTTTTTCTTATCAAAACTGTATTTTTCTTTGCCGAGGAACTTCTCAAGATTCTGCTCTGTGACTTTGATCTTCTCTTTGTCACCTTCATAGAGCGGTCTTGCTGCTTTCCTGCAGATCTCGCCAAGCTTACGCTCTAAATTACGCACTCCGGCTTCTCTTGTATAACCGCTGATGATCTTCGCCATGGCTTTGTCCGTGATTGCAAGCTGCTCCGGTCTGATTCCATTGCGCTCCATCTGCTTTGCAAGCAGATGTTCCTTCGCGATATGAAGCTTCTCGTTCTCGGTGTAGCTTGTCACTTCGATCAGTTCCATACGGTCTAATAACGGTCTTGGAATGTCCTGCACTGAGTTTGCCGTGGCAATGAATAATACTTCTGAAAGATCGATTGGGATTTCCACATAATGATCCCGGAATTTCTTATTCTGCTCTGCATCAAGTACCTCTAACAGTGCTGACGCTGTGTCACCCTTGTAATCACTGCTCATCTTGTCAATCTCATCTAAAAGCATGAGCGGATTTTTTACACCGGCACTGCGCAGCCCGTTCACGATACGTCCCGGCATTGCCCCGACATAAGTTCTTCTGTGTCCGCGGATTTCTGCCTCATCCCGGACTCCGCCGAGACTGATCCGCACATATTTTTTATCTAACGCTTTTGCAACGGATCGGGCAATACTCGTTTTACCGGTTCCCGGTGGTCCCACCAGACAGATGATCGGGCTTTCGCCTTTGCTCGTGAGATTGCGCACTGCAAGGAACTCTAACATACGCTCTTTTACTTTTTCCAGCCCATAGTGATCCGCATTTAAAATCTGCTCCGCATTTTTCAGATCCTTGTTGTCTTTTGAGGTCTTATTCCATGGAAGCTCCAAAAGTGTCTCGATATATCCTCTCGCCACTGCACTTTCCGAAGAACTGGAACTGATATTTTTGAAACGGTCGATCTCTTTTTTGATCTTCTCTTTTACCTCTTTGTCCGCTTTCAGTTTTCCTAACGCGGCTGTAAACTGGTCTGCATCTGACTCTGTATTATCTTCCCCAAGCTCCTCACGGATGACTTTCATCTGTTCCCGCAGGAGATATTCCTTCTGGTTCTTATCCACATGAGCCTTGACTTTCGCCTGAAAATCATTTTTGATCGCAGTGATTTCAATCTCCTTTAACAAAAGTGCCATGAGAACTTCATAGCGCTCTGTCAGGGAAACAGCATCTAAGATCTTCTGTTTTTCTGCAAAATGTACCGGAAGACTGTTGGCAAGCTGATTCATCAGTTTCTCTAAATCGGTGATCTCACCTAACTGACGCTGCAGTTCTTTCCCCATTTTCGGATTGACCACCGCGTACTTTCCAAACGTCTCCTGAATACTGCGAAGCATTGCCTCTTTCGCTTCTTCTGGCAGTCCGTCATCCACTTCCTCGTCAAATCGTATGATCTCCGCAAGCAGATAGTCCGGATTTTCAAGAAAAGCGGACAATTCTGCCCGCTCTTTTCCTTCTACCAAAATGCGTACAATATTATTTTGTAACTTAATTACCTGCTTTACCTCGGCAATGATACCTATTTTATATAAGTCTTCGATTGCAGGATCTTCCTGCTCCACATCTTTCTGTGTCACAAGAAAAATCTTCTGTTCATCCATCATGGCTTCTTCTACTGCCTTGATCGATTTTGTACGGCTTACATCAAAATGGGCTACCATTCCCGGCAGAATTACCATTCCGCGAAGGGCAACTGCAGGCATTTTCATAATCATTGTATCCATTTTTTAATTCCTTTATCTGTAACAGCCTAAAAAATGCTGTCATCTTTTCCTTAAGAAGCCTGTTCTAGCTTCTCAACAAGTTGTTTTTCTTCTTTTTCCTCAATTGCAAGGTTTTTCTCTACATCCTCTTTGGTGATCTCGCATCTGGTAATGCTCTCATCCGATGGAATGTGATACATCAGATCTAAAGTAACTGCTTCCATGATCGCACGTAAACCACGGGCTCCTGTCTTTCTCTCAAGTGCTTTGTCTACGATCGCCTCCAATGCATCCTGATCAAATTCCAGTCCGACGCCATCTAATTCGAACAATTTCTTGTACTGTTTTACCAGTGCATTCTTCGGTTCACATAAAATACGGATCAACGCATCTTTGTCTAACATATCCAATGTAACAGTCACCGGAACACGACCAATAAATTCTGGAATCAGTCCGAATTTTACAAAATCCTGTGGAAGCACATGTTTTAACACTTCTCCCACATTGTACTCATCCCTTGCATGCACCTCGGCATTAAATCCGATAGATTTCTGGTCGAGACGTGTCTCAATGATCTTCTCTAATCCGTCAAAAGCACCACCGCAGATGAATAAAATGTTGGTGGTATCGATTGGGATCAGTTCCTGCTGCGGATGTTTTCTTCCGCCCTGTGGTGGAACCGAAGCAACCGTTCCCTCTAAAATCTTAAGTAACGCCTGCTGTACACCCTCACCGGAAACGTCTCTGGTGATGGAAACGTTTTCTGATTTCTTTGAGATCTTGTCAATCTCATCAATGTAAATGATGCCATGCTGTGCACGCTCGATATCATAATCTGCTGCCTGGATCAGTTTTAAAAGGATATTCTCAACATCCTCGCCCACATAACCGGCCTCAGTCAGCGTTGTTGCATCTGCAATGGCAAACGGAACATTCAGCACCCTCGCTAATGTCTGCGCCAGAAGGGTTTTACCGGAACCGGTTGGTCCGAGCATAAGAATGTTACTCTTCTGCAGTTCCACATCGGAATCTGCTCCTGCCATAATTCTCTTATAATGATTATAAACTGCGACGGATAATACTTTTTTCGCCTTGTCCTGCCCGATGACGTACTCGTCTAAAAACGCTTTCATCTCTTCCGGCTTGATCAGGTTGATCTGCTCAGCAGATTCTACCTGAGTTCCGTCAAATTCGTCGTTCTCTAACTCCTCGTCAATAATCTCGGCGCAAACATCCACACACTCGTCACAAATATAGGCACCGTTTGGTCCTGCGATCAGTTTGCGAACCTGATCCTGCGTCTTACCGCAAAATGAGCAGCGCAGTCTCTCGTCATTTCTTCCTGCCATTTTTCATTCTCCAATGTTCATATTTCTTCCTGCTTTTCCAAAAAGCAGCCTCTCATTGCCCCTGAATTTCTATTAGCGGCTTGTGATCACATTATCGATCAGTCCGTATTCCATTGCTTCCTGAGCGGACATGTAATGATCTCTCTCTGTGTCCGCTGCGATCACATCATATGGTTTTCCTGTGTTTGCAGCTAAAATTTCATTTAATTTTTTCTTTGTCTTTAAAATGTTCTCTGCTGCGATCTGAATCTCGGTTGCCTGACCTTTTGCTCCGCCGGATGGCTGGTGGATCATAATCTCTGCATTCGGAAGTGCAAGTCTCTTGCCCTTTGCTCCGCCTGCAAGTAAAAATGCTCCCATGCTGGCTGCCATACCGATACAGATGGTAGATACATCACATTTGATGTACTGCATCGTATCATAAATAGCAAGACCTGCTGTTACCATTCCACCTGGGGAATTGATATATAAATGAATGTCTTTTCCAGGATCCTCGGACTCTAAGAAAAGTAACTGTGCAACAACAAGGCTTGCTGTTGTCTCATTCACTTCTTCTCCAAGGAAAATAATTCTATCTTTTAATAATCTGGAGTAAATATCGTAATTACGCTCTCCTCTGCTTGTCTGTTCAATGACGTAAGGTACTAAACTCATATCTCTTACCTGCCCTTTCCTTTTCATAAATATGGTTGGAATCGCACTATGATTGAATCCACACTTTTTTCACTATTGCAATATATCGGTCATACACTGCACTGATAAATATTATCCCACAAATGCAGAGACGTTGGAATAGGAAAAAAACATGTTTTATGAAAAATTAATATCTTGTTCGAATTTTCAAAAAATATTGAACTTTTTTCTCATCAGATGCAATCTGTCATAAATCTCAAACAGACCGGCTCATAAGAGCCAGTCTGTCGTATTTGCTGTACATTGTTCAGAAATTATTCTTCTGTAGCTTCCTCAGCTTCTTTTTCTTTCTTTGTCTTAGCTTTTGCTCTTTCTTTTACATTCTCCATAATTAAGTCAACTGCTTTTGTCACAGATAAATCTCTCTTAATGGATTCTTTCTCATCTTCTCCTAAGTACTCTTTTAACTTGTCAGCTTCCATTCCGTACTGAGCTGCCATCTTCTCAATTTCTGCATTGATCTCATCTTCAGAAACTTCGATATTCTCATCTTTTGCGATCTGCTCTAATACAAGGCTGCTCTTGATACGTGTCTCAGCTTCCGGACGAACCTGCTCTTTTAATCCGTCGATCGTCATACCGGAGAACTGCATGTACTGCTCCATGGAAAGACCACTCTGTGCGATTCTCTGTGCGAACTCATTGACCATGTTCTCACACTGTGTATCGATCATAGCTTCCGGGATCTCCATTGTGGATTTGTCGATGATCTTCTTGATTGCTTCATCTTCTTTTGTACGTTTTGCTTCGTTCTCTTTCTCAACTTCAAGATGTTTTCTTAAGTCTTCTTTGTACTCAGCTAATGTATCAAACTCAGATACTTCAGAAGCGAACTCATCGTTTAACTCCGGAAGCTCTTTTGTTTTGATCTCGTTGATCTTAACTTTGAATACGGCTGGTTTTCCAGCTAAATCAGCAGCCTGATATTTCTCTGGGAAAGTAACGTTAACTTCTACTTCATCCCCTGCATTGTGTCCTACTAACTGATCTTCGAATGTATCGATGAAAGAGTGGGAACCGATCTCTAATGGATGATTCTCTCCTTTACCTCCTTCAAATGCAACACCGTCAACAAATCCTTCGAAATCGATGACTGCTGTATCACCGTTTGCTACTGGTCTGTCTGTTACAGTTACAGTTCTGGAGTTCTTCTGCTGCTCTTTCTCAAGTGCTGCTTCTACTTCTTCGTCTGTTACAGTTGTGTCAATCTTAGTTACCTGAACACCTTTGTATTTTCCAAGTGTTACTTCTGGTCTTACTGCTACTTCTGCTGTGAAGATGAAAGGTTTTCCAGATTCGATCTGAACAATGTCGATTGTTGGTCTGGAAACGATGTCCTCTTTGCTCTCTTCCATAGCTGCTGCATAATTATCCTGAATTAAGATGTTTGCTGCTTCTTCATAAAATACAGCTGCACCGTACATTTTCTCGATCATAGCTCTTGGAACTTTACCTTTACGGAAACCAGGGATGCTGATTTTGTTCTTCTCTTTCATGTAAGCAGCCTGTAAAGCTTTTTCTACTTGCTCTGCTGGTACTTCAACAGTAAGTTTTGCCATGTTTTTTTCTAATTTTTCAACCTGTACACTCATTATAATGATTTTCCTCCTTATATATATAAAATATCCATGTACATTTCACGCTTAATGCGCTAATCGAGCCACGTCCAAAGTCGCATAAACCCGCGGTTTTTCTGGCTCTGCCTAAAAATGGGCGTACTACGACTATCGCAGTCATTCTAGAATTATAGCACACACTTTTGCAAAATACCAGTGTTTTTTATGGTTTTACGAGGTTTTCTGCGATTTCTGCTCTTTTGCCATGCAATTTATCATATACGACATTACAAACCACTGTATAAAGAGAGGCAGTCACATTGATTCCAGACCGAAGCAGCAGTGCCATCGGCAGTCCGAATAATGAAGCTGCAATTGCAAGCGCTCCAAACGTGTTAAAAACCGTCTGCCATTTATATCCGGCAGAATAACCCACGCCGATCCCACCAATAATTCCGATCATACTTCTTCCTGACTCCGGCAGTATCAGATAAAGGACGAGAAACAGCGCACATCCGGCAATATTAAACACGCCCCTGTCCACCGCCCTCATTTTTCCATCCTCTGTAAATGGAAGGCAGACTGACATACATGCGATCCCTGCCCACATTGCTCTCGGAAGTCCAAGCAGCGAAACGATCAGCATTGCACTTGAGACGATCAGTGTCAGTTTCAGATACCATTGATTTCTCGCAGACCGGACATCAAATTCCCGGAATAAATCCTTAAATGTCCTGCGATAAGGTCTGTTTTTCTGATTTTTATAAAAAACCGCCATGCACACAAGCATTCCCGCCGTAAGTCCGATCACCCGCATCTCAAATGCTCTGCCACTCACATCATATCCATATAAGAGCAGATACCCGAGCACAAACGTAGAATGATTATGCATAATGACATTGTGGCACCCAAAAATCATAAGAAGCAGGATACAGACACAATTTATAAAAAATGCTCCCACCGGAGATGCCATATTTGCCAGTCGCGGGCCAGCCATCATAATCGTAAATATTCCCACAATGGACAACAATCCATGACTCGTCCGTATACCAAAATCAGCCTGTCTCAGCACAAGCAGTGCCAACAGGACCGTCACTCCTACAACGCTGTTTTCCTGCCCTGTCAATTTTGTATACAATGTGACAACCGCCACACAAAAAGCCATAACAAGATATACTTTAAAATTATAGATAAGAATATGACGCCATTTTTCTTTTTTGTCTGTCGTATTTTTGATCAACTGTTTTGAACCGGCAGAACTAAGCTGTAACTCCTGATAAAATGTCATTTTGTAGTCTCCTTCTCTTCTCTTTTGAATCTGCAAAGCGAAGAGTACTATACTTCAAAACATAGAGTCTGGCAAGTATAAAACCTCATTTTAGAAAAATTTTGGAATGTTTACTGTTTTTTCATATAGAAATATTTTCCGGACAGACTTGATTTATGCTAAAATACAATTATTCACAAAGGTCTGTACAAATGAGGAGAAAACTATGGCAGTCACAAAATCCAACGAAAGAACAAAATATGAGCTGGCAGATGCCATGAAACGCTGTATGAAAACTGCACCTGTAGAAAAAATCACTGTGAAGGAAATTGTAGAGGCATGCGGTGTCACAAGACAGACTTTTTACCGTAATTTTCAGGATAAATACGACCTCATCAACTGGTATTTTGACAAAATTCTCTTAGAATCCTTTGAACATATGGGGGAAGGAAAATCTGTCTATGAAGGTCTTGTAAATAAATTTACCTATATTCAGGAAGAAAAGCTGTTTTTCAAGGCTGCATTTAAAAACGATGACCAGAATTGTCTGCGCGATCATGATTTCCAGTTGATCACCGCTTTCTATACGGATCAGATTGAAAGCCGTACCGGCAAAAAGATTTCTCCGCATCTGCAATTTCAATTGGAAATGTATTGTCAGGGTTCTATCTTTATGACTGTCCAATGGGTACTTGGCTGCCGGAAATGCACACCGGAAGAACTGGCAAGCTCACTGACTGGCGCTATGCCGGCAGAACTGAGTAATGTATTCCGTGAGGTTGGACTGATATAAACCGGAGTTTAACGGACGTAGTGTTGCAGATTCTGTGGTGCGATTATAGATTGTGAAGGGCAGATATAAGCGTCCTCTCGCAAGTCGTGATTTTATCGGTTTATGAAAAGAAAAACGGTACAGACGAAATATGATGTTCCTGTTCGCCGGGCATTCCGATAAGCCTCTAAAGAGTCTTATCTCCATGGCTCACAAAGGAAATCATATTTGTCTGTACCGTTTTTCTTTCATTTACGCTGTGAATGACTAGTGAGAGGACGCTTATACATGCCCAATTTACGCTATGAACCGCACCACAAAATCTGCAATTTACGTTATGGAACTCACGGTTATGGGATGAGTGCCTATAAAGGAGGTGTCGACTAAATTCAGTCATTCTCAATGCCTTGCGATTTGCCGATGATAAAGGGCACACCTCCCGGAGTTTAAGCTTTGATTACTGCCGCTTGTAACCTGGATTGACGGATTTTCACAATCTGGATATTGCATGCCACACAGTCTTGGCTTAATAAAAAATAGAACTGATTTGTTTTCAGGATTTTGGGAGCGGCCGGTTCTTAGAAAGCAGACATTGCGATTTCAAAAGCCAATGTAATTGGATTTTGAAATCACGATGGATGCTTTCTTAGTACCGCTGCCAGCGACAACAAGCGGAAGCGCTCCTGAAAACAAACAGTTCTATTTTTTATATTTCTATGCACTTTGTTGGCATGCAATACGACATAACCTTAGGAAATCCGTAACACCACCTACAAGCGGCAGTTCATACGTTAAACTCCGGTTTACATTAATTTACGGAACAATGCCTTTAAGTCCTCCACACTTGCATCTTTTGGATTACCTGGTGCGCATGCATCTGCATGTGCAGACTCAGCGAGGAAGTCTAAATCTTCTTCTTTCAAAGCTTCCAGTTTTGTTGGAATACCAACATCAATGGATAATTTCTGTACAGCTTCCACTGCTGCCTTGCGGTATTCTTCTACAGACATATTATCTACGCCTTCTACTCCCATTGCACGGGCGATCTCGCGGTATTTTTCACCTGTGCATTCTGCATTATACTCCATAACGATTGGAAGCATCATCGCACATGCAACTCCGTGTGGTGTATCATAAACAGCACCTAATGTATGAGCCATGGAATGTGCGATTCCAAGTCCTACATTTGAGAATCCCATTCCTGCAATATACTGTCCAAGTGCCATGCCTTCACGACCTTCTTTTTCATTGGCAACTGCACTTCTTAAAGATCTGGAAATAATTTCAATAGCTTTTAAGTGGAACATATCTGTCATTTCCCATGCAGCTTTTGTTGTGTATCCTTCAATGGCATGTGTCAAAGCGTCCATACCGGTAGAAGCCGTTAATCCCTTTGGCATGGAAGACATCATATCTGGATCTACGATTGCGATGATCGGCATATCATGTGGATCTACGCAGACAAATTTTCTCTTTCTCTCAACATCTGTGATAACATAGTTGATGGTAACCTCTGCTGCTGTACCTGCTGTTGTTGGTACTGCGATGATCGGTACACAAGGTTTCTTTGTAGGAGCAACGCCCTCAAGACTTCTTACATCTTCAAACTCAGGGTTTGCAATGATGATACCGATTGCTTTGGAAGTATCCATGGAAGAACCGCCACCGATTGCTACCAGATAATCTGCTCCTGATTTTTTGAAAGCTTCTACGCCGTGTTTTACATTCTCGATTGTTGGGTTTGCTTTGATATCTGAATAGATTTCATAAGCAAGACCGTTTTTGTCAAGAACATCTGTTACTTTCTTTGTTACCCCAAATTTGATCAGATCCGGATCTGAACATACAAAAGCTTTTTTGAAGTCATGTGCTTTTGCTTCGTTTGCGATCTCCTCGATCGCACCTGCTCCGTGATAAGATGTTTCGTTTAACATAATTCTGTTTGCCATAATAACTCTTCTCCTTTTTTCAATCTGTTGTTAATAAGTTTTCGAAAACTGAAATCCATTAACATACATACCCTTTTCCCCTTGTATGTTATTTTTTTCACATTTTCTACTTCCTATTGTAGCAAAAGAATTTAGAAAAGATAAGTTACAAACATCTAAAAATGTAACAACTATTCATCAAACCTGTACCATCAGCACGCCTTCTTTCCCTGCCGGAAGTTCTTCTTTTATCTGCCCATCCAAAAAACAGACGGCACCGCCTTTTGCCAATTCTTCTTCATTTCCACTGAAACAAACTGAATTTACAAGTAAAACCTGCCCGCCAATTTTCTTGCTTTGTGCGGCATACTCATACTTCATTTCCGTATTCCATTCTTTCGCCGGAAAATCTGTGTATACAGGCCAGAGCACCACATCCGCTCGAAGTTTCTTTATCTGCATGACACTTTTCTCATCCCACAAATCGCCGCAAAGACCAATTGAAAATGTTTTTCCCAGATATTCAAATTTTGTAAACATATCTCCTTCTGCGTAATGTTCATCCGCAAAAGATTCCCTCCAGCCTTTTGACACCCTGCGAAACAGATTTAAAATATTTCCATCTGCACCGATGGTAAGCTGACTGCTGTAAATTTTATCCTCCGCTTTCTCTAGGAATCCAAAAGACACTGCCAGTGCATTCTCTTCTGCTGCCTTCCGTATCATCTGAATATTACTGTCAGAGACAGATAATGCCATATGCTGATCTGTTTCATACTTCCAGTCCAAGACCTCAAAGCCCTGTAAAAAGGTTTCACCAAATAAAATCAGCTCCGCTTTTCCACTGTTTTCTTTCAGACATTTTAAAATTTTATTTCTATTATATTCTATATCCCGCTCATAAAATCCAACTGCTGCCAGTGCTATTTTCATTTACATATTTCCTTTTTTTCCTCAAACGAAAACTCCGTCACGCTGCAATTTGGCACTCCAAATGCCGCATACTCCTCATTTGTCATGTCCTTAAAATACGACTGCACCACTCGTGCGATCCCATTGTGCGCCACCAGTATGTAGGTCTTATCCTGCTGCTCCTTTAGCTCATCCAGCAGATTATAAATGCGCTGTGCCAGTTCAAACATGGATTCTCCATTGCCATAGCGGTTCAAAAAATCTTTCTTTGCCTTTAAAAATTCCGGCGCATTGCGCGGTGAAGTCCCCTCCCACACGCCAAAATTCTGCTCGATGAGCCTCGGTTCCATATGTGCCGGGATTCCTGTCATCCCACTGATATGTTTTGCAGTGTCTGCCGCCCGAAGCAGTGGAGAATATAAAATTTCATCTGCCTTGATCCCCTCTGCCACGATCTTTTTCCCGGTTTCCTCCGCCTGTTCATGACCTCTCTTCGTGAGCGGAATATCTGTTCTTCCGCAAATTTTGTCTGCTACATTCCATTCGCTTTCGCCATGTCGTACAAAATACAATTTACTCATTTTTCTGCTCCTGATGCTATTCAATATTTAAATAAAAATAGATGTCACTTTTTCCTTCCTGCTTCGTCCCCTTGTAAACCTGCGTATTGAATCCGCCAATTTCAAAACCATTTTTCAGGTAAAAAAGATCGGCAGAAAGATTGTTGTCCTGACCTATCGTATAAATACCATGATATCCGTTTTCGAGAGCAATCTTTTTGCCTTCTTCGATCAGCATTTTCCCAATGCCATGTCCCCTGTGGCTGCCATTCACTTTCAGGTCATCCAGATACAGATAATCGAACCAGTCATTTTTATAGACGGCAAGCCCGATGCATGTTCCCTGCCCATCATATGCCCCTGCAAAAAAATACTCACTTTTCATTTCGTCATAGTTATTTTCAAAATCAGGAAAACACATTTCATACTGCTTTTCCCGTGGTAACTCTTTCGTCTGATAGGACCATGCTTTTCCATCGAAAAGTGGAGTCATTCTCCCCCAGATTTTAAATGGTTCATTCAGCAGATGAATGTCTGATTTATTTTCTTTGGTAATTCTTTGGATTGTATACATTATAAAAATCTCCCTCATTTTTTAGAAATCAAAAAATTTTTGTTCTGTGTGCCTGATAATTTTATCCCAGCTCTGCAAACTGCGCCATATAAAGCTTATAATAAGCTCCTTTTTTCTCCATCAGTTCCGCCGGGCTTCCCTGCTCTAAAATACCGCCTTTGTCAATCACAAAAATACGGTCTGCATTCTGGATGGTCGACAGACGGTGTGCAATGACAAAACTCGTTCTTCCGGCAAGCAGAGCCTCTATCCCTCTCTGCACTAAAATCTCAGTATGTGTGTCAATGCTTGAAGTTGCCTCATCTAAGATCAGGATTTTTGGCATGGAAACCATTGTTCTTGCAAATGCGATCAGCTGGCGCTGCCCGATGGACAGTCCTGCTCCGTGCTCTTTCAGTTCAGTGTCATAACCTTTTTCCATTTTCATGATAAAGTCGTGTGCATTGACAGCCTTCGCTGCTGCGATCACCTCTTCGTCGGTGGCATCCAGTTTTCCATATAAAATGTTATCTTTTACAGTTCCCTGAAAAATGAAGTTATCCTGTGTCATGACGCCCATCTGTCTGCGCAGGCTGTTCATGGATACTTTCGTCAGGTCATATCCGTCGATCAGGATTTTTCCCTGCTCAATATCATAAAAACGGCTGATCAGATTGACGATCGTTGTTTTTCCTGCGCCCGTCGGTCCGACAAGTGCGATCGTCTCACCCGGTTTCACGACAAAATTGACATCCTCTAACACCTTCGTCTCCGCCGGTGTTCCCCGGTCATAGGTGAATCCAACATGCGAAAATGTCACTTCACCCTTTACTTCCGGCAGTTCTTCTACATCTTTTGCATCTGTGATGTCCGGTTCGGTATCCAGAATATCAAAAATCCTCTCTGCGGCTGTCAGGTTTGTGACCAGATTATTGTAAAAGTTACTCAGATTCATGATCGGGTTCCAGAACATATTAATATAGCTTCCGAACGCCACTAAAAGTCCGACGGATACTTTTTCAAACCCAAGGAAACGGATGCCGACCAGATATAGCATCATCGCTCCGATTCCCCAGCAGAAGTCAATGACCGGTCCGAACATATCTGCAAAAATGACTGCATCCACAAACGCATTGCGGTGTTCATCCGTCAGGTTCTCAAAAATTTCTTTTGTCTCGTCCTCCGCACCAAAACTCTGCACTACATTCATCCCTGCAATGTCCTCATGCACGTAGGCATTGAGGTTGGATGATTTTTTACGGTAAATCTGCCATCTCTTATGAGATATTTTCTGCACCAGAAAAATACCGACGATCATGATCGGGATCGTGCTTAAGGATGCCAGCGCCAGACGCCAGTCTTTTATCATCATGATCACGACAACACCGATGACGGTGATAAATTCCGGGATCAGAGTCGTGACCATATTCGTCAGGACATCTTTCAGTGAATTGACATCTCCGATGATTCTTGCAAGAATTTTTCCGGTCGGTCTGCTGTCAAAAAACGAGAAAGATAACGTCTGGATATGCTCATATAAATCCTGTCGGATCTTTAATAATATTTTATTGGAAATCACGGACATACTGTACATTCTTACTTTTACGAGAATGATAAAAAGAACGTTCAGTGCGAGCGCAAAAATTCCAAGTGCGATCAGTCCTTTAAAATCTGACTGCGCTATGTAATGATCGATCGCCTCTTCAATCAGCAATGGGTTTACCAGTGAGATCCCTACGGTAATCCCCATACAGACCAAAACGCCGGCAATCGCTAATTTATAATCTAATAAATAGGAAAGCAGCCGGCTTAAAATCTTCTTTTTGTCGGTGTTTTCCATATATTCGTCTTCACGAAATGAATTGACTGCCATGGTAGCCTCCTTCTGTGTTATATTGAAATCAGGTCAAATTTCCAGCGAAGCCCTGCCTTCGCTATATGTGTCATTTTATATTTTTATTTCCAGCTTCTGCATGACATACTTTTTAAGATGCCAGATATCCGCCGTACTGTGCCATATAAGTGTCATAATACAGTCCCTTCTTTGCAAGAAGCTCCTCATGTGTGCCGCGCTCTGCGATCCTGCCATCCTGCAGATAAATGATCTCATCTGCGTGGCAGACCGCTGAAATGCGGTGTGCAATGATGATCTTCGTCGTGTCTTTCAGACTGTTTAATGTCTTCTGGATCTCATGCTCGGTCTCCATATCAAGAGCTGAAGTGGAATCGTCCATGACAAGAATCGGGCTGTGTTTTGACAATGCGCGTGCAATACTGATCCGCTGTTTCTGTCCGCCGGAAAGTCCTACACCGCGCTCACCGATAACGGTCTCATACTGTTCATCCATTTTTTCAATAAAACTGCTTGCCTGCGCACTCGCTGCGGCACTCTTTATCTCGTCCATCTGCATCGTGCTGCGGTTACCCATTTTAATATTTTCTTCAATGGTATCCGAAAACAGGAACACATCCTGTAAAACAACGGCAACGCTTCTTCTAAGCTGTCTTAAAGATATTTTTCTGATATCCACACCGTCGAGTCTGACGGATCCTTCCGTTGTGTCATAAAAACGATGCAGCATGTTGATGATCGATGATTTTCCGGAACCTGTCGCCCCCATAATTCCGAGCGTCTTTCCCTCTTTTACCGAAAAACTGATGTCTGATAAAATCTGTTTTCCATCTAGTTTGAAGGAAACATGATCAAACTCAACATTACCGCTGACATGATCTAACGTTACAACATTCCGGCTATCCTCAATTTCCGGTTTCACCTCATATATTTTCTTGATCTTTTTATATGATGCGACTGCGGAAGACAGGTCGTTTGTCAGCCATCCCATCATTTCCATTGGCCAGGTACAGTTTCTGCTGTATTCCACATATGCGACCAGCGCACCTAATGACATATTTCCATTCATCACAGAAATTCCTCCAAGAATGGTAATTGCCACAGGAAGCACTTTTCCGACAAACTGAAACAGCGGATAATACCGCACCAGCACTTTGGACTGTGTGATGTTCAGATCGTAATAGCGTTCATTGTGGGACAAAAATTTTTTGATCTCATAATCTTCCCTTGCAAACGCTTTTACCGTGCGCACACCTGCCAGATTTTCCTCTGCAACAGTGGTCAGCACCGCATTTTCCTCGCTGATATCCTCATAAACTTTATCCAACTTACGCTCCATGATAATTGCCACCACAGCGCAGCAGAGCATGACTGTAACCGGCAAAAATGCCATTTTCCAATTCAGGGAAAACATGCAGTATAAAACAAATACCACATGGATCGTCACCTCGATCAGCAACATTCCCACATAACCTAATGCATTCTGGATTTTATCCACATCATCTTTGACTCTCGCCATCAGTTCTCCTGTATTGGTATCGTCAAAATACCGCATGGACAAGGTCTGAATGTGGTTAAATAAATCCTTTCGCATCTCTGCCCCGATTTTCGATGACAGAAAATCAAACGTAAACTCCTTACAATAACCAAAAATGCTTCGTCCGATTCCAACGAGCACGATTCCTGCCAACAGCTTTGTCAGAATCTCCATCTGCCCGCCTAAAATAACGTCATCCACAATCTTCTGTGTGATCTTCGGATATAACATATCTAACGCAATAGCAGTGACCATGCTTGCAACGGCAAACAAATAACCATACCAGTAACGCCCGATATAACTGCTTAACTTTCTCATAAATCCTCCTTGTTTTTTGCGAATCCCCCGGTAAACAAAAAGCGCTCCGCAGTATCTTCACCACGAAGCGCATTTATCCGCTGATCTGTCTTAAAACATAAAAAGTCCGTGGCGAATTACACCACGGACAAAACTTTCCTTCTTATAACATACTTCTGTTATCTAAGATTCTTACCGAGGTAATTCTGCATATGATTTTGTAATGTTGTGTGAAATGTTGTAAACTGAATCATATCCTTACCTCTCTTTCTTTGTATTTTGCAGTTATAAACGTCACAAATATGACGTCCTGATTCCCTACAATTTAGCTTACTAAACTAATAAATCATAAAATCACTAAATTGTCAACACAATAAAATAAATTTGCTCTCTCCTTCAAGCAAGCTCAGCAGTTATAACTTTTGCAAAACACTTCTTGAACCACCAAAGTATGAGATTGATATTGTCAATCTGATCGTCATTACCGCATATGCATCCGTGATCTGCTTTGAAAAATAAGGGATTTTGATTGTTTTTGTTATTTGTTAATTTCAATTGACTTTTTTTTACCTTTACTGTATTATCTAATTATTAAAGAAACGGGTTTTCACCGTACAGTCTATGACTCAAGCGGGCTATTCGTTTCTTTTTTTATTGTTGTAAAATCATAAAGATATTTTTTTCCATCTTCATCATGTCTTACTAACATAACTGCTCCAAAAATGTTATATCGCTCCAATTCTCCATCATTATTGTACACTGGGATTCCAAAACGCACGTTATATCTATACCACCCATATTTTGCATCTTTTTCGTGTTTTGATTCTTTATTCTGCTGCCAGATTTCTTTTACAGGTGTTGCTATTTGTATTAATTCTGGAATTGCCTGTGCAGCATTTGCCTTCGCAACTCTTCTTGGTCCTTTTAATGTAATTCTGCTATCTGAATTGGAATATTCATCTGGGAAATCTGTATCTATAAAAATTTTTTCTGAACAATATGCTATCTCATAGAAATCACCCACATACTCCTTTAAATAATTCTCAACTTCTTTCCAGTCAGCTTTTGACAATCCCTTAAATTTTTTATCATTAATAAGAACTATTTTTTTACCTTCTGCATCCTGAATAATAGAAACATTCCTTACTTTCCTTTTAGCAGACTGATTCTTTTCCAAACCTAAATATATATCATTAAAATATTGGAATACTCGTCCTTTAATATCATCTGGAGATGTAAGCATTTTCTCAATTGTTATTTTTTCATCCGAAATACAGTTTGATGTCATGATTGAAACGTTGTTTTCCTCTTCCTCACACAATAACTCTGCAAGTGTCATATCCAGTGCTTTACAAATTGGAACCAGTTTATCAGCCTGTGGATTCATCCTTTTCTTTCTCCAATCACTTATCGTACTGGTAGCTATCCCTGTTTTCTTTGATAATTCTGTCTGGCTCATATGCAGTAATTCCAGTCTGCTAAAAATTTTTTCATAAATCTTCATATTTCTCCTCTATCTTTCCGATTTGTCGGATATTTTATCATAAAAAACTCAAATTTGCAATCTTAGAACATTCATTTCAGCAACACTTTCCAAATATTTCCAACATATTTTTTTGAATGCTGTTCATAATAGAATTAGGACAAACAACAGCGGCTTGCTTCTGAATCGTCAGCAGCAATGACGCTGCTGCACTCCTAAAATAACACAAGGAAAAAATATGGAGGTGAAACCATGAGCGGATCTAATTCAGGTTCTAACACCAGTAAAATGGCTGTACCACAGGCAAAAGAAGCCATGAATCGTTTCAAACAGGAAGTTGCAAGTGAGATTGGAGTACCTTTAAAAGAAGGTTACAATGGTGACTTAACTTCTGCACAGGCTGGAAGCATTGGTGGTGAAATGGTCAAAAAAATGATCATGAAGCAGGAAGAACAGATGAAAAACTAGCCATTAGGAAAAAGCCACTGCACATCTTTGGTATCTGCCTAAGATCTGCGGCGGCTTTTTATATTTATTATGTAAACCGATAAACTGATTTCATAATGAAATCTCTTTTTGTATATTCTGTGTAATGACTACGCTTCTTCAAAATTGCGGTAGACAATTCCTTTTTTCACATGTCCGACAACTTCCTCGTCAAATTCTGTCAGACACTCCACGATTGCAAGTCCAAAATCAATGGCAGTTCCCATACCACGGCTTGTGATAATATTACCGTCAACGACAACGGCATCCTCGCTTGTGATCGCCCCGGTCAGTTTTTCCTCAAATCCCGGATGACAGGTAGCATGTCTTCCCTCTAATAATCCGGCTGCTCCCAACACACTTGGTGCCGCACAGATTGCAGCTACGATTTTTCCCTCTGCTGCAAATTTTTTTATTATTTTATTCACGATATCGCTTGCTCCGAGATTTAATGTTCCAGGCATTCCTCCCGGTAGAACAATTGCATCAAATCCGTCAAAATCTACTTCCGATGCAAGTGCGTCTGTCAAAAATGTGACATTATGGGAACTTGTCACTTCTTTTTTATCTGTGATAGAAATGGTTGTCATCTCTAACTTTGCCCTGCGCACAATGTCAACAACGGTCAGTCCCTCAATCTCTTCACATCCGTCTGCCATAAAAATACCAACTTTTTTCATGCCGTTTATCCTCCATTTGTTATATTATGTACAAAACCTGCGGTTTTTCCAGTCTCGCAGTGCACGCACGAAAAATCAAAGATTTTCCGGGTTGCCGGGCATTCGCCCTCCTCGAAGCGGAAGAAACACAACCCCAACTGCCAGCAGTCGAATTGTGTTTCCTCCGCTTCGAACACTGCTCATTGCTTTCGCACATTGTATCACAAATCCAGTTCCAGCAAAAGCCTAAAAACGTAAATCACTACTTCCTTATTGCAAAATCACTTTTGCTCATCTATGATAGAGTCATAGATAATTACAAAACTCATAGAAAACGTGATGTATGTTTCGCAATACCTATGTGATAGAGTAAAAAGAATGGAGATTTTTATGGAAATCGAACGTAAATATTTAATTGATAAACTTCCGGAAAATTTGGATCAATATGAATGTAAACAGATTGAACAGGGTTATTTGAACACTGATCCGGTTGTGCGCATCCGAAAATCCAACGATAAATATACCTTGACCTACAAGGGTGCCGGTCTGATGTGCCGTGAAGAATATAACCTTCCATTAAACGCAGAAGCCTTCGCACACTTAAAGGAAAAAATTGACGGAATCCTGATTCAAAAACGCAGATATCTGATTCCGCTTACCGATAAACTTACAATTGAATTGGATGTTTTTGAAGGGGAACTTGCACCTTTACAGCTTGCCGAAGTTGAATTTGAGACAAAAGAAGAGGCAGAACATTTTGTTCCACCCGCATGGTTCGGAGAAGATGTCACTTTTTCCTCCAAATATCACAATAGTACGCTTAGCAAACGCTAGGCGTACTATTTTATTTAGTTTACATAATTTGCAAACATCTTTATCTGAGGCGATTGCTCTCATACCGTTGTCTTGTACGCAGACAACTCTTTAACTGATCGTAACGGTCATCAAGATCCCCTTCCGGAATCACAACGTCCAATGCCACCGCCAATGTGTTGATCATCTGATCGTCTATTTCATCCCGCAGTGCCACCAAAATATTATAACGCTCGTCAAAGTCATCCGAATCTAAAAATTCTAAAACTTTCGGATTGATGCCACCTTCAAAATCGTCCTGCGCACTCAAAGCTGCCTCTTTTCCTTCCACTCTGTCACTCTGCTGCCACTGCGCTTCTGTTATCTGATCTGCACAAACTGGCTTCTGTGCCTGCGATTCCGTGGTCTGATCTGTGTACGCCTGTCTCGGTTCTTGTGCTTCCACCTGATCCATGTACACTTGTTTCTGTTCCTGTGCTCTCACTTCCGCATCTGCACGGGGTTCTACTTTCTCGAAACGATACTTCTGTGTTACTTCCGGATACTTCTCATGATCAACCTCGCTGACAAACATTTCCAGTGGTCTTGCATATACGCCATAATCTCCATATAACGCCTGATAAATCACAAGCTGCTCCCCTGTTTCCGAATGTTTTGCCACGGTAACGATCTGATATAATTTATTTTTAAAATGCCGGTAAAATTCTCCGCTTTTCGGTAATTGCCGCACGCTGATTCCTCTTTTCTGACGCAATTTATGTAAATTATTTTTTAATGAACTACATAATCAGAAATCTATAAATTATTTCCAAATTCCTGATAGCTGTTCAACATATCCACGCCTTCTGCAATAAAATCCCTGTCAAATTCCAGATTACCACTATAGCCCATGATCATGAGATCGTTCAATTTCTGCATGATATCACAGTCCTCATCAAAACCGGCTCCAATCTGCTGTCCGACAGGCTGTACCCCCTGCATTGCAACTTTTGCACTCGGTGTCAATATCGGTGTCTCTGCCGCTCCTCTTGCAGCCTCATGCTGCATTCTATCCGCATCTTTCAACAAATCTTCATCATTTTCCTGAACATTCTGTTTTGCGCGGCTTAAAATATCCTGATTTTTCTGTGGACGTGACTGCGCTGTTCCTCTATTTGTCTGTGACCAGGGATTTTGCACCGGACGCCCGGACGGCTGTGGCCTGTATGGCTGTGCCCCTCTGTACGGCTGTGCCTGTCGATTTGACTGTGCCCCTCTGTACGGCTGCGCCTGACGGCTCACCTGCCCGGCTCCATAAAGCTGTTGGCGGTTATTCTTTACCGGTTTTCCATTGATATATGTAGTATTGTTTCGATTTGCTCCCTGATTCTGCGCTTTCACCTTTGATACGATTACAGCGATCACAATAATAATAAATATCAGTTCAAACATATTTCACCCTTCTCCTATCCATGACAACATTTGTTACTCATACAAAACATTATAATAGTTTCTATTTTCTTTCACAAGACTTAGTTTTAATAACCGGAGTTTCGTCCTTGAGTTCTGCCGCTCGTAACATGGATTGACGGATTGTTAGATTGAATTTCTATGAAGTGTATATTCAAAATATTGCAGTTTCATAACTTATGAGATAATGAATGTAAAATGGACGAATATTGTTTTCGTTTTGCGTTATGGAGATGAAACTCTCCATTTGTGGAAGCCTCTGCTGAACACAAATGATCAGAAAGGTTCATCGCAATGTTTAACGCAACGAAACACAATATTCGTCCATTTCACATTCATGTTTTCGTAACCATGTCAGACTGCAATATTTTGTTCATAACCGAAATTATAAAATTCAATCTAACAATCCGTAACACCACCTACAGGCGGCAGTTCATAAGTGAAACTCCGCTTACTCCTGATAAATCTTAATGATATCCTTCACCACAGCGATCAGTTTTTCATAACTCATCGAAGAAGTATCCAGACAAAAATCATAATTTCTTGCATCATTCCATGCATGACCAGTATAGTATTTGTAATAATCTGCGCGGTATTTATCAATCTTTGCGATCTTCTTCTCCGCCTCTTTTGCAGAGATACCATTCTGGTCAACGACACGCCTGATACAGTCCTCCAATGGTGCGTAGAAAAATAAACGGATCACATCCTGATTGTCTTTTAAAACATAATCAGCACAGCGGCCAATGATAATGCACGACTCCTGTGCGGCAAGATCTTTGATGACCTTTGCCTGATAATTGAAAAGATTGTCATCTGATACAAAATCACTGCTTTCCGGTGGAAGTACTCCACCTTTATATGGATTCTTTTTTAAGATATTAAACAGGAGTGGTGACTTTTTCATTTTCTCATCCACTTCGCCAAACAATGCCTCATTGATTCCGCTCTCGTCAGATGCCATTCTTAAGATTTCCCTGCTATAACAGTTAATGCCAAGATCTTCTGCCAGTAAATTACCAAGTGTCTTACCACCACTGCCGTAGCTTCTCGCAATTGTAATTACAGTTTTTTTCATATCCTGCCCAGCCTTTCTGCAATTCTTTCTTTCAGTATACACCTCTCTGCCCAAAAAGTGTATCTCTTATCCACATTTACATCGTCCGTTATTCGCCAAGATATGCCTTTTTAATGGAATCATTGTTCATCATTTCCTTTGCATCTCCGGACAGCACAATATTGCCGGTCTCTAATACATAGGCACGATCTGCGATCGCAAGTGCTTTTTTTGCATTCTGCTCTACAAGCAGTACCGTTGTTCCACCCGCAGAAATCTCCCGGATAATATGGAAAATCTCTTCTACAAGAATCGGAGAGAGTCCCATGGAAGGTTCATCCATTAAAATGATCTTCGGCTTTGACATCAGTGCGCGTCCCATAGCAAGCATCTGCTGTTCGCCACCGCTCAGTGTTCCGGCAAGCTGGTTTTTCCGCTCCTCCAGACGCGGGAAGCTCTTGTATACACGTGCCAATGTCTCCTCGATCTCTTTTTTATCTTTTCTGGTATATGCGCCTAATTTCAGATTTTCGTACACAGATAATTCTGCAAACACACGTCTTCCTTCCGGTACATGTGCCATTCCCATGGATACGATCTTATGTCCCGGAATTTTGCTGATATCTTTGCCCTCAAAAATAATCTCTCCGGCTTTCGGCTGAAGCATTCCGGTGATGGTCTGTAACGTTGTGGTCTTTCCAGCTCCGTTGGCACCGATCAATGCAATGACTTCGCCCTCATTTACTTCAAAGGAAATACCTTTTATGGCCTGGATCACACCATAATATACTTCCAGATTTTTTACCTCAAGCATTGCCATAATAACGTCCTCCTATTCACCCAGATATGCCTTGATAACCTGTGGATCATTTAATACATCACTGGTTTTTCCCTGTGCTAACACCTGTCCGAAGTTTAACACCGTAAGTTCCTCACAGATTCCTGACACAAGCTTCATATCATGTTCGATCAGAAGAACCGTCATGTCAAACTCATCCCTGACAAAATGGATTGTTTCCATCAGTTCTTTTGTTTCATTTGGATTCATACCAGCTGCCGGTTCGTCAAGCAGTAATAATTTTGGATTTGTCGCAAGTGCACGGGCGATCTCCAGTTTTCTCTGTTTACCATAGGGAAGATTGGATGCAAGGAAATCAGCCTCTTTATCCAGATCAAACACTTTCAGAAGTTCCATTGCCTTTTCATTCATCTCTGCTTCCACTTTGCGGTATTTTGGCAGACGCAGGATTCCTGTCAATGTAGAATAAGGCATTTGATTATGTAAACCTATTTTGACATTATCCAGAACAGACTGCTCTTTGAAAAGCCGGATATTCTGGAACGTTCTGGCAATTCCCTCTTTATTGATCTCCATCGTCTTTTTGCCAGTAATGTCTTTTCCGTCCAATGTGATGGTTCCATCGGTTGGTGTATACACACCTGTCAGCATATTAAAACAGGTCGTTTTTCCTGCACCGTTTGGTCCGATCAGACCATATAACTGTCCCTTTTCAATTGTAATGTTGAATCCGTCTACCGCACGAAGTCCACCAAAGGAGATCCCAAGATTTTTTACCTCTAATAATGCCATATTATGCTGCCTCCTTTTTTGCTGGCTTTTTGAATTTTGCTGCGATACGCTGTCTCATCTCGATACATTTTGGTGCCCAGTTGAAAAGCATCATTGCGATCAGAACGATGGAATAGATCAACATACGATAATCCTTCAGTCCACGGAGCACCTCCGGAAGCAGTGTTAAAATGACTGCTGCAATGATCGATCCACGGAAGCTTCCCATGCCGCCTAATACGACAAATACCAGGATCATGATGGACATATTGTATCCAAAGTTTGTCGGAGTTGCTGTAACGGTAGAAAGATTATGCGCATAAAGCACACCTCCAGCACCTGCGATCGCTGCGGAAATGGTAAATGCCATCAGTTTGAACTTTGTTATATTGATACCGACAGATTCTGCTGCGATCCGGTTGTCACGGATTGCCATCACCGCACGGCCGGTTCTGGAATTTACAAAGTTGTATACGATAAATAAAATGACCAGGATCATGATGACACCAGCTGTAAAACTGGATAAATGAGGAATCTTTGCAATTCCCTTTGCTCCATTGATCAGCCAGATGCCATCTTCGCTTAACTCGATCTTATTTCCATCCGAGATAGCAAAATGGAATCCATTCTCATCTTTTGCAATATATAAAACATTAATGACATTTTTGATGATCTCACCAAAAGCAAGCGTTACGATCGCCAGATAGTCGCCACGGAGACGGAGCACCGGAATACCGATGAGGAATCCAAAAAATGCGGCTGCGAGAGTTCCAACTGCAATTGCAATCAAAAACAGAATCACTTCATTCTGAATGCTGTCCTGTAACAGTTTTGTGCAGAATGCACTGGAAAATGCTCCCACACACATAAATCCGGCATGACCGATACTAAGCTCGCCCAGATAACCGACACAGAGGTTTAAACCAATTGCCACGATCGAATAGGTACACATTGGAACAAGAAGTCCCTGCATCAGGGAGGACATGTTGCCGGTTGTGATCATAGTCTGTACAATTATGTAAACCACAATGACCATAGCAAATGTAATGATATGATCTTTTGTACTTTTTTTCATTGATTTCAAATTTAACTTTGCCATATCTGCCACCTACACTTTCTCATGAACCTGTTTGCCCAAAATTCCCGAAGGCTTCACGAGAAGCACAATGATCAGGACTGCAAACACGATCGCATCGGATAACTGGGACGAGATATATGCGCGGCCTAAGATCTCGATCACACCAAGAAGGATCCCTCCGATCAATGCTCCCGGAATGGAACCGATTCCTCCGAATACAGCGGCTGTGAACGCCTTGATACCAGGCATTGCACCCGTATACGGTGTCAGTGTCGGATAAGCGGAACAGAACAGTACGCCTGCTACCGCTGCAAGACCGGAACCAATTGCAAATGTCAGGGAGATCGTTGCATTTACATTCACTCCCATTAACTGCGCTGCATCCTTATCCTCAGATACTGCAAGCATTGCCTGACCGGCTTTGGTTTTCTTGATAAAAAGCATCAGTGCAGCCATGATCACAACGCACGCCAGAAATGTAACAATTGTTGTACCGGAGATTGTGAGTGCTCCACCTGCCAGTTTCAATGCCGGAAGTGTTACAATATTTGTAAATGATCTGGTGTCAGCGCCAAAGATCAGCAATGCTGCATTCTCTAAGAAATAGCTGACACCGATGGCAGTGATAAGAACTGCCAGAGGCGCTGCCTTTCTGAGTGGTTTGTATGCGATCTTTTCAATCGCAATGCCGAGTACGGTACACACGATAATAGAAAGTACCACTGCCGGGATCGCTCCCCAGCCCTGTCCGCTCATTGTCATAAAGACAATATAGCAGCCTACCATAATAACATCACCGTGTGCAAAATTTAACATTTTTGCGATACCATAAACCATGGTGTATCCCAATGCGATAATTGCATAGACACTGCCGAGGCTGATACCGTTGATCAGGTAGGATAAAAAATTCATAACTACACCTCTGTCTTTCTGTTAATTTACTACGTTAAAACATTACTTTTTCACATCAAGAATTATAACATATAAAATACCTGTATACAATCTTTCTGTTAAAAAGAAGGTGTCATACGGCAGCCCAAGCCACCGTTGACACCCTCTGGGGAAACTGGATCGCCCTTATTTTCGTTGTATCATTATCGCAGATTACATTGCTGTATAAGCACCGTCTTTGATCACCATAGCCTTTGGAGCTTTACTTACTTCTCCGGTAGCTTCCCATGTCATGCCATCACCTGTCAGACCATCTACAGAAATCTTTGTCATAGCCTCTGTCAGAGCTGTTCCGATATCAGATACGCTCATATCCGGTGTTACGCCAGCTTCCTCGATTGCAGCTTTGATCGCATAAATTGCATCATATGCATCTGCACCGAACTGGTTTGGTGTATCACCGTAAAGCTCTTTGTATTTAGATACAAATGCCTGTGTCTTCTCATCATCTGCATCCGCAACGAATGGTGTTAATAACATTAAACCTTCTGCTAAAGATGTATCAAAGTTTTTCACATCAAGGATACCGTCCATACCATCACATCCAAAGAATGTCGGTTCATAGCCCATTCCGTTTGCCTGATTTAAAATGATAGAAGCCTCTGTATAGTAGATTGGGAGGAATACCAGATCAGCGCCTTCACTCTGTGCTTTCTGTAACTGTGTGGAGAAGTCTGTCTTGGAATCTGCTGTGAAAGCTTCCTCTGCGACAACCTCAAATCCCTGATTTGCTGCTTCTTTGACGAATGTAGCTTCAATACCGGATGAATATACATCAGAGCTGTCATAGATAACGGCTACTTTTGTTGCAAGATTGTTCTCGCCAATGTACTGTGCGGAAGCTGTTCCCTGATTCGGGTCTGTAAAGCATGCCTGGAATACATTGTCGTTTTCAATGACATCTGTGGAAGAAGCGGATGGTGTGATCTCAAACATACCATCTTCTGCTGTCTTATCAACAACTGCAATACATGGAGTTGTTGTAACAGTTCCCATCAGAACCTGCATGCCCCAGTCTTTTAAAGAATTATAAGCATTGACAGATTTCTCAGCGTCGTTCTGGTCGTCTTCTGCTTTGAATTCTACCTGATATCCATTGATACCGCCTGCTTCATTGATCTCATCTACTGCGATCTGTGCGGCATTCATAACTGCGGAACCATAAATTGCAGCTGCACCTGTTGTAGGTCCGATACCACCGATCTTAAATACGCTTCCGTCTGCTGCGCTGTCTGTGGAACCGCTCTCCGTTGATGCTGCGCTGCCTGTGCTTCCTGTATCTGCGGATGATCCACATCCCGCGAATGTGCCAACTGCCAGTGCAGCTGCTAAAAACATACTCACTGCTTTCTTCATAATAATCCTCCTTGTTTGCGAAGCAAATCCAATTTTACGAAGTAAAATTTTTCCTCTGAGTGAGGAGAGGATTTAGCCTCCTTTTTGAAAAGCAAAAATTAAATTTTATTGAGATAATTTAATTTTTTCTTCTCAACTTTCTTTTTCTTGTAGAGAATCTTATCAAATTTTAAATTTATGCACAATATTCAGAATCACCTAAATTATTGATGTGTTTTAACACTAAATTATGCAATTTGTACTTTATAATAACCTGTAGTTATAGTCTTTATGTTCGCATGTCATAACGAGCCGTTTTTACATATTATGTAAACCTTTTTTTTGCATTCTTACCATGCGTATACTTATCCTTAAATATAAGCTTATGCGTAAATATAATGCTGGATCATCTGCTCTAATTTCTCTCCGCATCCCGCGTAATTGGCTTCCATAGCCAGCGATTCCATCAGATGTTCCTCCAGATATCGCTCTAAAAAGCTGTTGCGGAATTCATTTTCCATTTCACCGACTTTGCTCTCTTCCTCATGCTGTAGATAATATGCAAGTGCAAAAAAATTCGGGGAACGCCATTCCGAGGTATCCTCCAGCAATGCCTGCAAATTTTCCAACTCGCTCCGCAGCATGATCAGATTGATTTTGTCCATATTTGCCGCCATATTTTTGAGTCCGTCGGCTGTGGACTTAAAATCCGGATCATCCTCCCGGATACTGCACTCATGGAAGATCTGATCCAAATGTCCGTTCAGTCTGTCAAGATCACGCTTCACATCCCCGATGGGAATCTCGTTCATATCCTCCATCATATTGATCAGTCCACGCCTTGCAACTGCCATATGTTCCTGCGAATCGACATACCCCTGACGCAGGTTTCCACCGAGTTCTAATGCGTCCTTTAATTCTTTCATCTGGACTTCCACCTGTTTTTTATCCAGCTTGCAGGCTAACAACTCCCTGCGGAGTTCTTTTACCTCGCGCGCCAGTTCCGCAACACGTTTCTGTTCCTCTGTCTTCTCTCCGAAAATCATGCCTGTCTTCTCCTCTTCCACAACTTACGAACATTCAACTAATATTCCCTGCTTAGTATAATCCAAGACAGTAAAACAGGCAATTGCGGCTTTCCGCAACTGCCTGTCTGCTTACTCTAATAACTCTGATGTATAATGCACGCCATCTTTGTCATACATATCTGTCAGTTCTAATCCTGGATCCGTGTAATAGAGCACACTGTTCTCTCCATAAATCGTCTGGATACCGTTTTCTGCGAGATTTTTTACCGCCTCTGTATCCATCGTATCAGCGATGTAAACCGGGCTTACCTTCAAAGCAAGTTCTGCACAGCTGATGTCGTCCGCATAAACTGCCATATTATTGACTGCGGACTTACACAGTCCGTCTGCGGTATCAACATAACGTGTCCTGATATCACCGCTCTTAAATTCATAATAATTATATTTTTCCTTATCCGACATCGGATAATTGTGCAGACTGACAATGCTTTCTACCCCGTTATAATGCATGACACCGGCAGGATAAATAATATTCCCCTGCCTGTCATATATATTAAAAGAATATTCCGCATTTTCCTCTGCTGTCCCGGAAGTATCCGAATCGGCATTTAATTTTGTAAGTGCAGATGTCAGATCCAGATTTCTCGTAAATCCATCATAGCTTGTCAGCGAACCCAGTGTATAACCGTTCTCTATCATGACATCCGCCACATAATCAGTAATGAAAGCGTTTTTCATCCACGAAAAATCAATGAAATCCGAAATAAAATTATTCTCTGCAAAAGTAAGGTAATCGTCGGATACATACAATTTTACCTGATTGCCTCCGAGCAGTTCGACGTTCACGCCAGACGGATCATTGCTGTAAGCCGCCACCTCTGAAAAATAGGCTGCCACTTCCCCATTCTGGTAAGCATCATAGTTAACTGTCTCGGAGTCATCATTACAGAAAAACAGATTGTCATATTCTGTATACACAGGCGCAAGATAAATTGCCCGGTTCCCGGTCTCTGCGATCAGTTCAAAAGCATGGTATAATGCATCATCCACAAGCATTGTCTCATTCGGGTGCTGGTTGAGATCATACACGTTTGTGATCCCTTCAAATGATTCATCACTGCTGAATATTTTATAGGCTTTTACAATGGAATCTGTGTAGAGCAGCGTCAGCGCTTTTTTTTCTGCGGTGGCATTTACGCCCGCTGCCCCGACATAATAACGGAAGATATAATCATCTCCACAATGAATTTCAGCGGATGAACCCACTTCAATGTTTGTCCATCCGCTGTCATTTGACATCAATCCATTCAGTGCATACATAAATGCGCCTGAAGCAATGACCAGCAATACGATCACTGCGATAAATCTCTGTCTTGTATTTTTCTCCGAAAGTTCCACCTTCTGAACCGGTCTCACATTCGGCGTATGGTTTCTGCTGCCACCTCTGACGGTTCTCCCCATATCTTAAATAAACACTGCTGCAAGTGCCAGCAGGAACAATGCAAGAATGACTGCAAGCACAATAAATCCTGCAATGGCACCCTTTTTGCACATCTTGTAGTTACGATAATGTCTGTGTTTCTTAAAGATCATCGCTGCAATAATACCAATGACCGGAAGTAAGAATGAAATCAGTGCATACCATGTGCTTCCTGTGTCGTGAAGTGGCGGAAGCTGGATCTCATCATGCGCAACATTGTCATGATGTTCCTCTGGTCTCGGTGCATCTTTGTCTAAAATCGTAATTGTTTTTAAAGGCACGTTCTTCTCACGCGTAGCTTTGTATTCTTCAATCTCTTTCTTATTACCAAATACCCAGTGGTCATGACCGATACAGACTAACTCCGGTTTGTCTGTACTGTAATCATGAATGGATGGATCATAGGTAAACAGCACTTTATTTTTCTCTAACTGCGGATCCGGAATCGGGATCGCAGAGATCAGAGAATGTGTGTATGGATGCAGTGGGAAGTTGAACAACTCTTCTGCATCTGCAATCTCCAC
Organism: uncultured Roseburia sp.; assembly: GCA_900542495.1. Lineage (GTDB taxonomy): Bacteria > Bacillota > Clostridia > Lachnospirales > Lachnospiraceae > Roseburia. The sequence continues at coordinate 54,524 of UQNW01000017.1, forward strand.
GATATCACCTTTGTAAATAACGGCGATACGGTCAGAGATAAATCTGACGATGGAAAGATCATGTGCGATAAATAAATAAGTTAAATCTTTTTCTCTCTGGAACTTTTTCAGTAAGTTCAATACCTGCGCACGGATTGATACGTCCAATGCAGAGATTGGCTCATCGGCAACAACAAGTTCCGGTTCCATAACCATTGCACGGGCTAAACCGATACGCTGACGCTGTCCACCTGAGAACTCATGTGGGTATCTTGTCAGATGTTCCGGCAAAAGACCTACTTCGTTGATCATTTCCTCAACTTTACGCACACGGTCTGCCTCATTCTCATATAAATGGAAGTTATACAGACCTTCGGATACGATGTAATCGACAGTTGCACGCTCATTTAAAGAAGCTGCCGGATCCTGGAATACCATCTGGATGTTACGGATAACTTCGCGATCCAGGGATTTCGGGATTTTCCCGGAAATACGGACACCTTTGTATAAGATTTCTCCGTTTGCCAATGGGTTGACACGGATGACCGCACGGCCGATGGTTGTTTTACCGGAACCGGACTCTCCTACTAATGAGAATGTCTCTCCCTTGTGAATATCAAATGTAGCATTTTTTACAGCACGGACGGCATTTTCGCCTTTTCCGAATGTAATATCCACATTTTTTAAAGATAATAATACTTCTTTACCATTTTCATCAATCGGACCATGCTCTGGTAAATGAGAAGCATGCTCCTGGTTTACTGTGTTTCGATTTAGTTTAGACACGATCTAAATCTCCTATATATTGAATGCTTTAACAAGTTTCTCATGAATGTTCTGGATTCCTTCCGGTTTTTCAACCTTCGGAGCATCCGGGTGTAACAGCCATGTTTTTGCATAATGGGTATCTGTTACTTTGAACATTGGTGGTTCCTCTAAGGTATCGATCTTCATACAGTATGGGTTACGCGGTGCAAATGCATCACCGACGATACTGTTGTAAAGTGAAGGTGGTGTACCTGTGATCGAGTAAAGAGTTGTATTTCTCTCAGCCAGCTGTGGCAGGGAAGAGAGCAATGCCCATGTATATGGATGACGCGGGTCATAGAATACTTCTTCGACTGTACCAACCTCAACGATCTGTCCTGCATATAAGACTGCAACACGGTCTGCGATATTGGCAACCACACCTAAATCATGTGTGATGAATACAATTGTATAATTGAACTCTTTCTGTAAATCCTTTAACAGTTTTAAGATCTGTGCCTGAATGGTAACATCAAGCGCTGTGGTAGGCTCATCACAGATTAAGATCTTTGGCTGGCAGGACAGGGCGATCGCGATAACGATACGCTGTCTCATACCACCGGAATACTGGAACGGATAATCATCAAAACGTGCCTCCGGGTTCGGGATACCAACCTTGTCCATCAGGTCAAGCGCACGAAGCCTTGCCTCGTTCTCGGTACAATCCTGATGTTTCATGATGACAGATGTGATCTGTTTTCCAATCGTGATAATTGGGTTTAAGGATGTCATAGGATCCTGGAATACCGTAGCGATCTTCGTACCACGGATCTGGCTCCAGTCTCTTCCATCCCTGATATTTGCAAGGTTTAAGATACAGATTCCATGTAATCTCTCACTGTTCTCATCCAGATATTTTACGCGGAATGTAACTTTATCAAAAACAGCATTTCTCTGCTCTTCATCACTCAGATCAACGCCAAGCTTCATTGCCTCTTTTAATGCATCCAACAGCGCATTGTTCTGCTTCATACGCTTGCGGAAACCAAAACGTCCGACAGAAAGATATACCTCTTTTGCAAGGATCTCATTTCTCGTTTCTGTCTCTGCTGAGATTGCTGCACTGACTTCCTTCGCATGTTTTGCCTTAAGCTCTGCCATCTTCTTATCAAATTCCTGATTGTATGCAGTATCGTGTGCCAGACTATTTGCACGCTCTTTTACCTTCTGCTCATGCTCTTTCTCGAATGCCCTGATCTTTGTATCCAATTCAGAGATTTTCTTTCCAGCCTCTTTGATCTTATCCTTCTCTTTGGATGGATCGTAAGTCTGTTTCAAGTTGAAGGTATTCGTTCTCTCACGTTTTAACTCAAGGAGTTCTTTTTCATACACTTCTGCTTCTTCCTTGCTTATATCGGCTCTTCTTCTCTTTTCAGACTCTAACTCAAGGATTGCTTTATAAGTATCTGCACCAAACTCCAGTCTGGAATACTCGTCTAATTTTTTCTTATTCTCTGCGATGACTTTCTTTGCATTGTCATTTAATTTTACAACAGTGTCGGAAAGCTCCTCATCACTGAAAATAATCTTGCCGTTATCAATAAATCCGTTGCTGTCTAACATTCCTGCAAATGTTTTTGTAAAAACAGATTTACCGGAACCGGACTCTCCTACGATCGCAATGGATTCATTCTCATAAATATCCAGTGAAACGCCACGGATAGCAGTCAGTACCCTGCCTCGCACGTGGAATTTCACGATCAAATCTTTTACTGATAATAATACTTTTCTATCTTCCATCTACCTAACCTCTACATGTGTGTTCTCGGATCAGATGCATCACCAAGGTTCTGTCCAACGACATATAAAACAATCGTGATAATAGAAGCAACGACTACCGGGCTCCAGAACTCGAACTGCCAGCCAGGGGTAAGCATCGCACTTTCTGACTCGTAAATCAATCTACCAAGTGACATATCTGACATACCCATACCGATATATGCTAAGAACACCTCATAAGAAATATAGGAAGGGATCTCTGTTGCTGCCAGTGTAACGATAACAGATGTCATAAATGGAAGAATATTCTTCAATGCAATTTTAATTGTGCTTGTTCCAAGACATTTTGATGCAAGATTGTACTCTCTGTCTCGGATGATGACTACCTGTGTACGAATAAAGTACGCAATGGAAAGCCAGCCGGTAATGGTCAATGCCAGTACCATGGTCCAGAATCCTGCCTTAAACAACATAACCATAACGGCAATCAATAAAATATATGGGATATTTGCAAGGATGTTATAAACCTCCTGCATCACGATCTCCACTTTTTTGGAAAATCCCCAGATAGATCCGACAACAACACCAACGGAAAGGTTGATTGCTGCACAGATAAATGCAAGGGAAATGGAGATCCTTGATCCAAACCATACGGCATCGAATGTGGACTGTCCGGCTGCACCGGTACCTAAGATCCAGTGAATGTTCATTCCCAGACGTTCGATCGCTGCAGATGGTGACAAGTGTTTGGTTGTCGCATCCATTAAGTTACCAAACTTATCATATTCCACAAATAATGGATAAAGGTAAGTGAATGCGATCAACACACCCAGAATTGCCAAAACAATAATATTAATTTTTTTCTTAAAAAATACACGGAATACAGAATGCCAGTAAGAATATCTTGGCGCTGTAATCTTTTCTGATTCCAGATCACTGTGGTCTACCGGAGCGAATAATTCTTCCTCCGGCATACCGAACTTTTCTAAATCCTGACTCATTTCTAATTACCTGTCCTTTGTTGAGAATGAAATTCTAGGATCAACCATTGCCATTAGGACATCACCTAAAATAAGGGATGTGACTGTTAAAATCGCATAGAACAGTGTTCCACCGACAATAACACCATTATCATATTTGTTGATAGCCTCTGTTAATAAGTTACCAATACCGGGAACGACATACACACGCTCTGTGATGATCGCTCCTGTCAATGCTCCAAGCACTGCTGCAGGGATTCCCTGAATGATCGGGATCGCTGCGTTCTTCAAAATATGTCTGGTGAAAATCTCACCCTCTGTCAGACCACCGGATCTTGCGAATTTGACATAGTCCGAATTCATCTGGTCGATCATATAACGTCTTATCCACTTCATCAGATTTGCTATGGATGGAAGTGCTAACGATACGATTGGCAATATATACATCAGCCTGCTCGGCGATTCCATATCAAAGGTTGTCGGCAGGCCAAAGCTTCCACCGATCGCCTTGAACAGGAAAATATACGCAAGTGATGGTACTGCGATAATAAATACAATATAAAGCGTACCGATCTTATCGACCAGTCTGTCCTTCTTTCTCGCCATAAGGATACCCAGCGGCACACCGATCAGATAAGACATGATAACTGCGATCAGTCCGATCACAAAGGAATAACCCACTTTGGATTTTCCTGTTTTGTATGTTGCAACATTGGTGTAGTCATCCTCATAACGGTCTGCATACAATAAGCTGGATTCTCTGGAACCCTGCATATAGGTTGCAGTGTGCAGATTGTCCGCACTCTCCTCCACAAGACCGGTTGGATAGGTGACAGTTGATTTTATATAAGATCCCTGATGGCTTGTCATCGTACTGAATACATCCACTCCCTGATTTACCGTATAGGATGTTCCAAGATTGATCGTCACAATATTCTGATGAACAAACGGAAACTTGGAATCAAAGTACAGTAAATACTTGTGTGTTGTACCATTGCCAATGATCGCCGGTGAGAATTTTTCCCCACCATAGACAGGATCATGTAACGTAAAGGTGAGACCTCTCTCGCCTACGATGTCTTCTACATTATTAATATCATCAATTGTTATTAAATTTGCAAAATATTTTCCCATACGGGATGCCAATGGGACATCTTTATACGCAAAAAGCTGTTGCTGACCACCGTCGGCATACTTCTTCTTGTTCATCATGACGGCGTCTTTGCGGACTACCGTGTATCCCTGAGACTTATAATACTTTGTGAATTTCTTGACATATTCACTGACCTGCTCAGAATCCTGTGCCTTGGTTCTTCCGAAACCAACCACTGCAGATCGTTCTTCCTCTGTTAATTCTCCACTGCTTACAAGTTCATTCAGCCAGTCAGAGTAGGTGACATAATCCAGATAACCATAATCTTCCCATTTAGAGTATTTATAGGCAACTCTTGCATTATTACTTGTATGTGAATATTTTGTATCCCCTGCAAAAACAAGGTTTCGGTCTAACATTGTGTAGATCATGATCATGACCAGCGCCACAACGATCACGATAGACACTAATCCATGTAATATACGTTTTAATAAATATTTTGTCATAATTGTTCACTCATCAATAGTGCATGGGAGCGGGGATTCCCCGCTCCGATGCAGTGTTGTTATTTCGTAGATACGATTAATAAATACCGATAGATTTGATCATATATCCGGCATATTCTGGCTGGAATGTATCCAGATATGTTGAAGGATCACCATAGTCAGGACCCCATCCGGATAAGTCACAGAAGTCATAGTTCATTTCGTAACCATAGTTCATGTAATATCCGCTGTAGTACCAGTCTGTGTTATCTGCCGCTGCAATTAAGTTTACCTGGACAAGTCCCTGTGTAGAAGCTTCAATAGACTGCTTCAGAGAGTTTGCTCTGTTTGTAAACACTTCGTTGGAAGAAGCATATACAACATCCATCTGGATTGGGTTGTCAGCATCGATTGTAAGACCATCTGCTGCTAACTCTTCTACTGCCTGACTCATTTCTTCCCAAGAGTTATCTGCATTGTACCATCCGTCATATCCGTCGGAAGAACCGGCACCCTCGTTAGCTGTCGGATCCCATACTGTGATCTTAACGCCGTCAGCATCGATCTGATCCTGTACGATCTGTCCATAGTATGTTCCAGCCGGATAAGTTGTTGCTGTTCCGTTGATATCAACTGTTACTTCTTCCTCTAAGGCAACAAAGTTACCCGGTGTGTAAGAGTTTCTCATAGAAGCATATTTCAGATCATCACCAACCTGCTGTGCAAGGTAAGTACCACGATCCAAGCCCATAGCAAGTGCTCTACGGAAGTGGACGTTCTGCATAGCCTGTTTTGTTCTTGCTGCATCTTCCTCTGTCTGTGAAGAAACTGCTTTTGTTGTATCGTTTGCGTTTGCAAACTGATTACGGTTGATATTGAAGAAACCGCTGTATGTTGTTGCATCTGTAAGAGCTACATATGCATAATCATCAAAGTTTCCATCCGCTTTTGCTGCTGCAACAGAAGCTGTGTTAAGACCTGTTCCATCTACAGTTCCTGAAATTGCATCGTTGTATGCTTTTGTCGCATCAGATTGATCATTGTATACCCATGTCAGTGTATGGATATTGATGTGATCTGCATTCCAGTAGGACTCGTTAGCCTGGAATACGATTGTGTTCTTGGATGTAAAGTTCTTAACAACATATGGTCCGCAGTATGCGATAGAATCAGAATCCTTACCATATGTGTAATCTGCTGCATCCGGATCATACTCAACGCCAAACTTACCACCCATGGATTCATAGAAGGATCTGTTCATTGGAGCAAATACGTTGTAACCGAGCATTGTTGTGAAGTATGTGCAAGGAGCTTCCAGATCATACTCTAATGTGTAATCATCAACCGCTTTTACACCAACCTGGCTGAAGTCTGTCACTTCACCGGAGATGTACTGGGATGCGTTTGTGATGATACCCTCAACAAGATACTCAAGACCGCCCTGTGCATCCATCATGTGCTGCATTCCGGCAACAAAGTCATCTGCTGTCACATCAGCAACTTTTCTGCCCTGGGAATCAACCCATGTAGCACCTTTGCGAAGATGGAATGTGTAAGTTAATCCGTCATCAGATACTTCATAGCTCTCTGCTAATGCAGGCTGTAAAGTTCCCTCTCCATCATACTCCATTAATCCATCGTATGTGTTCACGATTGCTTCAGCATCTACAGACTGAGAAGTTGCAAGAATATCCCATGTGGTAGGATCCTGTGTATATAACTGATAATTATAAGTATCTTTGAGCGTGTAACCCTGCTCCTCTAAGTAAGATTTTGCCCATGCTTCATACTCACCTGTTCCTCTTAACTCAGCCCATTTTGCTCTCATTGTGCTGACATCAGAAGCTTTGATCAGCTCTGTTGTGACAACTGCATTATGGAATCTGTCCATATCGTTGCCCCACAGTGTATAGTCAAATGTATAAGGAGCTACACGTGAGATGGAATAGTTACCACCTTTTGACTGTAATGGAAGAACAACTGCTGCCTCCATTAATTTTGCCTCTGCAACTGCCTGGAGAGCAAATTTCTCAGAAACGGTCTGTGCTTCATCCGCTTTCTGGTAAGCTGCCCAGAAATCACCGAGTTCTTTGTCATACAGTTCAGCAGATACTTCTTCATAATTAGCTGGAGCTACTGCTTCTTCGCTGCTGCCTGATTCTGTACCGGCTTCTGTGTCTTCGACAGCATTTGCATCATCTGCGGCATTGTTCTTATTGCCACATGCAGTCATGCTGACTGTCATAGCAAGTACAAGCATAAGGCTTACTACTTTTTTCTTCATAATATTTCCTCCTGTAGAAATAATCTATATAAACGCTTATGCGCTTATATCGCTGTAAACGTACTGTATATCTTTCACAGGCGGACATTTTCCTCCGGCAAATATCTTTTGCCGCGCTATCAATGCACCGCTTTATCGCATTAAATTATTTTCTTACAACCAAAAAAAGTGCCTTTAGACTTCTCTGCCTAATGCACTTGCCAGATACAACTGTCTTTGGTCTGCGTACAGTACCCTTACTATTATACATACGTCTGCGGATTTGTCAATAGTTTTTGATCTTCTACATACTTCCTTTTTACCGTTTTTTTACAAAGAAATCCCCGAAAATCAAGGTTTCCTGACTTTCGGGGATTTTGTTTTCCTGTAAACAATTTCTGTTATTGTTCACTCTTATGTTGTTCCAGTAACGTTTTTTTATCTTTACCAGTACTTTATTCTTACTGTGCTGATTTTGTTGCATACATGAAGTATTTCATTCCGTATACAGTTGCATAAACACCTGTTACGTTAGATTTCTGCATATAAACATCATTGTAATAGTAGATTGGGATAACTGCCCATGTATCCATAAGCATATCCTCTGCCTGATGCATCAGATCAACACGTGCTGCAAAATCAGTTGTTGTACGGATCTGACCGATCAATTCATCATATGCTGTCCAGTCTGGAGAAGAATAAACCGGAGTTCCTTTACCAAGCTGCATATCGTTGTTACCGGAATCAGATGTGAAGATCTCTAACATGTTAACCGGGTCGTTGTAATCTGCAAGCCATCCTTCACGGGCGATTGTGAAGTTACCACTCTTACGATCCTCTAAGAATACGTTCCAGTCTTCGGATTTGATCTCAAGGTTGATACCAAGTAAAGCTACATCCTGCTGTACAGACTCAGCAACTGCGATATGTCCTGTCTGACCAACGTTCTCAACGATGAACTGTGTGTCAACAAGTAAGCTGATCGCTTCACGCATTTTTGCAGCCTGCTCTTCTGTCTTACCGTCAAAGATTGGATCATTTACGTTGAATCCGATGTAGTATGTTCCAAGGTTATCTAAGATACCGAATTCAGGATTGATTCCGTTTAAGGAAGAAATCTCATCGTTTGGTACAGTATCAATATAATCAAGGTCTCCACTGTTGTATGCAGCGTAGATTGCTGTATCATCTGCACTTAACATGAAGTGAAGTTCATCCATTGTTACGTTCTAACACTTTATCACTCTAATTTGTATACTTGTATTATAAATGGATTCTGCATTTGTCAACAAAAATTTGTTTATCTGGAAACAAAACTTTTGAAGGCAGCCTTTTTAGCAGGATTTCCAATTTCAATAGAAATACATGCAAAAAAGGCAGGGACACCCCAGATTAGGGGCCTTTCCCTGCCTTATCACACTATTCGGTTCTCACTTATTATCTTTCAGATTTCTCTCTGAATCTGTTACTTATTAAAAGCCTTTTTTTCGAATTTGTCAACAAGATTTTTGATGCATCCATCTTCAAACGGACTCGTGAGTCCTGCCTCGACAATTACATTTGTAAAGAAATCTCTTGCAGAAAGATTGCAAAGCTTATCGTAATTATCCCACGCCTTTTTGAAATCCTCGTCCATCATCACTTTAAACTGCATTGCGCACACACTTGCCAGACAGTAATCAATATAATAGAACGGACTGCCGAAAATATGCGGCTGTTTCTGCCAGAATCCGCCGTTTCCAAAGAACGGATCATTTTCATAATCCATATGCGGACGGTATACCTTTTCAAGATCTGCCCAGACTGCCTTGCGCTCTGCCGGTGTCATTTCCGGTTTTTCATAGACGATATGCTGGAACTCATCTACCATGCAGCCGTACGGGACAAATGCAGAGGAATCCTCCAGATGCATTTTCAGGTAATCGTCTTTTCTGTCGCCAAAGAACAATTCCATCCAGTTATACGTGAAATATTCCATAGACATGGAGTGGATCTCAGCTGTCTCCATTGTAATATCGGCAAACTCGCGGATTTCCTCATCTCTCAGAAGATACCCCTGAAATGCATGACCGCACTCATGCGTGATCACATCCACATCCCCGCTTGTTCCGTTGAAGTTTGCAAAAATAAACGGCGACTTGAAGTTCGGAATATATGTCATATAGCCACCCTGTCGCTTCGTCTTTCTTCCGAGCACATCAAACAGCTCGTTTTCCATCATAAAATCAAAAAATTCTTTTGTCTGTGGAGACAGTTCGCCATACATCTTCTGTCCTGCTGCAAGAATTTCCTCCGGTGTTCCCTTTGGAGCCGGATTTCCATTGGTGAAATACACGTCTGTGTCAATATAGGAAAGTTTATCCACACCAATGCGCGCTCTGCGCTGTTCGTGAAGCTTGTTGGCAAAAGGCACAAAATACTCTTTGACCTGTTTTCTGAAATTTTCCACCATTTCCTTGTCATAGCAGTTACGGTTCATACGGTAATAACCAAGCTCCACATAATTTTCATAGCCAAGCTGTCTTGCCTGCTCGGTCCTGTTTTTTACCATTTTATCGTAAATCTCGTCAATCTCATCCGTCACAGACTGGAAATATTCGCTGACTGCCTTCCACGCTTTTCTCCGCACCTCACGATCCGGGCTTGTCTGGAATTTACGCATCAGGGAAAGATTATAAACTTCTCCTTCAAATGGGATTTTTGCAGTCGCGATTAGTTTGCTGTAACGGCTGCTCAGTGCATTTTCTTCCTGCATCAGTGGAATGATTTTCTCATCAAATGCTTTGTTGGCGATCTCAATATTTTTGAAAGTCACTTTTCCGATCTTACTCTCTAAGTATGCGCGATATGGTGAGTCGTACAGCACTTTTCCATACTCGTTCTCATACTGGCTGATGATTGGTCCGACCTCATCATAGAAATCGCTTTCCTTCTCGTAAAATTCATCTGTCGTATCAATATCGTGGCGGATCATGGCTAATTCCATGCTCGTCTGGATATCTGCAGTGAACTTATAATATTCCCGGTGGATTTCAAACTGCTCCTCGCCGCTTTTCGCATTCTTCGTGCGCTCGATAATGCTCTTGTATTCTTTTTCTACTTCTTCCATTTTAATGCGCTTATATGGCATTTCTGAAAATTTCATAATGAATGTTCTCCTTGTGCTTGTTGCTTATGTGTCTGTGTTTTATTATATATACGATATTGGTATTTTACTATCTTTTTTTTGAAAATATATTATAATGAATTATGAAAAATATAATAGAAATCGGAGTTTCGTATGATCACAACAGAAGATATTTTAAATATGAATTTTTATAAAAAAGAAAAGTTTACCGGAAGTTATAAAGGGATGCGCTATCTTGTAAAAAAAGAAAAAGGTGACGCAGAAAATGATATTTTCCGCGCCACCGTCTGGCCTGGTCCTTATAATTTTGCAACCACTCCTGACGACCAGAAGCTTTCCGCAGCTTTTCCATTCACCGAAGAAGGAAAGCAACAGGCAGTCGACTGGATGAATAAACAGTGGAGTTCAAGAAAAGAGTGGGGTGTTATCATGCACTCATAAATGCGGGTGACAGGACTTGAACCTGCACGTCGGGGACACTAGAACCTAAATCTAGCGCGTCTGCCAATTCCGCCACACCCGCAAAACTGCTTTCCAAGTATAACTTATTTATCTATAAATTGCAACTGTTTTGTTGATTTTAATGATAAGGTAAAAAATCAGACATCGAGGATTCGGTCTCCGCTTCTGCTCCGGTCGTTGCTAAACAGGCGCCACTGGCGCCTAGCACCCCGAACAACTACGTTGTCCGGGGTGCTAGTCTCTCGCTGTTCCTAAGAATAAGAAAAACGCCGTTCATACGAACGACGTTTTTCTTATTCTAATGAGACATCGGGGATTCGAACCCCGGACAACTTGATTAAAAGTCAAGTGCTCTACCAACTGAGCTAATATCCCATATTAAGCTGGGCTAGCAGGATTCGAACCTGCGAATGCTGGAATCAAAATCCAGTGCCTTACCGCTTGGCGATAGCCCAACAAAGAAATTTGCTGCACCTATCGCAACATTTTCACAATAAAACCTATGCTTTATTGTAAGGGTGGATACAGGGATTCGAACCCTGGGCCTCCAGAGCCACAATCTGGCGCGCTAACCAACTGCGCTATACCCACCATAAAAGACTGCAAGCAACTCTGTTGCCGATGCCTAAATCCTTGTGTCTTCTTAATTCCTAAAAAGGAAATGTGCTCGAAGGGATTCGAACCCCCGACCCACGGCTTAGAAGGCCGTTGCTCTATCCAGCTGAGCTACGAACACATTTGCTCACATTTACCAAATTGGCAAATGGAAAGCGGGTGATGGGAATCGAACCCACGTATCCAGCTTGGAAGGCTGGTGTTCTACCATTGAACTACACCCGCATAAGTCGGGGTGACAGGATTCGAACCTGCGACCTCCTGGTCCCAAACCAGGCGCTCTAGCCAAGCTGAGCCACACCCCGAAGGATAATTTTCAATGCTTTACACATCATAAGAAACTTTGTTTTTGTCTCTCACTCGTGACGCAAGAGTTATTATATAAGAGCACAGAGAAAATGTCAACACTTTTTTTACATTTTTTTCAACTTTTTTGTAAAAGCCTGCAACCCTTGATTTCTCTGGGGTTTGCTCTTATAAATACTCAATTTCAAAAGTTGCATCTCCTTTTTTATCAATCTCCATGATAATATAGGACGGTCTTTTTCCCTCCTGTCTTGGATAGGAAAGGCTGCCCGGATTTAAGGCAATCACATCCTTGTGATAATCAATGATCGGGCGGTGGGTATGTCCGAACATGACGATATCGAATCCCCGACCCTCCGCTTCACGCTCAATATCTTCGATTCCGGTATTGACATAATAATAGTGACCGTGGGTGATCAGCACCTTATACTTTCCGATCTGCAGCTCTTTTTCCCGTGGAAGGGCAGAAAAGAAATCGTTATTTCCTGCTACCACTTCCATAGGACATCCTGCCTGTTCTGCAATATAATCCTCATACCCCTCTGCATCTCCAAGGTGGATCAGAAGATCAACCGGGCATTCCCGCTCTAACACTTTTAATAAATTTTCATGTTTTCTGTGGGTATCACTGATGATTAATATTCTCATAAGTTTTCCTTTGCAAGTTTTTCTTTCATTGCGCGCAGCGCCTTTCCGCGATGACTGATCTCATTCTTCTGTTCCTCGGAAAGTTCTGCTGTAGTACATCCATATTTTTCCACGCAAAAAATCGGATCATAGCCAAATCCATTTTCTCCTGCAATCTTATCCCCTATGTATCCCTCCATAGTCTCTCTTGTGACAAGTTCTCTTCCGTCCGGCAGCACTGCTGCAATGGAACAGACGAAACGGGCAGTTCTTTTCTCTTTCGGAACGCCTGCAAGACGGTCTAAGATCGCCTGATTTTTGATATCGTAAGAAGTATCTTCTCCCATATAACGCGCGGAATAGATGCCCGGCTCTTTGTTCAGATAATCCACTTCCAGTCCGGAATCGTCTGCCATAACAACTGCCTCCGGTGCTTCCTTTGCCACTGCTCTCGCTTTGATAAGTGCATTTTCCTCAAAAGTCTTTCCGTCTTCCACAATATCCAATGCGATTCCTGCCTCTTTCATGGATAAAAGCTCCACATTAAGATCTGCCATAATATCTCTGATCTCACGCATTTTTCCTGCGTTTCCTGTTGCAAAAATAATTTTCGTCATCTTTTTAATATCCTTTCGCAAATGCATCTAAAACGGCGTCATAAACACCTTCTGCCGCTTTTTTCTGATAATCTGTACTGTTTAAAAGTGCCAGTTCTTCCTGATTCGTCATAAAACCAACCTCGATCAGCGCCACCGGAACTTCGCTGGTCCGGATGATATAAATCTCATCCCCTTCTACCAGTCCTTTATTTTTGCTCTCCAATGCCCCTGTCACATGCTCCAAACAAAGCTGTGCAAACGCCTTGCTGCCAAGCTCCTTCGTATCTGACTCGCTGTACATGACCTGTGTTCCATGTGTGGAGGACAGGCGCCCGCTTTTCGTTGAATTATTATGTATACTGATAAACAGGTCTGCCTGTGATTTATTGGCAAGCTGCACCCTCTGGTCAAAAGTCGGGTTGCTGTCATCCGTTCTTGTATAATAAACGCCTATATTTTCCCCGCTCTGGTCAAAAATATCTTTCAGCTGCAGCACGATTCCAAGGTCGATATCTTTTTCATTAATGCCCTGTTTTGTCGCTCCCGGCGCCCTTCCGCCGTGCCCTGCGTCCACAACTACCACTTTGTCATACACTTCATGCGGTGTCAGGAAGTCAAAATAATAATAGTCGTCGTCATAATCCATATCAAGCTCATAAACCTGATCCATGGTAATCTCGATCAGCCCGTTTCCTTTCCCAACTGCATAGGAAAGATTGTCGATATGGTTACTGCTGCCTGTCAGCGGATCATTTTCAAAATAACTGACCTGCGTATCCGGCAATTCGATCCGAATGGTCTGTGTCACATAATCATTCGAAATCGTGATGTCGCTGCCCTTTACTCCTTCTGGGAGTTTCAGGCGAAGCTGCCGCTTTTCTGTGTCATCTGTCACTTCTGTATTTTTAATTGTAAGATCACTCATCGTGATTTTCTGTTCTGCAAGTTCAGCCTCTGCGATCCGTTCCTCCTCACGCTCCACAGCCCATGTATGAATTGCCGGAAGTCTCGGCAATAACACACACGTTGCGATCATGAGAAGAACCGCTGTCACAGTTGCAAACTTCATTGCTTTCTCTTCCACGTAACCCCCTGTTAACGGTCATTACTAAATGCTTTGAGACAAATATTACAGTTCTCCACATTTTTTACATTTTCCCATTCAAAACCATTGGCACTGACATATCCTTCGCCGTCATCTAAAATGACATTGGCGGTGGCATCATCTGCCTCATATTCAATGGCAAGCGGGTGCACCGCATCCGGCGTACTGATAAATAATACTACCGCATATCTGTCTCCTGCATCCAATGCCACTTCTTTTTCAAATGGAATCGTATAATAACCGGCATTACTCAGCTTTCCGGATGCCACCTGCGTCATATTGTTCAAAGATGATTCATCCTCAAAATTTTTCACCACATAAAGCTGATATTCCGAATCTTTTCCTGTCGCGTAAAAACTTGCCGCCTCAAGATTCTGGTCTGATTCTGCTGTATAAACATTTGCTCCATAAATGCTCTCTTTGTTATAGCCAAGCTGTCCTACCCAGCCACAGAGATCACTCTGGTAAATGTGGTCATAATTGTCGCTGTCCTCAATTCCTGTATACACGACATTGTGTGTACCGATATTGGTATCATAATAGGAAATATAAAAAATTCCACCGTCGCCAAATCCGCTTCCCCAGCTGTTCTGACAGATAAATGCGCCGTCGCCCTCTAGATCCACGGAAAAATTATCTTTCGAATAACTGTCATCCCAGCCAATGATCACAACGTCGTGATTCGGTTTTTCGGTACCAATATAGCAGTAGGAGCTTGTTCTGCGGTCATAATACGGAGATCTTGACTGCGAACTTTTCAGTGCATTGTAAATAGAAGTCTGCACTCCTCCGTATTTGAACACAGCCTCTTTGATCTTCTCATAATCTTTTCCGTCAATGATCTGCATCTCCTGCACATGTTTTACTGCTGCAAGATCCGGGTTTGTCTTTCTGTCGCCATACGGATCATCCTTTTCTAACACCGGTCCCGTCCACGAAGCAAGATATGCCATTCCCATTGTGTACTCGCCACCGTCATCCTGCGTCAGGTTAAATCCATTGTTCAGTGTCATATGATCCACGGAAAACTGATAGGTCTGCTCCGGCAGAAGAACCGATTCCATAGCGCTCAATGCTGCAAACGACCAGCATGTTCCATACGTTCCCTGATTTCGGATCATGGAAATGCGCGCCCGGTCACGAAGATCATATTTTGTCGGGATGATCGTTGTGCTCTCCGACACATCTGCTGCCTGCGCCTTGTTTTCCTGAATATTCCATGTGTACGAATAGTCCAGATAATTAGACAGGTCATTCAGACTCACATAATACTCTTTATTTTTCTTCATCAACGGCGAAACTACTTTTTCCTTTTCCCCATTCACCTCGATCGTATCATCATTCAGGGAAAAGGAAAGTTCACTGTTATGCTTTTCAACTAGCAGCGTATCTTCATTATAGATATGCGCACTGCAATTTAACGCATCCCTTAAAATAGAAACAGGAACCATAATATCCAGATTCGAATCCATGAAAAACTGGTATTTTTCATTCGTGTATTCCTTATTGTCGATCACCACCGACAAAAGTCCTTCATTGACGCTCTGTGCGATCAGTGGATTCCACGTTGTCTCCTCAAGCTGCGCCCCACGGAAATGATTCACGGTCTGGTATTGTTCCCCGACATTATTAAATTTTAACAAAAGTGCAACTGCCAGCACTCCCGTGAAGGCAATATATCGCTTCGAATACTTCATGTAGCCCTGAACTCTCCTTAATTACGCTTTTTAGGAGGCTTTGGTCCTAAAAACTGATAAAAATAGGTTTTTAACATACCATTGTATATTTTCCGGTTTTTGTCTGCTTTTCTTCCGATATACTTCTCGGTGTCCGCATAACTGGTGATCAGAAACATTGACCACGAATCTAATTTTGCAAACGACTGTCCGATCTCTGTATACAGCTTTGGAAGGTCTGCCTTATCCTCTAAACGTTCCCCATATGGTGGGTTTGTGATAATAAATCCATACTTTTTCGGGTGGCTTAAATCTGCAACCGCACGCTGCTGGAAATGGATCATATGATCAACTCCTGCCCGCTTTGCATTCTCTCTGGCGGCTTTGATCACCTCTCCGTCAATATCATATCCCTGGATATCGACTTTCACTGTTGTGTCAATCATATCTTCCGCCTCTTTTACACACTCATACCAGAGTTTGCGGTCGATCAGGTTTGTCCATTCTTCCGCTGTAAAATCGCGGTTCATTCCCGGTGCGATATTCGCAGCGATCATAGCTGCCTCAATCGGGAATGTACCACTTCCGCAAAATGGATCGACCAGAATACGGTCTTTCCGCCATGGTGTCAGCAGAATCAGTGATGCTGCAAGTGTCTCTGTCAAAGGCGCCTTGCTGGTCATCGTTCTGTAACCACGTTTATGTAAAGATTCCCCGGATGTATCCAATGCCACCGTCACTTCATCCTTCAGTAAAAAAATACGGACCGGATAGGCTGCTCCGTCTTCTTTGAACCAGTCCTTATGATACTTCTGCTTCATGCGCTCCACCATTGCTTTCTTTGCAATGGACTGGATATCCGACGGGCTGAACAGTTTGCTGTTAATGGAAGATGCCTTTTTTACCCAGAACTTTCCGTCTTCCGGAATATATTCTTCCCACGGAAGATTCTTGATTCCCTGAAAAAGTTCTTCGAAGGTTGTCGCCTTAAAACGTCCAACCTGGATCATCACACGTTCTGCCGTGCGCAGGAAAATGTTGGCACGGCAGATTGCTTCCTCATCTCCCTCAAACGTCACTCTGCCATCTTCTACTTTTGTGATCTCATATCCAAGATCATATATTTCTCTTTTTAAAACTGCCTCTAAACCAAAATGGCAAGGCACAAGTAAATCAAATGTTCTCACTGAAATCTCCTCTAAAAATAAGTCTAAAAACCTATTCTTATATTATCTGTTCTATTTTGAACTGTCAATTGCTAAAATGTGGGTAACTGTTCCCGCATCGCATTTGCGCCACCGATCACCGTGTAAACCTCATACCCTTCTTTTCCAAGTTTTCTTGCAGCAAGAAGACTTGTACTTCCATACTCACAGTACAAAAGCAGAGGACGGTTTTTTGAGAAGCGGCAGCCCCAGTGGTCTTCGTCACTATACGGGATGTTCACCGCACCTTTATAATGGTATTTTCTGTATTCCTGCGGATTTCGGATATCAACCACTCTTGCTCTTTTCTGAAAACATATATTCTGGATATCTCTTGGATGAATGGTATAGAATGCCATATTTCCTCCCTTTATAGCAAGAGACAGATCACAGTGTGTTCTGTAATCTGTCTCTGATTTTTCCTTATTACATGTTATGCAGCAATTCGTTTTCCGTGCTACTGCTCCTCGTGGTGGCAGTCGGAAGTTTTGTTTGTGGATCTGTTTGTGGACTTGTTTGTAGATTTATTGGTGGATTTGTTCTGACCACTCTTATTCTGTCCATTGCTGTTTTCATAGCTGTTCTGCTCGTAATTGTTTTCGCTCTTGTTTGTACTATCCATGTTTTTTGCCATGATAAAATGTCCTCCTGTTTTGTGTACAAAATTTTCTTCTTTTTTACATGTAAAACTGTTCTGTCACATGCATTTCTATTATTTGAAGATTCACACAAAATATACATTTTTTAAATTGCTTTTTAAATATAGATAGGCTATACTAACGTTGTGATACGAAAACGTATCATAGTTATACCCCTTATTAATTATTTATACTCCCCTCAGAAAAAGCCAGGTGCACAGCACCCGGCTTTTTCTATAAGTTTGTATCATTTCTTCAACATGACAATATTTACATCTGATAATATAATAAGTTGTCTTTCAAATCCTGATTCAGTTCTCCACCGGCACGTTTATACTTGTCATAAACTGCAAGGATACGTTTCACGCTCTTAGAGCACTGGATATCGTAGCGGTTCAAAAGCTCCTGATACATAGGATTTGCTTTCAGTTCGTTTCGCAATTCTTTCGAGAACGGACAATAACTCATGAGAATCTGTCTTGAAACTTTGT
This sequence comes from uncultured Roseburia sp., assembly GCA_900542495.1. Lineage (GTDB taxonomy): Bacteria > Bacillota > Clostridia > Lachnospirales > Lachnospiraceae > Roseburia. The sequence goes on from UQNW01000017.1 coordinate 72,701, forward strand.
TCAGACGGTAGCTTCCTCTCGATTCGTATTTGATCCAGTTCTGGTAATCTTTCACAAACACTTCTCTGTAATTATTCTTTGCACGGAATAAAGCATTTTTCAGCTTTTCTTTTGCATCCGCAGACAAGTCAAAATTCTTCCGGTAAAACTGGATGTAATCGCAATACTCGGCAGTCAGTGACTTTTCACGGATATCATTCCAGTGTACGCCCTGAATCTTTCTGCAGATCTCCCAGCGATATCTTGCCATTGTCTCGATCATCATGTCTTCGAGATCTACTGCTGTAAAAATCGGGAACATAAAGCGTGCTGACGTGTCTCGCTTTACTCCTGCCGTCTCCTGCCACATCATTGCTTTCGTACCGGCATTCGGCATTAAAATAATATCCGGCAATACCTCTTTCATAATGTTTTCATGATTAATTCCTTTTTCCGGGTCTGAAAACAGCACTTCCCGGTAAAAAACAGAGAAATCTACTTTACGGATCTGGTTGATTACTTCCTCTAACCGCTCTGCTGTCACAAGCATTTTTTCCACGGAATTGATCAGATCATACTCTCCTAAGATCGGGCAGAATGTGGAAATCTTTCCATATGTTGCACGGTTTCCGGACATAAACATATTCTGAATCTCGTATTTTACTTTCAGTTCACGGTTATCCTGAAGCTGTTTCATCTGTGCTTCCGTAATCTGCTTAGTTTTAAGCTTCTCCAATAAATACTGACTGTAATCGAGATCAAACTCATTCTTGGACGGCTCTTTTCGTCCTTCATAGATTGCCTTGAGCCATTCATACATGGTATACACATGCTCGGAATGACATAAATCCAAATGCTCTGTCAGGTCATACAATGCATTGGCATTGTCCTCGCCCACCATCTGCACATCCATAAATCCAAAATTTAAAAACATTTCAATGATCGGCGTTGTCTGATCCTGCTCCTGCATCGCACGCATGAATACCTTATAATATACATCATAAAAAACTGGTGTTAACTGTTTTCTGATGCGGTAAGCCTCATCATCAGTAGAGAGCATATCCGGCAGTTCACGGTATTCCTTGATCTTGTTGCGGACATCCTCTATCTGCAGTTCATCTAATCCTGCATAAGTAAGAATGTGCTCTAAGCAGTCCTCGCTCTCTTCTTCATCACTCTCAAACTCATCTTCGTCCTCATCAAAAACTCCGACAGAAGCCACTTCCTCTAAGCCATTGCTTCCAAATTCATAGTTCTGATATTCACTCCAACGGTAATCAATGACTCTCTGATCATAAATCTTTAATTTTTTTACCAGTTCAATGATCAGTTTTACCTCTTTATTGATTGGTTCTAATTCCTCATGATTAAGTCCGGCACGGATCTCAAGGTCAAAGAATAACTGGAAAATATCTTTTCCTGACTCACTGATCAGCAGATCCTTATTATATAAAAGATACGCAGCCATCTCGCTGATTCCCTGTGCCACTCTTCGCATCTGCGCGGATGCCTCCATGATTGCTCCGACACAGAGACTGTCATCTTTTTCCAGAAGGTTCAAATATTCTTCCAGATAATTTGTGACCAGACTGCTGCTATTATCCATTTCCCATTTTTCTGCTTTATGGCGCATTTCCAGAGAATGGAAATAGTCCATTTTCGAAAATGGCTGTTCCTCTAACTGATACTGATTGCAAATGGTTTTATAATCATTATAAAATGTCTCGATAAATGTATGAAACTGTCTGCATTTCACATCCAGTCCCGCATAAACCTGCAGCATCTGCTGTCTCTGTTCGATTGCTGCTTTTAAAAAATATCTCCGGATCTTAGGATCATTGGATAAAATACCCTGAAGATCTTCCGAGGATTCACACAGAAATACCGCAAGTACACTGTCCTCCGCCGCAATATAATCACACAGAAATCTGTCGTTCTCCAAAATTCCGACAATGCCGTTCTGCTTCAGTTCCAATTCCACAAACGCATACTTCTGGATCACAGAACCTTCCTGAATAAAATACCATTCTTTTACTTTGTCATTCTTTTTTGCGACAACCTGACCCTTTTGTACCTTCAATACTTCCATACAATCTACCTGCCACTTTCTTATCTGTTAACGATTCTTTATTTCTTTGATGATCTCATCTAAAATACAATTTGCAGCACTCTGCTTGCTCATCAGCTCTAATTGCAGTTCCCGGTCTCTCGTGATGATCGTGATCAGATTTGTATCCACACCGAATCCTGCACCTTTTTCTTTTAAATTGTTGGCAACAATCATATCAAGATTCTTTTTATCCAGTTTTTTTCTGGAATTTTCCAGCATATTTTCTGTTTCCATGGAAAATCCACATAAATATGTCTTTCCTTTGTTCTGTCCTAAATATGCAAGAATATCGGTTGTGCGTTTCAATTCGATCACAGCATCGCGGTCTGACTTCTTTATCTTCTCGTCACAGACCTCTTTTGGTCTGTAATCTGCAACAGCCGCTGCTTTTATTATTATATCGTTTTCTGACGCATTTGTCGCTACTTTTTCAAACATTTCCTGTGCTGAAGTGACTGGGATCACATCGACAAACATTGGCGGCGCGATCAAAATCTTGCAGTTACATGCCATTACAGTTATAGCAAGCATATCATCTGCAATCCCGACAGCGATTTTTCCGATCGCCATTGTAAGCAGCGCCGCAACAATTGCTTCCGGCTTTCAATTTGCACAACTTCTTTATTCCAATATACACAAAGTATGGTACGACACCTACTAAAATACGTGGCACAAAGCAAATAATAAGACTGAAGAAATTGCCGCCGATTTCCCCTACCGAATAAAATGGTGAAAACGCAAAGGACAGTAAATTCGGATTAAACGTGTTGTTTTTCTTTATGCGATTTTCTGTTTTACTCTGTATTTCAAATACTTCATATTCCTGATAAAACGACAGTCTGCTTCATAAAATGCAAGACCTGCTGTCACTGTTACCAGAATATTAAAAGGAAGCGCAATATACCATGCACTGTCCATGATCTTTCCGCCAAGTTCAAAATGATAATAAACCATTTGTACTAAGAAAATATGATAAGATGCCTGCCCGATCCATGTCAATGTATTTCCGATCATTCCCGGCAATTTTATATAATAAAATTTTCGGAATAATAATATTACAATCGGAAAAATATAAAATGCAATCGGCATTGCTGTTGTTTTCCAGTAATCAAAAAGAACCATGTCCCAGTCAAAGCCAAAAACTGCAACAATATAAGCCAATCCGATCAGAAACATGCTGATAAGCTGACATTTTTTTACCCTGTGCTCCGGATGTAAATACAGATAACATCCAAATGAGATCAAAAGCAAATATCTTCCGATACTCAGACGATAATAATATTTATCCATATCAAATACTTTTACGCCGATTTCAAACAACAAATTCGCGGCACCTGATAAAGCAATTCCAATTTTAGCATTTTTTTCTACCAGTTTATATATAATAGGAAAAATCACTAACAACTGGATCATGATCGGTACATAATAGCTTCCCGGTCCATATGCCCCCAGTAAAAAAATTCTCGGAGGATTAATATGCTTATCTTCTATCATTAATATAATAATTTCTATGATACAGACAGTAAAAAACGGCACAAGAAAACGTATCAGTTTTGGTTTGATCATTTCCCATGCATACATTTTCCTTAAATTTCCACCTGTTTTTTTCCTGTTAGACATTGCGAAATTATAACCGCTGATAATCATAAAAACAGGAACTGCCATATTAATCATCATTGTAAAGAATGGAGATCCTTTATCTTCCCATTCATAATGTGTAATAATTACCATAATAACACAAATTGCTTTCAGATAATCTAAAAAATCAATTCTTTTTTTCTCTACTTTTGTTTCACTCATATAATAACTACTAACTTCCTATTTTATTGTATAAGGAAAGTCCTTGAAATAAATTTCAAGGACTTAGATACGTGCGCGAGAAGATTCGAACTCCCGACACCTTGGTCCGTAGCCAAGTGCTC
>UQNW01000018.1 GCA_900542495.1 uncultured Roseburia sp.
CCATTTTTCGGAACACGAAAAACTTCAATGCCCTCAACTGGCTAAAGCCATAAACTTAATGTGCCTGCACACAGCGTGCAGCCGATGCGCAGACACATTGTTATATGATTATTCAATTTTTTTCAGCATCTCGCGGATTGCATCTTTTCCCTGCACTCCGACTGCTTTCCCCTGAAATAATCCATAGTGCATCACAACCAGTGTCGGGATGCTCATGATCTGATAATTTAATGCCAGCGAAGCTTCCTCGTCCACATTCACCTTGCAAAACTTCACTTTTCCATCCAGTTCTGCGGCAAGTTCTTCTATGACCGGAGACTGCATTTTGCATGGTTCGCACCATTCTGCCCAGAAATCAAGTACGACCGGGATTTTGCATGCCAGCACTTCTGCCTCAAAATTATCTTTTGTAATTGTTACAACTGCCATTTTGTTCGCCCCTTCACTACTCTCGTCCAAATTCGGATAGTACAAGTCCTTCATTTCGGTCAAGTACCATGCCGACGCTCCAGGAGTTGACGAACAGTAATAACGGACGTCCTTTGAGATCCTGGATTTTCTTCATGTCGGAGGTTCCAACGATCTTGTCCATATTGATGTCCTCGTTTTCAATCCAGCGGATATGTTCATATGGAAGGTTGTCCATGCGGATCTCTACGTTATATTCATTTTCCAGACGATATTTTAAAACATCAAACTGCAACACACCGACAACGCCGACGATCACTTCCTCCATACCCATGTTATATTCCTGGAAGATCTGGATCGCACCCTCCTGCGCGATCTGCTGCATTCCCTTCATGAACTGTTTACGTTTCATGGTATCCACCTGACGCACTCTTGCAAAATGCTCCGGTGCGAAAGTCGGGATTCCCTCAAACTTAAATGGTTTCGCCGTAGTCAGGGTGTCACCAATGGAAAAAATGCCCGGATCGAATACGCCGATAATATCTCCTGCATACGCCTCATCCACGATATGACGCTCCTGTGCCATCATCTGCTGTGGCTGGGAAAGTTTGATTTTCTTATTGCCGCCCTGAACATGGGTAACTTCCATGCCCGCCTCGAATTTCCCGGAACAGATACGCATAAACGCGATACGGTCACGGTGTGCCTTATTCATATTTGCCTGAATTTTAAATACAAAGGCAGAAAAATCTTTCTGGAATGGGTCGATCTCTCCGATATCTGCTTTTCTTGGAAGCGGTGAATACGTCATCTGCAGGAAATGCTGCAAAAAGGTCTCAACACCAAAGTTTGTTAACGCAGAACCAAAAAATACAGGAGACAGCTCACCTTTTGACACTAACTCCATATCAAACTCGGCACTTGCTCCGTCAAGAAGCTCGATTTCTTCCAATAACTTTTCTTTTGCAGCCTCACCGATTTCTTCCACCAGCGCCGGGTCATCAATATGAATGTGCTTTTCCGTTCCCTCTTTTGTTCCCTTTAACGTATCCGAGAATGTCATAACCTCTTTCGTGTTGCGGTCATAAACACCCTTAAATCCTTTTCCGGAACCGATCGGCCAGTTGATCGGACAGGTTGCGATTCCAAGTTCTTTCTCGATCTCATCTAAAAGATCAAAGGTATCATTGGCATCACGATCCATTTTATTGATAAAAGTAAAAATCGGGATATGACGCATGACACAGACCTTAAACAGTTTTCTTGTCTGCGCCTCAACACCCTTTGATCCGTCAATGACCATGACGGCGGAATCTGCTGCCATCAAAGTACGGTAGGTATCCTCCGAGAAATCCTGATGTCCCGGCGTATCCAGAATATTGATACAGTAACCGCCATAATTAAACTGCAATACAGAGGAAGTGACGGAAATACCTCTCTCCTTCTCAATCTCCATCCAGTCGGAAACCGCATGGCGGGCAGTTGCCTTTCCCTTTACAGATCCGGCAAGATTGATCGCACCTCCGTAAAGCAGGAACTTCTCTGTCAATGTCGTCTTACCTGCATCCGGGTGGGAAATGATCGCAAATGTACGTCTTTTTTCTATTTCTTTTCTTAAATCAGCCAAAATATATCCTCCAAATATAAAAAGCACAGCGGTTCTCAAAAAGAACCTGTAATGTGTAAATAAAGTCCCAAGAGACCGCTGTCATGTCTCATTGTAACACCGCACAGCCTGTTTTGCAGACTGCCGCCTTATAAGGATATAACGATAGCCGAAGAAAATCAAGGAAAATCTGATATTATTCCGTGTCCACCTCGCCTACTACAATTGGCGTAATGATCACATTTTCCGCGGAAACATTCGTCTTACGTTTCACAATATCCTCTACCTGTGCGCGCTTTGCGTCAGTGACCTCTCCCATATTTAAGACAACATCGCAGCTGTCTTCGGTAATGCTTACCACTACATCCGTAAATCCTTTTGCTTCCAACAGCATTTCCGCTGCGTTTTCCCGCTCTGCAATATCCGTCATTGCAATCATTTTATTGATCGCATCCTGCTTTAACTCATCCGAGATTGCATTGTTGTTCACGATCTCCAACAGGGTTTCCTTGTTTTTAGAACGGATCTGTTCACGGTTTAATTTCATCTCAGAAGCATAGTCAATATTTGCAACCGTTGTGCTTGTAAGGACTGCTTCTCCGGGATTTACAACATTTTGGGTCCCGGCTGTTCCTTCAGCCACCGTCTCCCCGGTTTCTTCCACTGCAACCTCTCCATCCGTCTCTGCCGCCTCTGCAAGTTCGCTGCTCTGTGTGTCCGCTGCTGCCGTCTCCGTTCCATCCGGTTCCTCTGCCGTAAAAATCTCATTCTGTACCATATCTTCTTCGGAAATATCATAGTCCTCTTCCAATCCGTCTGCTGCTGCCTGCGTATTCGCTGCTTCCGCCGCCGTCTGAAGTTCGCCGTCGTCCATATTATTATTCATATAACTGAAATATCCTGCGACAGCGATCATAAGTGCCAGTGCTGTGATCACCAGTTGATTTTTTCGAAATATTTTCTTCATGTGACTCCTCCTTGTTTACTCCCGAAAACTACTCATCTTCACTACTTTTATTTTATGTGCCTCCACACGGAATAATGCCATTACAGTATCGGAAATGTCAGAAATTACTTTTGGATCATCTCCTCCCTCCGCCACGACAAGCACGCCTTCCACTTTAGGCAGCACTTCTTTTGTCACATACGGATAGGTTTCACTTCCATTTTCCACATATACCGTCACATTCTCTGTCTCACGCTCTGTTGTAGACCGCGTTCCTCCACCCGTGTCACTCTCCTCTATGTGATTTTCCTGTTCCTTGTGATCTTTCTCTACGATTGTTTCCCCGGAATCCGCCAGCGTGATCATCACCTCAACCTTTCCGGTTCCGTCCATCTGTCCTAACACCTGCTTTAATTTTCTCTCCAGAGAAGCCACATATGCATCCTGACTTTCCCCTCCGTTCCCCGAAGCCGTCTCAGATATCTCCTTTTCTGCCGTTCTAGTTTCTTCTTCCTTCTTCGGCGATAACGGTATCGCGATGATCAGAATCAGCACACCCGTCAGCGCAATTGCGATCCAGTCACTTTTTTTGAGTTCCCGCAGTTTATTCATACAGGATATCCAACTGATCTTCCGATAATTGATAATAACTCACCAGCTTTTCTTTTAATTTTTTGTATGCGCCATCCTCGGAAGTTTCCTTTGTTTTTTCCTCATCCAGTACGACTTTTCCGATCACAATCCCCTCTTTTACCGGATTTGTAAGCGTCATTCGAATACATTTGATTTCATAATTTTCTGTCATTTCTACCTCAATCTCCTTTACTGCCAGATTTTCTTCCTGCGCCATTTGTGTCATATCAAGTGCAAGGGCGTTTTCGTATTTTTTTACATAATAATCGTTATCCATGTAGGTGATCTTCTCCGCATCCAGTTGTACCTCCTCCATTTTTTGTAAAAAAGACTGGTATTCTATTTTCTCTAAAAATGCATCACTCTCTCCGAACCAGCCCAAAACCGGATAAAGCAGCCCAAACACCAATACGATTTGGGAAAAAAAGCGGATATATTTCTGCATGCCGGCTTTCGGCACCATTTCATACAAAATTGTAAGCACCAGAAAAAGAATGATGTAACTTTTCAGATAAGAAAATACTCCGTTCATGCTCTCTTCCTCAATAAATCCCAGTTAACTGCAAAATTCAAATTCAGGTTGTGAGTTTCGCAATTACTTAATAAATAAATCCGGACGCCGCCGCTGTCAGCGCGATTGTCACAAAAAACAACAGCACGCAGTACCCTAATAATTTTACATACAGGATTCCCCCGTTTGCCATTCCCTTTAAACATCCGCAGATCCGTTTATCTGTCACAGGCTCGGTCACTGCCGCTGCCAGCTTGTAAAAAAAGGCAAGACACAGTGCTTTCAGCAAAGGGATCAGGCTGATCAGAATAAGTACGATCAGCCCTGCTGCCCCCACGCAGCTTTTTACCACGATTCCTGCCCCCAACAGCAGTTCTGTCACACTCCCGACCGCACTTCCGATTCCCGGAAGTACCGCTGCTGTTTTTGCAAAAATCCCCTGCTGCATCCGGTCCTTTGCCGGGCCAATCAGATTCTGCACCACATTCAGTCCTAATACAAGCACTCCCGCGATCTTGATTCCCCAGCTGATCACTTCAAAAAAAAGTTCCGTCAGATTCGAAAACCGCTCCTCCGGCACAAAATGCCCCAAAATCTCCATTAGCACATAAATGTGGATCATCGGCAGTAACAGGTTTAAAAACAGCCATTCCACCAGATAGATCACCAGAAACGCGGTCTGGTAAAATCCCATTGCACTGGCAGTATTGGATGCAAACATCATGCTAAGGCAAAACGTCGGCACCATGACTTTCATAAATTCCACGCAGCTCTCTAACGACTTTGACACAATCTCCTGAAAAAGCAGAAAGGACTGTAACAGCAAAACCACCATGACACAATATACCAGCAGAAAACAAAGATCCGATATGTAGGAAGCCTGAAACGCACCTGCGAAATTTTTCAGAATAGAAAAACAAAATGCAAGCAATACAATCTCCAATAAAAGCCGCCGGCTTTTTGTAATCTCCCCTGCAAGTGCTGTTTTGATACAGGAAAACACTTTCTCTCCCCATGCACTGCTCACGCCCTCCTGCATCAGTTCTCCTACAAGGTCTGAAAATGAAACTTCCTCCACGCCATAATCTTCCATAAATGTATCCAATTCTTTATAGTCCATTTCCGCATTCAGTTCACGCAGATAATCATCTGTCTCTGCCGCAGGAACTGTCATCGGAAAGAGAAGTCCCAGAACGATTCCTGCCAGTATGGGCAGCCACCGCCAGTTTATTTTTCGAATTTTCATCTTCACATCAGGCTCCCGATCGTATCGATCAATGCCAGTAATACCGGAAGGCTCACGACTAAGATCGACATCTTTGCAAAAGTTTCAATCTGCCCTGCAATTGCCCCAAATCCGGCATCTTTGCACACATTCACTGCAAATTCTGCCGCATAGGTGATTCCCACCATTTTGATGACAAGACCGATATAGGCAGTGTCAATGGCAACCAGTCCTTCTAATTTCTGTATGAATTCCAGCACGATCTCAACCTTTGTAATAATGTAGATAAAAATGCAGATGCAGACCGCCATGCTGATGAACATGCTGTATTCCTGCTTATCTTTCCGCAGTGGAATTGCAAGAAGCACTGCTGCCACACCCAAAATCCCTACTTTTATAATATCCATGCCTTTCCTCTCCCTCTGACTTTATACACTTTGGAAATTGTGAAACTCATAACATAATTAGAGTTTCGCAATTTCCTATTTACAGAGTGAATAAAGATTCCATTGTCTGAAATAATTCATATATATAAGGTATGATCCAGAACAACACGATAATAAGTCCCGCCAGACTGGTCAAAAAAGCATGTTCCTCCCGTCCGCTGTGTTTTAACACCTGGCTTAAAACGGTCACTAAAATGCCCACCGCAGCAATTTTAAAAATCAGATTTACACTCATAAAGTTCCTGCCTTTCCACAGCTTTCGGAGCTTTTACAAAAGCAGAATGACCACGATCAGCCCGCACATGACGCTGACGGTCTGATAGACTTTCTGCTTTTCCTTTTGTTCCCCCCGCACTTCATCAATCACGTAGTCTAATCGTTCCAGACAATGTTCCAGACTTTTCTCATTTTCTCCCATGCTCTTTCCAAAAAAGGCACTTCCTGCCCCGGCAACAATCTCTTTTTCCTCCTGCGTAAGCCCTAACTTTTTCTGCCACACGCAAAGCCTCTCCTGCCAGAGTTCCTGACCATTCCCCCGATTCTTCTTTTGCAGTCCTTCCCCTATCTCGTGGCAGAATTCATTCAGATACGGATTTCTGCTGTGTACAGACTGTCCTAATATCATTTCCACAGGCTCCATGGAATATGCCATCTCATTTGCAATGTCAAGAAACAGTTTCCGGACATCATAAAGCATCTGCAAATGTTTTTTCAGATCCATGCAGACCTGGAATCCAAACCCGGCACTTGCAAAAATGATCAGAACGCTTCCAAACACTTTTAACATGATATCCGCTCCATCTGCTCGTCATATACCTGCATGATTCTTCTTCCGTCTGCCTCTTTTTCCAAAAAGATAAAACGCTGGAAAAGTTTTCGCTCCATCCACCGTTTCAGTTGTGGCTTTTCAGACAATTCCTTCATATTTCCCGCATGAATCGTGCCAAGCACTCTGCTTCCACAATTCAATGCCTGTTCGACTGCATAAAAGTCCGCCTCGGTTCCAAGTTCATCCACCGCGACGATCTGGGGCGACATGGAACGGATCAAAAGCTGCATCCCCTCCGCTTTATTACAGCCGTCCAAAACATCTGTCCGCGGTCCCATATCATTCTGCGGCACCCCATGATAACTTGCCGCAATCTCCGATCGTTCATCCACCACGCACACTTTCAGTCCCACTCCATAAGCCTCTCCATTTGACAATTCCCGGATGCAGTCCCGCAACAGCGTCGTCTTTCCTGCTCCCGGCATGGATAAGATCAGCGTATTATAAATGCTGTCTTTCTGGCGTATCCACGGAAGTACTTTTTTCGCGCAGTCCTTTTTTTCATGCGCGATCCGGATATTTAAAAAAGTGATTGGACTGATCCCTGTGATTTTTCCGTCTGCAGTGCATGTCTGCCCTGCCACGCCAACCCGGTGACCGCCCTCGATCGTGATATACCCCTGCCTGATCTCCTCCTGATAAGCGTACAGCGAATAATTACAAATGTAATTTAACATTTCCCGCAGATCCGCTTCCGTGGCACGATAAAAAGATTTTTCCCGGTGCTTATACTCCTGCTCATTGCAGAACATTTGTTCTTCTTTTCCAGTCAGATAGCAGTTACGGCTGCCATAACAAAACTCGATTGGTTGTCCGACTCTCACCCGGATCTCCTCTAACCCGTCCTGCCATTCATCCTTTTGAAAAAATGCTCTCATATGTACCGGAAACAACAATTTTATTTCACACAAGGCGGCACCTCACTTTCTGTTTCATCCTGACAGAATCTTTTTTTCTGACAGGACATTGTTTTCCATAAAGAAAAAAGCCATGGGAGTTTGTTTTCTCCCATGACTAATTCTATGACTTGTCTTTTATTTTATGACTATTAGATACGATAATTAAATTTACTTATCATACCACACGCATTACATCCTCTCAGGTGCTGAGAATCCTAATACATCAATGCAGGTCTCTAAAACAGACTTTGTAAGCTCTAACAGACGGATGTAAGATTTCTGGACTGTCTCATTCTCCTCAGACATAATCTTTGTTCCATGATAGAAGCTGTTGAATGCATTGGCAAGATCATAAATATAAGAACAGATCTTATGAGGTGCTGTCTCCTCAAATGCATTCTCCATGACTGCGTTGAACTTGGATAATTCTAACATCAGATCCTTTTCGCTCTTGGAATGTGCTGCCTCGATCACTGCGCCGCTCTCGTCTTTTCCGAGGGCATGATATTTATTTAAAATTGATTTGATACGAACGATCGTATACAGGATATAAGGACCTGTGTTTCCCTCGAAGGAAGTGAAACGGTCAATATCAAAGATATAATCTTTGCTTGCCTGATTGCTCAAATCTCCGTATTTGATAGCTGCGAGTGCGACCATTTTGGCAGTATTTTCTGCTTCCTCGGCACTGATTCCAAGGTTCTCCTTTGTCTTCTGGTTCTCCTGGATCTTTGCAAGCATCTCCTCATTGATTCCGGAGATCAGATGCTCTAATCGCATAACGCCGCCCTCACGGGTCTTAAACGGTTTTCCGTCTTTACCGTTCATCGTACCAAAACCTAAAAACTTCAGTTCTGTTTCCGGTTTTACGATACCTGTTTTTCTCGCACAGCGGAACACCTGTGTAAAGTACAGTTCCTGACGCTTATCAACCACATAGATGATCTCATCCGGATTGTAATCTTTCATTCTCCATACCATTGTTGCAAGGTCTGTTGTGTTGTAAAGGGATGCTCCGTCTGATTTTAAGATCATACATGGCGGGATCTCTTTTGTATCGGTATCCTCTTTGACATCTACGACTAACGCGCCGTCACTGATGTAGGCAAAACCATCGTCCTTCATCTTCTGGACCATATCCGGAATATATGGCTGTGCGTCAGACTCGCCCTTCCATAACTCAAAGGAAACATTTAAGTTCGCATAGTTTCTCTTTAAGTCTGTCACGGACACATTTAAAATATGTTTTAATAATGCCTGATAACCGCGTTTTCCATGCTGAAGTTCAAAAGTTGCCTGCATGGCTGCTTCCTTGTATGCCTCATCCTCTTTGGATTTCTTGCTGGCGGTCGGATAGATCTCCTCTAATTCCGAGATTGTAAAAGGAGCTTCCGCAGGATATGCTCCGGTATAAGAATCATCAAAATAAACTAACTCCGGTCTTCTTAACTTTAACTCTGTGATGATCAGTCCCATCTGAAGACCCCAGTCTCCCAAATGCACATCACCGATCACATTGTGTCCCATGAATTTACCGATACGCTTTACACTCTCACCGATAATTGCAGAACGCAGATGTCCTACATGGAGAGGCTTTGCAACGTTTGGTCCGCCGTAGTCGATCATGATCGTCTTTGGATCCTTTGTTGCTTCACATCCGAAACGACCGTCATCCTCCTGCATTTTTGCCACATAATCTGCAAGATATGCCTCATTGATCTTCAAATTGAGGAAACCCGGCTTTACGGATTCTGCCATTGCAAAAATAGGGTTTGCTGCAAGTTTTTCTACTACTTCGTCCGCGATCATAAATGGGGCTTTTTTGTATTCCTTGGCTGCTGCCATGGCACCATTACACTGGTATTCACAGAGATCAGGTCTGTTCGATAAAGTAACCTTTGCATATTTTGCATCATATCCGCATTCTGTGAATGCTTTTGTCACTTCATCTGTGATCAAATCCAAGATTTTTTTCATAACGTTTTCCTTTCATGTTCTGTAAAACTTTCCATTTATCGTACCTCTCTGGATTTCGAAAGATACTGCTAACTATATAGTTTACTTGCCTTTTGCAAAATCGTCAATCATTTTTAAAAATTACACTTCTTACTTTTGCAAGTGCATTCAATAAGATCGTACCAAGGATACAGCAGCAGATGACTTCTCCTGCCCCTACGGTCAGCATATAGAATGGGATTGCCACATCATGTCCGCCGACTTCCATTGCAAGTCCATATCCATAGCGCAGTACAAACGGGATAATGACCATATTTGCGATCACTGGCGGAAGCGTGCATAAAAATTTATGTTTCCGCAGTAAATAGGTTCCAACCGCACCAAGTAAGGTCGCGAGACTTCCGAACACAACATCATAAACCGCTGCCCCTGTAAGCAGATTGCTGAGCAGACATCCGATTGCAAGTCCCGGTATCGCTGCCGGTGTAAAAAATGGTAAAATGGTGAGTGCTTCTGAAATTCGTACCTGAATGGCACCGGAAGCCAAGTTAAATGCACTGATAAAAATCGTCAGTACCACGTAGATTGCTGCAATCACTGCAGCCTGGGTAAGAAATAATACCTTTTTGTTTCTCATATGTTTTTCTCCTTTAGTTTTGTTTTTCGTCAGGAAGGTTTCGAACTGACGCAAAAAATCGTTGTGCTTATCACACAACGATTTATAAACTATCATATTCTTTCAGCATTTGCAAGGACTTTTTACGCAAAGAAGTTCTCAGCCAGCGTAATGCTTCCAATATACACGACCGGTCCTGTCATAAACACCCGGTCATCCTCTGCAAATTCCACCAGCAGATCACCACCCTGCATATGCACGTTCACACGGTCTCCCACCAGTCCTAATTTATGCGATGCCGATGCTGCCGCACAGGCGCCTGTACCGGACGCATACGTGTAACCTGCGCCTCTCTCGTAAATTTCAATCTGTATATTCTCACGATCGATCACATGGCAGAGCTGCATATTGATCCGCTCCGGAAAATATTTCGAATTTTCCACATAAGGACCTAGATGCAGCGCCTTATTTTTGCTGATCTCCTCCATCATCACCACACAGTTTGGATTTCCCATAGACACACACGTAATGTTGTAAAAATTATCGCAGAAGAATACGGATTCATTGACCATATCCCCCTCAATGCCTACCGCGTGGATACTCTCTGCGCCAAAAGCGGCATAGCCCATATCCACTTTCATGCACGTTGCATCCTCGTCTAAAAATTCCACCTGCACCGGTCCTGCCTTCGTCCATAGTTCGTATTGTTTCTCTTTCACGTATCCGGTATCTTTTAAATACTTTGAAAAAATCCGGATGCCGTTACCGCTTCTCTCAGCTTCACTTCCATCCGGATTAAAAATGCGTACTTTTATTTTTTCATTCTCAAAGAGCGGACCGAACAGAATCCCGTCTGCTCCCACTCCGATATTGCGCCTGCATAACAGTTGTATCTGTCGTTCCTGTAACTGTTCGCGGTTCTGATTCGGATCATAGATCAGATAATCGTTCCCCAGACCGTGATATTTTTTCAGAGTAACCAAAACGATCCCACCATCGTCTGTTCTTACTATTACGATATGTCAGGAAAGCTCTTTTTGTTCCTGTTCGATCAGACTCTGTAATCTGTCATCCTTCTCATGCAAAATCTGCTGGATCTTTGTCTGTGACACCTCATCCTCATTCATAGCATCTGTCTGTTTTTCTCCCTGCGCGTCTGCCTCATCATAAAGAGTATCTGCATACACACTGTCTGTGTGTTCCCGCTCGCTCTCTTCCTCTTCCCCACCAATTGCCTCCGGCTTTCCATAGGAAACATTCCAGAATTTGATGATACTTCTTTTCATTTTTTCCTGTTTGTTCTTCTCATCTATTAAATCTTTCATATATACACCGTCTTCTCGTCGTAATTATCGTAAACCCTGATGATGCAGTATCTTTTTCACTGCAGGATCAACTATAGTATAACATTTTTTTCCAGCAAAAAAAAGTTGCTTTCTGTATATTTTTTCCTCAAATGCCACATCCTCATTAATAACATCATTTTAGCAAACCAAAGGAGATTATCATGCCTGCATATAAAGTGGAAATCTGTGGTGTCAACACTGCCAAACTCCCAATTTTAAAAGAAGCCGAAAAAGAAGCATTGTTTGCCCGCATCAAGCAGGGAGACTTAGAAGCGCGCGAAACCTATATCAAAGGAAATCTGCGCCTTGTTCTAAGTGTCATCAAACGTTTTTCCGGCAACCATGAAAATATGGATGACCTGTTTCAGATCGGCTGTATTGGACTGATCAAGTCCATCGACAACTTTGATCCGACCATGAATGTAAAATTTTCCACTTATGCCGTGCCTATGATCATCGGGGAAGTAAGAAGATACCTGCGCGACAATAACAGCATCCGCGTAAGCCGTTCCCTTCGCGACACTGCCTACAAAGCGATCCATGCCAAAGAAATCCTTTCCAAAAATTCTTTTAAGGAGCCAACATTGCAGGAAATCGCAGAAGAATCCGGTGTTGCCGCGGAAGATATTTTATATGCGCTCGACGCAATCCAGAGCCCGGTCAGCCTCTATGATCCGGTCTACACCGACGGTGGCGATACCCTCTACGTCATGGATCAGATCAGTGACAAAAAAAACAAAGAGGAAAACTGGGTAGAAAAGCTTTCTTTAAGCGACGCTATGAACCACCTCACTGAGCGCGAGAACTTTATTATCAACCTGCGCTTTTTTGAAGGAAAAACACAAATGGAAGTGGCGGATGAAATCCATATTTCCCAGGCACAGGTCAGCCGTCTGGAAAAGTCTGCATTGAAAACCATCCGCCAGTATCTTACCTTATAAAATTATCTCATCCACTTGTCACACAATGCATTGATCTGATCTGCAAATTTTGCAAGTTCCTTATTCGGCAGACCTTCGCACTTATTAATGACCTCAAGCAGCCTCTGTCCAGCTGCCAGAAGTCTTGCAAATACATTGCTGGAAGCTTTGGAAGCTCCGTTTTTCTTCTTCTCGATCAGTTCCCTGCTTCCGGCTGCGATCTGCTCTCCGGTCACAAGATCAAATGCGTCGCCGCTGTATGGCGCATAGGTGTCATACCCATATACCTCATGCACATGTGCCGCAAAGTTCTCTGTTACCTTGTCATCCCCATGAACAATAAACACTTTTTTCGGCGGCGTCTCAAAGGCTCCGATCCACTTTGTCAGATTGTTCCGGTCTGCGTGTCCGCTGATTCCCGGAAGATTCTCGATCTTTGCGTGTACCTCGATCGTCTCACCAAACAGTTTTACCTGCTTTGCCCCATTTAACAGTGAATTTCCAAGTGTTCCCGGAACCTGATAACCAACGAATAAAATCGTGGAATCTTTTCTCCAGAGGTTGTGTTTTAAATGGTGCCGGATTCGTCCAGCCTCACACATACCGGATGCCGAGATGATCACCTTTGGTTTCTCATCAAAATTGATCATCTTCGATTCATCACTTGTGATTGCCATGCGAAGTCCCGGAAAACCGATCGGATTGATTCCCTGATGTACCAGATTCAGTGCTTCCTCGCTGAAACAGTCCTCCACATTCTTATTAAAGATCGTCGTTGCCTCCACTGCCAGCGGACTATCGACGAACACATCAAAATGCTCAAACTCCGGCAGCAGATGCTCCGTCTTGATCCTTCGGATAAAGTAAAGCATCTCCTGTGTTCTGCCGACAGAAAATGCCGGAATCACCAGATTGCCGCCCCTTGTAAATGTATCCTTCAATACCCCTGCAAGTGCGGCTGCAAAGTCCGGCGGTGTCTCATGCTGTTTGTCACCGTAAGTGGATTCCATTACGACATAATCGGCATCTTTGATATACTGCGGATCTTTGATGAGTGGACGGTTGCCATTTCCAATATCTCCGGAAAATACAACCTTAACTTCATCTTCGCCCTCTTTAATCCACATCTCAATGCTTGAAGATCCAAGCAGGTGTCCGGCATCCACAAAACGCACCTTAAGTCCCTCACAGACTTCTATCACGCTGTTATAAGCACATGGAATGAAATGTGTGAGTACCCCCATGGCATCATTCATATCATACATCGGTACTACTTCCGGTTTTCCGGCTCTCTTTGCCTTCCGGTTTCTCCACTCTGCCTCAAACATCTGGATATGTGCACTGTCCTTCAACATGATGTTGCAGAGCTGCGTCGTCGCCTCTGTCGCAAAAATCTGTCCGCGGAAACCATGGTTATATAAAAGCGGAAGCAGTCCGGAATGATCTATGTGTGCATGTGTCACAAACACATAATCAATTGCCGCTGCATTCACCGGAACCTCCTGATTCACGTACAGATCCGGTCCCTGTTCCATACCGCAATCCACCAATACATGCTTATCCCCAAATGTTACATAGTGGCAGCTTCCCGTCACCTCATGCGCTGCACCCAGAAATTCTATCTGCATCGTTCCTTCCCCCTTTTGTAAATAGTTCGACTTCTCCTTTAATTTATGATACAATTATACTCCAGTTACTCGAATCGTACAATTTCTTTTTTCAATCTCCCCATAATTTTTTTCTCAAGTCTGGAAATGTACGACTGGGAAATTCCAAGCATATCTGCCACTTCTTTCTGTGTTTTTTCCTCTCCGTCAGATGTGTTTAATCCAAACCTCAGTTCGATGATCATCCGCTCCCTGCCGGACAGTTTTTCAATTGCTGTCTTTAAAAGTTTCCGCTCCACATCCGTCTCCATGTCTTTTCCCACAACATCCTCATCCGTTCCCAGAATGTCGGAAAGCAAAAGTTCATTTCCGTCCCAGTCTACATTCAAAGGTTCATCAATGGAAACTTCCAACTTTGTTTTGCTGTTTCTTCGCAGATACATTAAAATCTCATTTTCAATACAGCGGGATGCGTAAGTGGCAAGTTTGATATTTTTGTCCGGGTTAAAGGTGTTAATCCCTTTGATCAGTCCGATCGTTCCAATCGAGATCAGATCCTCCACCCCGACACCTGTATTATCAAATTTTTTTGCTATGTATACGACCAGCCGCAGGTTGTGTTCGATCAGCTCCTTTCTCGCCCGCTCCGCATGAACTCCCTCAAGCATCCGGATGCAATAGGCTTCCCGCTCCCCCTCTAATGGCGGTGGCAGAATCTCCGCACCTCCGATATAGTGCACTTCATCTTCTTTTCGCAAAAAAAGGCTGCAGATTCCCGACAGAAAATGAACCTTTTCATATCTTGGCAGTACAAGTCTCATGATCATGTTTCATTCCTCTTTCCTGACTCCCCAGCATGGACGCATGAAGAATCATGTCATATTCTTTTCCCTCCAATAGACCTTCATTTGCAATTCCAACCTCTGCCGGTCTTATCTCAACCTTGTGTCTTCCATTCTGAATTTTTATGCATGTAATCTCTGCCACCGGCAAAAGCCCCTCCTTCTGCCCTAAGGAACAATACGGAATCAAATGTATTCTGTCTTTTCCCGGATTTAAAATCTTTTTGGCGGCACTTCTGCTTAAAATGCAGACTGGTCTGTGATTGTACGGATCTCTCAACTGGTTTCCACTGTCCCAGTATCCGGTAATCTTCATCACACGCCCCCGGTGCTCTAATAGCACACAAAAAAGCTGATTGCCGAACTGCTTTCTACGCCCCATATACCAGGTCACGATTGAAAGAACAGCCGCCGCAATGACTGCCTGTATCCAGAAAAAAGTCTGCCCCAGTCCACTGCGGCTCAATGCTTCCATTACTCCGCCAAGTACAATGGTCATCAGATAAATGACTGCCCAGTTTTCTAAGAACTCCCGCCACGGACGCTTTCCAAAGCAAAACAGAACCATTCCTGTATTTAACAGAAAATGTATCAGGATTGCCCGGGAAAATGCCTCTGTGACGCCAAGCGTTACGATCAGGCTTCCTATGGATGACAAACATGCTGTAAACACAATCCTTCTTCCCCTTGTTCCACGCCGCAGGAGGCAGTTCGCCCCTGCAAGTGCAACAAAATCCATCCACAGGTTCTGCAGCAGATAAACATCCGCATAAAAAATATAGATTAAAAATCACTCCCTCCTTTTCTTCTCCATAAGCCTATTCTATTTTTTTAGAACCGGCTTTTTTGTCAAAACGCCTCCTCTACTTTCAAAACTTCATCTGGTTTTTCCGACAAAACCTGTGTGTGATACGGAACAAAGAGTTGCTTCGCAACTCTTTGCGCGCTGATGCGCGCAAGCTTTAGCTTGCATAATTCTTCTGCGCATCAGTCGCATCCTCGCGGAGCTTTTTTATTGCATAGGAAGTAATTTCCTATGCAATAAAAAAAGACCGTTACACGAAAACCTTATGATCTTCATGTAACAGTCTTAACATTCTGTTCCTATGTAATTATCTTCTGGAATTCTTAAGGAAATCCGGAATCTTAATATCCATCTGCTGTACAGAGCTTTCTGGCTGGCGTGGTTTCTGGATGCCAGAGAAAGCTGGTGCCGGATTCGGCTGTACCGGAGCTGTATATCCGGTCTGTGCTGCCGGTCTTGGTGTTACAGGTGCGGTTGGTCTTGGAATAGTTCCCATATTCTGGTACTGCATCTTTGGAACAATCTTGCTTGCTGCGCCTGCATTCTCAAGTCCTGTTGCAATTACAGTGATCGTTGCCTCATCTGTCATGGATTCATCAAACTTCGCACCAAAGATGATATTGGCATCATCCCCTGCAAGATCCTGTACATAGCTTGCTGCATCATTTGCATCCATTAAGGAGATATCTCCGGAAATATTAATGATAACGTGTGTTGCGCCGTTAATGGTTGTCTCAAGTAATGGGCTGGCAACTGCTAACTTCACAGCTTCGATTGCCTTATCGTCTCCCTTTGCAGAACCAATACCGATATGTGCAAGTCCCTTGTCCTTCATGACAGTGGAAACGTCTGCGAAATCAAGGTTGATCAATGCCGGTAAATTAATAAGGTCTGTAATTCCCTGCACTGCCTGCTGTAACACTTCATCCGCTTTCTTCAATGCATCCGGCATTGTAGTACGTCTGTCTACGATCTCTAATAATTTATCATTCGGAATTACGATCAGAGTATCAACGCTCTCTTTTAAGCGCTCAATACCGCCTGTCGCATTCAACATACGCTGTTTTGCTTCGAATTTAAAAGGTTTTGTAACTACACCTACGGTTAAGATTCCCTGCTCTTTTGCAATCTTAGCAACAACTGGTGCTGCACCTGTACCGGTTCCACCACCCATACCACAGGTAACAAATACCATATCTGCACCTTTTACTGCTGCAGATAATTCCTCTGCGCTCTCCTCTGCGGCTTTCTGACCAACCTCTGGCTGTGCTCCTGCACCAAGTCCTTTTGTCAGCTTCTCGCCGATCTGGATCAATGTCGGTGCTTTACATAACTGTAATGCCTGCTTATCTGTGTTGATACCGACAAACTCAACACCGCCAATATTTTCATCGATCATTCTATTCACAGCATTATTACCAGCTCCTCCAACTCCGATCACGATAATTTTTGCACTGGCATCTGCTTCTGTTGTTCTAATTTCCAGCAAGGTAGTTCCTCCTTCATATCTCCCTAAATTTATGTCAAATATGATAACCCGACAAATCGTTTTTCCACTTTGTTTAGTTATCTGTCCTCAAAATCATACTATATTTTGCGTTTTTTAACTCTTATAAACTATAATATAATTTTTCCTACAACAAATCAACCGCTTTTTCAAAAAAAATCAAGTTTTTTTACGGTTTTTATTGCTCCACTGGCGTTTCCACACTGCCCTGATCATCCTGCGGCTGCTCCACTGGCGTTTCCGCACTGCTCGGATCGTCCTGCGCTGGTTCTTCTGTCGCTTCTTCTGTTATTTCGTCCGCAGGAGCTTCTTCGGCTCTGTCCCAGATAATATCCGTCGTCTCCGGCGTCCACGTCTCAAGATGCAGCGTACCGCTGAGACCGTCTAACTGTGGCAGGATAATGGATAACCGAACCACCTTCTGTGAAAGGTTGTCCTCTGAACCAAGTTTCACCTGGATCGTGCCATAATAAAGCACCGGCTCCATGCTGCTGTCATACTGGATTTCATCCGGAAGCAGATCATATTTTTTCAAGGTCTGTGTCAGATTCAGAAGATCTCTTAAAATCTGGCTGTTCTCTAATTGCAGTTTTTCATAGAGTACCACTTCGTCACAGGAAACCCCGGTAATCTTCGGCACTCCGTCAATGATCTCTGTGGATGTCTCCACAACAAATCCATCCTTGTCAAAATAAGCATTCTGACCTATGGAATCAATATATAAATACCCAAGCATACCTTTTTCATAAACTTTTATATGTACAGTATGCGGATTATCCAAAGACACTTCCATGGTATCCACAAACGGAACTTCCCCAATATCTATAAAACGGTATTTCAGATCTACATAGAGGGAATTCCAGGAATATTCATCATCAAGCACCATATTTTCAATCTGTTTTGAGCTGTATAGTTCGTTTCCTTCCACGACTACATTCTCAACTGTAAAAACATTCATGACAATAAAAACACAGGCTGCAATAAGCAGGATCAGAACCAGAAAAATGTATAATCCGATCTTTCTGCGCTTTTTTCTTCTTCTTTCTTCTTTTATCATATTTAATTAACCTCAAACCGGATTCCCTTTGCCACAGAAAGCGCAAGCCCCATCTCCGCAAGAAGGAATAAGACCGAAGTACCTCCATAACTGATAAACGGCAGTGAAATACCTGTATTCGGAATCGTATTCGTTACTACCGCAATATTTAAAATAACCTGAATCGACAGATGTGCCATAATGCCGACCACGATCAGCGCACCATATAAGTCCGACGCATTATTGGCAATGATCATAAATCTCCAGATCATTAATAAAAAGAGCAGGATCACACACACTGCGCCAAAAAGTCCAAGTTCCTCGCAGATAACAGAGAAAATCATATCATTCTGCGCTTCCGGGATAAAACCAAGCTTTTGCATACTCTCGCCGAGACCTTTTCCGAACAACCCGCCTGATCCGATCGCATACAGTCCCTGTAATGTCTGGTAACCTTTCTCATAGGCTTCCGGATTCAGCCAGATTTTGATTCGGTCCATACGGTATGCCTCAAAGCTGATAAATATAACGCCCACAACGCCGACAGCCACTGCCATTAAAACGAAATGGGAATACTTCGGGCTGGCAACAAAAAGCATACAGACCGCGATTCCTAAAATGATAATAGCTGTACTTAAGTTATTGTAAGCTACCACCGCAACGATTGGGAGCACAATTGCCATTATCTTCACAAGGCTCATGAACTCTCCCATTTTCTGTGGTGTCTTGTAAATAACCGTAGCAAGGAAAATAATGACCGCGAACTTGGCAAACTCTGACGGCTGAAAGGATAATGGTCCGATTTTCAGCCATCTCGCCTGACCATTTGCCTCTGTACCAATGAAAATAACGGCTGTACAAAGTACAATAGCAGCCAGATACGCCATGGAACTCACTTTCATCCAGAAACGATACGGGATTTTTGCCACAATATACATTCCGACAAGTCCAAGCCCGGTTGCAAATAACTGCTTTTTCACAAAATACGCGGCATCCCCGAACTTGTTGGAGCCGGCATAGGAACTGGTGCTGTACAACATGACCAATCCAAAACACAAAAGAAAAATGATCAGAAACAAAAGACTGTAATCGAAATATTTAATTGGCTTTTTTTTCTTTTCCGTCTGCTGACCTCTTGCCATTCCAATTCCTCACTTCTTACTTTACTACGCACTGCCTGTCATAGACCCAGACAGCTTCTATTCTGCCAGATTGCGCACATATTCCTTAAAGATACGTCCGCGTTCCTCATAATTTGCAAACATGCCCCAGCTCGCACATGCAGGAGAAAGCAGCACTGCATCTCCGCTTACTGCATTTGCATAACAGGTATCGATCGCCTCCTCAAAGGTATCGCATAAAATTACATCTGTAAATCCATGTTTTTTTGCACATTCTGCAATTTTTTCCTTTGTCTGACCGATCAGCACGAGCTTTTTCACTTTGCCGTCAAAGCTTTCGATCCACTCATCATATTCAGACTGTTTATCATAACCGCCGCCAATTAACAGTGTCGGGCGGTTCATTGCACGGATTCCCTGGATTGCTGCATCCGGGTTCGTTCCCTTCGAATCATTGTAAAACTTCACGCCGCGTTTTTCTGTCACATACTCAATTCTATGCTCCACAGCCTGAAAACGTTTCAGTACTTCCACAATTTTCTCCATTGGAACGCCAAAGCTTACTGCCATTCCGACAGCTGCCATCACATTTTCATAATTGTGTTTTCCTAAAATATTCAGTTCATTCACATTGATCACTTTTGTATCAGCGGTTCCGTCTGCATAAAAAATGTCCTCTCCAGCGAGATAAAGTCCCTTTTCTAACTTCCGCCTGCTGCTGAAATATACCACTTTTGTGTGAAGTGTCTCTCCGAACCTGCGGAGTACCTCATCCTCATAATTTAAAACACAGGTATCATCCGCTGTCTGGTTCTTTGTGATACTTTCCTTTGTCTCAATATAACATTCCATTGTATGATGACGGTTCAAATGATCCGGTGTAATGTTCAAAATAGCTGTCACCTGCGGCGCAAACTCATGTGTTGTCTCTAACTGGAAACTGCTGATCTCAGCAACTGTCACCGTATCATCTGTCGTGTCTGCCGCTACGGAAGTATAAGGGATTCCGATATTGCCAACTACTTTCACATCCGCAAAGTAATTTGCCATAATCTCGCCCACAAGAGAAGTTGTTGTTGTTTTTCCGTTTGTTCCGGTAATTGCGATAATTCTGCCTTTTGCAAAATGATAAGCAAGCTCGATCTCGCCCCAGATCGGAATCTGCCGGTTTCGAAGTTCATTCACCATCGGAAGATCTGTCGGCACACCCGGACTTAACACAACAAGATCGATACGCGCCATATCCTCCGGTGCCAGTTCCCCCAAAAGGATTTCTGCTCCGGCAAATACCGGATTTTTCTCAATCAATGCTGTAATATCAAGATCTTTGTTGCCGTCAAAAAGCACAAATGTGATTCCTTTTTTCTTCAACAGTTCTGCGGCTGCAACTCCGCTTTTTCCAGAACCTACTACTAACACTCTTTTTCCTTCTAAATTCATCGTCTTATCCTTCCAATCTCCTGCCCTTTAACAGCAGGTCACTTATCGGTTTTATGACCTTTTTATAAACCTAATAATGCGAGCATGCAAAGCAATGCCGTCACAATTGCAAATACCGCAACAACTCTTGTCTCTGACCAGCCGCCAAGTTCGAAATGATGATGTAACGGAGCCATTCTGAAAATTCGTTTTCCAACACCTGTTTTTTTCTTCGTGTATTTAAAATAGGTGACCTGAACCATAACAGAGATCACTTCTGCCAGATAAATCAGTCCGACGATCAGAATATATAACGGCATCTGAAGCATATAGGCAGTTGCCACAACGAATCCGCCCAACGCCAGCGAACCTGTGTCTCCCATGAAAACACTCGCCGGATACACGTTAAATAATAAGAAACCAAGCAGCGCTCCTGCCACCGCACAGGTAATTGGTGCGATCCCTGCATTTGTTCCGATCGCCACAACCGAGAAAAATGTTGCGACCATAATAGTAACGCTCGATACCAGACCGTCCACTCCGTCTGTAAAGTTCACACCGTTTACCGTACCGATCACGGCAAAATACATTAACGGAATCGCAAGCCATCCGATGTTTAAATATTTTCCACCGGAAAACGGGATCAGCATTGTAAGATCAATTGCAGAATAACGTACCATATAAACAGCAAATACGGTAGTCACAACAAACTGTAAAATCATCTTCTGCCATGGAAGCAGTCCGTCTGATCTGCGAAGTACTACTTTCAGATAATCATCCAAAAATCCGATCACGCCAAATCCGACTGTCATAAAAAGGATTGGAATAATCTTCGGATAATCTTTTACATAAAAAAGGGAGGTAATGATAATACTTGCAAGTATCATAAGTCCACCCATCGTCGGCGTTCCATTCTTCTTCAAATGGGATTCCAACTCTTTACGCTCCGTCTGCCCAACCTTTAACCGTTTTAAAAACGGGATCACGACCGGTCCTAAAATTGCACTGATTGCAAAAGAAATCAAAACTGGTATCACTATTTCATAATTCATGACTAAACACCTCTTGTATTTTTTCTAACGTTCAATTCGCGTAACTAGTATACGTTATTTCCTCTCATTTATCAAGGTAAGGCAAAATGTTTTCGAAGATTTCCTTTGCCACCGGAGCCGCGATCGTACCACCATAATAGATTCCCTGCGGATTGTTGATCACAACTAATACGAGTACCTGCGGATCTTCTGCCGGCGCAAATCCCAGAAAAGATGAGATATATTTGTGCTCGCTTCGCGGCAGTGTCTGGGACGTTGCAGTCTTTCCTCCAATGGAAAAACCTTCTATTTTGGCATTTTTACCGGTTCCCTCTGAGACGACCTTCTCCAACAGATAGCGCATTGTCTCAGAAGTTTCATCCGTGCAGATATTCTCATGGGTTTCATAGGAAAAAGTTTTCACACTGTTTCCTTCCGCATCCTGCACCCGCACTCCAAAATGCGGTGTCACACGCGTTCCTCCATTTATAATAGAAGAAACGGTCGTAACAAGCTGTATCGGTGTGATCTGAAACGACTGCCCGAAAGAGATCGTGGCAAGTTCCACCGGACCGATGTTTTCCGTCTTATGCATAATCGTTGCCGCCTCTCCCGGCAGATCAATATTCGTTTTGGATAGTAACCCGAACTGCTTAAAATAACGGACAAAATTCTCTGCGCCCAGCCGTTCGCCAAGTTCCATGAAAACCGGGTTGCAGGAGTTCATGATCCCTGTCTCAAAGGTTTCCGCCCCATGTCCTGTCGTTCTTGCACACCGGATACGTCTGTCCTCCACGATCTTATATCCCGGACAAAAGAAAGCATCATCTAACTTTACCACGCCCTCCTCTAACGCTGCCGCTGCCGTTATAATCTTAAAGGTGGAACCCGGCTCGTAAGTATCACTGATACACTGATTTCGCCACATTTTATTCAGAAGTTCCTGTTTTTTTTCCGCTGTTAATGCCGCATTGTCATTCATCAGAGTGAACGGATCGTTCAGATCAAACTCCGGATAATTTACCATTGCCATAAGTTCACCATTCTGCGGATTCATGACGATCACGGAAACACTGTCTGCGGATTTTTTCGTGCAGACTTTTTTTGCAGCCTGTTCACAGTACATCTGGATGTTGTAATCTAATGACAGGCAGAGATCATAGCCGTTCACCGGTTCTAATCTGCTCTCCCCGGCGTTCTCAATCTCAATTCCCCGCGCATCGGTTAACGTTAAGATCTTTCCGTTTGTTCCCTGAAGATATTCATCATACTTTACCTCAAGTCCAAGGATTCCCTGATTGTCTGCTCCCGTGAAGCCTAGAACTTTTGACGCAAGTGTGCCATACGGATAATACCGCTTGTAATCTTCATCCACTTTCACGCCGGAAAGTCCATATGCCCGGATTGCATCCCCGGTCTCTTTTGGCACATTTGTTTTCACACGTTCTATGGAACTGACCTTTTCCACACGCTTTCTTGCGGTTTCCTCCGAAATACCAAGTTCTTTTATTAACATCGCAATGACTTTTTCAGGTTCCTCGATCTGATTGTGGATCACTGAGATCGTACACACCGATTTGTTCGTTGCGAGTACAGTTCCATTTACATCCAGAAGTTTTCCGCGCGCAGCCTTGATATCGCGTTCCCTCTCATGGAGATCTTCCGCCTTGTTTCCATAATATTCCGAGCAGAATATCATCAGATAGACCAGTCTCCCGATCAGAAACATCATGATAAAAAAGACTGCTACAAATACAATCATTACTTTTTTCCGGTTAAAGGTCTTATTCCGGTACATATAAACAAAAACCTCATAAAAGTCTTCCTTGCATTTTATTCCAACTTTTATGAGGTTATGTTTTTATTCATTGTTATCTGAGGTTGTTCCTGCTTCTTCTGCATTCACGCCGTCATTTTGGGCGTTTTCCTCGTTATTTTCTTCTGCTCCCGGAATCTCTTCCATCGTATCCGGGACATCATCTGTGCCCTCCGGCTCCGGTTCCGCGATATTATCCATATTTCCGGTAACGCGGTCTGTCACTGCCGATGCTCCGGTATCGGTTCCGGTAATATCCCAGCCGGAATGTAAACCGGTTGTCTCCTCATCCGGATAAATATTCATATAAGGAAGTACTTCCTCTAAAATCTCCCTTACGATGTTCTGTGCAAAAGTACTGTGTGGCTGGTCCGCATCATTCGGTTCATCCACAACGCAGTAAATCATAAGCTGCGGATCATCCACCGGTGCAAAACCAATAAATGAAACCAGATAATTGATACCGTCTCTTGGTACTTTCTGTGCTGTACCAGTTTTACCGCCCATCGAATAGCCGTCAACTTTTGCCGTGTTACCAGTACCGCCGGTAACAGTGGAATACATGTATTGTTTCAATGTATCACTGGTCGTCTTGGATATCGTCTCACGGAGCAGTGTCGGAGAAAATTCTTCGATCGTATTGCCATTTTCATCGGTAATCTTGCTCACAACTCTTGGCTGGTATAATTTTCCTCCGTTAATGATCGAGCAAAAACCTGTTCCAAGCTGGATCATTGTCGTATTGTAGTTCTGTCCGAAAGAATTGGTTGCAAGACTAAGCTGCGACATATCATCTAACGTATAGATCAGGGAATCTGTTCTCGCCTCACCCGGAAGGTCGATATTGGTTTTCTGACCGAAGCCAAAAATCTGCTGATACTTTGTAAAATTTTCTGCTCCGATGCGGTAGGACATCTGCATCAAGGCATCGTTGCAGGAATTCATCAGTGTCTGCTCCAACGTCTGCATGCCGTGTCCGCCTTTTCTGTAGGCAACACACTTAACTGTAAAACCGCTGAGCTGTTCGGCACCATCACAGAAAAAAGTATCATTTGTGCTGATCGTCCCCGTCTCTAACCCGGAAGCAACCGTAAATGGTTTTGCAGTGGAACCCGGCTCATAAGTGTACGTCAGACAGAAGTTCTGCCAGATCTGGTTTAATGCATCTAAACGTGCATCATCATCCATTGCATCAATTTCTTCTTCCGTATAGTATGCTGACAGATTCCACGGATCACTCAGATCATAATTCGGATACTGTGCCATTGCAAGCACATCTCCATTGTTCGGATTCATGATCAGAACTCCGATATGGCTGGCACCGCCTTCACCCTCACGGTAATTATTCTGATATGTTTCATTAAATTCTGCGATTTTCTTCTCTACTACCGACTGGATCGTAGCATCAATGGTTGTCACCAACGTGCTTCCGTTCTCTGCCGGTTTGATCGTTTTTTCAAAATTGCTGTCGGAATTCAGATAGCCATACTGTCTTCCGTTTACACCATTTAACGTATCATTATAATAGTTTTCAAGTCCATTGATTCCGAGATTTCCTGATGTTGTAAATCCAATCACGGAACTTGCGAGCTGACCATACGGATACTGTCTCTGGTATTCTTTTTCAAACCAGACGCCCTTAATACAAGGATTGACCAGTTTTCCCTTATCGTCGCGCTCCTCCTGCATATTCACAAAAGGCTGGATCGTATCATAGGATAAACGTTTTGCAAGTACAATATACCGGCTGTCCGGCGAATCCTTTACATAAGAATGAAGCTGTTCACTCGTCAGATCCGGGAAACAGCTTACAAGTGCATTGATCGTCGGTTCTACATATTTTTCGTCGTCGTTTAAAACGGAGCAGTCTAAGATCACGTTATAGACTGCGATACTGGTTGCTAACACAGTTCCTTTTGCATCTACAATATCGCCTCGCTGGTAAGGGATTGTCTGGCTGTCATATCCCTGCTGCGCAAGAACGATTTTCTCGTATTTTTCTCCACTGGTGTATTCAATATACATTAATCTGCCGATCAGTCCGACTAAAAGCACTGCTACCACCGTAAACATAACGATGAGTTTTTTCTGCATACGCTTCGGGAACTTTAACATCGGTCTCTTCGGTTTTCTTTTTGCCATTCTACCACCCGAAATATTTAGATTTCACCACTACTGTGGAATTTCGTTGTACTGATTCATATAATCTGTCTTATCTACAGAGTAATACACGATCTGATCTTCGGTCGCATAAAACATTCCAAGATCATTGATCGCAGTTTCCTTGATTGCATCAAGATCTACTGCTGTGTTGATCCGCTTGTAAGCCTCATCATTATCTGCTTTTAAGTCTGTGATCTGGCTCTCTAAGCTTGCGATTGTCTTCATGCGCGCTGTCACATCTGACTGAAGTTTGATATATGCTCCGCAGAAAACGCCAAATACTGTCACTGCCATGGTCAGAAATACCACATAACTTTTGCTCATTCTAAGAGCTTTTTCCTGATTTCTGGCTGCAGCACGTCTGCGCTTTCTTAATTCTTCCTCACGCTCTCTCTGCTGTCTGTCTCTGCGCTCCTGTCGGTAATCCGGCATTGCCTCCATGCGGCGTACAGTGTTGCCCTCTACCTGGTATGCTCTATTTCGATTGTTGTGATTTGCTGTTCTGTTTGGCATCTGCTACACCCTTTCAAATACTCTTAATTTTGCGCTCTTGGAACGGGAGTTCACTTCTAATTCTTCCTCGGAAGGAAGAATCGGTTTTCTTGTGACTACCTTTCCTTTTGATTTCTTGCCACATACGCACACTGGAAAATCACTCGGACAGGTACATGGGTTCTCATTTCGTTTAAAATTCGTCTTGACAATGCGATCCTCTAAGGAATGGAATGTGATAATACAGATTCTTCCACCCGGATTCAAAAGATCGATCATATCGTCTAAATTATTCTGAAGTACTTCTAATTCTTTGTTCAGTTCAATACGGATTGCCTGAAACGTTCTTTTTGCCGGATGTCCGCCGGTCACCTGCACTTTCATCGGAATGGAAGCCCTTATAACCTCTGTCAGTTCTCCGGTTGTCTCGATTGGTTTCTTTGCACGCTCCTGCACGATATGCTTTGCGATATTCTTTGCAAACTTGTCCTCGCCATAATCGCGGATAATGCGGTAAAGATCCATCTCACTGTATCCATTCACGATATCTTTTGCTGTCAGGCTCTGTCTGTCATCCATTCTCATATCAAGTGGAGCGTTCTCATCGCGATAGGTAAAACCGCGTTCCGGTGTATCCAACTGGAAAGAGGATACCCCGAGATCCAACACGATACCATCTACTTTCTCCACGCCGATCCGATGAAGTTCTTCCTTCATATTGGCATAATTGCTTCGGATGATTGTGATCTTGTCCCCAAATTCTTTCAACCGTTCCCCGGCTGCTGCGATCGCGTCCGCATCCTGATCGATTCCGATCAGCCTTCCTTTTTTCGATAACCGCGAAGCCACCTGATAAGCATGTCCGCCACCGCCAAGGGTTCCGTCTACATAGATTCCGTCAGGCTTGATATTCAAATTTTCGATTGTCTCATTTAGTAATACTGAATAATGCTTGAATTCCATTGCAATCCTCTCTGCCTGTCCTTAGCTTCGGCTGTCTGCTTTATTATTATGAACTTAGATACTGAATCCTAAATCTGCCATGTGTTCAGCGATCTCGTCCATCTCATCTTCATCGTAAGTATTCTCCTGCCATCTGTCTTTGTCCCAGATCTCCACTCTGCTTAAGACTCCGACTAAAACGACATCTTTGGTAAGATTGGCATATTCTCTCAAAACTGGTGGGAGAAGAATTCTTCCCTGCTTGTCCAGTTCACAGGAAGCTGCTCCTGCAAAAAAGAAACGTGAAAACTTTCTTGCATCCTTGGAAGTCATGGAAATGTTTCGGAATTTTTCTTCAATGTTGTGCCATTCTTCTAATGTATACACAAATAAGCATCCATCCAGTCCCTTTGTCACTACAAATTCATCGCCAAGCTGCTCTCTGAATTTGGCTGGAACTATCAGTCTGCCCTTTGGATCAACTGTGTGGTTGTATTCTCCCATAAACATGACACAATCACCTGCCTTCATGCGGCAGCTGGTTCCTCTTGATTTTCCATTGCTGTGGTCATTTACCACCACTTTGAACCATTCTCTACCACTTTCCACCACTTTTAAACATATATTAGACTATTCTTAAGAAAAAATCAATATTTTGGTATAAAAAAATAATGCCAAACCAGTATTTTTCTGATTTGGCATTATTTTCCATTCTTCTCTACTTATTTTTCTCCGTTTCCTCGATATACTCTTCGATCAGTCTATCAAGCCTAGTACTTTTTTGATAGTAGTTATCAAATTTATCCTGACGTAAAAGTGCCTGATCCAGTTCGAACCGAACGGATTCAATTTCCTGCTGTAATTCATTCAACTTTCTCATATGAATCCTCCTTATTTTCTCAATGGAAAATGCAATTTACATATATATTTCTGCTAATTGCCGGAGCGGAGAAATGTTCTTTCCCCTTTTTTATATTCTCCATATTACTATCCGCAGATTCAAAAATCAAATGAAATAGCTGACGAGTTTTCTCCAAAATTCGACACACAAATTCTTTTCTCTCTCCACATGTGCCTGTTTCCTGCAAAAACAGCGCACCCATTTTTCGACTTTTGGTGCGCTGTTTATAAAAAATTAATATTTTAATTGAGTGTATTCCTATCGTTTTTATATGTTTTCCGTTTTTTCAGGAATGTTTGATCCGGAATTCGGCTCTTTTTTCCGCTAATAACTGTGTCATGGCTTCCAATGCTTTGTAGTTCACTTCCACGATATGATGAATGTCATCCTCCACATCATGTTTTCTCACAAGGTAGTCATCATGGGATTTCTGGATGAAATCGCAGAGGTTCTTAGCGTTCTTAAACTCGGCATGCTCTGTCTTGTGCGGTTTTGCGGCGTCTGTTTTGATGTACTTTCTCAGATCACGTTTCAGCTTTTCCTCATACGAGCAGTGATCCTTCAAGCTTCCCGGATAACTCTTATTGTGGGGATAAGTGAAGTAATCTGCAAGATAATGGCTGATCTGTCCCAAATCCATGTAATATTTGCGTCCTTTTTTCTTCTCAACAAGCTTCTTTCCTTCTGAAAGACGCTCGATATGACGTCTGATGTCCGGATATGTGCCCTCTATCTCATGTCTCTTATATAGAAAGGACGGCTTGATGTCCGGCAGAACACTTCCTATATAAAAAGAAAATTTATGTTTTTTCAAATCTTTGTCTTCGATGTTATTTACGATATAACGCGCCAGTGAAATATGTGATTTTTTTCTCATAAGTACCGCCTCCATAAAGGAATCTCTTTGTTTTTCTAACTCTCATACTACATCTATGAAACCAAAGAAACAAGAGTCTCTTTGTAAACTTTTTGTGTAATTTCTGTGTTCATATACACACGTACCTGAGCCGAAAAGTACTCAGCTAATGTCTGTACAATAGCTTTTCTTCTGAAATACGCGCCTTATGCAAATTATTTTGCACAGGACGCGCACTTCATTTTACCACATATTCACTTTACTTACTCGTACTTGCAGTTACATTCAAAGCTTGCACATTCTGTCTCGCCGCACGTACATGCTCCGGCACCGGAAATACCGATATGATCTGCATGACATTTTTCGTTTTCATTGAAACGGCAGTGTGTTGCTTCACATGCAACGTCGATTTCCTTGGAAACATCTTTTAATGCGTTACATGCTGCGCCGTTGCTGCCACGCTCCTTGAAGCTGCCGCAACAGGTGCTGCCGGATTCTGTTGCCTCGCGTCCTTCCACCTGAATATCGCCTTTGCAGCAACAGCCGTCCTGGTTGTTGAAGCTGCATCCTTTTACTGAACAATCCAAATACGTCATACTTTTTTGCTCCTTTTCATTCAAATCTGTCAGACAATTGCGAAACTCGTCATAGTCTTCTTAAATTGTTCAAAATTAACAAAAACATTCAAGGCACGCTTTCGCTATGTGTCACTCGCAACGGTACTAAGAAGCCATGCACAACTTACAGTTGTACCTGCCTTCTAAGAACCGGCGGTTCCCCAATGTCTTTCATGTCTTTTGTCAATTTCTCACAATTCAACTTAGGTTTTCATGAGTTTCGCAATTGTCTTAGATTAGTATGGCGATTTTTGAAAAAAATATACAAAAGAGCATATGCCATAATTTTCTGACATATGCCCTTCTTTCAATTTTTATTCATTTTTATTTTAATGCGGCAGGATTGATCTTCTTTGTTGCGATCTCATCCTTTAACATTGCAAGGAACTCTTCTTTTGGAACGGTTGTGGTAGCCTGCTCACCGTGAAGTCTGTAGCTTACCGTTCCGTCTTTTACTTCGTTCTTTCCAAGAATGATGAGGTAAGGAACTTTCTCTACCTGTGCAGCTCTTACACGATAGCCAAGTTTCTCGGCACGCTCGTCGATCTCCACACGGATACCGTTCTCATCCAGATAGCTGAGAAGTTCATGTGAGTATGCATTCAACTCTTCATCCTCATTTTTAACCGGAATGATTCTTGCCTGAACCGGTGCTAACCAGAGTGGCAGATTTCCTTTTGTTTCCTCTAAGATATAAGCCATGAAACGGTCAAGGGAACCAAGGATTGCTCTGTGTAAAACAACCGGTGTTTTCTTTGTGCCATCTTTGTCAATGTATGTCAGATTGAATTTTTCTGGTAAGCAGAAGTCAAGCTGGCAGGTGGAAAGTGTGTATTCATTTCCGATTGCCGGTTTTACATTTACATCAAGTTTTGGTCCATAGAATGCAGCCTCACCGATTTCCTCTGTGTAATCGATTCCAAGGTCATCCAATACTTTTCTCAAAGCGTCCTCAGCTGTATTCCACATCTCATCATCATCATGGTATTTTACTTTATCAGCAGGATCTCTTAAAGAGAGTACACAACGGTAATCTGTGATATTAAAATCTTTGTAAGTATCAAAGATCAGATCTACAACCTGTGAAAACTCTGACTCGATCTGCTCCGGTGTTACGAATAAATGCGCATCATTCTGGCAAAAATGACGTCCTCTCTCGATACCTTTTAATGTACCGCTGGCTTCAAAACGGAAGTCATGCGCGATCTCACCGATACGGATTGGAAGATCTTTATAAGAGTGCATTCTGTTTGCATAAATCATCATATGATGCGGGCAGTTCATTGGGCGGAGAACGAAGGATTCTCCCTCCACTTCCATTGCAGGGAACATGTTATCTTTGTAATGATCCCAGTGTCCGGATGTTTTGTACAGGTTGACAGTACCAACACAAGGTGTCATAACATGAAGATATCCAAGCTTTCTCTCTTTTGCTTTGATATAGTTTTCAAGTTCCTGCCATACCGTGTATCCCTTTGGAAGGAACATTGGAAGTCCACGTCCAACGAGATCATCTGACATGAAAAGATTCATTTCTTTACCGATTTTTCTGTGGTCACGGTCTTTTGCTTCCTCAAGAAGTTTTAAGTGCTCCTCTAACTCTTCCGGTGTTGGGAAACATACACCGTAGATACGCTGCATAACATGATTGTTAGCGTCACCTTTCCAGTATACGCCAGAGTATTTTACAAGTTTGAAGTTCTTGCATAACTTTGTATTGTCTACGTGAGGTCCACGGCAAAGATCAGTGAAATCTCCCTGGTCATAAACAGAGATATTGCCGTCTTCCAAACCTTCGATCAGATCCAGCTTGTATGGATCATCTTTGAACATTTCCATTGCTTCTGCTTTGGAAATCTCACGTCTGTAAATCTTTTTGCCTTCTTTGCAGACTTTCTTCATCTCTTTTTCGATTGCTGCGATCGCTTCGTCATTGATGATATCATCGCCAAGGTCGATATCATAATAGAAACCTTCTTTTACAACAGGTCCTACCCAGAACTTTGCCTGTGGGTATAAGTGTTTTACTGCCTGTGCCATCACATGTGCGCAGGAATGGTTTAATGTGTTCAGTCTCTCGTCCGCTTTAAAATCTACCATTTTCTTCATTTCCTTTCGCTATATAAAAATAAGTTTCTGTAGGAAGTATCTCCGATTCTCTGTACAACATAAAAAATCCCTGATACTGCATTCCTACAATATCAGGGACGATATACTTATCGTGGTTCCACCCATCTTCATCTCTCCGTCTTACCAGACATCAATCTTCTTACTGCCTGTCCATTCCAGAGAAATCTCATTCTTGATTGTAACGGTATCACCGGACCGGATTGGGGTCACTCAGAGTTGGTCTTCACATAATTCTTAGCCGGAACGCTCACACCAAACGCCTTCCTCTCTGGGACTTTTGCTTATGCTACTCTTCTCTTCATCGTTTTGACTAGGGTCATTCTATACCCTTTTCTTCTATCTGTAAAGTATTTTTTACAATTCCGGTATGACGGACTATCTTCCGCAGCAGTATTTGTACTTTTTACCGCTTCCGCATGGGCATGGATCGTTACGTCCGACTTTTTTGCCTACATGAACAGTGCCGGATTTCTTCTGCTCTAAGAATAAAGTTTTTCTCTTCTCATCATCGAAAATCTCTTTCCACTGTGGTAATTCATATAACCAGTCTGCTTTTGCATCAACCATGTTTTTGTATAATTTTTCTTTATCAAAAGCAAGGCTTACTATTGTATCTTCTTCCATGGTGTCGATTGGATTAGCCTCAACTAAGCTGTCGTTGATTCCGTCTAAGAATCCTGTCATCTCCATAACGCTGAGATTGTACTTCTCTGCGAGCTCTTTTACAGTTCCTTCTACTTTCTCATCCGGATTTGTTAAAAGCTGCTCGTATACACCCTTCTCTAAAAGGAAGTATCTCTGCCAGAATCTCTGTAATTCACCTCTATCTGCTTTCTCATTATAGGCAACTTTCTGCCACTGTTCCAATAATGCCATGTTACATTCCTCGATTTCTAATTATAGTATATTTGCATCATGCATAGATGCATTTGTTATTATAGCAAATATTGATGGGATTTTCAAAGGATTTTTTTTGTGGGGAATAGCAAGTATTTTTAATACTAGAATACCAGACAACCGAAAGCTACCAAATCTTTGCCACAATGTCAAGCGGTAAATTTAAAATGAGCATAAAAATAGCTCTTCTCTGAAATGAGAAGAGCTATAAAAAGCATTATATTACTTTACCCATTTTTTCTTTCATGAGCGTAATAAAACAGTTCATCTGGGGTGTAACCCATTTGTTTTTGTGATACACCAGCTGACTCCACATCTGAATACGACAGTCCTCAACATCTACGGTTTGCATTTTCCCGGATAGGAGATAAGGACGAACCACATATTGCGGAAGGAAAGACAAGCAGTTGCCATGAAGCAGTATTCTGACGAGGATGTCCGTGTTACCGGTTTCCAGAAAAGGGTGTATTTCCAGCTTTTTTTCCGCCAGAAGCTGCTCCAGATCATAGCGGTAACTGACACTTTTTTCCGTTAGCACAAAGGGTTCGCGCACCACTTCCGCTAAAGATACTTTTTTCTTGCGACAAATCATATGATCGTGGGAAGCAACAAATAGGATGGGTTCCTGCTGTTCCAACAGCTTGACCCAATCTGCAAAATCTGTTTTCTTGTCCAGAAAGAATAAAAGATCCACATCATTCTGTCGAACCATATCGAACAGTTCATGAATCAAACCTGTGTGGATGCTGACCATTACATCCGGATAACGATGGTGGTATTCCATCAGAACGGGCGTAAGAACGCTCAGCAGAAGAGATTCCGCCGTACCGATTCGTAAACGTCCTGAAGGATTTTCTGGTTCACGAAGAAAATCTTTTGCGTTTTGTTCAGCCTTTAATATCTCTATGGCATAGGGGATAAACTGTTCTCCACGCTCGGTCATCCGAACTCGTTTCCCAATTCGCTCAAAAAGCTGGATCCCCAGTGCTTGCTCCAGCTGGTGAATCTGAACTGTGACAGTAGCCTGAGAATAACCTAGTTGCTCCGCCGCTTTTGTAAAATTCTGCAATTCTGCCACCCTTAGAAAGGTGGAAAACAATCTTAGATCCATGTTTCTCCATTAATTAAAAAATATAATTACAATAATAAAAATTATTTGTTTCCTTAATCATCAATCCTATGATACACTATTAAAGCAGGAAATTCAACTGTACATCTTCGAATTAGGAGGATTTTATGGCTATTGGAAGAAGCAAAGTTGTCATTATCGGTGCTGGCAATGTAGGTACTGCTCTGGCTCATCATCTTGTAATCTGCAACACCTGCAACAATCTAGTGCTAATCAACAGAAATGCAGAAAAAGCGTGGGCAGAAGTCACCGACTTGAATCACTCTGTGGGATATTACGATAGTAATATCCAAATCAGTGTAGGAACATATTCGGACTGTATTGATGCAGATATTGTTGTATTGGCTGTGGGCGTCCCCTATACAGAGGGCATGACTCGGCTGGACATGTTGGAAAACGCTGCTACTGTTGTAGCTTCCATCACCAGAGCAGTTATGGATAGCGGCTTTCATGGAATCTTTCTGGTCATCACAAATCCTGTGGACGCTATGACCTATCTGGTCAAAAGTATCTCCGGTCTGCCGGACTCAAAGGTTATGGGAACAGGAACCGCCTTGGATTCTGCACGCCTGCGTTATTTTTTGGCTGACCTGATTGGTGTTGATGCCCGCAGCCTGGAGGCCATGTGCATGGGAGAACATGGAGATTCACAAATGATTCCCTGGAGCCAAGTAACAGTCGGCGCAAAGCGTATTATAGATATCCTGCGAGATAGCCCGGAGAGGTTTCGTTATGTGGAGTTGGATTCAATTAGAAAAGAAATTGCCAAAATTGCTTATCAGATTGTAAAACAGAAAGGCGCTACTAATTATGGTATTGCTGCTGTTGCAGCACGAATGATCAAGGCTATCATACAGGATGAAAACATTGTTATGCCCCTGTCTGTCATGCCGCATGGGGAATATGGACTCTCCGACCTCTATTTAGGTATTCCCGCTGTTCTGAATGGGTCTGGTATTCGAGAGTTGGTAGAGTATCACCTGACAAATCAGGAACATCAGGCGTTGCTTGCGTCTGCTGCCGTTTTACAAGAGGCAAACCAGAAGGTGCAACAACTGGTTAAGTGGTAGTAATTTTTTTCTGTCAACTATAATATGTGCGAATCTTTTAAAGTGTTCATAAGCAGAACAGAAGAAGCGACATAAGAAGCAACATTTAATAGGGAGAAAACAAGATGATAAATCAGGAATCCTTGTCTTTGGGACAAACTCGATCAGTAATACGGGAACTTTTTGAGTATGGAAATCAGCGAGCCAAAGTGGTTGGCCGGGAAAATATTTTTGACTTCTCCATTGGAAACCCCAGTGTGCCTCCACCCCCTCAGGTATCGATGGAAATCGAACGCCTCATCCGTGAGATGGAGCCCTGCCTTCTCCACGGTTACACCAGCGCCGCAGGTGACCCAGAAGTCCGAACGCGAATTGCGTCTTCTCTTTCCCGTCGATTTGCGATAGATTGCAAGGGGGAGGAGCTCTATCTTACTTGCGGAGCTGCAGCCAGCCTGTTGCGACCTAACGGCTGACCTCTCTGTCTATGAGAAAAACGCTCGCATCCTCACCCATAGCCTAAGGAATCTGGGCTACACCTGTGTCGTACCCGGAGGCACTTTCTATCTCTTCCCCAAGAGTCTTGATGAGGATGATGTTGCTTTCGCCCGAGCAGCCCAGAAGATGGATCTCCTTCTAGTGCCGGGTAGTAGCTTTGGTTGCCCTGGACATGTACGCATCTCCTATTGTGTTCCAACCGAGCAGATAGAACGGTCTCTTGCTGTGTTCAGCCGTCTGGCAAAGAAATATCTGAGAGGATAAACTACCGATTTCATTATTTTGATTGAACCAGA
This sequence comes from uncultured Roseburia sp., assembly GCA_900542495.1. Classification (GTDB taxonomy): domain Bacteria; phylum Bacillota; class Clostridia; order Lachnospirales; family Lachnospiraceae; genus Roseburia. The sequence continues at coordinate 35,493 of UQNW01000018.1, forward strand.
TGTTAAAGGAGAACACATGTCTGCCAAATGAGTCCTGGTACCTGTATTTGGAAATTTTACCCTATCATGAGAGGATGTTTTTTAAGATGATATCATTAATTAATGCAATTTATAACTTTTTATGGGGAGATCTGGTGCAGATCCCGCTTCCAGGAGGAAGTACACTGAGAATATCCCTTCTGGTTATGATTTTGGTGCCAGCCGGAATCTATTTTACGATCCGCACTCACTTTCTTCCTCTCCGAATGTTCCCAGAAATGATCCGTATAACACTAGAGAATAACAAAACCAAAAATTCTGACGGTATCTCTGGCTTGCAGGCACTGATTGTATCTACGGCTTGCCGCGTAGGCATGGGCAATCTGATGGGCGTTGTGGCTGCCATCTCCGCAGGAGGTGCAGGTGCTGTATTCTGGATGTGGCTCATTGCACTTTTGGGCGCATCTACTGCCTTTATAGAGGCGACTTTGGCCCAAATCTACAAGGAAAAGGATCCGCTGTATGGTGGTTACCGTGGTGGTCCGGCGTATTATCTCCACGTACTGTTCGCATCAAGGAGTAAGAGACAAAGATATTCCCTCTTCGCATGTCTGTTTGCCTTATCCGGGCTTCTCTGCTGGTGTGGAATCAGTCAGGTGATCAGCAACTCGGTCGCATCTTCTTTTGAAAATGCATTCCACATTCCTCCGCTGTATACCACAATTTTTCTAGTTGCTATTGCTGCGATAATTGTGTTGCGGAAAAACGCCACTGTCAAAGTTCTGGATATCATGGTGCCAATCATGGCCGCATGTTACTTTTTCCTTACAATTTTCATTATTGTCAAAAATGCTGGTCAGCTTCCCGATGTTTTGAGCCGGATTTTCAGCGAGGCGTTCGGTCTGCGGCAAGCTGTTGGTGGAGGTATCGGCGCAGCGATCATGAACGGTGCGAAGCGTGGATTATTCTCTAACGAAGCAGGATCTGGTTCCGCCCCCTGTGCGGCTGCCGCTGCGGATATCGACCATCCTGCCAAGGAGGGGCTTTTTCAGGCTCTCGGAGTATTCATCGATACATATGTAATCTGCACCTGTACAGCGATGATTATGCTCTTAGTGCCTCAGGAATTAACCGAGGGGTTAGCAGGTATGGATTTACTGCAAGCTGCTATGGCATACTATTTTGGCGAATTTGGTGTTGTGTTCATCGCACTAATTCTGTTTTTATTTAGCTTTTCCACATTCTTAGGAATTTTGTTTTATGCAAGATCAAATGTGGCGTATTTGTTTGGCGATAACTGGCTCTCTCAGACGCTCTACAAGGTACTGGCCCTTGTAATGCTCTTTATCGGCGGCATTGCAGCATATCAGTTTGTATGGGATTTGGGAGACGTTGGGGTCGGTCTGATGACAATTTTTAACATGATAGCACTGTTCCCATTAGCTCCCAAAGCTTTACAGGCATTAACTGATTACGAACATTCTCATAAGCGGTGAGACTTTTCCCGCAAACAATATTTGCATTTTTTAGAGCATTTTTCCCATACTCACTTTTTAATTTACATTTCTGATCAACAAAAAATTTTACCCCATCTCTCGGTTGTTTAGGGATGGGGTAAAGTTTTTATGTTGCAATCTCCGGGATTTCCCCGACAAAGTTATAAACGATCCTGACTTCCTGCACCTTCTGGCCGTCCACTTTTTTGACCTCGCCGATCAGGATTTTGCTGATAAGCCGGTTCAGTACCGCCTCGTCCAGTACCTCAATGGCGGAATAACGCCGGATTTCCTTGATAAAGGTGCGGACTTCGCTCTCCTGGGCGTCAGCCCGGCTCTGCATCACCGCCAGGTCATGCAGGCGCTTCTGGTTCGATTCCTGTTCCAGCGCCGCCGTCAGCTTCATAAACCGCTGTTCGGTCAGGATGCCTTTGGCCTTATCGGTGTACAGGCTTAAAAACATCCCGTCAATTTCCTGATTCCGGGCTTCCAGCCGTTTCCGTTCCTTCTCGGTCTGGGAAGCATCCACCAGATACCGGCGCTCCATCCAGCTGCTGAGCCGCTGGTAGAACGCATCGGCGTCCTTCATGGCCTGCGCCGCCAGTTCCTGTATATCCTTCAGCACCAGATTATACAAATCCCTTGCTTCAATCTTGTGGCTGGTACAGGCGTTCTTACCCAGCCGGTTGTAGGTCTGGCAGATATAGTATGCCCTGTCAATCGGCTCCCGCATTTCGCCGGTGAAGCGGTTCTTGCCGGTTCTGCCGACCTTTTCATACCGCACCTGCATGGATTTCCCGCAGGTGGCGCAGTAGACCAGCCCATGGAACAGGTTATAGAAGGGGCAGGCGTTGCCTTTCATAATGGTTGGCCTGCGGTCAATGAGTTCCTGCACCTGTTCCCATTCCTCCGGCGTCACAATCGCCTCATGGCAGCCCTCAATGACCTCCCATTCCTCACGGGGGATAATGTCATAGGTATTGGAGCGGATGCCTTTCTGGTGCGTCCGGCAGACAAGATGTGCGCCCTTATAAAAGGGATTTCGCAGGATATGGCTGATCCTTGCGCTCCCCCATGAATAGTAGTTCACATCACATTCTGTATTGCTCTTTTCCTGTACTTTTTCTATCATCTTTATTTTCTACTCCAAATACCCATTTTACTTCAACGTTCTTATGCCATTCCCGATTTCATGGTAATGCATATGTATTATACCTCTAAAGATTTCAAATTCTTTTAATTATAATTTTCCTCTTACATTTTGATTTTGACATTTATAACTTTTCCTGCTCTTTTGTAGTTTGACTGGATGATTCCAATAGAAGAACCAGCTCCTCACGGCTGCTGGTTGCATGCAGACGGCGCTGCCATTGCAGCTCGAAGCAGTTGTTCCACTTTTTCCTGCTCAATTTTCTTCTCCTGATATTTTCTGATACTTACTCTGTGAAAAATACTATTCATTCTATTTTCCTCCAATCATATTTTCTGCACTCATTTAAAAACTCTCATCGCTACGCTTCATCTCCAGCGCTGTCCCATCCTTCCAGTCACAGCAATTGCGTAAGTACTCCGCCTCCGTGTTCAAAAAGTTTTCCGCATTTGGCGGCAGCACAATCGGCTCAATCGTATTGTTTTCGTAATTGCAGACGTAAATAGTTTTGACACAATTTAAAAATACCCGGTCAAACCGCATTTTTTTCTTTTCCTGTGTATATCTCATATATTCAAACAGTGCACCTGCATCAATATCATTCTCGTCTGTCGGATGCAGAAAAAGATACAAACCATTGTAGCGCTTATGGATATAATTTGCATTTAGTTTTTCCAGTTTGCGATCAAAACGATATTTCGCCTTGGAAAGATAATCCTGCTGCACGGTATTATCTGGCAGAATCGCCCAAAACCTTCCATTGTAAAAATTCAGCCGCTCTCCATATTTATCAAACGCCAAAGAAGGTAGTTCCTCTTTCCGGCAACCAAGATATTTTTCGATAAAACTCTCCTCCTGCCCGTCATCCGGCAAAAGTGCCTGACTGACTTCCAGCCCGAAATCCATGTTTGGATTAATCCAGTCCGGCGATTCACTTTTCACAAAATATGGTTCGTATTCCTTCCACAGATATTTCAATGATACCGCCGCATAAATTTCATTCAAAAGCTTTTCATATGCCACCAGATTTACCTGCCTTTTCTTCCACAATTTTATTGACGAAAATGTTTTTTTCCGATAGGATGATTATATCGTGATTTCATCACTCAATAATTTCGCCGCTCGCCGAACATATAAATATGTTCTTTTCGCTTGCGCTCATTATACCATAACTTATTCGATTTTTCCTGAAAGGATTCAAAATATGAAAAAAGTAAAACAAATTTTAGCAATCATCGGCGTGATCGTTCTGGTCGGGCTTTATATTTCTACTATCGTCTGTGCAGTTTCTGCCAGCGAAAATTTTATGAACATGCTCATGACATCTATTTATGCCTCTGTGATCATCCCTGTTTTGATCTGGGCATACAGTTTTATTTACAAACTGATCAAGAAGGATTCCGAAGAGAAAGATACTGCAGAGCATTAAAAAATCAGCACCTGACCAAATTTTCTGTCGGGTGCTGATTCTGTTTTTATCTCATTTATTCTTCTGTACTCTCAGACACGCTCTCTGTATCTAAAACAGTCTCCGTACCTTCTGCTTTCTCTGTGCTCTCCGCATCTTCTGTAACTGTCAGCTCCTCAATCGTTTTGGAAAAAGCATCCGCAAGTGACGTTTCTGTCAGATAAATGCTTCCTCCATCAGCTGAAATAATATAGTATGCATTCAAAGTATCATTTTTATTTCCTACAAAAAGAGAAACAGACCCTTCACTTGTTGTGTAGGATATCAGATCTTCGGGCTGGTCAAATCCAAACTCTTTCAGATCTGTATAATCACTGATCTCTTCTATCGCTGTCAGCGATGATAATGTTCCAAGCATGCTATTGATCGCATCCTCATCCATATCCAGTGAGGTGTCTCCGTCATAGGTCCATGTATCCCCATCCTTTGTAAAAGTATACGTCACATGGTCAACCTCATAAGAAAATGCTGTGATCGTGTCAACGTCCACTTTGGAAATATAAATGGTAGAAGCCTCTTCTTCCGCTGTTTTCTCTTCCTCTTTATTTTTGTTATACCATTTCATTCCGAAGGTGGCAGCGATAAGCACTGCCAGCACGATCAGAATTACAATAAACTGAATTTTCTGTTTTTTCATATTCTATCTGTCTCCAATCTTGATTTTCTATCCTCTATTTTTTTATTTTTTTCTTCTTGATGCCCATATCACAATTCCAAGAATCATCATAATGACCGGAAGCACGATCATCAGACCAAGCCCATACAGGATCCCTGCCGCCGCATCCACCGTGATGGCGCTGAGCGTGTAATCTTTTGTCGGAATCACACTTGTTGCAAGATCAGAATCGCCAACCATCTGGGCAATGATATCTGTAAACATAGCGCTGTTATTTCCGGAAACGATCTGGTCTGCACTGTCTGCAAACATTTCCACAGATCCGGCGACCACTACTTTTGCGACTGTATCTTCATCGATTGTTTTTTCCATGGCAACCGCAACCGCAAATGGTCCTGCAGCATCTCCCTCTTCGAGCTCTGATGTTGTTGCATTTGCTGCATCTGTCTTGGATACTGCTTTATCTGTCGTCTCCAATAATGCTGTATAAGTTGTATCATCTGTATCTTCTCCATAGGTGATTGCCTCGCTGTATGGAGCAAAGATATATGAACTGCTGACGGAACTTGTATATGCACTTGAATTTACGTCAGGAAGCAGATAATACGGTGTATTGCTATAGTAATAGGATTTATCATTTTCCATCACAATGCCGGAAACACGCTCCATGCCGCATGCCGACAGGATTGACTCGAAGTTTTCCAGACCCTGTGCCTGAAAATTACAGGTGATCAGCACTTTTCCACCCCGATTGATATAATCGATCACTTTGCTGGCATCATCCTCCGAAAAATCAGTGGTCGGTCCATTAATAATCAACGCTGCTGCATCTTCCGGAACCGCATCCTCTTTTAATAATGCAAGGTCAGATAATGTGATATTTGCTTTTTCAATTGCCTCTGTAAATCCACCGGATAAAGCTGTTTCCCCATGTCCGGATACCTGATAAATCACCGGAAGCTCTGTGGAATCCATGGTCACATACTGAATCGCACTTGTAAGCTGTCCCTCTGCATCATATCCATCAATGCTTCTGGAATAACTGCTGTAATCATAACTATAGGTATACACATCATTGTAATCAATAACTCTGGAACGCTCGCTGCTCACAACGATCATGCTGTTTGAAGTTACAGAACTGTCTGTATACTGCGCAGCAAAAGCCGGGTTTGTAGCCGGATTGATGTAGGAAACTTTGATGTGATTCGACAGGGATTCGTATCTCTGCAACGTCTCATCCAGTTTTGTATCTTTCGATGCATCGGACACCAGCACATAAATTGTCACATCTTCATCCAGTTTTTTCAGATAATCCTTCGTATCATCTGTGATGGAGTAAATCTTCGTCGAAGTCACATCAATGGATGTCCATGTTGCCGGAAGTTCTGCCACAAACAGATTCACAACAACGGTCAATGCCACCATAGCAATGATCATTCCCGTTGAAAATACACCTGTCGATATTTTTTTCGAGCTGATGCTCCAGCGGCGTTTCTGAATGGACTGTCCTGTCAGGAATAAAAGTAATGCAATGATCGTTACGTAATAGACAATTCCCGCCACATCCAGTGTCCCATTCATAAAGTTATCAAGCGGCGTGTAAAGATCGTAGCAGCCTAAAATTTTTGTCAGAAGATTTCCGCTCTCTGAGATCAGATTACAAATGCTTCCCATCATATAGCCGGCAAATAATGCAACAAATGTCAAAACTGCGGAAATCACCTGGCTTTCCGTAAGGGAAGAAATACACATACCGACTGCGATACAGGCACATCCATATAACCAGAAGCCGAGTACTGCCGCATATGATTCACCCAGCGGAATCGTTCCGTAGGACAATAGTAATAATGGTGTGATTGCAATGATGATGATGTCTACTGTGAACACTGCGACCATTGCCAGATATTTTCCAAATACCACTTTTCCAACTGACACCGGTGCTGTCAAAATCAACTGGTCTGTTCTGCTGTGGCGTTCTTCCGCAAAACTTCTCATAGTAAGCACCGGCACTGTGATCAGCATGATAAATGCTATGGCTGACAGCGAATAAGATATGTACGGATAGCCCGCCCGCAGATTGTATGCGTAAAAATAAAGTCCATAGAGCACAAGAACTGCTGCAATAAACAACCATCCTGTCACCGTCTGAAAGTAAGCCTTTACTTCTCTTTTTAATATTGCAAACATTATTCCCCGTCCTCCTTACTGCCTTTTCCAAAATGCGGCTTTACAAAATGGAGTTTTTTCTCCGGCAGAACTTCCTTCTGTGTCCCCTCTTTTTCCGTGAGTTCAAGGAACACATCCTCAAGAGATTTTGAAACGGGATTCATCTGCAGAATGACAAATCCATGGTTGACGCAGGAGTCAAACACCTGTTCCCTGATATCCATTCCCGGTTTTGCGATCAGATTCAGATGTACACACGCTTCGTCCTTCTGCTCTAATGGAATGCATTTTTCAACTTCTGCGATCCCGGTGAATGTCTCCTGCACTGCCGCATTGTCTCCTTTGATCAGAAGTTCGATTTCCTGCGCCCCGGACATCTGTTTCATCAGATTCTCCGTGGAATCGCCTGCCACTAATTTTCCTTTGGAAATAATGAAAATGTGATCACACACTGCAGATATTTCAGACAAAATGTGCGAACTTAAAATAACCGTATGATTTTTGCCAAGTTCTTTAATGAGGTCACGGATCTCGATGATCTGTTTTGGATCAAGTCCGACCGTCGGTTCGTCCAGAATAATAATCTCCGGATACCCCAGCACTGCCTGTGCAAATCCGACTCTCTGCCTGTAGCCTTTTGACAGGTTACGGATCAGTCTTGACTGCTGTGCAGTGATTCCGGTCGTCTCCATCGCCTCCTCCACATATTTATTTCTCCGACCCTTTTCGAGTTTCTTTAACTCTGCCACAAAGTTCAGATACTCCCTGACTGTCATATCCACATAAAGAGGCGGGATCTCCGGCAGATATCCCACACATTTTTTTGCTTCTTCCGGCTGTGCAAAAATATCAAATCCGTTGATTTTTACCTCTCCGCTGGTTGCACCTAAATACCCTGTAATAATGTTCATCGTGGTGGATTTTCCGGCGCCGTTTGGTCCTAAAAATCCATAAATTTTTCCTGGTTCCACAGTCAATGTCAGATCATTCACTGCAATATGGTCGCCATATTTTTTTACCAGGTGGCTGATCTCGATCACAATCTTTTCCTCCTTACTTCCGGCTCGCATGAAAATCGCGAAATCCGTCTGTTTTCACGAATTTCGCAACTGTCGGTTTTCGATAGCATTATCTTATCGAAAAAATGTGTTTTCTTTTGGGAAAAAATGTGATAACTTTGTGAAATTCATCTGACATTTTCACTTTCTGGCTTTAGCCGTTCATAAATTCCACATAGCGGTTGATCACATCCGCTTCTGTCGCTCCAATGATAAAATAGTAGTCGATGAGCTCCATATGCTCTGTGGAAATGTATGGTCCATACATCGGAATGTTACAGCATAATACATCGCTGTCCGCTGCCACTGCAATTCCATAGCCGAGATTGGAATGCACCAGTGGAAAACGTTTGGATTTTTCCCCATAACAAATGTATTTTGTCGTATTTTTGAGTGGAAGCCTGTCATCCTTTAAAACACCCTTGGCTGACAGCCGTTCCGATCTTGACCAGTCAAAGTACATCCAGTTCTGTTTTTTCACCACATCCATCTGTCTCGGTAGAGCTGTCTTTTCTTTCAGCACTGTTTTTCCGGCGGCATTGGCATAGGAGATGGCACCACTTTTTTTGTCGACGGTAAGCTGGATCTCTTTTGTGTTTATTAAGATTGCCTCTCTTGTCTCTTTCTGCTGCCACTTTATTTTCGTCTGGCTGTTCTGGAACAATTCTTTTATTTTCTGTCCTGCGCCGAATGTCACACGGATCACGGCGTCATTCACCGGACTGACATGGAGTACACCGTAGTTGCTGACACAGGCAACACCGCACGCCGTCTGCTCCGTCCAACGGACAGCTGTGTCGATCCTGCCATGTCCCGATGGACGCAGGATGCTGTTGTCCGGAATATCCCCGAATTTATGGACAGATTGCACACCCGATAATTCGGAAGTGTGGTGTTCGGAGAGGTTCATGGATTTCTGAATGGTTTTGGGTTTTGTGATTGGCTTCTCAGATAACTCCGGCTTCTCCACCACTTCAGGCTTCCTGACCACTCTCCGCACCGGCTTTTTCTCTTCGACTTTGAAAACTTTCTGCTCCCGCTCCGGCACCGGATCAGCGATCAGTCCGGTCAGAATATCTTTGTATAACACCGCAAGTTCGTGCAAAGCTCTTGTTGCCGCCACGTATAAGAGTTTTACATGCGCGTCGTCTGACGGATATTTTTCTCTGCTTGGGTCAAACAACAAAACAGCGTCAAATTCCAGACCTTTGGTATACGCTACCGGAAAGATCATGACACCGCTTCCAAATTCTGTGTTTTCCAGATCATCACCTGTGACGGACAACTTTTTGCCAAGCTTCTTTTTTATCTTCTCTGCCTCTTTTTCATCCCGGCATACGATTGCAATGGTTTCAAGTCCCTCTTTCTGCCAGTGTTTTACCTGCTCTACTGTGTAGCGGTATAACTCTTTGTCATCCGAAAGCTGCGCCATCGTCACATCTTTTCCGTGTCTTATGATCGGTTCGACCGGATAAATCGGAAAATTGCCGTGCTGCAAAATACGCATTGCAAAATTAGAGATTTCAATCGTATTCCGGTAGCTCTTGCGCAACAGCTCAAAGCTGTCATAAGGGCCTGTCAGAAATAATTTACGCAGTGCCTCCCAGTCATTCAGACCATATCCGTAATGAATGTTCTGCGACACATCACCCATAATCGTAAATGTACAGTTTCTCATGCAGAATTTCAGCACACTGTAAACCATCATACCAAAATCCTGTGCTTCGTCGATCACGACATGACTTGCTTCCCGCACAAGCTCTATCTCTTTCACACGTTTGTAAAGATATGCCAGCGCTGCAAGATCATAGACATCAAAATCATTTTCCGGCACAGGAAGCTGATAGCCTTTTAACCTCTGCTCCTCTAAAAAATCCGCATACAGCTCAAAGATAGAAGTTTTCCACTCTTTTCCGCCAAAATACCACCGGTATTTTTTCTGGATCTCACGCTTGTCGTTCGCTGTGTACCGGATGTCTTTTCCAGTGATCTCGTTGTGCACTTTTGCCATCACACGTTTGTTCAACATGGCAATTTTATTCTGGATGGAAACCTCCGGGTTTTCGTTCAAATAAGCTGCAATCGCTTCTGCGGTCAGAAGAATTTTGCTCGTTTTTTGAAATGTTACCTTACTTGAAGTTCTCCTTACAGAACTGGTTTTCACTGGAACTTCTAAGAAAATATCTTCCGCTAAAATCGTCTCCTCTTCGAGTTTTCTGCAGTACTCCTCCAGATTTTGGAACCAGAACAGTGTTCCCTTAATATGGATGAAGCTGTCCTCTTTCTCCAATGCATGCACGCGCATTGTATGCTCGTCCCAGTCCTCATACAAAAGTCTTGTGAAAAGCTGCTCCATTGTCATCTGCCGGATTCCATATACATCCAGATCAGGCAAAACGCTCGTGATGTAGTTCAGCAAAATGCGGTTGCTTCCGATAATATAGAAATCCTCCGGGAGGAACTCTTTGTCATAATTATATAAAATGTAAGAAATCCGGTGCATTGCCACGGTTGTTTTCCCGGAACCCGCACTTCCCTGTACGATTACATTCTGTTTCGGAGATTTTCGGATAATTTCGTTCTGCTCCTTCTGAATGGTTGCGATGATCTCACCGAGTACTGCTTTTTTATTTTTTGCCAGATATTTTGTGAGAAGTTCATCATTCGCCACGACATCCGAATCGTAGAAATCTTTTAAGGTATCGTTTTCAATCTCATAAGTCCGTTTCATCAGAAGATCGATCGCGTAAGTTTTCTCATTCTGCACCGTATATTCGCACGGTCCGACTGCATTCTCATAATAAACCGACGCCACGGGTGCTCTCCAGTCGATGACCACTTTGTCGATGATATTTTTTGAGATTCCAAACCTTCCGATGTAGAGTGCCTCATCTTTTTTCGAATCCTCATCATAAAAATCGATCCGCCCAAAGTACGGCTTCTTCCGCGCTTTTTCTAATCTGCTCCTGTCACGCTTCACCGTCTCATACATGAGCTGGGTATTGTCGATCAGCGAAAGCGCCTCTACATCTTTCGCTCCATAGGTTTCCAATAACGTATGAATGTCCTCTTTCAGGCTTTGCTCCTGCGCGATGTTTTTATCAAGATTCTGCTGCGTGATCTCAATGGTCTGCGCAAGATGCGCCTCCTCCGCCTCCCTTGTGATACCCGGCAATTTACCAGATGATTGTCTGCGTTGTTCCATTTGCGTCCCCTTTTTACGCATATACGTTATATTTCTTCAGATCCTCTTTGACCTGCTCAATCGTCTCAAAACAGATTCCGTGGATTCCTGCTTTTTTTGCACCCTCAATATTTTCCATACGGTCATCGATAAATACACACTCATCTGCTGTGAGCTGATATTTTTTCAGTAATGTCTCATAGATCTCTACATCCGGCTTGATCATCTTTACCGTATAGGAAAAAATATCTCCGTCCGTCAGTGGCAAAAAATCTAACGCATTATCTCTCGTTCTCTGATAAGTCCATGCTCCGTAATTGGATAATATATATACATGAAGTCCCTGTTTTTTCATGTTGGAAATCCATTCCTTTGTATAAGGGAACTGCTCGATAGCATATTCCAAATGATTCCAGAACAGATCAATCTCTTTTTTATATTCCGGTGCATTTTCATAAAAAGCATTCAGAATTTTCTCATCCGGCCAGACACCGCAGTCTGTTTCATTCCAGATTGGTGTATTGACCGTTGCATCCGCTACTGCTTTGACTGTTTTCTCATCAAAACCCAGTTTTTGCAATGCGGCTTCCGGCTCCCATGCCACAAGCACTTTCCCGACATCCAAAATTATATTTTTAACCATATATCCTCCTTGTTTTTGCGAAGCAAAAATCCAATTTTACAAAGTAAAATTTAACCTACTAGCGAGGAGAGGATTTTTTCTCCACAAAAGGCAGGGTGCAATGCACGCCTGCCTCTTTCATTTTATTTATTACGATAAATGATATCTTCTCTTCCTGGTCCGTTTGAAACCATTGTGATCGGGTATCCGATCTGCTCCTCGATGAATTCAATGTATTTTCTGCAGTTTTCCGGAAGATCTTCGTATTTCTTAATTCCACGGATATCGCATTTCCAGCCCGGAAGCTTCTTCAATACTGGTTTTGCTTTCTCTAATTTTGCTGTTACAGGGAAATCGGTTGTAACTTCTCCGTCAATATCGTAGCCAACGCACACCGGAATCTCATCTAAATATCCTAATACGTCAAGTACGGTAAACGCAACATCTGTTGTTCCCTGCATACGGCAGCCGTATTTACTTGCAACACAGTCAAACCAACCCATACGTCTGGGACGTCCTGTTGTAGCTCCGAACTCACCGCCATCACCACCGCGGCGTCTTAATTCGTCTGCCTCATCTCCGAAGATTTCGCTTACGAAAGCACCTGCTCCTACTGCTGAGGAATATGCTTTACATACAGTTACAATCTTCTTGATCTCATATGGCGGGATACCTGCTCCGATCGCACCGTAAGCTGCCAAAGTTGAGGATGATGTTACCATTGGATAGATTCCGTGATCCGGATCTTTTAAGGTTCCAAGCTGTCCCTCTAAGAGAATATGTTTTCCTTCTTTGATCGCTTTGTCTAAGAATAAAGAAACATCTCCCACATATGGAGCTACCATATCTCTGTATTCATGTAAAGTAGCTAATAACTCTTCTTCTTTTAATAATGGTTTGTGATACATATGCTCAAGCATAATATTCTTTGTCTCACAGGTACGTTTTACTTTTGCCTGTAATAATTCCTCGTCAAATAACTCGCTTACCTGAAAACCGATTTTTGCATATTTGTCTGAATAAAATGGTGCAATACCGGATTTGGTAGAACCAAAAGAGTTCTTTCCAAGACGCTCTTCTTCGTACTGATCGAAAAGAACGTGGTATGGCATAACGATCTGTGCTCTATCTGAAATCATGATTTTTGGTGCAGGCACATTGCGGTCTGTGATTGATTTGATCTCGCTCATTACCTTCGGGATGTCTAACGCAACACCATTTCCGATAATATTGGTAATATGGCTGTGGAATACGCCGGATGGCAATGTATGCAATGCAAATTTACCATAGTTATTTACGATAGTATGTCCTGCATTTGCTCCACCCTGAAAACGGATAACGATGTCCGCTTCATCTGCAAGCATATCTGTGATTTTTCCTTTTCCCTCGTCGCCCCAGTTAGCGCCTACTACTGCTGTAACCATTTGATTTTCCTCCTGCATAAAAAAAGTGATGGTCTGTAAAAACCATCACGCTTTCCTGTTTTTACTTTATGATTATACACGAATATATGCTATAAGTAAAATTAATATTCATTATATTTGATATAATTGTTCATTATACCATGAAGCAAAGTTTCATGATCGTTATCTACACTCGCTTCGCTCGGCAGTCTTATTATATAATGATATTCCATATGCCATCAGACACGATTGGTTTCAGAAACATTGAAATCAAAAGCATAACCGCAAGAATCAGGACAGGTTCATATCGTACTAAACTTTCTTTCGATTCCTCTGTTTTTAAAGAGAACGAAAAAGAGAATTTTCTGCTTATTTCATATCCTATCACAGTTCCTACCGTATTGGTGATCAGATCATCAATATCCGTAAGCCGGAATGTAAATATCTGTAATAGTTCAATCCCCAGTGATACCGCGAGTCCCATGAAAAACATGGTTTTGAAAGACCGGTAATTCTTCCAGACCGCAGGTACAAAAAATCCCATCGGTATAAATAAAATGATATTCAGAATCGTATTTTTCATATATGCAAACGGACTATTTACAATGTCTACAAACGGTATCAGATTCAGTCCAAAATCCATCTGAAATGTTCCAACCGCAGGGACACCCACAACCGAAAACAGAGCAATCGCATAAAATGCAAATATCAGTTTTACACAAAATGGTTTAAATTCCCATTTCCTGTAGATTGTACACTGCAAAATAGCCAAAGCAGGAATCACGAAAATAGCAGACGAGACACAGTCTATCCCGATCGATAATAAACGCATCATTTACGTTTCCCCCTAAATATCCTGATCTTGCATATAAATTTATCATATTCCTGCCCGTAATCCCATTGATATTCTATTAAGATTGATGAAGAATTGATGAACTTTTTCTGACATTTTTTCACTACGGAACAGGCAGAAAATCATATAATTTTTCCGCTGCCGCCGACATTGGTGCCCGCTCATTTGAAACAATGCAAAATTCACGTTCCGGTATCGATCGGTCGAAAGTCAATGTAAAAAGTTCTCCGGACTGCACATATTTTTCTGCAAAATCTGATACAACACTCGCAACACCGAGATTGCGCACTGCAAACTGAATGAGCATATCGCTGGTGGCAAGTTCAAATTCCGGTCTTATATAAGTCCCGCGTTCTGCCAGATAATCTTCCACATATTTTCTTGTGGAAGTGCTGCCCTCCAGACACATGACCGGAAGATTTTCAAGCTCTTTATAGCTTAATTTTCCACCCTTTAAGTACTCAAACTTTTTTCCCGCCACAAAAACGTCCTGGATTTTGCGCACAGGCGTCATTTTGAAATCGTATTTGTTGTTGACCGGGGTGCTGATGATCCCGAAATCAATTTTTCCGTCCTGAAGATGTCGTAAAGTCTCCGGTGTCGGTGCATTTGTCACAGTCACCTTGATCTGCGGAAACTCATCATGAAACGCCTCAAGATAAGGAAGCAGATAAAACTGCAATGTCATGTCACTGGCACCCACACAGATTTCTCCGGCATCTAAGTTTAACATCTCCGAGAGTTTTTTCTCCCCGGTGAGGATTGTCTCATATCCTTTTCTCACATATTCTGCAAGCAGCCCGCCTTCTTTTGTTAAGCGCACGCCTTTGGATGTCCGCACAAAGAGAGCGCAGGAAAGATCACTTTCTAAATGCTTGACTGCCTGACTGACTGCCGGCTGTGAGATGGAAAGCGCCTCTGCTGCGAGGGAAATACTGCTGTATTTTGATACATAATAAAAAATCTTATAATATTCAAGGTTAGTCTGCATATATCCTATATAAACTCTTTCACTGACTTATAAATGCCCTCTGCATTCAAGCCATATTTTTCGAGAAGAGCCACTGCCGGACCGAGTCCTCCAATAACGGAATGTTCTTCTACGGTCACTATTTTACCACATTCTTTTGCTGCTTTCACTACAATTTCTTCGTCAAATTCCCTTCTCTGTAATTTCATTTATGATAAGCTCTGTTTTCAAAAGCTGAATCAAAGTTCTATGTTCTATATCCTTATTCTCCGAACAGTCCGTCAACGATTGATGTGATCTCTTTGATCACTTCTGTGAAATCTCTTCCCTCTTTTGCGATCAGGGACGGGTTCGTTGTAACGCCACAGATCACTCCCATATCATTTGCTTTCTTAATGTCCTCTACATTTGCTGTGTCTACGAAAAATTTCATTGTAAAATACCTCCACCTTTTTGAATTTTTATTTTTGTTTGCAAATAAGCAAAAGTAAACGCAAGTGTCCATTGTCGTTCAAAGCAATTTTCATGTTACAGATGCAAATTTCTATTCCTGATCCGCCTTTAAACAAACAGGACAAAAAAAGAATACTTTTTCGCAAAAATAAGCATTGTTTTTTTACATTCCATGCCTTATACTAAGTTGCTGAAACACTGATAACACAAGCGTTCAAGCTAAAAAAATGCAAGTATTTTTTTAATTTCAATTGGGAATTTAAGGAGTATCCGATTATGACAAAAGACATGACAGCGGGAAGCCCGCTTAAGATGATTTTACTTTTTTCCGTACCGGTTTTACTCGGGAATATCTTTCAGCAGTTTTATAACATGGTAGACACGATTATTGTCGGACAGTATCTCGGCGAAGATGCGCTGGCTGCGGTAGGTTCTACCGGATGCCTGATGTTTCTGGTATTAGGATTTGCAAACGGAATCGCACAGGGATTTGGCGTTATGGTCTCCCACGCCTTTGGAGCGAAAGATTTTAAACTGTTAAAACATTATGTTGCCCTCTCCCTGATACTGACCGCTATTGTATCATTGGTCTTAACAGTTCCAACGGTGGCGGCATCCCGGCAATTTCTTATATTAATGAAAACACCGGACAATATTTTAGGTCTGGCTGACTCTTACATCAAAGTGATTTTTGCCGGTATTCTGCTCACGATGTCCTACAATGTTGCATCCGGTATTTTAAGAGGAATCGGCGACAGCAAAACACCGCTTTACTTTTTGATTCTTTCTTCCTTTTTAAATATTGTACTCGACCTGTTTTTCATTATCGTGATAAAACTCGGAACCGCAGGCGCCGCTTACGCAACGATCATCGCGCAGGGTGTCTCTGCACTTCTCTGTTTTATTTACATGTTCCGCAAGTTTGATATTTTAAAAACAAGCTGCGAAGATTATTACCTCGACGGTCATGGAGTACGCAATATGCTTTCCATCGGAATCCCAATGGCTTTAAATTATTCGATCACAGCCATCGGAACTATGATTTTACAGGGAGCGGTCAATATTTTCGGTTCCAGCGTTGTGGCTGCTTTTACTGCTGCTTCCAAAGTGGAAAACCTGTCTACACAGACAATGCCTACCCTCGGTACTGCCATTGCAACTTACTGTGGTCAGAATCTCGGCGCCGGAAAATACAAACGTATCTATGAAGGAATGCGGAAGGGATTTTTCATCTGTATTTTCATCTCGCTTGCCGCATCTGCGATCTGCGTATTCGGCGGACGTTTTATTGTGAGCTGGTTTGTGAGCAATCCTACTGAAGAAATTTTTGACTATGCCATGCAGTATCTGAACACCATCAGTTTCTTCATGCTGCCACTCGCATGGATTTTCCTTTACAGGAACGCCCTGCAGGGCTTAAACCGCGGACTTGTCCCAATGTTAAGCGGTGTTGTGGAAATGGTGTGCCGTATTATCGTGATCGCCGTCACCTTAAATCCGTTCGGTTACTGGGCCGTCCGTCTCGCAAGCCCGATTACCTGGCTGATCACTGGTATTCTTCTGATCGTAACTTATTTTATCTGGGAGAAAAAGAGCCGCAAGGAACACACACACGAAGCTGCCTAACTTTATTAGGATAGTGTATTATTTTCTTATAAAAGAAAGAACACGTCAGAACCGACAAACATTGCCGGAACTGACGTGTTCTTCTTTACTTCTTATTTTACATTCCTTTTTATTTTGCACGAAGCGCCCAGACCGCTTTGATCTGGCTTCTGATCTTTCCGTAATCCCATTTCTGTCCACTGCGATATAAAGAAAATGGATCATTTATGGAAAATCCCTCGTCATCATAATCATAAAGTAAAATAAAATGTCCTCCGGTTGTAAAATCACCCTGTCTCACTGAACAGATCACGATATCTCCCTGATCTAAATGCTGTTTTATTTCAATCTGGCTGATATTAATCTGTTCTGAATGGACGTCATAAGCTGCCGCCCCTTCGGTCATGAGTGACCACATGGTTCCTGTACCGGACATATAGTAACCTTCCTGCATGGCAAACTTTGCGACCGCTGCCGGTGTCGCCTGTGTATTTCCAGTCAGTGCGACCACTGCCATTGCCAGCGTCGTCGGCCCGCAGCCACTGATTGCGACATTGCTCTCATCCCCATACGCCAAAGCTCCCCATCGCTTATCCCACTGTAAAAAGAGCGGATATTCTTCCTGTAACTCTTTCTCTGTCAGTTCTGCTTTATCATAATCCCTTGTGTTCCCTTTATAATCAGCTACAAATGCGATCATTTCCGGATTATTTGCCAGATTGATCAGTAATTTTTCCGGATATTTCTCTGCATTTTCCACGATCTGTGCGTAGCGTTCATCTGCCGATTCCATCTGTTCCAACTGTCTGATTGCCTGATTTAAGGAATAATCTACCGGTTTTGATAACACAACCTGTGGAATCTCCGCAAACGGATCATTCGTTTCTTCGCTGTCTGCCGGTTCTTCGACAGTTTCTGTAGCAGACTGTTCCTCTTTTTCCGTTCCATCTGCTGTTGTTCCATTATCTACGTCATTTGTAATTTGATTTTCTTTTTTCTCTTCATCGGAGTTATCCTGCGCTGATGCCAGCACTTCTTCTGTTTTTCCAAGTTTGATCTCAGGAAAATATCTTCCACAGACACATCCCAGTAAAAAAGATGTCAAAAGCATTACACTCAAAACGATTTTTCTTTTCCGTACAAGCTTTTTCTGTCTCAGTCTTCTTTCGTCTAATTCTGTCTGATTCTGTATCTGGCGCTGATTCTGCTCCTTCATCTATCGGTAACCTCTCTCGTATTTCTTTCCTGCGTAGCGTGTTCTATTATATACATAAACCCTGCAATTTTGCTACCCTCTTCATAAAATATTAATAAAACTTTGGGTTTTCTTTGGAATACTTACAGAAAAAAACAGGTGCCAAATGTATGATCCATTCAGCACCTGCCCTGTCCTGTCTGTTTTTATTTGTTGCTGAGATATTCGTGAATACCCTTAGCTGCTGCTTTACCGGCACCCATCGCAAGGATAACAGTTGCTGCACCTGTCACAGCGTCACCACCGGCATAAACACCTTCTTTGGAAGTTGCACCGGTCTCTTCTTCCGCAATAATGCATTTTCTGCGGTTAATATCAAGTCCTTTGGTTGTGGATGAGATCAATGGGTTTGGAGAAGTACCAAGTGACATGATCACGGTATCTGCTTCGATCTCATATTCAGATCCCAGAATCTCAACCGGGCTTCTTCTTCCGGAAGCATCCGGCTCACCAAGTTCCATTTTGATGACTTTCGCTCCTTTGACACATCCATTCTCATCTACTAATAATTCAGTTGGATTCTGGAGAAGATCAAAAATGATTCCCTCCTCTTTTGCATGATGTACTTCCTCTTTACGTGCCGGAAGCTCTTCCTCGCCACGACGGTATACGATATGTACCTCAGCTCCAAGTCTTCTTGCAGTTCTTGCAGCATCCATTGCTACGTTACCACCGCCGACTACGATTACTTTTTTACCTGCTTTGATCGGTGTATCATAGCCTTCTAAGAAAGCTTTCATAAGGTTATTTCTTGTTAAAAATTCGTTTGCAGAGAATACACCCATTGCCTGCTCTCCCGGGATTCCCATAAATCTTGGAAGTCCTGCGCCGGAACCAATGAATACTGCCTCAAATCCTTCGTTATCCATTAATTCATCAATCGTAACAGATTTACCGATGACAACGTTTGTCTCAATCTTAACACCGAGTGCTTTTACATTCTCAACTTCTGCTGCAACGACTTTCTGCTTTGGAAGACGGAATTCCGGAATACCATAAACCAAAACACCGCCTGCCTGATGTAAAGCTTCAAAAATAGTTACATCATAGCCAAGTTTTGCAAGATCACCCGCACAGGTAAGACCTGCTGGACCGGAACCGATCACGGCTACTTTGTGTCCGTTTAATTTCTCTGCTTTTTTCGGTTTGATGCCATGCTCTCTTGCCCAGTCAGCAACAAAACGCTCTAATTTACCAATGGCAACCGGCTCACCCTTGATACCACGGATACATTTTCCTTCGCACTGTGTCTCCTGCGGACATACACGACCACAGACAGCAGGAAGTGCAGAGGATTCACTGATCACATGGTAAGCAGCTTCAAAGTTACCCTCTTTTACTTCTGCGATAAATCCCGGAATATTGATTGATACCGGACATCCTTTCATACACTGGGCATTTTTACAGTTTAAGCAGCGGGCAGCTTCTGCCATTGCTTCTTCTTCATTATATCCTAAACATACTTCTTCAAAGTTCGTCGCACGAACGGCTGGCTCCTGCTCACGAACCGGAACTCTTGTTAATACGTCCATTTTCTTCCTCCTGATACTCTGACTGTCCCTCCATTGTAAAAATAGCAGATCACAGTCTGGTTATTGTCAACGCTTCCAATTACTGGCAGTTACCACATCCACCGTGATGTGTTTCACCTTCCTGTAATTTTAACATAGCTCTGCCCTCTTCGGTCTTGTACTGAGCCTGTCTTCTCATTGCCTGATCAAAATCAACCAGATGTCCGTCAAACTCCGGTCCGTCTACACAGGCGAACTTCACTTCGTCACCAACGACTAAACGACAGGCACCGCACATACCGGTTCCGTCTACCATGATTGGATTCATGGATACAACAGTCGGGATTCCAAGCTCTTTTGTTAATTTGCAGACAAACTTCATCATGATCATTGGTCCAATTGCAACACAGTGGTCATAACGAATTCCTTTATCCCAAAGTTCCTGTAACTGTGCTGTACCGGTTCCTTTGAAGCCATAAGATCCGTCGTCTGTTGTCACGTAAAGGTTTGTTGCAACCTCTTTCATTTCGTCTTCAAGGATCAGTAAATCCTTGTTACGTGAACCCATGATTACATCACAGTCTACGCCGTGCTCATGCAGCCATTTCACCTGTGGGTAAACAGGCGCTGTACCAACACCACCCGCTACGAATAAAATCTTCTTTTTCTTTAATTCTTCGATATCTTCATGAATAAGGTCGGACGGACATCCCAAAGGTCCAACGAAATCTTCAAAAGCATCCCCCTTCTGTAATCCTGCCATACGCTCTGTGGAAGCTCCTACTGTCTGGAATACGATTGTGATCGTACCTTCTTCTCTGTTGTAATCACAGATTGTAAGTGGAATACGTTCTCCTTCCTCATCAATTTTTACAATAACAAACTGTCCCGGTTCGCAGTACTGCGCAACACGAGGCGCCTTGACATCCATAAGATAAATCTTGTCTGCCAGTTTTTCTCTTTTAACGATTGGATACATGTTCTTCCTCCTTGTATATACTCACTGCCTTTTTCATCTCTGTAATCGTTTTTCTTAATCACGAATCTCCTATGAAAATATACATTTTTTTAGCATTACTTTATATAATAAAGGAAAAGCCGTTAGATTTCAACGGCTTTTCCCTTGTTTTATTGCTTTTTCATATAATTGAAACATACTAATTATTTATAGCTTCTATTCTTACTACACCACTATTATGCCTCCACTTTGGAAAACAGAATTCTGTCATTATCCAATGCCTTTCCGGCACGGACTGCAAACTGCTCTAACAGATCATCCACTGACATCTTTTCCCGTTCTTCCCCGGAAACATCCAGCACAATATTTCCCGAATCCATCATGAGGGTACGGTTTCCAAGCTCAAGCGCCTGATGCATGTTGTGCGTGACCATAAGACAGGTGATGTTCTGCTCCGCCACGATTTTTTTTGTGAGGTTTAACACTTTCTCCGCTGTCGCAGGATCTAAGGCTGCGGTATGCTCATCTAACAGTAAAATCTTTGGTGTTACCATCGTTGCCATTAAAATGGTAAGTGCCTGACGCTGTCCGCCGGATAAAAGTCCGACCGGCTGTTTCATGCGGTCTTCTAACCCCATTTCAAGCAACGCAAGCTGTTCTCTGAATTTTTTCTTGTCAGCAGCCTTGATGCGGCTGAAATAAGCATTTTTTGAAGTTGTAGTACGAAGATAAGCAAGTGCCATATTTTCCTCAATCGTCATATGCGGTGCCGTTCCCTTTAAAGGGTCCTGAAACAGATGACCGATCACTTTGCTTCTGATATGTTCTTTCTGATACGTGATATCCTCGCCGTCTAACATGATCAGACCTTTATCTGCGAAAAATGCTCCTGTTATCGCATTAAAAAGAGTGGATTTTCCTGCTCCGTTGCTTCCTACGATCGTTGCAAAATCCCCCGGTTTTAAGATAAGGTTTAAATCCTTTAATGCACATTTTTCATTGACAGTTCCCGGATTAAAAGTTTTGCTGACATCGCGCATCACAAGCATTGCGTTCTTCTCTGCCATTATCTTTCTCCTCCTTCGCTGTCATTTTTCCTCATTTCCTGAATGTATATCTGGTTCTGTGCCTTTGCCGCACGTTTCTGTCTGTAAAAATTCATCTGCTTTTTCAGATACGGGAATGCGATTGCCACAGCTACGATAATGGATGACACAAGTTTTAAGCACTCTGCCGGAACATTCAGTCTTAATGCAACTGCCACGATAAAACGATACAGGCAGCTTCCTAATATAACACCGATCACACGCTGTAACATGCCGCCTTTTCCTATGATAGATTCTCCGATGATCAGGCTGGCAAGTGCAATCGTTACCATTCCGGTTCCAAGGTTGATATCACACGATTTCTGATACTGTGCGAGCAGTCCGCCGGATAAACCGGTCAGGGCGTTCGCCACACAAAGACCAATTGTGATCATCGCACTTGTGTTGATACTCGAAGCTCTTACCATGTCCGGATTGTCTCCGGTTGCGCGGATAGAAAGTCCAAGTCTGGTATTTAAAAAGAAAGAAATCAGCACTCCTACGACTAAAACGATCACCGCTGCCACGATCAGTTTGTACCACGTTCCGCCAATTGCTGTTTTTGCCCAGGTAAAAACAGAATCACAGTTGAATAAGTTCATGTTTGAAGCGAATCCCATTACTGCAATATTAATTGTATAGAGTCCGGTATTCACAATGATTCCTGCAAGAATGGACTGGATTCCCATTTTTGTCTGTAAGAATGCGGTCACAAAACCGGAGCAGACACCTGCTGCCATCGCTGCAAATAATGCTAAGATTGGATGACCGGATAGTGTCACGGATGCGCACACGGCACATCCTAAAGTAAAGCATCCGTCTGTGGAAAGATCCGCAATATTTAAAATACTAAAGGATATAAACAATGCCAGTGCGACCAATGCATAGATAAAACCAAGTTCTAATGCACTTTGTACAATTGATAATGTAATAATGGAACCCATACTTTAATTAAACTCCTCTGCTGTTACTGTTTCGATCAATTCAGAACACATATCTTTAAATACAGAATAATCGATTCCGAGCTTTTCTGCAATCTCTGTATTTACGGTTACGATACCACTGTCTAATGTTTCTACTGCGGTTGCTGCTGGATCTGCGCCGTTTGCAAGAATGTCAACTACCATGTCTGCTGTCTTTGTTCCAAGTGTCTCATAGTTGACACCATATCCTAAGAAGGCACCGTTTAATGCAAAGGAATCTGCACTTGTGTAGTGAGGGATACCTGCGTCTGCAAATTTTTCAAAAATTGCAAGTTCTGCTGTCATTACGGTATTGTCCTGTGGAGTGAAGACTGCATCTACTTTTTCAGCTACAAGAGAATCGGCTGCTGCCTGGATCTCTCCGGTTGTTGTTCCTGTTTTTTCTACATAAGAAATTCCTTTTTCATCGCAGTAAGCTTTTGCTGCCTCGATCGCACTTGTGGATGAATCCTGGCTCTTATCGTATAATAATCCGATTTTTGCTGTATCCGGATTGGCTGCTACAATGAAGTCCATAATCTGCGCTACATCGATTGCATCGGATGTTCCTGTGATATTTGCCCCCGGAGCCTCTGCACTTGCTACAAGTCCTGCGCCGACCGGATCAGATACTGCGGAAAATACTACCGGAATCTGATTATCTTCGGTTGCATTCTGCATGATCATTGCTGCCGGTGTTGCGATCGGGATGATCACATCCACTCCCTCTGCCACAAGATCGGCTGCGATCTGGTTCAATGTGGACGAATCTGCCTGACCATTGTAAGTGTAATCTGCATAATCAAAAGTTACTCCAAGTTCTGCTCCCTTGGCGTCTAACTCTGCCTCGATTGCTTTTTCAATCTGGTTTAAAGACGCATCATCTACATACTGTACGATTCCAACTTTGTACACGGTTCCGTCTGCAGTATTCTGTGCATTGTCTTTTGCGGTTTCTGTTGCTTCTGCGCTTGCTGCTTCGTTCGTGCTGTTACCTGCATTTGCTGTGTCTGTGCTGCTTCCGCATCCACTTACCATTGCTGTTACCATTGCCATTGTTAATACTGCTGCCATCATTTTTCTTCTCATAATTTTTTCCTCCAAATTTAAAAAAATGTTTTTTGAAAGAAATCCGTTTTGAAAGTTTTAAGAATCATGTATTGCGGTTTTGTTTTCAGGTATAAAAAAGAATCTCGCCTGCGAGATTCTCCGCCTGCGGCGGGTCGCAATATGCGACATGTTTCTTATCCGCCGCAGTGCGATCCTCACGGAGTGTTTTTTATGTAATGGAAACGAAGTTTCCTATTACATAAAAAAACCGTCTCAAGCTGTTGCTTGAGACGGTAATAAAATCTTATTATCGCGGTACCACTCATCTTGACCATACGGTCCACTCTCTCATGTACTATCATACACGCCTGATTGATAACGGGTTCGGTTCCCGGTGACTCCTACTGCTCATACATTACTTCGTGTTCTTCATGTATATCGTTCAGGTCACCCTCGAAAGTCCATTCAGTAAAAAGATCCATACTGCAATCTCACCACCTGCAGCTCTCTGAAATATCAACAGATTACTTACTACTCTTTCTCAACGGTTTTTCTTTATGGTGTTACTTTAATACATTAACGTGTCTTTGTCAACACCTTTTTTGAAATTTACATAAATAGATTTCCGGTCGCCTGACTATCCCGCTCTTATGAGAAATACACGAGTTCATCTTCCGGTTTTTCTGCAGGAGTAATGGAAACTGGATATAAAACAGGCCCTTTTCCTTTGTACTCTTTTGCGAACTCCACATGAACCTCTGCGGTAATATGAATCCATGATTTGTGTGGAATCTCATTCTCTCTGTCGTACTTTGTCTTGAAGCCGATAAAGGTGACATCCTCCACACAACAGGTCATTGCAAAACGTCCCGGAACCATGATTCCTTTTTTCAGTTTGTCCGGATTGTATACAAGCGCTAAGAAAGAAACTTTCTTGCCCTCATATTTTTTCGGGTTGTCCTGACAATCCATGTACCAGATTGCGTAATCTGCATCTGTAATTTCGATCTCATCTGCATTAATGTCAAATGGAAGTTCTTCCGGTCTCTCGTCAAGTGAACCGTCAGCGCGCTCATATACAAGCTGTGCCTTGCGGTTTAATGCCTTGACATTCCGGCGGTATTTTCCTTTGTCTGTGCTGTCATCACAGCGGTTGAAGATCACGACATCTGCGGAGAAAAGCTGTTCCATGATCATCGTGCGCATGTTTGCCAGGTACATGTCAAAAGTTGTTGCATCCACCGTTGCAAGCTGCTGTACGATCACCCAGTACTTTGGAAGCTCCATATCCATAAGTGTTCCCATCTGCCAGGTTCCGTTATATTCCAGAAAAACCTGCTCCGGCTGGTATTCTGTGTTTACTTTTTTCAAAAAATCTTCCGTAAAATCTGTCTCACTGTCTACCATGACAAGTTTTACGTTATTTTTTGCAAGTTCTTCCTCGGTAAACTCTGTATCGCCGTCCTCACAGCAGAGCACAAGACTTTTTCCTTCTTTGGCAAATCCCTGTTCAAATAAGGTGTCTTTGATGAGGGATGTTTTTCCACTGTCCATGAAACCGGTAAATAAATATACTGGTATTTCGTTCATTTTTCTTTTCCTTTCTGACTTTAAAATTGCAGCTTCGTACCAGTGTTTCCACATAGCTGCAAAGCTGCAATTATGATCCTTACCAACATAAAATGTACGCTTTGCGAACATTTCATTGTCATAAATTAGATTCCGAATAACTCTTCAAGTCTGTGCTCGTCAATATTGCATCCGATCACGCAAAGTCTTCCTGTATAGTCAGGCTCACCGTCACGGAGTTCATACTCGCCCGGAACCATGTCAAAGTAAATCCAGGAACCATTCTCATCCTCTACCATTCCTTTGGCACGGAGGATTGTTCCGTAATCATCTGTCTCGCAGAGTGTCTTTAATACATCCTCAATCTTTTCCTTCGTGAATTTGTGAGGAGTCTCTTTTCCCCAGCTTGTAAACACTTCATCTGCATGATGGTGATGATGATCGTGGTCATGGCATCCGCAGGTGCAGTTCTCATCATGTTCATGATGATGCTCATGGTCTTCATGATCGTGATGGTGTTCATGGTCGTGGTCGTGATGATGCTCATGCTCGTGATCTTCGTGGTCATGGTCCTCATGATCGTGGTCATGCTCATGGTCGTGGCATCCGCAGGTGCAGTTCTCATCATGTTCATGATGATGTTCGTGCTCATGCTCATGCTCGTGGTCTTCATGATCATGGTCGTGGTCATGATGGTGATGCTCGTGCTCATGCTCCGCTGCCTCTTCTTTGGCATGCTGCTCAGCCATCAGTTTCATCTCAAGAGAATCTGCTCCCTCGATCACTTTTAAGATCTGTTCGCCTTTGATCGCATCCCATGCTGTTGTGATGATCGCAGCCTTCGGATTCAGTGACTGGATCTGTTTTACGCAAAGCTCTAACTGCTCAGGTGTTGCATTCTGGCTTCTGCTCAGCACAACAACTGTAGCATATTCAATCTGGTTATTGAAAAATTCACCGAATGCTTTCATCTGTTTGCTTGCTTTTAAAGCATTTACAACTGTTACGAGTCCGTTTAATTTCACATCTTCCTCTTTCTCGATATCGATCACAGACTTCATGACATCGGATAACTTACCGACACCGGATGGCTCGATCAGAATGCGGTCCGGATGATATTTATCAATCACTTCGTGAAGATTCTTTCCGAAATCACCTACTAATGAGCAGCAGATACAGCCGGAATTCATCTCGGTGATCTGGATTCCTGCATCTTTTAAGAAACCGCCATCGATTCCGACTTCACCGAACTCATTCTCGATCAGAACGATCTTCTCGCCCTTAAATACCTCATCGATCATTTTTTTAATAAATGTGGTTTTTCCTGCTCCTAAGAAACCGGAAATAATATCAATTTTTGTCATAATAAATCCACTCCTTTTTATGTCTTGATAATATGCAGAATGCAGATTATCATGGTTACATTGTATTATCTTTGTCTGTCCGGATCACACTTTCTGCCCGAACATTCCTATTTTACTCGATTATTTTACAAAATGCAAATTTTGTGCAATTTTTAATAATTATTTTATACCCTGTTTATTTTTATCCATTATATCCGAAAACACTTCTGCATATCCTTGTATGTACCGAGAACCAAAAGGGTATCTTCACTGCTTAGTTCCATATCCGGGCCAATCGCCATATTCATCTTTCCGTCTGTTTTGATCGCCAGAATACTGATGCTGTACTTTTTACGGATATCCAGTTCACCGATCGTTTTTCCGATCCAGCCTCCCGGCACCTCCACCTCAAAAATAGCATGAGAATCATCCACTTCGATATAATCATGGATATGATCTGCCGTATAGCGGATCGCTGCCCAGTTGGCGATCTGTTTTTCCGGATAAATGACCTCGTCTGCTCCGTTGCGAAGCAGGAACTTTGCCTGTACATCCCGCTCTGCACGCGATATGACCATTTTAGCGCCAAGTTCTTTCAAAAGAGAAGTTGTCTCCAGGGAATTCTGGAAATTGCCCCCGATCGTCACAAAACAAATATCATAATTTTTGATTCCAAGCGACTCCAGAAAATTCTCATTGGTACTGTCACCAATCTGTGCGTCTGTAACATACGGAAGAATTTCATTGACAAGATTTTCATTCGCATCCACAGCCATCACTTCATGTCCAAGCTCATTCAACTGGTATGCAACATGCTTTCCAAATCTTCCGAGTCCAATAAGCAAAATATTTTTCATTATAATTTTCTCCTTTATCCAACAGTTATTTTATCAAGCGGTCTTTTTGCCCCACTCTGGATTTTTACTGAAATTGCAGCATATATAAGTGTCAGTCCGCCAACTCTTCCAAGATACATCAAAACAACCAATATCAGATGTGATACCAATCCAAGCTCCGTTGTGATCCCTAATGTAAGTCCTGCCGTGCCCACTGCCGATGCTGTTTCAAAAAGGCTATCCGATAATGCAACATGTTCTATCTGACTGATTGCAATTCCACCTGTGAAAAACAAAAAGAAATACAAAATAGCGATCGTTGCTGCATTTTTCACTACTGTATTATCGAATCTTCTTCCAAAAACCTCTGTTTCCGGCTCTCTTCCAAATGTTGCAAACGCATTCAGTATCAGCACTGCGATCGTTGTTGTCTTCATACCTCCTGCCGTTGATCCCGGAGATCCACCGATCAGCATCATCAAAATCATGATTGCTTTGGAAGAATCGTTCATTGCACCAAGATCTGCCGTATTAAATCCTGCTGTTCGAAGAGTTACCGACTGAAAAAGAGAAGCCAGTATTCTTTTTCCCATAGAAAATCCGGCGAAATCACTCAGAAAGAAAAAAAGAGCCGGTAGTAAAATTAAAACAGCGGTGGTAACGAGGATAATCTTACTCTGCAGACGGTAACGTTTCAAGTTCCATTTGTTTGTACAAAAATCATCCCAGGTCAGAAATCCGATGCCACCGATCACGATCAAAAGCATGATCACAAGATTGATCAGTGGATTGGCAATATATCCTGTCAGAGATGGAAATGTCTGTTCCGTCGTTCCAAGTATGTCAAAACCTGCATTGCAAAAAGCCGATACCGAATGGAATACTGACATCCAGATTCCTTTCCATCCATAATCCCTGCAAAATACAGGAAGCATGAGAATGGCACCGATCAATTCGATCAGAAATGTTCCCTGTAGAATAAATTTCGTAAGCCGGACAATTCCACCTACCTTCGGTGCTGAAATTGCATCCTGCATCGTGCTCCGCTGCATTAACGAGATCTTTCTCCCCGATACCATTGAAAAAGATGCAACCACAGTAATAACTCCCAATCCGCCGGTCTGGATCAGAAGTAAGATCACTGCCTGACCAAACGCCGACCAATAGCTTCCTGTATCCACGACCACAAGTCCTGTCACGCAGACAGCTGATGTCGCAGTAAATAAAGTTTTATCAAACGGTGTCACAACTCCGGCAGAAGATGAGATTGGAAGCATTAAAATAATTGCTCCAAGTAATATCACACCTGCAAATCCAAATGCGATCATCTCAAACGATGACATTTTCTTTTTTTTACGGATAAGTTCCGGCATATCAATTCTCCTCTTTTTCTGCTGCTTTCATTTTATTTGTGGAACTGCATATTATAAAGCTTTTCGTAAGTTCCCTTCCTGTCCATCAGTTCTTCATGTGTTCCTGATTCTTCGATACCATCCTCAGATAAAACAATGATCTTCTCTGCGTTTTTGATGGTGGAAAGCCTGTGTGCAATTACAAATGTGGTACGGTTTTTTGCAAGCTTCTCCAATGAATCCTGTACTACTTTTTCACTCTCATTGTCAAGTGCGGAGGTTGCCTCATCAAAAATAAGGATCGGTGGATTTTTAAGGAAAACCCTTGCAATGGACAATCGCTGCTTCTGTCCGCCGGAAAGCTTGATCCCGCGCTGTCCGATGTCTGTCTCATAACCATTCGGCAGAGACATGATGAAATCATGTGCATTGGCATTTTTTGCTGCCTCGATGACTTCCTCTCTTGTCGCATCCGGTTTTCCGTAACGGATATTGTCAAAAACAGTTCCAACAAAAAGATACACATCCTGCTGCACAATGCCGATGTGGTCGCGCAGACTCTTTAAGGTGAGATCACGCACATCTTTTCCATCGATTTTCACTGCGCCGCCCGTCACGTCATAAAAACGCGGAATGAGGGAACAGAGCGTACTTTTTCCTGCGCCGGAGGAACCGACTAATGCCATGTAAGCCCCCGCCGGAACATTTAAACTGATATGGTTCAACACTTTTTCCGTGTTTTCCTCATACTGGAAAGAAACATCCTCAAACGTAATATCTCCCTTTACATCGGTAAGTTCCACCGCATCCTCTTTATCCTCGATATCCGGCTGAATGGAAAGGATCTCCTGAAAGCGTTCAAATCCGGTATAACCGTTCTGGAACTGCTCCGTAAAATCAATCAGGGTACGCACCGGATCTGTAAAGACGCTGATATAAAGTACAAACGTCACAAGATCACTGGCATCCACGCTTCCTTTTGCGATCAGAATAGTTCCTGCCAGAATGACACTGACCTGAATCAGTGTTGTAAATGCTCCAAGTCCTGCCTGATAACTTCCCATGTAAAAATAGCTGTTTTTCTTGGCTGCAAGGAAACCGTCATTGCCCTGTTTGAATTTCCTGTTTTCAATTTCTTCATTGGCAAATGATTTTACAACGCGGATTCCCGACAGGTTATCCTCGATCTGCGCATTGATATCTGCAATTTTCACACGGTTCTGCTTGAATGCCAGACGCATTTTTTTGTTTAAAACGAATGCATAAAGCAACATAAATGGAAGTATCGCAAACGCCGCAAGCGCAAGCATCGGATTGATGTTTACAAGGATGATGAGTGCCCCGACAATTTTAATGACCGACAGAATAATGTTCTCCGGTCCGTGGTGCATCAACTCGCTGATATCAAAAAGATCCGTTGTGATACGGCTCATCAATTGTCCGACTTTCTGGTCATCATAAAAAGAGAAAGACAGTTTCTGGTAATGTGCGAAAATCTCCGCACGCATGTCATATTCGATTTTTGCTCCCATCACATGTCCGTAATTACAAATGTAGAATTTACTGTAACAGTCAACCGCCACCAGCACAAACAGTCCAATGGCAATGTATGCTGCCTGATGCAAAATCTCTGCCGGCTCACGGTACACAAGATTGTAGGTCACATACCGCACGACCAGCGGAATGATCAGGGCAACCGCCGCAGAGAGCGTTGCAAAAAACATGTCTGTCCAGAACACACGCATGTAAGGTTTATAATAGGTGAGCATTTTTTTCATGGTTCCACTTTTTTTCATAAATTCCGGTTCTCCTCTGCATAAGATAAGACTGATACATTTCTTTTATGCATCAGTCTCATTCAAATTCATACGATATATTTTAGACGTAAAGCTGAAATTGTCAAGCTTTTCCCCTACGCCGGATATGCTGCTTATTGTTACAGTTCACAGGTCACCCTGCGAACTGTAACTTCGCAGCCCCATATAAGGTTTTGCTTCGCAAAAGGGGGCTGCTCACACCCACATCACGTTCATACGCACCTGAACAGCATGGTGTTCAGGTGCTGAGTGAACAGAAACTGCTTATTTTCTCTTTTCAAACCCATACACCCATTTTCCACGCAAAAATAAAGCAAGGAAAATGACCGAACTAATACTCCAGGTCAATGGATACGCCCAGAAGATCACGCGGATGTCCGGGATAAAATGAACCGTAACCGTGATATAGCTTACACGGAACAGACACCATACACACAGCATGACGATCATTGGAACCGATGCATTTCCCGAACCGCGAAGCACCGCAGCGATGCAGTGGGAAAAAGCCAGCAGAAAGTAGAACAATGCAATGGTTCTCGACTGCATAACTCCATAATGTACTACGTCCGGTTCACTGTTAAAGGCTGCAATAAGCACCGGTGCGGCTGTATAAATCACAACTCCGATCAATTCTGCAATGATAATCGAACAGAGAACGCCAAACCTCGCTCCTTTTTTTGCACGGTCATACTGCTTTGCACCAAGGTTCTGGCTGACAAAAGTGGTCAGCGCCATCGTAAAACAGGTCACCGGCAGAAACGCAAATCCTTCGATTTTGGAATAAGATCCACATCCTGCCATCGCCATTTTCCCAAATGCATTGATATTTGTCTGCACAAAAACATTCGCAATGGCGATCACAGAATTCTGAAAACCGGACGGCACACCGTTTTGTATGATCTGCCACAGCATCTGGCTGTCAAAACGTATTTTATTTAACTGAAGCCTATATTCTTCTTTTGCTCTCAGAAGATGGATCATACATAAGAATGCACTTATAAATTGGGAAATCGCTGTTGCCAAAGCGGCTGCACCGACTCCCATCCCCAATCCTGAAATAAAGAAAATATCCAGCACCACATTGATACAGGAAGAAATGATCAGATAAATCAGCGGATGTCTGCTATCGCCAACCGACTGCAAAATCCCGACAAAAATATTGTACATGATCACTCCGATAGAGCCTGCAAAATAAGTGCGGAAATAGGTGATAGATTCCGGAAGCACTTCTGCGGGTGTTCCCATCAGCACCAGAATCTTCGGTGCTAAAAGCATGCCGATCACTGTCAATGCAATTCCTGCTGCAATTCCAAACGCAACCGTTGTATGGATTGATTTCTCCAGATTTGCCCTGTCTTTCGCTCCATAATATCTGGCAATTACAACACCTGCACCCATTGCGATGCCATTGATAAATCCAACCATCAGAAAAATCAGATTCCCGGATGAGCTGACTGCCGCCAACGCATTGCTGCCGAGATAATTTCCTACGATCAGTGAATCTGCCGTGTTATACAATTGCTGAAACAAATTTCCAAGAAACAGCGGAATCGCAAATAAAATAATTTTTCTGGAAATGCTTCCCTCTGTCATTCTTGTTTTATCTTCTGCTCTCATCATTACTTCCTCGTATCTTTTTCTGCCCTGCGCTCTGACTCTAATAATAGGTACTATCTATAGTATAGTTTTTATTCGTGTAAAATCAACAAGTTTTGAGGATTATAAGAGATTTGGATTGAACAAAATCTTGAGTTACATAACTAATGCTGCTCCATATAATCAATAAATTCCGGAGTCTTAGACCAGTACTTAATCCCCCAATTTTCAAAATTCCATTCATCCATGTAATTGTTACATTCATAGTCAATATAAAAAATCTTTTCATCTTGTACAATGAAATTAGTCGGAAAATAATCGATATTCAAGCCAGCTTCATATACTACCTTTGCCATTTCTCTCATTTGCACCAAATACAAATCTTTCATTGCATCATTTTTCACTAAATCATATATAGTTGGTCCATCAATATACTCTTTTAATATTCTTTCATTTGCTACATCAATGTCTAACATTCTTGGAATTCTGATTCCTGTCTGCAGCAGTCTGTTATAATCATTTTGTTCTGCTTCGATTTTATTGCCAAATGAGTAATATTCACATGGCTCATGGTGTATCTGCTTTAACACATAAAATTTACCTTCCCGTTCTGCCAAATAGGAATAACCACCTTTTCCATGTCCTAATAACTTCACAATTTTATATTCTTTCTTATTTACATTCATAACATCCTGCATCATCGCACCTCCCATAACCATATCATATAGATAAATTCATGTTCTGAAAAGCAACCTGCTATTGCCATGCCCTGTCTATATAATTAGATCAGCACTCTTTGGTCATGACTTTCTTACACCAGGTTCTTGTCTTACAGTGAGGACATTTTAAGTATCTTGTGCTTAATAAATGCATTCCCATATTATATTGCATAAATGTCGGAGTAAACAGTTCATTACAATTCCTGCATTTAAAATATCCTATCTTCCTGTCTCCCCACATTGCAACATATAAGCCAACGCCAAACACACTTATCGCAATCACCATCAGCACCATCTTAATTGGTAATGTAATCACATCTGTGTAAAAACAAACCACTAATAGTAATGTCACAAACGTAATTGTTGATATTACACCAATCATTGTTGTTAATAATAATTTCTGCTTATTCTCTTCCTTTTCCCTAATCATATTCACCATATTTTCCTCCGCTTTTTTCTTATAATTTTGCTGGGAAATTCTCTCTCCGGTCAGAAGTTCATTTACTGTTATTTCTAATTCATTACACAATGGTAACAGCAGTGATGCTTCTGGAAAGCCGTTTCCACACTCCCATTTCGATATTGTTTTATCACTGATTCCCAACAATTCAGATAATTGTTTCTGTGTATACCCTTTTGCCTTTCTTTCATCAGAAAGAAACTTTCCAATCTTTACCTGATCCATTGTTTTCCTCCTTTCTGACCACAGAGTAGTATATAAAATAAATGTTTTACACCCACGGGATGTAGAAAATGGTGAATATATGCGGATTCTACGCTTCGTAGAGTATTGTCTTTTTACTTTTTGCTAAACTTTTTCCATCTACCTCGCCGATAAATTTTTCTATCAGTCTGTTGACTTCATCCGGCTGATCCGTATTGGAATTATGACCAGCATTTTTTATCCATTTAAGCGGTATACCTTCTCTCTGATGCCATTTTTTATTGTAGCTTTTGGCTGAGCCCGCTCTATCCTTTTCGCCACAGATAAGAAGTGCCGGACAACTGATACGATATGACAGATCTGCTTTGATTGCCTCAGCAAGCATTCTGTACCCAAAGCCGGCAAGCCTTGCATATTCTTTCGGATCTGCATCATAGGACATCATCATCTTCCGCATAAGATTCTGACCATAATCCGTCTCTGCGCATCCTCTTGAACCAGCCCTAAGAAGTGCTTTCCATGGATATATCTTATATAATGGCTCTGCTCTTTCAAGAAGCCATATTTCCATTGCTGTCATATAAGACTTCTGGAGCGGTGCAGAATCAATGGAGATAAACCCCTTTATCTTATCCGGATATAATTCCATATACATTTGAGCCAGATATCCACCCATAGACTGACCGATAATGATCGGATGATAAATTTCTTCTTTTGCTAAGATTTCATAAAGCCATTCTGCCATGTCAGACAGACTGTAATTATTTGTAAATGGTCTGGATAATGCATGTGATGGTGCATCCCATACAAACACATTCTGTTTATTCTCAAAATATTCTGTCTGCTTCTCAAAAAGCCTGTGATCTGCTGTAAGTCCCGGCAAAAATACTAACGTAATTTTCTCCTTGTCTATTATATTTACAAAATAATGGATGCAGCCACAGGGTGTCTTATAACTGTTTTCTGTCATTTTCCGTCTTCTTTCCATAAACTATTTCCCAATGATTTATCATTTCCAGATATTCCTGCTCCTGCCGCAATTTCTGAGGTTGGTGCCTTTTTATATTGATTCGTTGCAAATACTTTGTATGCAGCATTTAATATTTGACATTGTTTTTCTTCCGGCAATGCATAAAATTTTTCATTCATAAGTTGCCTCCGTTGACCGATTCAGTTAATACGAGTATATACCCATTGACCGATTAACGGAAGACCTTACTCTCTTGTTTTTTACTTTAAAAATCGATAGGAATATAGAGGTTACAGTCGAGAAAATTCCGTACAGCCTATCTATAGTTACTGTAAAAACATGGAGGGACTGCGGCAGGATGTTACTCAAAAAGTAAGCAGTTTTACCGGGCTTGTATGTGGGTGAATTAGCTCTTATCGTAATATTTTTCTGATCAACTCAATATAGTTCAATTTTACAGTTTCATAGAAAATATTGTCAGAAATCAGTTTCATAGTTGAATCAACATAATCGTCAGCATAAAAATCTTCTCGTATGAGTTCTTCTGCTACAGCCAGCAGATCAATATCCTCCCTTGCGGATGGGGTTATTTTAATATCCATTTCTGCTCTATGCTTTCTAACATCTGCAAGGAGCCTCTTGAAATCATCATCTATTGAAATATAATTTTTCAATTTAAAGATATCATATAAGTGTCTGAAATTTTTCGTTGCCTTTCCTACCATAAAATAATCACAAACAGCAAAAATTTTATCTATGATTGTTCTGGATAGTGCCTGTGTCTTCATTTCAAATGGTTCTTCTCTGTTGGATAAGAATATGACATTAACGCTGTCTCCAGCTTCACATATGGCCGCAGACCTTTTTTATCTTCTGAGCAAACTTAGTCATATGAGAAATCATAGTGATTATAGTCCTTATCGCTTTCGATAGACTTCCAATTATCAATCGCTAAGTCTAAGTCTTCGCTGATTGGTTGTAGTAACTGATATTTGATTTTCTTTCTTCTGGCTTCTCCCAAATATTCTTCAAACGTAATATCAATATCCTCTGAAAAACGGTCTATTACATGATAAGCCTTGGAAAGAGATGTCCCACCCTTAAACACCACATTGGTATTTCTCTGTACTAGTTCTTTTAATATCATTGTCACATAGTAATCTTTTTCAACGATACTTTCCTCTATGACCGTTCATTCTGATACCGTTACAATAATATCCCTCAACAATTCTTTATCATCTTTATGCAAATACATCATCCAACCTCAATTCGTAATAATATTTAAATATTGCAATCGGAAACTCTCTTATATAATTATCCACGTCATTTTTTGTGATGCCATGTATCCGCACAAATCGAGATACTTTATCATGGGCCACATCATAGCTTTCATCCAGATACATATCCAGATTTTTTAATAATTCTTGTTCATTATGGTAATCAGGGGATGATACGCCTGAAAGACGAAAGAAGATTGAAGTATGGGACCTTTCGGGTTTTGAGATGGAATGCTGATAACTGGATTATTTATAAAAATGCATAGATAAAAAAGTTAAAAGCGAAATCTCTGTACCGATTGTTATTTTGTCTACACAATCTCATCTGTTATGTTATAATTCAATATAATACTTCATGTCTAAAAGAAAGGAGTTTACGAATGAAGAACTGGAAATTAGGTACTAAAATCACACTAGGCATTACCATCATCGTAATCATTTGCATGAGCCAGCTTTACCTTACTGCAAATAAGACAATGACTGGCATGATGCAGGAATCTGAGCTTAATGTTATGAAAAATACCCTGAATGCCCAGGCAAGTCTGCTCAACGAATACGTCGCACGTCAGGAATCTATCCTCACTGCTTACAGTAAAACACCTTGTGTCCGCGACTTTTTAAAGGATGTCAATAATTCTGAGCAGCAGGCAATCGTGCAGAGCTATACAGAGGACTATTATAGCGGTCTTAACAACTGGGAAGGTATTTATATCGGTGAATGGAATACGCACATCGTTGCTCATTCCAATTCAAAGGTAATCGGAATGACTACCCGTGAAGGTGATAGTTTAAAAGCCCTGCAGGATGCCATGACACAAAGAAACGGTCTGTATGATGCCGGTATTATTGTCTCCCCTTCCTCCGGTGAACTTATTTTATCCATGTACTGCCCTGTATTTGATACAGATGGAAAAACAATCCTTGGATATGTAGGCGGTGGACCATTTGTAGAAGAGCTTGAAAAACAGTTATATGATTTAAAAAGCGAAAATGACACCCTCCGCTACTATATGATCAATACCGAAACTAATATGTACATCTTTGCAGACGACAGCAGTTTGATTGCCACCGATATTCAGGATGATATGCTGTTAAACATTATTGATAAAATTAAATCCGGCGAAACCAGTGGTGATCTTAACTACAAAGAAGGTTCCGATTCTTTTGTGGCAAGTTATCAGTCTATCGCAGAACATGGCTGGGCAATGGTTTCTTATGACAGTGAAGAGAACATTTATGGGAACGTCCACAAAAATATGCGCATCTTAGGTCTGATATGTATCATCTTCGTTTTAATCATCAGTGTACTGGCATTTATCACAATTGCAATCAGTGTCAGACCTCTGTTATATGTCGAAGATGCAATTATCCAGCTTAGCAATTTAAAACTTGAAAAGAGCAAACGTCTTACGCCTTGGATTAATACCAAGAGTGAAATTGGAAAAATTGCAACTGCAATGAATTCTTTATATGATGCACTCAGTGGCATCATTGCCACTTTATCTGACTGTTCAACATCACTTAGCAGCTCTGCGACCGCAATGCAACGTTCTTCAGAAACACTGCTTAGTTGTGTGGCAGACAACTCAAAATCCACGCAGACATTTGCAAAACATTCAGAAGATATTAACGCTACTGTAAACGATGTAGGACAGCAGATTTCCGAAATGACAATGGTTGTTTCTGATATCGAAGAACGTATCCGTCAGGGTAATGTCCACAGCAGCGAGTTACTTCAAAAAGTGGAAAAAATGCAGACCTTAGCTAATAATTCCATGGTAAATACAAATACCCAGATTGCAGAAAATCAAAAAGCTATCGAAAATGCAATGGAAGAATTACAATCATTAATGCGAATTGATGAAATGGCATCTCAAATTTTAGACATTACAAGCCAGACAAACCTTCTGTCCTTAAATGCTTCTATTGAAGCTGCAAGAGTTGGAGAGGCTGGAAAAGGATTTGCTGTAGTTGCAGGCGAAATCGGTAACCTCGCATCTAATTCATCCAAAACAGCCACAGATATTCAGGCTATCTGTAATGAAACTAAAAACAATATATCACATGTCAAAACTTGTTTCGATCAGATTATTTTCTTCCTGCAAAATGACGTCCAAACACAGTTTACAGAATTGGTTCAGGAAACCCTGGATTACTACCAATCCATTCAGGAAATTCAGGCTAGAGACCGTTTCAAGTTTTGTGTAAACGTTAAAAACTGATATAAGATTTGTGAAT
>UQNW01000019.1 GCA_900542495.1 uncultured Roseburia sp.
TGCAAAGCACCACCAATGGTGGCAAGGCTCTTGACAGGGCTTTTTCTTTTCTGTGATTGGTAATCAAGAGGAAGAAAGGAAAAATGTGTATGTTCAACGCAGAAAATATTTAAAGGGTATGCTGATTTTTATTGTGGCGGATATATGGAACTGTTATAATATGGATAACAAAATTATATTAGCATAGACATTAAGTGTTGCAAGGAGGTATTATTTTATGAATGAGAAAAAACAAAAAATTGTTAAGAATATGCTGAATGTTTCTATGGCTGTTTTTGTTCTCTATATAGTTCTAGGGTTGGTTATTTGTTTACAACCCAAAATTTTCTTAAAGTCCATGCTCGGATATGGGGAAATAATATTAGAAAATAGCGTTCTTAATTTTTACCAAATTGGAGAATTTATTGTAATCGGAATTGTATTTATCTTATTGTGGTTTCTTTCAAAGAAGAAGATATTTGAACATTCAAGCAAGTCTACTATTTTAGGTGTCTTGAATACGATTATGGCAGTTTCAGTATGTGTTGTAATACCATTTATTATTACACTTTTATCACATTCATATGGTTATGCTGTCATTTTCCCACAGTCTGAAACAGAATATGCGTTTTTTACGGGCATATCAGAGCTTGTAAATTATGTTGAACCGTTATCTTTTATTCCAGTTGCAATATTTTTATGTGCTTATGTAGTATATTGGATAGAAGTGACTTGTAACAAAAAAACAGGAGAATAATATTGCTTTACAATTTATCAAAAAGTATGAAGCAATATGTCACTAAGCAATTATCAAAATAAGTAAAGAAGGTTTGGCAAATGGTAAATAGTAAAAATTTAACAATCGTAACCATATCAACCATTTTATTTGGACTGCTTTCAAAGTGGTTGGTAGGTGTGCCTTATATGGCGTGGGGGTATTTTGATAAATTATTTATAGCATCTTTTATTTTGTGGATGCTTTATAGCACTATGTTGTATTTAGCTATTAAAATAGAAAATGAAAATTATTTAAAACTTGGATTTACTGGAGTTGTGTTCGGTTTAATTTCAGCATGTTTAAAAATGGGGTTGGACGCTATTATAGAACACTTTACGAAATTTTCAGGAAATTTGATTGTTACAGCATTTATGATGGAAATGGGAATCCTTATTTTTGGAAGTGCTATTATTTTTGTTTTATATGTCTGTGTTGCGAAGAAAAAAATTTTGTGGAATAAATCTATGAAAAATTGTACTTTGGGATTAGGAGGAATTGCGGGTATATATTTTGCTGTAATCATTTATTACCTATGGCAGTTAAGACATTGGATGGAGAAGTTTGCAGATTTTGATATTATAAAAGAGATTGGAGAAGAACAAGGACTGCTAAATTTGTCAACAAAATATGCTCAGGAATCAACTGTGGTGGGAATGATTGTATATGTCCTCTTTTTTATAGTTTTATGGATCGCTTTAAAAAAGAATACAGAAAACAAAGAGTTTGATGATAACTTTTAAAAGTTGTAAATTCTATATCATATAATAAAATGCTATTTTGTTAGTATATGAGTAGGCGTTCTTTGATTTGGGATGATGAAGTATAATGTTAGCAAAAAATTCCAGTTTGACAACTTCATATCCATTATACAAAGCAGTTGGTCTTAGGATTGACTGCTTTTTTAAAAGACACCATTTAGGTATAATGATGTCTTTTGAGTGTTATTTTATAGGTCATATCAAGGCTTATTCAATCGTGGTAAATTCGTGGTAAAATGAATGTTTTCCTATACGTCAAAATGCTTGAAAGTATTGTATTTATGCGGATAATCAAAAATCAGATATAAAATTTTAAATAAAAACCTTGTACATAAGAAAGAAATGTACATTTTAGCTCTAATGTGGTACACTATATAATGCTGTATCAATTATGAAAATGAATACTTTTAGAAGGAGAAACATACATTATGAAACTCGGAATCGTCGGACTTCCAAACGTTGGAAAGTCTACCTTATTTAATTCACTGACCAAAGCAGGAGCGCTCTCAGCAAACTATCCATTTGCAACAATTGATCCGAACGTCGGAATCGTTTCCGTACCGGATGAGAGAATTGTAAAACTTGGAGAACTGTATCACACGAAGAAAGTAACACCTGCCACAATCGAATTTGTAGATATCGCAGGTCTTGTAAAAGGAGCCAGCAAGGGTGAGGGACTTGGAAACCAGTTCCTTGCAAACATCCGTGAAGTAGATGCGATCGTACACGTAGTACGTTGTTTTGAGGATACTAACATTATCCATGTAGACGGATCAATCGATCCTGCAAGAGATATTGAGACGATCAATCTGGAACTGATCTTCTCTGATATTGAGATCCTTGACAGAAGAATTGCCAAGATTTCCAAACAGGCAAGAATGGACAAGACACTTGCAAAAGAACTTGAACTGGTAGAAGCAGTCAAGGCTCATCTTGAAGCCGGCAAAATGGCAAGATCTTTTGAAGTACCT
The DNA here is from genome assembly GCA_900542495.1 of uncultured Roseburia sp. Lineage (GTDB taxonomy): Bacteria > Bacillota > Clostridia > Lachnospirales > Lachnospiraceae > Roseburia. The sequence goes on from UQNW01000019.1 coordinate 2,487, forward strand.
GATGATGAGGACGCACAGATCTGGTTTAAAGGATACAATCTTCTGACTGCAAAGCCGACAATTTACGCAGCAAATGTTGCAGAGGATGATCTTGCAGATGACGGAGCTTCCAATCCGCATGTTGCAAAAGTAAGAGAGATGGCAAAAGAGGAAGGGGCAGAAGTATTCGTAATCTGTGCACAGATCGAGCAGGAACTCGCAGAACTTTCTGAGGAAGAAAAGAAAGAGTATTTAGATGATCTCGGTGTGGCATCCAGCGGACTTGACAAACTGGTAGCAGCAAGTTACAGCCTGCTTGGACTGATCAGCTTTTTGACTGCAGGAGAGGATGAATGTCGTGCATGGACCATTAAGAAAGGTACAAAAGCGCCACAGGCAGCCGGCAAGATCCATACCGATTTTGAGCGTGGATTTATCAAAGCTGAGGTTGTAAATTATCAGGATCTTTTAGATAATGGAAGCCTTGCAGCAGCCCGTGAAAAAGGAATCGTGGGTATGGAAGGAAAAGAGTACGTGGTCAAAGACGGAGATGTTATCTTATTCCGCTTTAACGTATAAGACAGGAAAAGTGTTACTCAAAATTTTGCCAGCGGACTTGCAAAAAAAGGGAAAAAACGCATATCATTTTCCGAGAGGATGTTTCGGAGAATGGTATGCGCTTTTGTGACTTGGCAGAAAAAGAAGTGATCAATATGTGCGACTGCAAATGTCTTGGAAACGTTCATGATCTTGACATCGACGAGTGTAACGGAACAATCCGTGCACTGATCGTACCCGGACCTGGAAAATGGTTTGGCTGTTTTGGCAGGGATTTTGAATTGTTTATTCCGTGGTGTAAGATTGTGAAGATCGGACCGGACATTATTTTAGTTGATATTGATGAAAAAGAGGCAAAACACAAGGTTTAAAGAGAAGAAAACAGGAGAGACAATGTTAGATCAGAGTGTATTTACAGAGACAATCCACGAAGTGGCTGAGATTATCCGCACATCTGCAACACCGTTATCGAAAGAGGAGATCCTAAGCTATTTCAAAGAGATGGAACTAAACGAGCAGCAGGAAAACATGGTTTTAGAATTCCTTTTGACACCGCATGAGGAAGAAGATGCAGAGGAAGAGGAAGCAGAAGAAACAGAGGCAGAAGAAGCACAGGAAACGGCAGAGTGGCAGGATACAACCGATGCGTCTGTATTCATGCAGAGCGATTCCGATAAAAAAGAGGCTGAAACAAAAAAGGCAGACTGCCTGCCGGAATCTAAGATGTTTCAGATGTATCTTGAGGAGATCAGCAGTCTTCCGGTGTATTCGGAAACGAAAATAGAGGAAATGTACCAGAAGCTGTTGGCAGGAGATGAATCGGTCATCCATACGATTTCTGACAGCTGGATGATCAAAGTATTAGAACTGGCAAAGAAGCTTGCAGTGAGCTCGGAAGGATTTGAGGATGTCATTCAGGAAGGAAACATGGCATTGTTTTTGAAACTGACGGAGCTTTGCGGAAGTCAGGAGAAAACAGATGTTGAGGCGGAATTGCAGAATGCTGTTGAGGAAGCCATGAAATCATCTATTCTTGCAGAGGAAGGCGAGGATGAAGACGAGAAAGCTATGGTCGGAAAGCTGGCTTTAGTGAACGAAGCAAAGAAATACCTCGCAGACGAGAAGGGCAGGGAAGCTACACTGTCAGAACTTGCAGAATATACGCAGTTGACAGAAGAGGAACTTTCTGATATTCTCTTATTGATTCAGAAAGCGAATCAGAAGGACAAATAACATATAGATCCAAAACCATGAATGGAGTGGACTTTTCTGGAGCAGAGAGCTCTATTTTTCGCCACACAACTGAGATGATCGGTTGTGTGGATTTTTTTGCGCTAAAATGAGTTGAACCATAGATTGTGACAATGTGGAAATGGCGTTATCGCACAACAAAAAAGTAAGGATCGTAGAGAGGAAGAACAGATGAATCAGGAATTTATGAAGGAAAAACCGGTTATGCCATTGGTTATTTCAATGGCACTGCCGATGACATTTTCGATGCTGGTGAATGCATTATATAATATTATAGACAGTTATTTTGTGGCGAGGATCAGCGAGGATGCAATGACAGCATTGTCGTTAGTATATCCGTTACAGAATCTTGTGAATGCTGTGGTGATCGGTTTCGCAATCGGTATCAATGCAACAATGGCATATTATCTTGGAGCAAAAAAGCAGGAACTGGCGAATAAGACAGCATCTCTTGGAATGTTACTCAATATGATACACGGAGTGATCCTTGCAGCAGGATGCATTGCGGTTATGCCGGTATTTCTACGGATGTTTACAGCGGATGAGGGAATTGTTGGAATGGGAGTACAGTATTCGAATATTGTTTTTTTATTTGCAGTTCCAAATGCAGCAGGACTTTGTTTTGAAAAAATATTTCAGGCAGTCGGTCGTATGAAGACATCGATGTTTTGCATGCTGGTCGGATGTGTGACAAATATTGTGCTCGATCCTCTTTTTATTTTTGGAATCGGGATTTTCCCGGAAATGGGGATTGAGGGCGCTGCGCTTGCAACCGGAATCGGACAGGTCGTGTCATTAGCAGGTTATCTGCTGATGTATTACTTAAAACCAATCCCGGCAAAAGTGAAAGTAAAAGATATGAAACCGGAAACGCAGCTTTGCAAAAAAGTGTATTCCATTGGAATCCCTGCAACGTTAAGTCTGGCACTGCCTTCGGTTCAGGTGTCAGCCCTGAATGCAATCCTGACCGTATATTCTGCAAGCTATGTTCTTGTGTTGGGAGCGTATTTTAAATTGCAGACATTTTTATATCTGACAGGAAATGGTGTCGTACAGGGTATGAGACCGCTGATCGGCTATAATTATGGGGCAGGAGAGTCAAAACGTGTCAAAGAGATTTTCCAGTCGGCGCTGTTTCTGATCGCAGTTGTCATGGTGATTGGCACGATCCTTTGTATGGCGGTGCCACAGTCGCTGATCGGGCTGTTCACAGGCAATCCTGAGACGATCGCACTGGGCAGGGAAGCCCTCCGGCTGATCAGTATAGGATTTGTCGTATCATCGGTCTCAGTGACGGTATCGGGTGCGTTAGAAGGACTGGGAAAGGGAAAAGAATCCCTGATTATTTCATTACTCCGCTATATTGTAGTAATTCTTCCATTGGCATTTGTGTTAAGCCGCTTTTGGGGAGCAACAGGTGTATGGCACGCATTCTGGATCACAGAGATCATTTCAGCCTTGATTTCTTGGAGTTTATATAAAAAAGAAATTTTGAAATAAAAAAACAATTTACATTTCTGATAAATCTTCTCTTACTGGATAATCAGTAAAGAAGATTTATCAAATGTAAATTGTTTTTTATGCACAAGGTGCATCGAGCAGTGTTTCAAATTGATCGATCGGTACAGGTTTGGAATAGAAGTAACCCTGATGCCAGGTGGCACCGAACTTATAAATGTAATCGCTGACGTCCTGATTTTCGATTCCTTCAATGCATGTCTCGGTATTGGTGCGGTTCGCATAATCTACAATGGACTGTACCATTGCCTGATTCTGCGGTTTCTGTTTGATATCTTTAATAAAACTCATATCGACCTTCAACTCATCAAATGGAAGTTCCAATGCAAGACTTAAGGAACTGTTACCGGTTCCAAAATCATCCAGTGCAATTTTAATTCCCTGTGAGTGGAAGAAATCTACCTCACCTTTTAGAAAATCAACGTCGAGATTTCGGCATCGTTCTGTGAGCTCGAGACATAATTCCTCCGGTTTTGCTCCGGTTTCCTTTAAAATCGTCATAACAGAATCACGAAATTCTTTGCGTGCTAACTGTGCAGCTGAGACGTTGACATTTACAAAACAATGCGGAATTTTGTCACGTATTTTTCCAATATCTTCCAAAGCGGTACGAAGAATCCAGTTTCCAAGATCGAAGATACATGGGTCTTCTTCCAGCCATTCCATGAAAACACCCGGAGAAACCAGTCCATAAGGCTCAAGTTCCCAGCGGATCAGTGCTTCCATACCACGGATCTTGCCTGTTTTCGTATCGGCAATCGGCTGATAGAACAGACGGAATCCCTCGAAGTGATTGGTTGCACACTGATGGATCAATCCGATTAACTCAAACTGTTCCTCGTTATTGCCACAGATCTCATCATTAAAGATGACAAGATCGCCATGGTGTTCATAGCGGGAGTGATTCTGTGCATAGGTCAGACGGCTTCGGACAGCGTTGGTTTCTTTCATATAAGGTTCTAAGAAGATTGCCCCAGCAGAAATTTTGATTGGAATCCGTTTTCCGTTCACCTCAATGTTATTTGCCAATGCATCTTCTATGAAATCAAAAATATCGCGAAGTTCGGTTTTTGATATTTTATCCAACACCAGAACGAATTTGGCACCGGATAAACGATAGGCAGAACCGATATTGCGTACCATATGTAACAGATTCTGGGCAACCTTATTTAAAATCTTGTCCGCAAAAGCAACACTATACATAACGTTGATATGGCTGAACTGATCGAGTCCGATCTTTAACAGGGCAGAAGGACTTTTGGCTTCTAATAACTGTGTAATGCGGTAATTTAGGGCAGGCTCTGTATAAAGACCTGTGACAGAGTCCACTTCATCCGAGATACCATAGTTATCGTAGCGGATAACTATGAAAAAAGGCTTTTGCTCGTTATCGTAGAGCATACGCGCTGTTGCGCGGAAGAGATTGTAGGAATCTTCTCCGTCCTGGATGCGGTATTCCCAGCCTTTGTCGAGATCTTTTCCGGCAACACGGTCTTTGAACCCCTTTTTAAAAGTGGCAATGTCTTCTGGATGAAGCTTGCGCTTACTCTTTTCCATGCCACGCATGGTATAATTTTCTTCCAGTCCGAAATAATCCATTACCTGTTCCGACCACCAGGTGATACCGGTTCTAAGGTTGGTGATCGAGAGATATGATTTTCTGGAAAGGGAAGTGATCGCTTTTATCATATCAGGAAAAAGCTGATTGATTCCCTCCCAGAAAAGTTGTTCGTTATTGTTTGCCTTATCGTTTTTCATTCGTATTCCCCGCTGACATTTTATGGATGTCGCCCAATGCACATGATAAACTCACTGTAATTATCAGATGTTATATATCTATTCAGCACACGTTCGCAAATTTATGAAAATTGCCTTGGATCTGAATAGATACTATATTATAAATTATAACATAAAACAAACACAATTTCGAGTTTTTTCGTATTAATTCGCTAACTCTTTTTTCAGGTTCTTATTTGCAGTTGAGAGCATGAGTTTAATACGGTTCAACTGGTTTACTTCACTTGCACCCGGATCGTAGTCGATTGCAACAATGTTGGATTCCGGATAGCGGTGCCGCAATTCCTTGATAACACCTTTTCCTACAACATGATTCGGCAGGCAGGCAAATGGCTGCGTGCAGACGATGTTAGGAGTTCCGGTGTGGATCAGCTCTAACATTTCTCCGGTTAAGAACCAGCCCTCACCGGTCTGGTTACCCTCGGATACGATCTCTCTTGCATATTTTGCAAGGTCATCAATGTGTGCAGGTGGAGTAAAGTGTTTACTCTTTTTAAATTCATCCACTGCGGCACTGCGTAACCATTCAAAGAACTTAATACCAAGGCGTCCGATTCGTTTGGATTTCTGGCTGAATCCAAGGTTATCTGCTTTAAATCCGGTGTTGTAGAAGCAGTAGAGCAGGAAGTCTGTAAGATCAGGAACAACCGCCTCAGCTCCCTCGGATTCTAACAGGTCAACCAGATAGTTGTTGGCAGCCGGGTGGAATTTTACCAAGATCTCACCGACAACGCCGACACGAGGTTTCTTCACATCAAGACGTGGGAGATTATCAAAGTCACGGATGATCTCGCGGCACATCTGCTTGTATTTTTTATGGGATAAAATCTTATCCTGTGTAATAAAGGCAATGATTTTCTTTTTCCATTTCTCATGGAGTTCGTTGGCAGAACCAGGAACAGCTTCGTATGGTCTTGTTGCATATAAGCAGCGGAGGAAAATATCACCAAATTCCAGAGCGTAAAGTCCGTGCTGGATGAGCTTTGGAGTGAAAGTGAATCCCGGGTTGCTCTCTAAACCGCTCAGGTTGATGGAGATAACCGGAACATTCGGGTAGCCTGCCTTTTCCAGAGCACGGCGGATAAATCCGATGTAGTTACTTGCACGGCATCCGCCACCGGTCTGGGAGATTAAGATCGCAGTCTTGTTCATATCGTATTTGCCGGATTTTACGGCAGCCATCAACTGGCCGACAACGATCAGGGACGGATAGCAGGCATCGTTATTGACGAATTTCAATCCGACATCGACACATTCCCTTGCTGGAACATCCGGTACGACCAGATTATATCCGGCAGCGTTGAAAGCTGGCTCTAACAGTTCAAAATGGATCGGTGACATCTGCGGGCAGAGAATGGTGTAATTCTCACGCATCTCTTTTGTAAAGATGACACGCTTATAATTTGCAGGAACGATCGTTCTTTTCGTCTGTTTCTTCTCACGTACACGGATAGCAGCAATCAGTGAACGGATACGGATTCTGGCAGCACCTAAGTTGTTGACCTCATCGATCTTCAGACAGGTGTAGATTTTGCCTGATCTGGTCAGAATGTCATTCACCTGATCGGTGGTAACGGCATCAAGACCACAACCGAAAGAGTTCAACTGGATCAAATCCAAGTCGTCTCTTGTCTTTACAAAGTTTGCGGCTGCATACAGGCGGGAGTGATACATCCACTGATCCATAACGATGAGAGGACGCTCTGCCTTCTGTAAATGGGAAACAGAATCCTCCGTTAAAACAGCAATTCCATAGGAAGTGATCAGTTCCGGAATACCGTGGTTGATCTCCGGGTCAACATGATATGGGCGTCCGGCAAGCACAATACCACGTTTTCCTGTTTCTTCCATATATTTTAAGACTTCCTCGCCTTTTTTCTGCATTTCCATGCGAACAACGGCTAATTCTTTCCAGCCTTCGGAAACTGCATCACGGATTTCCGTTTCTGAAATATGGAAATCAGAAGCACCGAATACTTTGATGAGCTGGGAAGATAAGGTATCTTCACTCGTAAATGCCATAAACGGATTTAAGAATTTCACCTGACCGGAAGTGATCTCATCCACGTTATTCTTGATATTTTCTGCGTAAGAGGTAACAATCGGGCAGTTGTAATGGTTGTTCGAATCCGGGAATTCATTTCTCTCATATGGAACACAAGGATAGAAAATGAAATCTACATTCTGGTGGATCAGCCAGGTTACATGTCCGTGTGCAAGCTTGGCAGGGTAACACTCGGATTCGGAAGGAATGGAGTCGATACCAAGCTCGTAAATCTTACGTGTGGAAGACGGAGAGAGCACTACCTGAAAACCTAACTTTTTAAAGAAGGTTGCCCAGAAAGGATAGTTCTCGTACATATTTAAAACACGTGGAATACCGACAGTACCACGGGCTGCTTCCTCAGCGGTTAATGGTTCGTAGTCAAAAATACGTTTGTTTTTGTATTCAAAAAGGTTTGGAATGTTTTCTTTGTTCTTCTCTTTTCCAAGACCACGCTCACAACGGTTACCGGTGATGTACTGACGGTTGCCGGAGAAACGGTTAATAGTTAAGAGACAGTGGTTCGTACATCCCTGACATCTTGCAAGCTTTGTGTCAAAAGTAAGCTCGTTGATTTCTTCGATAGAGAGCATGGAGGTCTGATAACCTTCCTCATGGCGTTCCCTTGCAATCAATGCAGCACCGAACGCACCCATGATACCGGCAATATCCGGACGGATACACTGTACACCGGCAATTTTTTCAAAGCTTCGTAAAACAGCGTCATTGTAGAAAGTTCCACCCTGTACGACAATGTTCTGTCCTAAGTCTTTGGCATCGGAAAGCTTGATTACTTTATACAATGCATTTTTGATGACAGAATAAGCAAGACCGGCAGAGATATCAGCAACGGAAGCGCCTTCCTTCTGAGCCTGTTTTACTTTGGAATTCATGAATACGGTACAGCGGGTTCCAAGGTCGATCGGGTTCTTTGCAAAAAGCGCTTCTTTTGCAAAATCCTGTACAGAGAAATTCAGAGATTTTGCAAATGTCTCGATAAAGGAACCACAGCCCGAAGAACAGGCTTCATTTAACTGAACGCTGTCAACCGTCTGATTTTTGATCTTAATGCACTTCATATCCTGACCACCGATATCGAGGATACAGTCAACCTTAGGATCGAAGAAAGCAGCAGCATAAAAATGGGCAACAGTTTCAACTTCACCGTCGTCTAATTTTAAAGCAGCCTTCTGCAAAGCTTCGCCGTATCCGGTGGAGCAGGAGTGTACAATGTGTGCTTTCTCCGGCAGCTTGGAATAAATATCTTTGATCGCGCGGATCGCAGTAGAGAGCGGACTGCCGTTGTTGTTACTGTAGAAAGAGTACAGCAGGGAACCGTCCTCACCGATCAGTGCAACTTTGGTTGTGGTAGAACCCGCGTCGATACCGAGATAGCAGTTTCCTTCGTAAGTGGATAAATCGGCTGATTTTACATGGTGTCCGTCATGGCGTGCGCGGAAAGCGTCATATTCTGCCTGATCTTTGAAAAGTGGATCAAGTCTTGCAACTTCGAATTCCATATGGATATCGGACTGGAGCTTTGTATGTAATTCTTCCAAAGAAGTTACTTTGTCTTCTTTATAATTTAACGCAGAACCGATCGCTGCAAAAAGGTGTGAATTTTCCGGTGTGATCGCATGCTCATCATCTAAGTTTAAAGTACGGATAAATGCAGCTTTTAACTCCGATAAAAAGTGCAGTGGACCGCCTAAGAAAGCGACGTGTCCGCGGATCGGCTTTCCACATGCAAGACCACTGATCGTCTGGTTGACGACTGCCTGAAAAATAGAGGCAGATAAGTCTTCTCTTGTGGCACCTTCGTTGATCAGAGGCTGGATATCTGTTTTGGCAAATACACCACATCTGGCAGCAATCGGATAGATCGCTTTGTAATTCTTAGCATATTCATTCAGCCCGGTTGCATCTGTCTGGATCAGGGATGCCATTTGGTCGATAAAAGAACCTGTACCGCCGGCACAGATACCATTCATACGCTGTTCAACATTACCGCCCTCAAAATAAATGATCTTCGCATCCTCACCGCCAAGCTCAATGGCAACATCTGTCTGTGGAGCATAGTGCTGCAGTGCTGTAGATACGGAGATAACCTCCTGAACAAACGGCACGTCTAAATGTTTTGCAAGGGTAAGACCGCCGGAACCGGTGATCATTGGGGCAATTTTGATATCCCCAAGTTTTTCATAAGCTTTTTCCACTAACATGGAGAGAGTCTCACGGATATTGGCGAAGTGTCTCTCGTAATCGGAGAATAACAGATTGTCATTCTCATCCAGCACAGCAACCTTGACTGTGGTGGAACCAATATCAATTCCAAGTTTATGAAGTGTATTGTTACTCATATCTTTCCTCCAGAAATAAACTTTTGTACATCAGATCTATAAATATTATATGTTTACAGATATGTATTTCTTCTTATTATAATATATGGTCGAAAAACCAAGCACTGTACATTATACGACAGGAAAATGCAAAAAACAATGTCAAAATACTCTGAAAAATCTAAACTTTTTATGAAGAAATTTAGCGTCGATTGACAAAGGTTTGACACACAGATATACTTTAGCTAGATTGTTTCGAAATAGCAGAGACAATAAAAAGAGTATTTGAAAAAGGAGCAGCAACATGAACTGGTTAAATAAATTAGAACGTAAATTTGGAAGATATGCGATCCCGAATCTGATCGTATATCTGATCGGAGCATATTCCGTTGGATTTGTATTGAACATGGTGGCACCGAAAATATTAGGATTCTTGAATTTCCAGCCTTATTACATTTTACATGGACAGATCTGGAGACTTATCACATGGATTTTGATGCCGACAGACAGCAATATCATTTTTCTGCTGATCATGATGATGTTTTATTATCAGTTGGGAATGGCTTTGGAGCGGGCGTGGGGAACGTTCCGGTTTAACGCCTACATTATCGGCGGAATACTTCTGACCGAGGTGGGAAGCCTTTTGGCATACGGTCTGATCTATCTGTTTATGGGTGGCAATTTTGCATATACGGCGAGCACGATGATGGGACAGATGATCAGTACTTCCTATATTAATATGTCGATATTCCTTGCGTTTGCAACGTTATATCCGGATATGCAGGTGTTACTTTACTTTATCATTCCGATAAAAATGAAATGGATGGCGGCTGTTTACGTTGTCATTATGGTATTCAGTGTCTGGGACAGCTATCACACGATTTATGCCTACACCCAGTCCACTGCCACGGCATTGTGGTATGCGGGAATTATGCTGTTATGCATTGTGATGTCACTGTTAAATTATCTCATTTTCTTCCTTTCCACGAGGAATCTGAGCCGATATACCCCACATGAGGTGCATCGCAGGCAGCAGTTTAAGGCACAGATGAGAGAGCCGAGACCGGGTTCTGGTATCGCAAAACACAAATGTGCGGTCTGCGGACGCACAGAGTTGGATGATCCGAACTTACAGTTCCGTTTCTGTTCGAAATGTGAAGGAAATTATGAATATTGCCAGGATCACCTGTTTACCCACCAGCACATCAGAAGAGTATAAGAAAGAATACAGTCTTTTTCCGGACAGAAGGAGAAAGGCTGTATTTTTTATTAGTCTGAAATATATCGTGTATTAGTCAGCCTTATCAATGATAAATTTTTTGCCCAAATTGACATTTTTTCAGAAATTACCATGTGAATCATATTGACGATAAAAAATTGCTATGCTAAATTGACTTTTGTATTTTTAAATAAGTTTTTCCTACGGAAAACAAGGAGGCTAAATCCTCTCCTCACCAAAGGGTTCGGATTTTGCTTCGCAAAACAAGGAGGATTATATGAAAAAGGCATTAAGTGTTTTATTGGCAATGGGAATGACTGTCAGCATGGTGGCAGGATGTGGAGACACAGCAGACAACGGAAGCGCAGCAGATAACTCTGCAGCATCTACAGAAAGCGGTTCTAGTGCAGGTACACAGACAGCAGCTTCTGCAGCAGACATCAAAGTTGGTGTTATTTATATCGGTGATGAGAACGAAGGATATACAGCAGCTCATATGGCTGGTATTGATGAGATGGCTGCAAACCTTGGCTTATCTGATGACCAGATCATTGAGAAAACAACAATCCCGGAGGACGAGTCCTGCTATGATGCAGCAGTAGACCTTGCAGATCAGGGATGTAACATTATTTTTGCAACAAGTTTCGGACATGAGACTTACATTTTACAGGCAGCAGCAGAGTATCCGGATATTCAGTTCTGTCATGCAACAGGATATCAGGCAGCAGGTTCCGGACTTTCTAATATGCACAACTACTTCGATGCTATTTACGAAGCACGTTATGTATCCGGTGTTGTTGCAGGTATGAAATTAAATGAGATGATCGAGAATGGAGATATCACAGCAGACCAGGCAAAAATCGGTTATGTTGGTGCATTCCCATACGCAGAGGTTATTTCAGGATTTACTTCTTTCTATTTAGGAGCAAAGAGTGTATGTGAATCCGCAACAATGGAAGTTCAGTATACAAACAGCTGGGCTGATATGTCAGCAGAGGCAGAGGTTGCCAACCAGTTGATCGCAGATAACTGTGTACTGATCAGCCAGCATGCAGATACAACAGGTGCTCCAACAGCCTGTGAGACAGCAGGAGTTCCTTGTGTAGGTTACAACGTAGATATGACATCTGTAGCTCCGGATGCAGCATTGACTTCTCCAACAAATAACTGGGGTGTATATTATACATATGCTGTACAGTGTGTATTAGACGGAAAAGCAATTGATACAGACTGGTGCAAAGGATTCTCTGAGGATGCAGTCAGAATCACACCAGTGAATGAAGCTGTTGCAGCAGAAGGAACAGATGCAAAAGTAGAAGAAGTTGAAGCAGCATTAAAAGATGGTTCCCTTCATGTATTTGATACAACAACCTTTACTGTAAACGGATCTTCTTTAGAAGACCTGATCGCAGAGGGGGGAGATTATGCAAAATATGCTGATTACGTTTCTGATGGTTACTATCATGAATCTGAATTAGCATCTGCACCGTCCTTTGATATTATCATTGATGGTATTACTTCTCAGGCAAACTAGTCTGAAAACAAGCCGGCAAAGTGCAGATATGTCTGCACTTTGCCATAACAGGAATATTGGAAGAAAAAGCAGGGAATCCTTTCATAATTATTTTGAAAGGATTTTCGTATTCATTTAGGAGGATTATTTGTGGAAACAGGAAACGCTATTGAGCTGAAAGGTGTAACAAAACGTTTCGGTGACGTTATTGCGAACGATAACGTGAATCTGACCGTCAGGAAAGGTGAAATTCTTTCAATTTTAGGAGAGAATGGTAGTGGAAAGACTACGTTGATGAACATGCTTTCCGGAATTTACTTCCCAGACGAAGGAGAAATTTATGTGGATGGAAAAGAAGTGACCATTCGCTCCCCAAAAGATTCCTTCGCACTCGGAATTGGAATGATTCATCAGCATTTCAAGCTGATCAATATTTTGACAGCCGCCGAGAATATTATTTTGGGTCTGCCTGGAAAAGAAAAACTGAATATGAAACAGGTGGAAAAAGAGATCAGGGAACTGACAGAACAGTATGGGTTTGAACTTAATCCGTCCCAGAAAATCTATGATATGTCCGTATCCCAGAAACAGACGGTAGAGATCGTAAAAGTGCTTTACCGTGGTGCAGATATTCTGATCTTAGATGAGCCGACGGCAGTGTTGACACCGCAGGAGACAGAAAAACTGTTTGCAGTTCTCCGCAACATGAGAAAAGCCGGAAAATCTATTATTATCATCACACATAAATTAAATGAAGTATTGGAACTTTCAGACCGTGTGGCAGTCCTTCGAAAAGGAAAATACATTGATACCGTTGAGACTGCAAAAGCAACGGTGGAATCCCTTACCGAGATGATGGTTGGTGAAAAAGTAAAACTTGACATCAATCGTACAGAGCCTGTAGGAGCAGAAAAACGTATTGAGATGCGTGGAATCACCTGCAGGAACAAAGAGGGACTGAAAGTTTTGACAGAGGCTTCCTTCACAGCTTATAGTGGAGAGATTCTTGGTGTTGCAGGAATTTCCGGAAGCGGACAGAAAGAGTTATTAGAATCGGTTGCAGGACTCCAGCCGATCGAGAGTGGGGAAATCCTTTATTATTCCCCGGAAGAATCAACGGAAAAGATTTCAGAGATGAAAGCAGAAGATATTAAAAATCTCGGAATCACTCTGTCATTCGTACCGGAAGACCGTCTGGGAATGGGACTGGTAGGTTCAATGGATCTGACAGACAACATGATGATCCGAAGTTATAAGGAAGGAAGACATTTCTTTGCAGACCGAAAATCTCCGAAAAAACTTGCAGAAGATATCGTGGAAAAATTAGATGTCGTGACACCTGGCGTGGATACCCCGGTCAGCAGACTTTCTGGTGGTAATGTGCAGAAAATTCTGGTAGGACGTGAGATCGCAAGCAATCCAACCGTATTAATGGTTGCTTATCCGGTCAGAGGACTGGATATCAATTCCTCCTACACGATTTACAATCTGTTGAATGACCAGAAGAAAAAAGGAGTTGCAGTCATCTGTGTAGGTGAGGATCTGGATGTCCTGCTGGAGCTTTGTGATAAGATTCTTGTATTGAACAGTGGAAAAGTTGCAGGTATTGTGGATGCACGTACTACAACAAAGGAAAAATTAGGACTGATGATGACCGGATTGACGGAGGATAAGAATGAGTAAGGAAAACGTGATTTCGAAGAAAGAACCTTTTGCACGTATGGTAAAAAGAGACCATATCAGTGCAGGTAAAGCATGGGCAATCCGCCTGATCGCAGTGGCCTTGTCGCTTGTAGTTGCAGCACTTGTCATTGTGGCGATCACAAAACAGAATCCAATCGAAGTTTATCTTGGAATCATTGATGGAGCGGTTGGAAGTAACCGTAGAATCTGGGTAACGATCCGCGAGATGATGGTACTTTTATGTATTGCCATAGGACTTACCCCGGCATTTAAAATGAAATTCTGGAACATCGGAGCCGAGGGACAGATTTTAATGGGCGGTACAGCAACCGCAGCCATGATGATCTATTTTGGTGACAAAATGCCAAACTGGCTGTTACTGATCGTGATTTTTGTTGTCAGTGGACTGGCTGGACTGATCTGGGGCGTGATCCCGGCTATTTTTAAAGCATACTTTAATACAAATGAGACATTATTCACATTGATGTTAAACTACGTGGCAATGCAGATCGTAACCTTCTGCATCGTTTTCTGGGAAAATCCTTCCGGTTCCAACACCGTCGGTATTATCAATGCCGCAACAAGAAAGGGCTGGTTCCCGACAATTTTCGGCAATGCATATACGTTGAATGTGATCATTGTTCTGGCAATCACATTGCTTGTCTATATTTATATGAAATATTCCAAACAGGGATATGAGATCTCTGTTGTGGGAGAGAGCCAGAACACGGCAAGATATGCCGGAATCAACGTAAAGAAAGTGATTATCCGTACCATGATGATCTCCGGTGCGATCTGCGGTATCGCAGGCGCTGTCATTGTGAGCGGTGCGAGCCATACGATTTCGACCAGCACAGCAGGCGGACGTGGATTTACGGCGATCATTGTAGCGTGGATGTCAAAATTCAATCCACTTGCCATGATCTTAGTTTCCGGTTTCCTTGTATTCATGCAGCAGGGATCGATCCAGATCGCATCCCAGTATGGATTAAATGAAAATGCATCGGATATTATCACAGGTATTTTGTTATTCTTCCTGATCGGATGTGAATTCTTTATTAACTACAAATTAGAGTTCCGCAAGAAAGGAGACAAATAAAATGACATTATTATTGACGTTTATCCAGAAGGCAATCGGACAGGGTGTTGCCATTTTATTTGGTGCATCCGGTGAAATTGTCACAGAAAAATCCGGTAACTTAAACCTTGGAATCCCGGGTATTATGTACATGGGCGGTATTGCCGGACTTATGGGTGCATTTTTCTATGAAAAAAGTACCGAGACACCAAATGGTGTGATCGGGCTGTTTGTCTCCCTGTTATGCACATTGATCGCATCTGCATTTGGCGGTCTGATTTACAGTTTCCTGACGATCACACTGCGCGCAAACCAGAATGTGGTAGGTCTTGCACTGACGACTTTTGGTGTTGGATTCGGTAATTTCTTTGGTGGTTCTATCTCCAAATTAGCAGGTGGTGTCGGACAGATCTCTGTTCAGACAACAGCAGCAGCATACCGCACAACGATTCCCGGCTTATCCCAAATTCCGGTGATCGGTACGTTATTATTCTCATATGGATTTTTAACTTATCTGTCAATTATTGTGGCAGTTGTGATGACTTATTTTTTGAAAAAAACAAGAAAAGGACTGAATCTTAGGGCTGTCGGTGAAAGCCCGGCAACTGCGGATGCAGCAGGTATCAATGTTTCCAAATACAAATACGTTGCTACGGTAACCGGTGCAGCAATCGCAGGTCTTGGTGGACTTTATTTTGTTATGGAATATCTTGGCGGTACGTGGTCAAATAACGGATTTGGTGACCGTGGCTGGCTTGCAATCGCACTTGTTATCCTTGCACTCTGGAATCCGGATCATGCGATCTGGGGCTCATTTGTCTTCGGTGGATTATACATTCTGTATATTTACCTTCCGGGATTAAACAGAGCAACACAGGAACTTGTAAAGATGCTGCCATATGTTGTGACGATCATTGTACTGATTATCACAAGCAAGCGGAATAAACAGGAAAATCAGCCGCCGGCAAGTCTCGGTGAGGCATATTTCCGTGAGGAACGATAAGAAGAACAGGAAAAAGGGAAGCGAAGCCGCTTATGGTGTCCGCCTCCCTTTTTACTTTTATAAATAACTGGAAAAGTACGTAAATTCATGCTATATTATACTTGCGTCTAAAAGGTACATCGTGATAAGATATTAGATAGACTGCATTACGGCAAAATGAGATTTTACAGAAGATCTGCATTTTGCTTAGCGAAACAAGGAGGATATTATGGAAAACGAAACTGTCTCTAAGAATTTTATTGAGCAGATGATTGATAAAGATATCGAGGAAGGACATTGTAAAGAAGTCCATACGAGATTTCCACCGGAACCAAATGGTTACCTTCACATCGGACATGCAAAGTCCATTCTTTTAAATTATGGACTGGCACAGAAATACGGCGGAAAGTTCAATCTTCGATTTGATGATACAAACCCTACAAAAGAAAAAACAGAATTTGTAGAGGCAATCCAGTCTGATATCGAATGGCTTGGAGCTGACTGGGAAGACAGACTTTTCTTTGCATCTGATTACTTTGACCAGATGTATGAAGGTGCTGTAAAGCTGATCAAAAAAGGAAAAGCATATGTATCCGATCTCTCCGCAGAGCAGATCCGCGAATACAGGGGAACTTTGACGGAACCTGGAAAGGAAGATCCGTACAGCACACGTTCTATTGAAGAAAACCTTGCATTATTTGAAGATATGAAGAATGGCAAATTTGCAGACGGAGAGAAAGTGCTTCGTGCAAGAATTGATATGGCATCTTCTAATATCAATATGAGAGACCCGGTTATTTACCGTGTGGCACATATGACACATCACAGAACCGGTGATAAATGGTGCATCTATCCAATGTACGATTATGCACATCCAATCGAGGATGCGATTGAGGGAATTACCCACTCTATCTGTACTTTGGAGTTCGAAGACCACAGACCACTTTATAACTGGGTTGTTGAGGAAGTCGGCAAAGATATGATCCCGAATAAGGACGAGATGCCGCCAAGACAGATTGAGTTTGCAAAATTATATTTGACAAATGTAGTAACAGGTAAGCGTTATATCAAGCGTCTGGTAGAGGAAGGTATTGTGGACGGATGGGATGATCCTCGTCTCGTTTCCATTGCAGCATTAAGAAGAAGAGGATTCACACCGGAATCCATTAAGATGTTTGTAGAGCTTTGCGGAATTTCAAAGGCAAACAGTTCCGTAGATTATGCAATGCTTGAGTACTGTATCCGTGAGGATCTGAAATTAAAGAAACCACGTATGATGGCAATTCTTGATCCGGTCAAGGTAGTGATCGATAATTATCCGGAAGGACAGATCGAATATCTCGATGTTGTGAACAACCTTGAGAATGAGGAACTTGGCAGCAGAAAAGTACCATTTGGCAGAGAGATTTATATTGACCGTGAGGACTTTATGGAAGAACCACCGAAAAAGTATTTCCGTATGTTCCCGGGCAACGAAGTTCGTCTTATGAATGCATATTTTGTAACATGTAATAGCTTTGTGAAAGACGAATATGGTAAGGTAACAGAGATTCACTGTACTTATGATCCGGCTTCCCGTGGTGGAAACAGCCCGGACGGACGTAAGGTAAAAGGAACGATTCAGTGGGTATCTGCAGAGAAGAATGTAAAAGCAGAGATTCGTTTATATGAGAATATCGTGGATGAGGAAAAAGGTGTATACAATGAGGACGGAAGTCTGAACTTAAATCCAAATTCACTGACTGTATTAAAGGACTGCTATGTAGAGGAAAATCTTGCAGACGCGAAAGCTTATGACAGCTTCCAGTTTGTGCGTCAGGGATTCTTCTGCGTAGACGCAAAAGATTCTACACCGGAACATCTCGTATTTAACCGGATCGTTTCGCTGAAGAGTTCATTTAAATTGCCGTCAAATAACTAATTTACGATCAAGAAAAGCAGTCAATATTGGAGGAACGGATATGAATTTATTCAAGGGACTGGAAAAGTTCGGTCTGAAGACAGAGGGTACAGAAAATCTGTTTGAAGAAGAAAAAAGAACCAGTGCATCAACAGAGCAGGGAGAGGCAAAAGAAGAAATACCTTCTGAGGAATCATTTCTGTTAGAAAAATCAGTGCGCTGCACTGTGTGCGATAAAGTGTTCAAAACAAAAATGATCAAAAACGGAAGAGTGAAACGTCTCGAACCGGATTTTGATCTGAGACCAAGATTTATGTATATTGATACTTTAAAATATGATGTTGCATCATGTCCAAACTGCGGTTATACAGCAATGAACCGCTACTTTGAACATCTGTCATCGGTTCAGATCAAACTGATCAAAGAGAAAATATGTGCAAATTTTAAGCCGACTGGTGAAGAACCGGCGGTATATGATTATGATACGGCAATCAACCGTTACAAACTCGCACTGTTTAATACTCTTGTAAAAAAAGGAAAAGCAAGTGAGAAGGCATATACCTGTCTTAAGATTTCATGGCTCTATCGTGGAAAGTTAGAGGGCATGGACGAGAAGGATGCTTCGCTGGAACAGGAACGCAGGGAGTGTCTGGAGCAGCAGGAGGCATTTTATAATCAGGCTTATGAAGGCTTTTTAAAGGCTGTATCCACAGAGATGTTCCCAATGTGCGGCATGGATCAGACAACGGTAGATTATCTGCTTGCTGCAATGTCAAAGCATTTCAAACGTTACGATACTGCGTCCAAATGTATTTCCAGGATCATGTCTACAAGCTCTGCTTCTAAGAAGATGAAGGATCGTGCATTTGATCTGAAAGAGGAGATCATCCGGGAAATTAAGGATTCCAAAGCGTAAAAGGCGGCAGGGGAAGATCAGACATCAAGAATTGGCAAAGAGTAAGAGGATTGCAATGAACGAGATTATGATTGATCTGCAGGGGGGCGCGAAAGCGCCCCTTTATGAAAAAATATATGAATATATCAAAAATGAGATTGTTGACGGTAAGATTTCCAAAGGGGAAAAATTACCGTCAACCCGTTTATTGGCAAAAAATCTGTCCGTGAGCCGCAGTACGGTGGAACTGGCATATGACCAGCTTTTGGCAGAGGGTTATATTGAAGCAGAGCCATACCGCGGTTACTTTGTGTGTGATATTGAAGCACTCTACCAGTTGGAACAGCAGAGCCATATGCAGGAAAAACTGCAGGCAGGGCAGGACTGGCAGCCGGGATGGAAAACTGAGATAAAACATGGAGCAGGATCTTCAAAACAGAAGGAAATTGATTTTTCCCCTTACACGATCGATACGCAGAATTTTCCGTACAATGTCTGGCGGAAACTGCATAAAAATGTCCTGCTTGATGACAGGGAAGAAATTCTTTTGTCGGGAGATGGACAGGGAGATTACGAACTGCGCATGGCAATTGCAGATTATCTTCATCAGGCAAGAGGTGTGAATTGTGTCGCAGAACAGATCATAATCGGCGCAGGTAATGAATATTTAGAACTTCTGCTTGCGCAGGTGTTAGGGGAAAAGAAGACCGTACTGATGGATGATCCGACTTATCTGCAGGCGTACCGCACTTTTTCCAATATGGGTTATCTGGTGAAAAATATTCCGGCAGAGCAGGTGAGTATGTCAATCGAGGCGGTGCGCAGGGAAAACGCAGATATCTTATATGTTATGCCGTCACACCAGTTTCCTTTGGGAACAGTCATGCCTTTAAAACAGCGGCTGGAACTTTTAAAATGGGCATCGGAGAAAGAAGGCAGATATCTGATCGAGGATGATCATGACAGTGAGTACCGTTATAAAGGAAAGCCGATCCCGTCACTGCAGAGTATCGATCACGAGGAAAAGGTGATATATCTGGGTACTTTTTCAAAAAGTATTGCGCCGTCCCTGCGAATTAGCTACATGGTTCTTCCGTTGCATTTGTTAAAAAAATATCAGGAATCATGCAGCTTCTATTCCACAACCGTTTCGAAGATTCAGCAGGAAGTATTGCGGGAATTCATCCGGGGAGGATACTTTGGCAGACATTTAAATAAAATGCGTGGAATTTATAAAAACAAGCATGATTTTTTAGTCGGCGAATTGAAGAAAAAAAACTGGGTGGAGAATATTGCAGGGGATAATGCAGGACTGCATGTGCTTGTGCAGGTGAACACAACGCTTACAGAGGAAGAAATCTGTAAAAAAGCCTCAGAGCGCGGAATTCGTCTTATGGGTATCAGAGAGCATTATATTCACACTCCGCCGGAGGGAAAACCGGTACTCTTGTTAGGATATGGAAAACCGGACGAACAGGAAATACAAAAAGGACTGGAAGTGCTTGAAAGTATTATAAGCAATCATGAAAAAGAAAACTGTACAAACGAAATATGATATTCCTGTTCGCAAAGCTCACAAAGGAAATCATATTTGTTTGTACGATTTTTCTTTTTATTTATGCAGTGACTGACTTGTGCACAGACTTTGATATCTGCCCTGCTTTATGTTATGAATGTAGCTACAAAATCTGCCTGATTTACGATATATAAATTGACAAGTTACATATATGATATAAGATATTATTATACAAATCGTAAGTTGGAGGAAACTTATATGTTTGATTTTATTATTAATCTATTTGCTGAGATTGCTGATTTCTTTATTACTTTTTGGGCAGACAATGTTATTGATAAGTTTGCGAAAAGAAAGAAGTAACTTCCAGTCTGTTTTACGTAGGTATTTTTGCCATTGAGGCTTAAATATAAATATTTATTTTAAGGAGAGTGCTTTTTGATCAAGTACAACACAATGGAGATTGTAGCGTAACCGGGAGGTTGCGGATACAGTCAAACACAACCTCCCGCAGGAATGCAGTTGAAGTTAACAACATTCAGGAGGAAATAAAGAATGAATAAAAATAACATTACAATACGTTTGGAGAAAAAAGAAGAATACCGAGAAGTAGAAAACCTTGTAAGAGAATCATTTTGGAATGTGTACCGTCCGGGTTGCCTGGAGCATTTTGTTCTGAATCAGTTGTGAAATAATCCTGACTTCATTGCAGAATTGGATTATGTGATGGAGCTTAATGGAAAGCTGATTGGACAGAACATTTTCATGAAAGCGGTGATCAAGGCTGATGACGGGAGCAATATTCCAATCTTGACCATGGGGCCTATCTGCATCACACCAGAGCTTAAGAGAAATGGATATGGCAAGGTGTTGCTGGACTATTCTCTTGATCAGGCTGCAAAGATGGGATTCGGTGCAGTGTGTTTTGAAGGTAACATTGACTTCTATGGAAAGAGTGGATTCACCTATGCTAGCGAATTCGGTATTCGTTATCATGGACTTCCAGAGGGTGAAGAAGCATCGTTCTTCCTTTGCAAAGAGTTGATTCCGGGTTATTTAGATGGCATAACTGGAGAGTATGAAACAACTACAGGAAAGATATTCCTGCGTGCTTATCCGCGGAAATAAAGAAGAATATTGGATAACACATAGAAAGAATGCTTGTGAAATATGGAAAGATGGGAAAACAACAACAGGAATATTAAAATACGTATACAATCAACTAAATGACGATGACATTGATATGTTTGAAGCTATGCCAATAGAAATGACACTAAAATATGATGGATTGCCACGATTTACAATCTGCCATGGTTCTCCTTTCAAGGTCAATCAAAGCATGCGTCCAGACTATGAGTATATTGATAATTTGCTTGAGAATGTGCTGGGCAATCTGATAATATGTGGTCACTTTCATATTCAGACTGATTATGTTAGAAACAATGTTCGAGTAATCAATCCCGGTGCTGTAGGAGTGGCGTTACATAGTAATAGTTTAGCTCAATTCATGACACTTACTGGAAAGGACGGACATTGGGAACCTCAGTTTTTTTCTGTAGGCTATGACGTAGATAAGGTCATTAATGAAATGGAGGCAGAACGATTGAATTTTAAAGCCCCTGGTTGGTTTAGAATGACAAAAAATCTGTTAACTACTGGCGAAAAATCAATAGTTAACTTTATTTCAGAGGTGCAACAAGTTTATTACAAGGAGACAGGGATATCGGATTATAGATTAATTCCAGAAGCATTTTGGGATAAAACCCTGACTCGACTTGGAATATAATGAATAACAGATTCCAGTTTTTGAAACTGAATAATAGGAAACTGCAAAATGGTAAGAGAAATGCTTCCTCTTGCAGAAATATATGTGTATGAAGATGACAATACCAAGAGCAGATTTAACAAGTCATCCTCAGTGTAAATGAAATAAAAATGGTACAGACAAATACGACTTCCTTTGTGAGTTCTGCGAACAGGAACATCATATTTTGTCTGTACCATTTTTATTTTTAAGATTTAGTTATTCTTGTTGTTTTCTTTCTGCAGTTCAAGCATCTTCATAGCACGAACTTTTAATGGAAGTCCGAACAGTGTGATGAAGCCGTCAGCATCATGATGATCATACAGATCACCGGTTGTAAAGCTTGCAAGAGACTCACTGTAGAGAGAGTATGGAGAAGTTGTTCCTGCTTTGATGATATTTCCTTTGTAAAGCTTGAATTTTACTTCGCCAGTCACATATTCCTGTGTGGACTCTACAAAAGCCTGTACTGCTTCGCGGAGTGGTGTGAACCATTTTCCCTCGTATACGATCTGGGCGAGCTTGTTACCCATATCTTTCTTAACTTCCATTGTGGCACGGTCAAGTACCAGTTCCTCTAACTGCTCATGTGCTTCTAAGAGGATTGTTCCGCCAGGGGTTTCATAAACACCACGGGATTTCATACCGACAACGCGGTTCTCTACAATATCGATAATACCGATACCATGTTTTCCACCAAGTGTATTTAACTCACGGATGATATCAGAAACTTTCATTTTTTTACCATTTACAGAAGTAGGAACGCCTTTTTCAAATGTCATGGTAACATATTCACCCTCATCCGGAGCTTTCTCAGGTGGAGTAGTTAAAACTAAAAGATGTTCATAATTTGGCTCCAAAGAAGGATCTTCGAGTTCAAGACCTTCGTGGCTGATATGCCATAAGTTACGGTCACGGCTGTAGCTGGAGTCTACAGAGAATGGAAGATGAATACCATGTGCTTTGCAGTAATCAATCTCATCCTGACGGGACTGTAATTTCCAGTTGCTGTCACGCCATGGAGCGATGATTTTAAGATCAGGAGCAAGTGCTTTGATACTTAATTCGAAACGGATCTGGTCATTTCCTTTTCCGGTTGCACCGTGGCAGATTGCGGTAGCACCTTCTTTTCTGGCAATCTCAACTAATTTTTTGGCGATTCCCGGACGAGCCATGGAAGTACCTAATAAGTATTTGTTCTCATAAACAGCATTTGCCTGAACACATGGAACAATATAGTCATCACAGAATTCATCTACAATGTCCTCAATGTATAATTTGGAAGCGCCACATAATTTAGCTCTTTCGTCAAGTCCGTTCAATTCTTCTTCCTGTCCGCAGTCAACGCAGCAGCAGATAACTTCGTAACCATAAGTTTCTTTTAACCATGGGATAATGGCTGTGGTATCAAGACCACCGGAGTACGCTAAAATAACCTTTTCTTTCATAAGAGTGTATCCTTTCCTTTGCTCAATCTTATAATGCAAACCGTTTCTGTCAATATGTAATGATAAAAAGATGAAACGATGCTTTCTGAAAACTAATATATACTATGTGAACAAGAAATGCAAGTGAAAAAATATACATAAACAGATAATAAAAATGCATAAAATTATACAGATACAACAGATATTTATACATGCACAGATCTATTAAATAAGGTAGAAATATATAATAAACTTAATTAATCGCAAAAATATTGAAAAAAGATATTGCATAAAAATAATAATGAATGTATAATTATGCAAGAAATAATGGAAACCAGGAAACAAAAAATACTTTACTATCCTAAAGAGCTGTACTATGATAAGAACAAATTAGTACATTAACGTGAAAAACGATGCAAGGTTTTTATTTGGAGAGAAAATCTGAAGCAGGAAGAGAAAACCCATAAGGGAGATTGGAGAATAGATTATGGTAAAAGTTGGAATTATTGGAGCGACAGGTTATGCGGGAAACGAGCTTGTCCGATTGCTCATGGGACACAAAGACGTGGAGATCAAATGGTATGGCTCCAGAAGTTACATAGATAAAAAGTATGCAGAAGTTTATCAGAATATGTTTGAAATTGTAGATGATACCTGCATGGATGATAATATGGAAGAACTTGCTGCACAGGTGGATGTGATTTTTACAGCGACTCCGCAGGGATTTTTAGCAGGTGTTCTGACAGAGGAGATCTTATCCAAGGTAAAAATTATCGACCTGAGCGCAGATTTCCGCATCAAAGATGTGAAAACTTATGAGAAGTGGTATAAGATTGAACACAAAAGCCCGCAGTTTATTGAGGAAGCGGTCTATGGACTATGTGAGGTCAACCGCGAAAAAGTAAAAGGAGCGAGATTAGTGGCAAATCCGGGATGCTATACGACCTGTTCGATTCTGACAGCATATCCACTGGTGAAAGAGGGACTCATCGATCCGGACACTCTGATCATTGATGCAAAATCCGGAACATCCGGAGCAGGAAGGGGTGCAAAACTCCCGAATCTATTCTGCGAAGTGAATGAGAATATGAAAGCTTATGGTGTGACGAATCACAGACATACACCGGAAATCGAGGAACAGCTTGGATATGTAGCAGGAAAAGAGATCGTGGTAAACTTTACACCACATCTTGTTCCGATGAACCGTGGTATTCTCGCAACGGAATATGCAGCTTTGACTAAGAAAGCAGACGGCAGTCTTCCAACTTATGAGGAAGTGAAGGCTGTTTACGATAAATATTATAAGAATGAAAAATTTGTCCGTGTATTGGAAAAGGATGTCTGCCCGGAGACGAAATGGGTGGAAGGAAGCAATTATATGGACGTCAATTTCAAAATTGATGAGAGAACCGGAAGAATTGTCATGATGGGAGCACTTGATAATCTCGTGAAAGGGGCAGCAGGTCAGGCAGTCCAGAACATGAACCTCTTATTTGGTTTCGATGAGGCGGAAGGATTGAACCTTGTTCCGATGTTCCCGTAGGGGGGTACAAGACAGATTTTACAGAACAGTGCAGTATGCAGAAAACGAGTCTTGTACAATAGAAGTTAAGGGAGATTAGAGGAAACATGAATGATACAAATTTAACGATCCGCCCGATGACAATGAATGATTTCGAGGAAGTACATAATCTGTGGTTGGAGATTCATGGATTTGGTATCCGTAGCATTGATGATTCAAGAGAAGGCGTGGAACGTTTTATAAAGAGAAATCCGACGACGAGCATGGTGGCAGTGTGTGATAACAAAATCGTTGGGGCAATTCTCTGCGGACATGATGGAAGGCGGGCTGGCCTTTATCATGTCTGTGTACAGGAAAATTACAGAAAACATGGCATCGGACAAAAACTTGTGGAACGGTGTTTGGAAGCGTTAAAAGCAGAAAAGATTTCAAAGGTGAATCTGATCGCATTTAAACAAAATGAGATCGGAAACCGTTTCTGGCAGAGTCTTGGCTGGAAATACTGCGACAATGTGAATTATTATGAGTATGTGTTGAACACAGAGAATGTCACAGTGTTTAATCCATAGAAAGAATCAATATAGACAATTGCGAAACTCCTGAAAACCTAAATTAAATTGTGAAAAATTAACAAAAGACATGAAAGACATTGGGGAACCGCCGGTTCTTAGAAGGCAGGTACAACGGTAAGTTGTACCTGGCTTCTTAGTACCGTTGCGAGTGACACATAGCGAGAGCGTGTCTTGAATGTTTTTGTTGATTTTGAACAATTGAAAGAAGAGTAGGAGGAGTTTCGCAATTGCCTAAATAACGAATAATTATAAGGAGATCAATCATGAAACAGATTACAGGCGGTGTGACCGCAGCAAAAGGTTTTCAGGCAGCAAGTACAGCAGCCGGAATCAAATATAAAGACAGAAAAGATATGGCAATGATCTACAGTGAGGTTCCATGTAAGGCAGCCGGAACATTTACAACTAATATCGTAAAAGCGGCTCCTGTAAAATGGGATCACAATGTGGTATACAACAGCAAAGCGGCACAGGCAGTTGTGATCAATGCAGGAATCGCTAATGCATGCACCGGAGAGGAAGGCATGGGCTATTGCAGGGAAACAGCCGAGAAAGTAGAAAAAGTATTAGGAATTGCAGCTGATGAAGTGTTAGTAGCCTCTACCGGAGTAATCGGCATGCAGCTTCCAATCGACCGCATCTGTAACGGAATCGATGCTATGGTTTCACAGTTAAAGGGTGATTTAGAAAGTGGAACCGGGGCTTCCAAAGCGATCATGACCACAGACACAAAAAACAAAGAGGTGGCAGTGACCATCGAGCTTGGTGGAAAAACGGTAACGATCGGAGGCATGTGCAAAGGCTCTGGCATGATACATCCAAATATGTGCACAATGTTAAGTTTTGTGACAACGGATGCAGCGATTTCCAAAGAATTATTGCAGGAAGCATTAAGCACAGATGTGCAGGACACTTATAACATGATTTCGGTCGACGGAGATACTTCCACGAACGATACCTGTCTGTTACTTGCAAACGGACTGGCGGAAAACCCGGAGATCACAGAGAAAAATGCAGATTATGAGACCTTCTGCAAGGCACTGAACTTTGTGAATGAGACACTGGCAAAGAAAATGGCAGGCGACGGCGAGGGAGCTACTGCATTATTTGAAGTAAAGATCGTAGGAGCGGAGAGCAAAGAACAGGCAAAAGTTTTGAGCAAATCCGTTATCACTTCAAGCCTTACAAAAGCAGCCATATACGGACATGACGCAAACTGGGGACGAATCCTCTGTGCAATGGGATATTCCGGTGCCACATTTGACCCGGAGAAAGTTGATCTTTTCTTTGAGAGTGCCGCAGGAAAAATGCAGATCATCAAAGACGGTGTTGCTGTGGATTACAGCGAGGAAGAAGCAACGAAAATCTTATCTGAGCCGGCAGTTACCGCAATCGCGGATGTGAAAATGGGTGATGCAACCGCAACTGCATGGGGCTGTGATCTGACTTACGATTATGTGAAGATCAACGCAGACTACCGCTCTTAATAGTTACGAAAATTTTATCAAAGTTTCACAGCGTAAATCAGAGTTTTTCATTGATTTAGAGAAGCATAAGAATCGAGGAAGCAAAAATGGAAGAGAAGAATATGAACGAACTTTTGAAAAAAGCAGAAGTGCTGATCGAGGCGCTTCCATATATCCAGCGTTTTAACCGCAAAATCATTGTTGTAAAATACGGCGGAAGTGCAATGGTCGACGAGGAATTAAAACAGCATGTCATTCAGGATGTTACCTTATTAAAATTAGTTGGATTCAAACCGATCATTGTTCACGGTGGCGGCAAGGAGATCAGCAAATGGGTGGAAAAAGTCGGTATGGAGCCGGAATTTGTCAATGGTCTCCGCAAGACGGACGAAGCAACTATGGAAATTGCAGAAATGGTATTAAATAAAGTCAACAAATCCCTTGTAAAACTTGTGCAGGAATTAGGTGTAAATGCAGTCGGAATCAGCGGAAAAGACGGTGGACTTTTAAAAGTGGAAAAGAAATATTCCAATGGTCAGGACATCGGCTATGTGGGCGAGATCACAGAGGTAAATCCACAGCTTTTATATGATCTTCTCGAAAAAGATTTTCTGCCGATCATCTGCCCGATCGGTATGGATGAAAATTATGACAGCTACAATATCAATGCAGATGATGCTGCTTGTGCGATCGCAAGAGCTGTGCATGCAGAAAAACTGGCGTTTTTAACTGATATTGAAGGCGTGTATAAAGATCCGAAGGATGCGTCAACCCTGATCTCAGAACTTCCAATCTCTGAGGCAAAGAAACTGATCGAGGACGGCTATATTGGAGGTGGAATGCTTCCAAAATTGAACAATTGCATTGATGCGATTGAAAATGGAGTTTCCAGAGTGCATATCTTAGATGGTCGTATCGCGCATTGCCTGTTATTGGAGATCTTTACCAATAAGGGAATCGGAACAGCAATCTTAGGGGATAAGGAGACAAAGTATTATCATGAATAAACAGGAATACATTGACGGAGCAGAGAGCACACTTCTTCATACATACAACCGTTTTTCACTGGTCATAGATCATGGCGACGGCGTTTATCTTTATGACACAGACGGAAAAGAATATCTTGATTTTGCGGCAGGAATTGCAGTACAGGCATTTGGATATAACAACAAAGAATATAATGATGCATTGAAAGCGCAGATTGATAAAGTTATGCATACTTCCAACCTGTATTATAATGTTCCAATCATGAATGCTGCAAAACGGGTTTTAAAAGCAAGCAAAATGGACCGTGTTTTCTTTACCAACAGCGGTACAGAGGCAATTGAGGGAGCTATTAAGGCTGCAAAAAAATATGCTTACACAAGGGACGGACATGCAGGTCATGAGATCATCGCAATGAATCATTCTTTCCACGGAAGAAGTATCGGAGCGTTGTCTGTGACAGGCAACAAACATTATCAGGAACCATTTGAACCACTGCTTCCGGGAGTGAAATTTGCAGATTTTAATGATCTTGAGAGCGTAAAAGCTTTGATTAATGAGAAAACCTGTGCTATTATTTTTGAGACAGTACAAGGTGAGGGTGGAATTTATCCTGCAACAGAAGAATTTATGAAAGGAGTTCGTGCACTTTGTGATGAACATGACATCCTTTTGATCTTAGATGAGATCCAGTGCGGCATGGGAAGAACCGGAGAAATGTTCGCATGGCAGCACTATGGTGTGAAACCGGATATTATGACAAGCGCAAAGGCGCTCGGCTGTGGAGTTCCGGTAGGAGCATTTCTGATGACAGAGAGAGTCGCAGAAAAGTCATTAGCACCGGGAGATCATGGAACTACCTACGGAGGCAATCCATTTGTGGGAGCTGCTGTGGATAAAGTGCTTGAGATGATGGAACGCGATCATATCACGGATCATGTGAAAAAAGCTGCACCATATCTGGAAAAAAGATTGGATGAACTGGTTGCAAAGTATGATTTCCTGACCGAGAGAAGAGGTATGGGACTCATGCAGGGAGTTGTCTGTGAAAAACCGGTAGGTCAGATTGCGGCAAAAGCATTAGAGGCGGGTCTGATTGTGATCACAGCAGGTTCGAATGTACTTCGTTTTGTACCGCCACTTATCATTGAAGAAAAAGATGTGGATGAGATGATATCCAGGCTGGAGAGTATTTTATAATGAAAGTAGTACAGAAGAGAATGATCGCAGCAGGCTGTATCGGTGTGCTGCTGATCGGAGGTGCCGTAGTAGTTGCAAAACACGGTACTTATGAACAGAATGAAAAGAATGCAGCAAGTGAAACAGAGACAGCATCAGTTAGCAGGGTGGTAAAACAGCCTGCTGATTTGACGTTCTGGTATAGTGATAAAAGCTATCAGAAGTTTTATGAAAAGGCAGCAGAAGAATACTATGAGGATACAGGCATTGTTGTGGACGTGCAGTATCAGGACAGTATGGACTATATGGATGCTGTGTATAATGCAACGATACAGAATGAAGGATTTCCGGATGTTTATATGATTGGAAGTGATCAGTTAGAGGAAGCATATCTTTATGGACTTGCGGCAGAGAATACAGCATCTGACATTTATGAAAGTACTGTGGCAGCGAATGCAGTGACAGCTTCTAATTACAAAGACAAGATGTACGCATATCCGTTGAGCTACAATACCTGCCTGTTTGTTTATAAGGATGGTTATTTTGAAACTGAGCCGGATAATTTACAGGCGATCATTGACTATTCCATTGATAATGAACCGCCGGAGAACGTGCAGTATCTGTTGGAGTGGGATGTGAATGACGCATTTTATGATTTCCCGTTTGTTTCTAACAGCGTTAGCTTTGTAAAAGACAAAGTGGAAACGATGCAGGTGAGCTATGATGAGGATTTATACAATCAGGATTTAGAGTTCTTTTCACAGAGTCTTGAGTCCTTTTCCATTGATGCGTCGACTGTGACCGAGGAGAGTGTTGTGTCTGATTTTAATCAGGGAAAAACACTCTGTGCGATCATTGATTCTGATTCTGTTGCAAAGTTAGAGGGAGCAGATTACAAAATGCGTGAACTGCCGGCATTGAATGATACGCTTTCTGTGTCATCGGCTGCATTGACAGATCTTGTGGTCGTCAACGATTTTTCAGAAAAAAAGGAAAAAGCAGCAGATTTTGCAGAGTATGTGACACTTACCATGTCCGGGGAACTTCATGGACTTGGCGGACATTATTCCGTGAAGCTGTCTGAGGATGCAGATGAGAAGGAGCAGACCGCTTATCAGGCATATGAGAATGCAATCCCGGTACCGGATTCACAGGATGCAAAAGAATTCTGGGTAACTTTGAAAGAAACAATTTCTCAATATTTTTAAAAAATTGGATATAATATATTTAATAGTCTTGTCATATTTGTAAAATTTCGTTAAAATGTATTCATCAGGCATTGAGGGCTCTTTCATCTAGCTGTAGTTATGCATACAGATAGGAAGGAGAATGCTATGAATCGAAAGATCAGAGTATTCCTGGTAATCATATTCTGCATAAGCATGCTTTGTGGATGTGGTTCCAGGAATACCGTGTATTTAGAGAAAATACAGACAGAGACAAGTGAAGTGCCACAGACAGAGGAAAAGGACAGCACCAAAGAGACAGGCGGCTGCTTTGTGTATGTCTGTGGGGCAGTTGTAAATCCGGGAGTGTACGAACTGCCGGAGAACAGCCGTGTTTATGAGGCGGTAGCAATGGCTGGCGGGATGACAGAAGATGCCGGCACGGAGGCTGTAAACCAGGCAGAGATCGTTACGGACGGACAGATGCTGCGGATCCCAACGATAGCGGAAGTACTGGCTGCGCAGGAGGATGCGAGCGGTGATTCGGGTGCCACAGATGACGGACTTCTTAATATTAATCAGGCAGAAGTGGCGGATTTTATGACACTTCCTGGGATCGGGCAGTCAAAAGCAGAGGCATTAGTAAAGTACCGCGAGGAACATGGAAAGTTTTCTTCAATTGAGGAGATCATGAATGTGGATGGAATCAAAGAGGGAGTTTTTAACAAAATAAAGGATAGTATAAAGGTGTAGAGATGGCAAAGAAGGTTCTTGTTGTTGATGATGAAAAATTGATCGTAAAAGGTATCCGTTTCAGCTTGGAGCAGGACGGAATGGAAGTAGACTGTGCATATGACGGAGAAGAGGCACTGAAAATGGCAACAGAGAATCATTATGATATGATTCTGTTAGACATTATGCTCCCGAAGATGGATGGTTTTGAAGTGTGCCAGCACATTCGCGAATTTTCTGATATGCCGATCGTTATGCTGACTGCAAAAGGCGATGACATGGATAAGATCCTTGGTCTTGAGTATGGAGCGGACGACTATATCACAAAGCCTTTCAATATTTTAGAGGTCAAGGCAAGAATCAAAGCAATCATGCGAAGAACTGCAGGAAGCCAGCCGAAGAAGGATGACTCTAAGGTGATCGAAGCAGGAGATCTTAAGTTAGACTGCGAGAGCAGAAGACTGTTTATCCTGAATAAAGAGGTGAATCTGACTGCAAAGGAATTTGATCTCTTAGAGCTTTTAGTCAATAATCCGAATAAAGTCTACAGCAGGGAAAATCTGTTAAATCTTGTCTGGGGTTATGAGTATCCGGGCGATGTCAGAACGGTAGATGTGCATGTCAGACGTTTAAGAGAGAAGATCGAGAAGAATCCAAGTGAGCCAAAGTATGTTCATACCAAATGGGGTGTGGGATATTACTATTACCAGAATTAGTCAGGGTGTGAAAGAATGTCCAGATTTAAAAATGTCATTAATTTTTTTAAAAGTCTGAAATTCAGACTGATACTTTTCTTAATTCTTTTTGGGATTGTTCCCGGAATCGTTTTAAAAGTTGGAATTGTAAAGACTTACGAGGATCGTTCTGTATCGATCAGGACGAGCGAGATTTTAAGTCAGGCAAAGATTCTGGCGAATCAGATTGTTTCCAATGATTATTTGAATTATCCAAATTCAACCATTATTAATGCGGAATTAGATCAGCTTTCCAATATTTATGACGGTCGTGTCATGGTGATCGATAACAGCTTTCACATTATCAAAGATACTTATGATCTTGATACCAATAAGACGATTATCTCGGAAGAGGTGATTGAAAGCTATTACGGTCAGGAGATTAAAAAATATGACGCGGAGAACCGCTATATCGAGCTGACAGTTCCTTTAGTCAGAAATATGGAGCAGACCGGCAATACAGAGATTTTAGGCGTTATGTTGGTCAGTGTCTCAACAGACAGTAGTCATCTGAATATGGAATATCTTGCGCGCAATGCCTATGTATTGCAACTGATCTGTGCGGTAGCGGCAGTGTTCCTTGCAGTGATCTTAAGCATCCAGCTCGTAAAACCATTCCATAAGATGTCAAAGTCCATTGATGAGATCAAAACAGGATATGGCGATGATGCATTGGCAGTGGATGATTACACCGAGACGATCGAGATCTGCAAAAAGTTTAATGAGATGCTTGGAAGAATGAAAGTATTGGATGATTCCAGACAGGAATTTGTATCAAATGTGTCTCATGAGTTGAAGACACCGCTCACATCCATGAAGGTACTGGCTGATTCCCTTAACAGCATGGAAGATGCACCGATCGAGCTTTACAAAGAGTTTATGGGCGATATTGGAAACGAGATCGACCGCGAGACGAAGATCATCAACGATCTCTTATCGCTGGTAAAAATGGATAAATCAGCAGCAGATCTTAATGTTACGAATATGAACATCAACGAATTGCTGGAGCAGATTTTAAAGAGACTGAATCCAATTGCAGAAAAACAGAATGTGGAGCTTGTGTTAGAGAGTTTCCGTCCGGTATCAGCAGATGTGGATGAGGTGAAGATCACGCTGGCATTTACGAATCTGATCGAGAATGCAATCAAGTATAATAAACCGGGCGGCTGGGTACATGTGACGCTGAATGCGGATCATCAGTATTTTTATCTGAAAGTTGAGGATTCCGGTATCGGTATTCCGGAAGATTCCTTAGAGCATATTTACGAGCGTTTTTATCGCGTGGATAAGTCCCATTCAAGAGAGATTGGCGGAACCGGTCTAGGACTTGCGATTACCCGTAATGCTGTGCTGATGCACCGCGGCGCAATCAAAGTATTTAGTACAGAGGGAGAGGGAACCATTTTTAATGTCCGTATTCCTTTGAACTATATTGCGTAGCCTGTGTGATATATGACAGCAGATTTTTAATAATGGAGCAGAAGCAATGAGAAAAAAAATAGTCTTTCTTTTGACATTCATCTGCATTTTATTGCTGGCGGGATGTTCGAATGGAAAAGAGACAAGTAAATATAGCATTGAATATCTGAACAAGGAAAAAACCGGGATTGTGGAGGTGCCTTATGATGCGTCTGCCACAACGAAGGAAGCGCTGATCGAGGAATTTTTTGCAGCGTTAAGTTCTGATCCGGATAATGTGGAGTACCGGAAGCCAATTCCGAATGATGTGGAAATCACGAACTATTCTTTGGACGGAGCACTTCTTACTATTTATTTTGATGCAGATTATCTGAACATGAAAGAGGTAGAAGAAGTTTTGTGCAGAGCAGCAGTCGTGCGGACAATGACGCAGATTTCCGGAATAGACTGTGTTTCCTTTTATGTGGATGAGAAACCGCTGACCGACACGAATGGTAAAATGATCGGAACCATGTATGCGGAGAGTTTTGTGGAAAATCCGGAAGAACAGATCAATTCCATTCAGAATACGAATCTGACTTTGTATTTTTCCAATCAGGCAGGAGACGGACTTGTAAAAGAGACAAGGCGTGTGCATTACAGCAGTAATATTTCACTGGAAAAACTGATCATGGAACAGTTACTTGAAGGACCGGAAAGCAAGGATGCCAAGTCAGCAATCCCGTCCGGAACCAAGCTGATCAGTGTATCTTTGGTGGACGGTGTATGTTATGTCAGCTTAGATGACAACTTTAAGAATCAGGATTATTCTGTGAATGAAGCGATTGTTATTTATTCTATCGTAGATTCGCTGTCAGAGCTGTCTTCTATCAGTAAAGTGCAGATTTCCGTGAATGGGGATACCAGCGGTGTTTACCGGGATAATTTTAAATTGGCAGATATGTATGACAGGAATCTGGATTACGTTGCAAAAACAACGGAAAACGATACAGAGGTTATTGAGGAGACAGAAACGGAGGAACAGTAATTTTTGTTTAAACGGCCATTATGTGAAATGGCATCTGGATTGATTCTTGGTATTTTATTTATGAAATATAAAAAATGGTATCTGGCAGCAGCGGCTGCCGGGATACTGTTTTGCATTGCGCAGAATTTATGGCGCAATGTCATCTGCAGCGAAAAAGAAAAGAACTGTGCAGCCACTACAGTTACAGAGTGGAAATCTGGATTTTGGAAAGAAAATGTCAGAAAGTGGATGTACCTGTCAGCCAGGGTGGGATGTTTTCTGGCATTCTTTTTGGCAGGAATGTTTCATTATGCGGAGAATGAAGCGTTTCGTCAGAATTATATGACAAAACTGTGTGACGGAATGGGTGTGACTGTGCAGGGAAAACTTGGCAGCAAACAGGCGAAGAATGGACAATATTCCTATTATTTAGATCAGTGTTATTTATCAATTGGGCAGGAGATACTGCCCTGTAATCAGATTCTTTTTTATCAGAATTCCGATGCATATTCGATCGGACAAACCCTTATTGTAACTGGAACTGTGGAATTATGGAAAGGTGCATCCAATGATGGTAATTTTGATGCAAAGTCCTTTTATGAATCGAAAAAAATTGATTTCAAATTAAACGATGCAGCAGTACAGGAAGCTTATGGCGCTAAGGATTCCTTTGGTGAAAAAGTCTACAGGCTGCGCCGGAAATTAGCCGGTGTGTACGAAGCATGTATGAAGGAGCAGGATGCAGGTGTCTTATCCACTATGACACTTGGTGAAAAAAATCTTCTGGATGCAGATGTGAAACAGATGTATCAGAAGGCGGGAATCTCTCATGTGCTGGCGATTTCCGGCTTACATATTTCTGTAATCGGAATGGGGTTATACAGGCTACTTCGGAAGGTCAGGTGTTCATTCTTTGGCGCAGGAGTGATTGCGGGAAGTGTGATCGTCTGCTATGGGATAATGTCGGGATTCGGTACGTCAACTGTCCGGGCGGTGTTGATGTTTCTTGTCCTGTTATGCGGACAATGGATCGGGAGAAGTTATGATTCCCTGTCAGCGCTTGGATTTGCGGCAATTGTGATTTTGTGGGATAATCCCTATCTGCTCTGGTATGCAGGATTCCTGCTTTCGTTTGCGGCTGTGCTTGGAATTGTTGTGGCAGGGCAGACGCTTCTTAAGATTCAAAAACCATTCTTTCAGTTTACAGAGAACTTCCTGGTCAGTTTTGCAATCCAGTTGAGTACGGTACCGCTTACGGCTTATTTTTTCTATGAAGTACCGGTGGGGTCTATGTTTATTAATTTTTTTATATTGCCAGTAATTGGAATCCTGTTGTTTCTTGGTCTGACTGGTGGTTTTCTGGGATTGCTTTCTTTTCCTGCTGCAAAGACAGTTTTAGTGCCATGTCATTGGATTCTGGCTTTTTATGAAAAAGTATGCAGGTTAAGCGCCAGACTTCCCGGGGCAACCTGGATCACTGGAAAGCCGGACTGGAAAAAATTGGCTTTTTATTATGTGACAGTGTGCGTGATACTTTTTGTAATGAAACAGTTGAAACGGAGAACAGGGTTTGTTTTTACAGGGAGTATTTTACTGCTTCTGGTGCTTTATAATCCGGTGAAAGGGTTTGAACTGGATGTTCTCGATGTGGGGCAGGGAGACGGTATTTATCTGCATACGAAAGAGGGAACGAACCTCTTTTTTGACGGCGGAAGTACTGATGTGAGCAAGGTTGGAACATATCGTATGCTGCCATTTTTAAAATCAAAGGGTGTTGGAAAAATTGATTACTGGATCGTTTCACACACGGATGCGGATCATATTTCCGGTCTGAAAGAAGTGTTAGAGGCAGGGTATGAGATTGACCATATCGTTGTTTCAGCCTATATATTGGAGGATGAAGCATACCAGTCACTGGCAGATACGGCAGAGGAATACGGAACAGAAATTCTTGACATGGACTATGGTGAGGTGCTTACGGACGGAGAGGCAGAGCTTCGCTGTATTTTCCCGGATAAAACTTATAAAAGCGAGGATAAGAATGCTCTGTCACTTGTACTTTTGTATGAGGAGAATGGTTTTTCAGGCATTTTTACAGGGGATATCAGCAGTGCAGAGGAAGCGTATCTTATAAAGCAGGGAAGAATTAAGGACGTGGACTTTTATAAGGCGGCGCATCATGGCTCGAAATACTCGAACAGTCTGGAATTTTTAATGGAACTTTCGCCCGAGATCACAACAATCTCCTGTGGTGAGAACAACCGTTACGGACACCCGGGGGAGGAAGCACTTGCCCATATCAGGCAAAGCAAAAGTGCAGTTTATGAGACAATGGAAAGCGGGCGTATCCGTATCCGTGTGGAGAAAGGACAACTGGTGGTGGATGAATTCCGGTGAGAAAAGGGGATATTTTCAGGAAGAATATGCATTGATGTGTTAGAAAAATTTCTTGAAGGAAGCGTTATTGTTTTATATAATGAATTGGGGTTTTGTTAATTTTTCACAACATTCATAACCTAAATTTGAATTTTACAAAAGCCAATTTATATAAAGGAGAGCCTAAAAATGCTGGTATGCGATTATATAGTAGAACAGATCGACGGTGATTATGCACATTTGAGAAGAATAGATGAGCCGGATGGCGAGTTGAAATTAGTAGCAAGAGCACTGCTTCCAATGGAGATCACAGAGGGAAGCAGATTACATTATGAACTGATGCAGTATACTTTGATTGGATAACGAGAATGAAAACGATTGATGAAGATATTAAGAGCGGACAATTTAAAAAAATATATCTGCTGTATGGCGACGAGGCTTATCTGAAAAAGCAGTATAAGGACAAACTGAAAAATGCATTGGTACAGCCGGATGACACTATGAATTTTACGGCGTATGAGGGAAAAGACACGAATCCGAAAGAAGTGATTGATCTTTCGGAAACACTTCCTTTTTTTGCAGACCGGAGAGTGATTCTGATTGAAAACAGTGGATTCTTTAAAGGAAGCTGTGAGGAACTGGCAGAGTACATGGCGCAGGTTCCGGATACAACATTGTTTCTTTTCGTGGAAGAAGAAGTCGACAAGCGTTCTAAACTTTATAAGGCGGTGAAAAATGCCGGAAAAATCGTGGAGTTTACGACACAGACCGAAGAACTTCTGACGCGCTGGATTTTAGCAAGACTGAAAAAAGAAGGCAAGAATATCACAGGCTCCGTCATGCAGCTGTTTCTGAGCAAGACGGGAACCGATATGGGGAATATTGACCGGGAATTAGAAAAGCTGATCTGTTACTGCATGGATAAGAATGTGATCGAGGCGGCTGATGTGGAGGTTGTGACGACAGAGCAGACCACGAACAAAATTTTTGATATGGTAAATGCAATCGCAGAGCACAATCAGAAAAAGGCACTGGATCTGTATTATGATCTGCTGACGTTAAAAGAGCCTTCTATGCGAATTATGTTTTTGATCTCCAGACAATTTCAGATTCTCTTGAATATCAAGGATATGGCTGGAAAAGGTTTTGATAATAATACGATGGCGCAGAAAGCAGGAATCCCGCCATTTGCAGTACGAAGAAATGTAACGCAGGCGAAAGGCTTTACGATGCAGCAGTTAAAACAGGCGATCCGGGATGGAGTTGATTTTGAGGAAGCAGTCAAGACTGGGCGTATGAATGACCAGATGGCAGTAGAATTATTTTTGATGAAATACAGTAAATAACAGAGCGTTCGCTTTGCGGACATTCTGTTATCAGAAATAAAAAATCACCAGTATGACGGTACTGGTGATCTTTTTGAATTCGCGAATTTTAATTTATCTTCTATTAAGCTAATGTGTTAACAAGTTTTGTTAAACGAGAAACTTTTCTAGCAGAATTGTTTTTGTGATAAACACCCTTAGAAGCAGCGCTTTCGATAGTAGAAATTGCAACTGTTAATGCAGCTTTTGCAGCTTCTTTATCGTTTGCAGCAACAGCAGCCTCAACTTTTTTGGTTACTGTTTTAACTTCGGATCTGATAGATTTGTTTCTAGCAGCTTTTGTTTCAGTTACTAAAATTCTCTTCTTTGCAGATTTAATGTTAGCCAATCTGTACACCTCCAATTTTTTTATGATTGTAATTGTTCATGATTGTTACATTAAAGCCGGACACGGACAGTTCAATGTAAACATACTAGAGTAGTATAGGACATTTCTATAAAGCTGTCAATATATAAAATGACATTTTTTTCAAAAAATACGGATAAACTTAAAATGTCAGGGACATACTAATTGAAATCAGTGGACGAAAACGATACGCCACAAGAGAGAAAAGAGGAGAAATGCATATGTACCAGATTAGGACAGACCTAGCATTAGAGACACAGGAAAAAATGCAGGAAGATAAGGTGGAACTGAAAGGAGTCCGTTTTTCGGAGGAGCAGGTCAATAAAAATCTGACGATCAGCACCGTAGTGATCGAAACAGAGAACGGTGCAAAAGCCATGGAAAAACCAAAGGGAACATATATTACGATCGAGGCGTCGAATATGGATGAGGAGGACGAGGATTATCACAGAGAAATCTCAGAGCAGCTTGCGAAGGTGTTAAAACAGCTTATCAATGTAAAAAAAGAGGACGTATCTGTTTTGATCGTAGGGCTTGGCAACCGGGCAGTCACGCCTGACGCACTTGGCCCGAGAGTGGTAGATAATCTATACATTACGAGGCACATTATCAATGAATATGGAAAATATGCCTTTGGGAAGGAGCATGTCAACCGTGTGAGCAGTATTGTACCGGGAGTGATGGCGCAGACAGGGATGGAATCCATGGAGATTGTAAACGGTATTGTAAAAGAGACAAAACCGGATGTTGTGATCGCAATTGACGCGCTTGCTGCAAGAAATACGAAGCGGTTAAACCGCACAATTCAGGTGACAGATACCGGAATCAATCCGGGAAGCGGGGTTGGCAATCACAGACATGGACTTAATGAAAAAAGCATCGGAGTCCCGGTCATCGCAATTGGAGTGCCAACGGTCGTGGATGCCGCAACCATTGTCAATGACACTATGTTTAATCTTATCACAGCCATGAATGAGAGCAGTGAACTGCAGACACTTGGAAATACATTAGGAGAATTAAACGAGACGGAAAAGTATGAACTGATCCGGGAACTGTTAGCACCGAACCTGAACACTATGTTTGTGACACCCAAAGATATTGATGAATCGGTAAAACGTCTTAGTTTTACAATTTCAGAGGGGTTAAACATTGCGTTGATCGACAGCAACATTTTTGCATAATGAATGGAAACTGGCATAAGTTGTATTATGTATTTTCATGGATATCGAAAAAGAAGATTAAAAAATAAATGTAAAAAATATATGACTGCGATATTGATTGCTGTGGCACTTTTTACTTTTTTTGTGCAGCGGAAGGAACTTTGGAGTATTGGGCAAAAAGCAGCAGTTAAAATGGCGGGAGCGCAGGTGATGAATGTGTTAGCACCCGGTCTTGGCTATGAGACGGATGAAGACAGCAGGCACATTCTTGCAAAAGCAGAAAAAATTCTGTTCCCGATTACGGAATATACGACAAAGATGCAGTCCTATGAGACGGATGCAGAGAGTACTTTGTCTTATGAGATGATCCTTGCGATGGAGGCGCTTGACGAAAACTATGTGGACGAGAACGGACAGGTTGTATTGAAAAACAATGTGGCAGAGGAAGCACAGGTGTCAGGTGATTCACAGAATATAGGAGCAGCGCAGGTGCCAGATATTTCTCAAGATGAGGAAGGGGTGCAGAACCCAGAACAACCGCAGGATGCAGATCAGTCACAGGATTTCGCACAGGCAGGAGAAAACGGTAATTCAGCAGCAGAAACCACCCTCACAGTCGCCCCTCCGGCGGTTGCAACACAGAAAGCGGTCGAGTACTCTCTGGATAAATTAAACGATTTTGATTATCTGGTGCAGAATTTTTATCAGGTTGACAGTACTACAACTGTAAAAAGTGATCAGTTAAACGTGGAAGCACTCACAGGAAAAAATATGAAGATTGCGCATGATGCAGGCACTCCCCAGATTTTAATTTATCATACACATTCTCTTGAGGGGTACGCAGATTCCATTCCGGGAGACCGCTCGACGACAGTTGTGGGGGTAGGAGATTATCTGACGGAACTGCTGACACAGCAATATGGATATAATGTGATTCATGATACCGGGGAATATGATACTGTCAGAGATAAGGCTTACTCGAAAGCTGCACCGGCAATTGAACAGATTTTAGCAGATAATCCAAGCATTGATGTGGTGATCGATCTGCACAGGGACGGCGTGGGAGAGAATACAAGACTTGTCACGAATGTCAATGGAACCGATATGGCAAAAGTGATGTTTTTTAATGGATTAAGCAGGACAACAAAACTCGGTGATATTTCGTATCTGTATAACCCATACATAGCGGATAATCTGGCATTTTCGTTTCAAATGCAGCTTACCGCAGCAGAGTACTATCCGGGATTTACTAGAAAAATCTACCTCAAGGGCTACCGCTTTAATATGCACTATTGCCCGAAAACACTGCTGGTGGAAGTGGGAGCCCAGACGAACACGGTTCAGGAGGCAAAAAATGCAATGGTTCCGCTTGCGGACATTCTGAATAAAGTGCTTTCGGAGTGACAGTTGTACATATCAGAGAACGTAATGTTACTAAAATGAGGCACGAGTGAACAGTAACAACGTAATTTAATGAAAAATATAAAACTTTTGAATTTTAATGCTTTTTTTTGGGAGATATGATAAGATATAAAAAAGCAGTTTTTCTATATTACCTGCACGGTCGTTGTATTTGATACGGTCTGACATGAACTTTTTATAGTATTGGCAGCTATGGGTATAGTTGTTCACAGCGATAAGGGCGTGCAGTGTTCACAAATACTTTTAATTCTATCAATATTCCCTGAAAATCTTGCTTTTGAACACCCATTGTAATATAAAGCAGGATTGTAATCAGGAAGAAGATGGTTTACGGCATGATTTTCAGTTTGAGAATGGAACTGGAACGGCAGAAAAATGTACTTATGTATCCATCCTGCTTTATAAGTTTTTTATCAAGGAGGAAAAGATATGAGTGGAAACAGAGAGTACAAAAGTGATGTGTTCTGCATGCTGATGCAGGACAAAAGGAGAGCACTCGAACTTTACAATGTGATGAATGGATCTTCCTATGATGATCCGGATGCTGTTGAAATGAAAACATTAGACGGCGGTATCTCATTGTCGGTCAGGAATGATGCGGCGTTTGTTGTGGATGCAAGGCTCAGTATTTATGAACATGAGTCAACTGTGTGTCCGAATATGCCGGTTCGAAGCCTTATCTACTTTACAGCAATACTTTCCGAGTATTTAAACTGCAGGGATGATGGAAGCAAAATCCATAAGAATATATATGGACGAAGACTTGTCCGAATACCGACACCACAGTTTGTGGTCTTTTATAATGGCGAAGAAAAACAGCCAGAGATACAGGAATTAAGACTTTCAGATGCATTTGAAAAACCTATGGATGATCCGAAACTGGAATTGAAATGTATGGTTTATAACATCAATACAGGAAAGAATAAGGAAATCATGGATCAATGTCAGTGGTTAAACGAATACATGATTTTTGTAAATAAAGTCAGGGAATATCATCATGAACATACGGAACAGGAATTATTATCTGATATCGAAAAAGCGATAGATTATTGTATTGATAATAATATTTTACGGGATTTTCTTAAAACGCGCAGAAGTGAGGTGGTAAAGAATATGCAGCTTGATTATACGTTTGAACGTCAGATTGAACTTGAGCGTGCAGATGCAATTGAAGAAGGCCGAGAAGAAGGTCGTGAAGAAGGCCGAAGAGAAGGTCGTGAAGAAGGTCGAAGAGAAGGCAGAGCGGAAGGCCAAGAAGAAGGTAGAGAAGGTAGAGAAGGTAGAAAAGAAGGCAGAAAAGAAGGCAGAGAGCAAGGTCGCAAAGAAGGCCGCGCACGTGAAATTTATCAGTCTGTTTCGGAAGGTGATTATTCAATGCAGCGCGGAGCACAGAAACTTTCTATGACAGTTGATGAATTTAAGCAGGAAATGATAAAAGCCGGATACAGAATAATGGAAGTACCGGTTCAGTGAGCAATTTTGGAATCATTGAAAAGGGTTATTTCAAACTCTTTTCAATGATTCATTTGCTGTTTATAAGTGCAACTTATATTTTTCCATCCAATAATTGATCTGGATGAAGTAGGCAAGCAGTTGAGGACCAGCCATAAGCTGCCCGAACCACGGTTTCCCGTACTCTGTCGGAGCTTTTAGAAAAGTATCAAGTTTTCTTGAATCAATGAAATCTTTGATCGGTGCATCCGGCTGGGTGAGAATGTGTTTCATTTCTTCAATCAGAAGTTTTTCATAGCCGGGATGATAAGTTTTCGGATAAGGGCTCTTTTTCCGGTGTAAAAGTTCCTGTGGAAGCAGATCTTTACATGCGTCACGGAGCAGCGCTTTTTCAACACCATTCTGGTACTTCATTTCCCATGGAACGTTAAAGACATATTCGATGATGCGGTGGTCTGCGAATGGAACACGCGCCTCAAGCCCGGAATACATACTGGTACGATCCATGCGGTCGAGAAGTGTCTGCATAAACCATTTGATGTTCAGATAAGCGATATTATAACGTTTTCGTTCAATATCGGTTTCGTCTGGAAGATGAGGAGCCTTGCGCAGGGAAGTCTTGTAACAGTCGTAGGAATAGGCAGACAGATCCAGATCTTTTATAAACGAGTCCTTTAAGAATAAGGTCCGCACAGACATATCAGCAGACCATGGAAAACCGTCTCTGGATAACAGATCTTCCCGATAAAACCAAGGATAACCGCCGAAAATCTCATCAGCACATTCCCCGGTCAAAGCTACTTTATTATGCTGCTTTACAAGAGAGCAGAAGTAGAGGAGAGAGGAGTCCACATCCGTCATGCCCGGAAAATCTTTTGCATTGACCGCATCCTTGAGTGCTGAAAAAAGAAGCTTTTCATCACATTCGAGATAGGTGTGGTTCGTGTGATAATGGTCTAGCATAATTTTGACATAAGGAAGATCGCGCTCCGGCTGAAAGGCATTGGATTTAAAATAAAGATCATTATCCTTAAAATCAAATGAGAACGTATTTAACGTTTCCCCACGTTCAATCAGATAACGGCAGGCAATTGCAGTGACAATGCTCGAATCAATGCCGCCGGATAAAAAAGTACATACCGGAACATCCGACACCATTTGTCTGGTGACAGAGTCGCGGATGAGGAAGGAGACGGTTTCCACAGTTTTTCCATAAGAATCTGTGTGCGGAGTACGAAAAAGATCCCAATAGGTACGATCGGATACTGTGTCATCGCAAAAGATGAGATAATGTCCGGGAAGTACTTCATTTACATGTTTGAAAATTCCGTTGCCCGGGGTACGG
Organism: uncultured Roseburia sp.; assembly: GCA_900542495.1. Classification (GTDB taxonomy): domain Bacteria; phylum Bacillota; class Clostridia; order Lachnospirales; family Lachnospiraceae; genus Roseburia. Next base: position 46,253 of record UQNW01000019.1, read on the forward strand.
GCAGGACCAATGGAAAGAATCTCGCGCATGCCTTCAAATGAAAGCTCCGGTGTAAAACCCGGAAAACAAAAAAGAGCCTTTGGCTCGGAGGCAAATATAAGCTGTCCGGACAAAAAAGCGTAAAAAAGAGGCTTGATTCCCACACGATCACGGTACAAAAGTAATTTTTTTGCGTTGTCATCCCAGATTGCAAAGGCAAAAATGCCATTCAGTTTCTTTACAAAATCGGGTCCGTACTGCATATAAGCGTAAAGGATGACTTCGGTATCGGAAGTGGTTGAAAAATGATAGCCGTATGTCTTAAGATCGCGCGCAAGTTCCTCTGTATTATATAATTCTCCATTGTATACAATCGCATATTCGTTTCCGTCTTTTTGCCGGAGAATCGGCTGTTTTCCGGTGACAATATCTCGGATACTCAGGCGGGCATGGGAAAGACCAGCCATGTCTGACAGATAAATCCCGGCTTCATCATTTCCCCGATGTGCAAGACATTCATGCATGGAGGTCAATACACAACTCCATTTTTCTTTTTTTTGTTGATAATTTTCTGATGCATTAAAAAAACCTGCAATTCCACACATATATTTCCCTACGTTCTGAACACATTCTATTTTGATTTATTTTATGCTAAGTGTGTAAATTCATGCATATGATTACAAGACTTGTAGATTACGCAAATCAGGAATTGGGTAATTAAAGATAATTGCGAAACTCCTAGAAACAACATTCATAACGTAAATCAGGAATTGCGCAATTACCCGGAAAGGAACCTTGCATGAATGAAAATAGCGGAAAAATAGAAAACATCCTAAACCTTGCATTGGATGCCACCAATGAGGAACGCGAAAAATCATTAAATCTGGATGTAGGATACGATGTTACCGAAAATAGCTGGGAAGTTATAGTAAAATTTTTCGGTACGACAGAGGAATTAAGAGAAAAACTGTCGGAACGGTTCCCGGAAGAACAGGCGCAGATCGGGATCTATAATCTTACAAACGAGTACGCTATCTTAAGAATACCACAGCCACTGGTGGAACTTGTTGCAGCCATGCCAGAGATCGAATACATGGAAAAACCAAAACGTCTGTTTTTTGCAGTGGAAAATGGAAAGCGGAGTTCCTGTATCAATCCGTTGCAGACCGGACAAAATACAGGTTCTGCGAGCAATCTGACCGGAAAAGAGGTGCTTGTGGCGGTCATAGATTCCGGGATTGATTATGCACATCCGGATTTTCGAAACAGTGACGGAACGACGCGGATCGCTGTTTTGTGGGATCAGACACTTGGAAGCGTTTATGAGCGAGAGACGATCAATCTTGCGTTGCGGCAGGAGAGCGAGCAGGAACGTTACGCAATCTGTCCTAGCAGGGATCTCTCCGGGCATGGGACCCATGTGGCAGGCATTGCAGCAGGAAATGGGAGAGCTTCGGGTGGCAGATACCGCGGCGTTGCATACGAGAGTGAATTGATCGTGGTAAAACTTGGCGTTCCGGGGGAAACTTCCTTCCCAAAAACAACCGAGCTTATGAGTGCTGTGGATTTTTGCATTGCAAGGGCGAGGCAGTACGGAAAACCGATTGCATTGAATCTGAGTTTTGGAAATAACTATGGCTCTCATTCAGGAACTTCCCTGATTGAAACGTATCTCGACGATATGGCGAATTACTGGAAAACATCTATCGTGATCGGGAGTGGAAATGAGGGAAGCACAGCCGTCCATACAGCAGGACAGATGACCGCGGATAATGTGCAGGAGGTTGAGATTGCTGTCAGTGCATACGAGACATCCCTCAATCTGCAGATCTGGAAAAATTATGTGGACGAGATCGCAGTGTCGGTCATTGCCCCGGGAGGAACTGTCGTCGGACCTTTGCAGCAGGTGCAGGGAACACAGAGATTTCGGTTAGGGAATACAAACCTTCTTGTGTATTATGGTGAACCAAGTCCCTATAATCCATATCAGGAGATTTACATTGACTTCATTCCGGCAGAAACCTATCTTGAGGAAGGTATCTGGAGAATCAGGCTGACGCCGATCAACATTACGGATGGAAAATTTGACATGTGGCTTCCGGCAGGAAATGTGTTAAACAGTGGAACAGGTTTTTTGAATCCGGTGGAGGAAACAACACTTACAATCCCTTCCACGGCTGCAAAGGTAATCACAGTCGGAGCCTATGATGCAAGGTTTGACCAGGCAGCATTTTTTTCCGGCAGGGGATATACGAGGGCGACCAATCAGGTAAAGCCGGATCTTGTTGCACCAGGGGTTGAGATTATGTCGTGTGCGCCCGGCGGCGGATATCAGGTGCGCACCGGGACATCAATGGCGACACCATTTGTGACCGGAAGTGCAGCACTTTTGATGCAATGGGGAATCGTGGATGGAAATGATGCCTATCTTTATGGGGAAAAAATGAAGGCTTACCTGATCCGTGGAGCCCGAAAACTTCCAGGATTTTCCCGTTATCCGAACCCTGTTTTGGGCTGGGGAGCACTGTGTGCAGCAGACAGTATTCCATAAAAATGTTAAAAAAACACATAAAAATAAAAAAGTTTACAGATATATAACGTTTTGTGGTATACTGTACTAAATATAGTGGAGACAGAGGTATAGGGGTACCGATAGTAGGATCATCACGATGATAAGGATAAAATTATAGCAATAGTGTGAGGGACAGAAGATGACGAATTTTGGTGAGCATTATAATGAGGAACTGGCGCAGCAGGAGAAAGTAGTCAACAAGCGGACTTTATGGGAAATTGTCGGAGCATTTATCGTTTTAACTGCGATATGGGGGCTGGCATTCGGGCAATTCCCGATGGTGAATGCGATTGTGTTCAGTATAACATATGGAATTTCCGCACTCTTTTTTATTGCAGCGTTACTCATGTTTTTTAAAATGAATCTGTCAGATGAGCGTGTGAAAAACTTTTTTGTAGTCACGATATGCGTAATCTCGGCGGCAATGAACCTGATATTCAGTTACCATATGGTACTTTTGTATGTACTGCCGATGATCGCAGCAATACAGTATAAGGATAAATCAGTTCTGTGGATGTCGTATGCACTCGAAGTTTTTCTGATGCCACTCAGCATGATCGCTGGGTTTTACTATGGAATCTGTGATCTGAACCTGCTTTTACAGGGAAATCATACGAAATCATGGTATCTTTTCAATATGGTGGATGGCTTTGCACAGATTCCAATGAATAAAATACCGGTTGCTGTTATTATTGTATACAGAGTTATACCACAGCTTCTCGTTTTACTGGCATTTACGATCATTACACAATATACCATTGGCAATATGCAGGAGGAAGCATACAAGATCGCAGAGCTTACCTACCGCAAGGAAGTGGATTCAGCTACAAGGCTTTACAATAAGAATAAATATGAGGATATGCTTTCCAATTACTATACAATGGTGGACCGGGTGGCAGTTATTCTGTGGGATATCAATAATTTAAAAGAAATCAACGACCGTATGGGACATGGCATGGGAGACAAATTGATCGAGACATTGTCTGGTGCAATCTATGTGCAGACGGATAAGCGGAAAAAAGCGTATCGTATCGGTGGCGATGAATTTGTTATGCTCATCGAGAATCCGGAAGATCAGGAGGCAGAACAGATCATCCAGAGTGTCAAAGATAAACTGGCAAGACACAGAGAGGAAGGCGGACTTCGCGTTTCGAGTGCAGTTGGTACTGCAGAAGGCAATGGAATAGACATTTTAAAAGTGATCCATGATGCAGACGAACGGATGTATGCGGACAAGAAACGCGGAAAGGAGAGCAGGGAATATGCTATGTTTTATAGTGAATGAGCATTCCAGAAGCGGAAAAGGTGCGGCAATCTGGAAAGAGGCAGAAGCTGTTTTGAAGGATAAGAACATTCCATATGAGGCATATGTCACAGAGTACGAGGGGCATGCCTGTACTCTTGCGCATGAGATCTGTGAAAGACCAGAGGATGACATCCGGCTCGTCGTTGTAGGTGGGGACGGAACGGCTAACGAAGTGATCAATGGCATGACACATTTTGAAAAAGTACGTTTTGGCGTGATCCCGACAGGCTCAGGAAATGATCTTGCAAGAGGACTTGGAATTACAGGAAGTCCTGCAGATGTAATGGAACATATTTTAAACTGCAAAGAAGATTATGTGATGGATCTTGGCGAAGTAAGCTGGAACGGCGGTGAGAAGCCAAGACTGTTTGCAATCAGTGCAGGTGCAGGCTTAGATGCGTTAGTCTGCAAAAAAGCATTAAAATCCAAAGTGAAAGATACGTTGAATAAAATTCATCTTGGAAAACTTACTTATCTGTTTTTGACGGTGCAGTCTCTTTTTAGCATGCAGACGACAGATGCCGGAGCAGTTTTTGACGGAAAAGGACAGCAGAACCGGAAAAAAATGATTTTTGCTGCTGCAATGAATTTCCGGGCAGAGGGTGGCGGCGTGCCGATGGCACCGAAGGCTGATGCGCAGGACGGAAAATTATCTGTGTGTATGGCATGGGGGATTCCAAAATGGCGTACCTTTTTATGTCTGCCATTGCTTGTGACAGCCAAACATTTACGAATCAGAGGGTTTGAAGTGACGGACTGCAGAGAGTATCGCCTGAAATTAAAAACACCTATGGTGCTGCATGCAGACGGAGAGTATTGTGGAGATGTGACCGAGATGCATTTTAAATGTCTGCCACGAAAACTTCATGTCTTGTGGTAAAAGCGGCATGATGTAATTTCAAGTGGCAGCTCAGAAGATACTGAATAATTAAGAATAAAGTAAAAGTTCCCTTCATAGAATGTGATAACATATGGAGGGAATTTTTTTATGGACAATTATAGCGGAAATAAAGAGTATAACATTTACAGGGATATTAAAAACCGGACGAATGGAGAAATCTATTTAGGAATCGTCGGTCCGGTGCGGACGGGAAAATCAACCTTCATCAAACGTTTTATGGAGCTGATGGTGCTTCCGTTTATGGAGGAAGAGGCGCAGAAAGTAAGAGCTATGGATGAACTTCCACAGGCGGCAGCCGGAAAAACCATTATGACAACTGAACCAAAATTTATCCCACAGCAGGCGGCAGAAATCAGCCTTTCTGATCTGAAAGCGGGAGAGGAGCCACTCAGACTGCAGGTGCGACTGATCGATTGTGTCGGTTTTCTGGCAGACGGTGCGGTGGGATATATGGAAGGAAACGGAAGTAGAATGGTAAAAACCCCGTGGTCGGATCAGGAAATCCCATTTGCGGAGGCTGCGTCTATCGGGACAGAAAAAGTTATCAAAGATCATGCAACAATCGGGATCGTTGTCACAACGGACGGCACGATCGGAGAGCTGACAAGGGAAAATTACATAAGTGCAGAGGAAAAGACGATTCAGGAACTGAAAGCGATCGGAAAACCATTTGTGATCCTTCTAAATTCTGTAAGGCCATATGCGCAGGAAACGGTAAAGCTTGCCTCTCTCATGGAAGAAAAATATCAGACAACAGTTGTGCCGGTAAACTGTGAGCAGCTGCGCAGGGAAGATATTTTAAAAATCTTAGAATGTGTGCTGTATGAATTTCCGATTGAGCGGGTGGAATTTTTTATTCCAAAATGGACGGAGATGCTTGCAGCAGATCATCCGGTCAAAAGCGAAATCATCACGCAGGCATCCGATATTTTAAGTCATATGGAGCGCACTAAGGATGTTTATCAGCAGTCATTAGAACCGGGGGAATGCATCTCAAAAATTAAAATTGATGAGATGGATCTTTCCTGTGGCTGTGTGAAAATCCAGATGGAAGTGGCAGAACCATATTATTATGAAAATATGAGTGCACTTGCAGGTGTTCCAATCTCTGGCGAATATGAACTCATCTCGCTGGTTCGTGAAATGGCAGCGAGAAAAGAATCTTATGATAAGGTGGCTGGTGCTTTTGAGGAAGTGCAGATGAAAGGCTATGGTGTCGTGAATCCGGATCTGAAAGATATTGAGTTATCGGAGCCGGAACTGATTCATCATGGGAATAAATTCGGAGTAAAAATCAAGGCAGTTTCCCCGTCCATTCATATGATCCGTGCCAATATCGAGACAGAGATCGCACCAATCGTCGGTAGTGAAGAACAGGCAAATGATCTGATCCGATATATAAGAGAGGGACAGCAGAGTGAAAATGGTGTCTGGGAAACCAATATTTTTGGAAAATCCATTGGAGAATTAATGGAGGACGGAATCCGGAATAAAATTGCCAAAATGGATGATGAATGTCAGCTCAAACTGCAGGATACGATGCAGAAAATCGTAAATGACAATAATGGTGGAATGGTTTGCATTATCCTGTGAGATTTGATAAAATATAAAGATAAAACAGTGTCTGGATATTACAAAATTCAAAGAAAAATAAATTGTGAAAAATCAACGAAAACGGGGTTTGAATGTTTTTGCTGATTTTTCACAATCAGAGAACAGGTAAATAAGAGTTTTACTATAAACAGTATCATAAGTGAGGTAGTGTGATGAATATTCGTTTTTATCATGCAAAGATACTATTGACAAAAAAAGACCACACCTTTGAAGTGACAGAGGGAGAACTCTGGGTAAGAGGAGATGCGATCTGCTATATCGGGGATGGATCGGATGTCGCATCGGTCTGTGGGGAAGATGATGTGATTCTCTGGGAGCGTGAGATTGATGTAAAAGGAAATCTATTGATTCCGGGATTTAAAAATGCACATACACACACGCCAATGACATTTCTGCGTTCTTTTGCGGATGATCTTCCTTTGCAGGAATGGCTGCAGCAAAAAGTATTTCCAAACGAAGAAAAACTGAAAGGCGAAGATACTTACTATCTTGCAATCCTTGGGATCATGGAATACCTGACAAGCGGCATTACATCGAATTTTGATATGTATATTATGCAGAAGTATCATATCAAAGCTTATGTGGATACCGGTTTTCGAACGGTCTTTACAAGTGGACTGAATAATTTTACAGACAGTCTGGAAGTACTCGAAGAAAATTATCTGAAGATCAATGCAATGAGTGACCTGACTTCCTATGTACCGGGCTTTCATGCAGAGTACACCACGTCAAAAATGTTGTTAGAAGGTGTTGCAAAGATTGCGGACAAGTATCATGCACCGGTATGGACGCACAATTCGGAGACGGAACGTGAAGTGGCAGAGTGTAAAGAGCGCTGGGGAATGACACCCATGCAGTTTACAGAAAGCCTTGGACTTTATGAACATGGCGGCGGTGGCTATCACTGTGTATGGTTAGATGAAAAAGATATTGAGATTTTGAAAAAACATCACATGTCGGTTGTGACAAATCCAGCATCAAATATGAAGCTTGCGTCCGGTATCTGTCCGACGGAAAGGCTTTTAAAAGAAGGTATCAATCTGGCAATCGGCACAGACGGTCCGGCAAGCAACAATTGTCTGGATATGTTCCGGGAGATGTTTCTTGTCACAGGGCTTGCAAAGCTAAGGGAAAAGGATGCTTCCTGTGTGCCGGCAGAAGAAGTGCTTTATATGGCAACTGCCGGAGGGGCTTATGCCATGGGACTGCCTGAGTGTGACAGCCTTGCGGTTGGAAAAAAGGCGGATCTTGTCATGATCGATTTAAAACAGCCGAATATGCAGCCGGAGAATCATCTGGTGAAAAATCTGGTATACAGTGGCAGTAAGCAGAACGTGAAGCTGACCATGGTAAATGGAAAGGTACTTTACGAGGACGGAACTTTTCATATTGGGTTTGATCCGGCAGAGATTTATACAAAGGCAAATGAGATAATTGGAAGGATGAAGTAATGCAGGTAATTTTTATACATCATAGCTGCTTTTTGGTGGAAGTAGATGAAAAAGTATTGATTTTTGACTGGTTTGCAGGAGACCGTGTCAATGGTTTTACATTCCACGGACAGATCCCGGAATATGAGCCGGATACGCCGATTTATGTGTTTGCAAGCCATAAGCACAGAGACCACTTTGATATGGACGTGCTCCACTGGGCGGAGCGTTACAGTAACATACATTATATTTTTTCAAAGGACTGTAAAATGACACCGCATTTTCTGGAAAAACATGGATTTGATCTCTCCATTCAGGATCGGATCACATATGTGAGTGCGTGTGAAAAATATGAGGTGGATGATCTTGAGATTGAGACACTTCGTTCTACGGATGCAGGAGTTGCTTTTTATGTGAAGACAAACGGAGCAAGCTTTTATCATGCGGGAGACCTCAACAACTGGAGGTGGGACGGAGCCGGAGAATTAGTCAACGGAATCATGGATGTCAATTACAAGAATCAGGTGAAAAAGCTGGCGAAGAAAGACATCAATCTGGCATTTGTACCATTTGATCCAAAACTGGGTGAGTATCAGTCACTCGGAATGGAATATATTCTGGAACACACAAATGCGGAATATGTGTTCCCGATGCATATGTGGCAGGATTATTCCGGGATACAGCCTTTTATCAGGAGACTGAGCAATCAGGCGATGGCGGACCGGATCGTGCCAATCACACATGAAAATCAGGTATTTGAAATTCTGGAAGAATAGATGCGGCTTTTAGAAAAAGACACGGATTTTCAAAGAAAGAGCAAAGAAAAGACGTTGGATACCTTGACGATAAAGAACGAAGTGAGCTATAATATTTAAATTGTGAGCCGGCTTACATTTTTGCAGTGCATAAGTGTCAGCCATAGCAGAAAGGCAGGTAGAAGAAATGGCATTTTTAGGATCATTTTTACAGTATGCGATCATTATGGTGATTTTGGCAGCAATTGCGCTGGCGGGATTTTTTGCTGGTAAGAAATTACGGGCAAACAAAGACGCGAAGGCAGCAGCAGAAGCTGAGGCAGCAGTGACGGCAGAACAGGATAATAAATAAAACGCCACAGGCGGATATTTTATTTAAAAATAAAGGTATGGAAACAGGATATTCCGTACAAAAGATTTTGGAGGAACTTAGTCGTGAAGAAATTTTACGGTGAAAACGAATTACGTAGAATGTACCTGAACTTTTTTGAGAGCAAGGGACATCTTAAAATGAACAGCTTTTCTCTGGTACCACACAATGATAACAGTTTATTACTGATCAATGCAGGTATGGCACCTTTGAAACCATATTTTACAGGGGCAGAGATTCCGCCTCGCAGAAGAGTGACAACTTGTCAGAAATGTATCCGTACCGGTGATATTGAGAACGTTGGTAAGACAGCAAGACATCTTACATTCTTTGAGATGCTTGGTAACTTCTCTTTCGGAGATTATTTTAAGCATGAAGCGATCGCATGGTCCTGGGAGTTTCTGACAAAGGTTCTCGGATTAGAGGAGGACAGACTGTATCCATCCATTTACGGTGAGGATGATGAAGCATTCAATATCTGGACAAAAGAAGTCGGAGTTCCGGCAGAGAGAATCACAAGATTTTACCGTGATCCTGAGACGGGAGAATGTGATAACTTCTGGGAGCATGGTGCCGGCCCTTGTGGTCCATGTTCAGAGATTTATTATGACCGTGGAGAAAAATACGGCTGCGGTAAACCGGACTGTAAAGTGGGATGTGACTGTGACCGTTTTATGGAAGTATGGAATAACGTATTTACCCAGTTTGAGGGAGACGGAAAAGGCGGTTATACCGAACTTTCCCAGAAGAATATCGATACTGGTATGGGATTAGAGAGACTCGCAGTTGTCATGCAGGATGTAGATTCCGTATTTGATATTGATACTATGAAAGCAATCCGTGACAGAGTATGTGAACTGTCCGGTAAAAAATATGAAGTGGATGCTTTAGATGATGTATCTATCCGTCTGATCACAGATCATATCCGTTCTTCAACATTTATGATCTCTGATGGTATCATGCCTTCCAACGAAGGACGCGGTTATGTACTCCGCCGTATCATCCGTCGTGCAGCACGTCATGGAAGAATGCTTGGAATCGATGGAATTTTCATGGCAGAGCTTGCAAAAACGGTTATTAACGAGAGTAAAGACGGTTATCCAGAGTTAGAGGAGAAGAAAGATTTCATCTTAAAGGTACTCGCACAGGAAGAAGAGAAGTTTGCAAAGACGATCGATCAGGGACTTGCAATCTTAGAAGATATGGAAAAAGAGATGATCGCATCCGGTTCTAAAGTGTTATCCGGTGACAATGCGTTCAAGCTTTATGATACTTATGGATTCCCGATGGATCTGACTTCTGAGATCTTAGAGGAAAAAGGCTTCGCAATTGATGAAGACGGCTTCAAAAAGGCTATGGAAGTGCAGAGGACAACAGCAAGAAAGAATCGTAAGACTACAAACTATATGGGAGCAGATGCGACTGTTTATGATGAGATCGATCCTTCCGTCACAACAGAGTTTGTCGGATATGATAAATTAGAGACAGCGTCTACTGTTACTGTACTTACTTCTGAGACAGAGATCGTGGAAGCATTATCCGATGGTGAGATCGGAACAATCATCGTGGAGGAGACACCATTCTATGCTACCATGGGTGGACAGCAGGGAGACAAAGGTGTGATCTACACTGCTGACGGTACTTTCAAAGTGGAAGATACCATTAAGTTATTAGGTGGAAAAGTCGGACATGTCGGTAAGATGACAAGTGGAATGATCAAGTCCGGTGATAAAGTTACCTTATCTGTTGACGCTGATCTTCGTGGCAGGATATGTAAGAATCATTCTGCAACACACTTATTACAGAAAGCACTCCGTGAAGTATTAGGCACTCACGTTGAGCAGGCAGGATCTTATCAGGATGCTGAGAGAACACGTTTTGACTTCAGCCATTTCCAGGCAATGACAGCAGAGGAGATTGCAAAAGTTGAGAAAATCGTCAATGACGAGATTGCAGCAGACTTAGAAGTCCGCACCGATATCATGACGGTAGAGGAAGCCAAAAAGACAGGTGCCATGGCATTATTCGGTGAGAAATATGGTGAGAAAGTACGTGTCGTATCCATGGGAGAATTCTCCAAGGAGTTCTGTGGTGGTACACATGTAAAACATACAGGCGAGATCACTGCATTCAAGATCATTTCTGAGAGCGGTGTCGCTGCCGGTGTACGTCGTATCGAAGCTTTAACAGGCGATAATGTATTTGCTTATTACAAGAATATCGAAGCTGAGTTAGAAAAAGCAGCAAAAGCTGCAAAAGCAACTCCGGCTGCTTTAGTTGAGAAGATCGAGCATATGATGGCTGAGATCAAAGCGTTAAATGCTGAAAATGAATCGTTAAAGAGCAAGGCTGCCAAAGAGGCACTTGGCGATGTTATGGATCAGGTAGTAGAAGTGAAGGGTGTTAAACTTCTTGCCACAAGTGTTGCAGGCGTTGACATGAATGGTTTGCGTGATCTTGGCGACCAGCTCAAAGGAAAACTCGGAGAGGGCGTTGTAGTGCTTGCTTCCGAGGCAGACGGCAAAGTAAATCTTGTCGCTATGGCTACAGAGGAGGCAATGAAGAAAGGCGCTCATGCAGGAAACCTCATCAAAGCGATCGCAGGAAAAGTTGGCGGTGGCGGCGGTGGACGTCCAAATATGGCACAGGCTGGTGGTAAGAATCCGGCTGGAATCCCGGATGCGGTAGCCGAGGCAAAGGCAGCGCTGGAAACTCAGATTAAATAATAATTTGATGAAAAAAATAGAATTGTCTGAATTTTTCTAAATATAAGAAAAACTATTGACGTGTACATTTTTTATGCTATAATAACCTATAGTGCAATGAAATTTACCCAAACAGTTGAATATGCACAATACGCAACTGGAGGGAGGTTAGGTGTGAGATAATGTCTAGTGTAATAGTAAAAGAGAACGAGACTTTAGATAGCGCTTTACGTAGATTTAAGAGAAACTGTGCTAAAGCAGGTATCCAGCAGGAGATTCGTAAAAGAGAACATTACGAGAAACCAAGCGTAAGACGTAAGAAAAAATCTGAAGCAGCAAGAAAAAGAAAATACAATTAATGTATGTAAAAGGAGCTATCGTGTATGCGGTAGCTTCTTTTTTTGGAAATTTAAAGCCAGTTTGCCAGAATCGTTTTTTTTGTTGGATCGTTTTACTTAAAGTTTACAATTAGAAAACAAAAAAAATACAATTAATATCATAAATATCTTGACACTGAAATATGTGTATGATAGACTTTTTTTCGTGTGAAAAATAAAAATCGTTTTTTCATGCAAATGTATGACCACTCAGATTACTGAGGCAGCCTAACGGACAGGCGGGTCGGTTGCCGGTGTGGTGAGGAGACCACGTTATTGATTGAGTTAGAAGCTCAAATTTTATAAGTTGATTACTTTATAATCAGTGCGTATGCACATCATCTTGTGAAACGGTCAATAAGAGTGACATATATTTGCAAAGGATTCTTTGAAAAACGATATTTGGGATCACATCAAGAGTAAAAAGGATTCCAATATGGAGAACGAAGGTCAACAGAGATGATTGCGCAGGCAGTTGTCTCTTTTTTTATTACATAGGAAATTACTTCCTATGTAATAAAAACGCTCCGCGAGGATGCAACGTGATCGAAAACATCATTTCTATTACATAAAATGTGAAAATGATTATCTTAAAAATTATAAATTGCAATGGAGAAAGTTATGAACAGAGAAGATCAGAAAAGAGCTCCTATTTATGAAGCACTGGAAAAATTCAGGAAGCAGCGTGTCGTACCATTTGATGTGCCGGGGCATAAGCGGGGGCGTGGCAATCCTGAATTAGTGGAATTATTAGGGGAAAAATGTGTGGGGATCGATGTGAATTCCATGAAACCACTCGATAATCTCTGCCACCCGATTTCTGTTATACGGGATGCAGAGGAACTTGCAGCGGATGCGTTTCATGCAGAACATGCATTTTTAATGGTTGGAGGAACGACTTCGGCTGTGCAGAGCATGATTTTATCGGTCTGTAAAAGAGGAGATAAAATCATTCTGCCGCGAAACGTACATAAAAGTGCGATCAACGCACTGGTGCTTTGCGGTGCAATCCCGGTTTATGTGAATCCGGAAGTGAATCCAAAGCTTGGAATCTCGCTTGGCATGGAGGTGCCGTGTGTGGAGCAGGCAATTAAGGAAAATCCGGACGCAGTTGCAGTGCTTGTGAACAATCCGACTTATTATGGTATCTGTTCGGATATCCGTTCAATCGTAAAGCTTGCACATGCGCATGGTATGAAAGTGCTCGCAGACGAGGCTCATGGAACACATTTATATTTTGGGAAAAATCTTCCGGTTTCAGGCATGGAAGCCGGTGCTGATTTAGCGGCAATTTCCATGCATAAGTCCGGTGGAAGCCTGACGCAGAGCTCAATCTTGCTTGTGAATAAAGGGGTAAATGCAGATTATGTCAGACAGATCATCAATCTCACACAGACTACAAGCGCATCGTATCTTCTTCTGTCAAGCCTTGATATTTCAAGAAGAAACCTTGCGTTAAGAGGTGAGGAGTCTTTTGCCAAAGTGTCCGAGATGGCAGAGTATGCAAGAAATGAGATCAACAATATCGGTGGCTATTATGCGTATGGAAAAGATCTGATCAATGGCACAAGCATTTATGATTATGATGTGACAAAGCTTTCTATCTACACGCTTGGCATTGGGCTTGCAGGAATTGAAGTGTATGACCTTCTTAGGGATGAATATGATATCCAGATCGAATTTGGAGATATCTGCAACATTCTTGCTTATATTTCCATTGGAGACCGGACACAGGATATTGAGCGTCTGGTGGGAGCGTTAGCGGATATCGCAAGACTGTACAAAAAGGACCGGGCAGGACTTTTATCCGGTGAATATATAGCACCGAAAGTCATCCGTTCACCACAGGAAGCTTTCTATGCGGAAAAGAAATCCCTTCCGATCCGTGAGACCTGCGGCTGTATTTCCGGTGAATTTGTTATGTGCTATCCGCCGGGAATCCCAATTCTGGCACCGGGTGAGATGATCACAGATGAAATCATCGAATATATCATTTATGCGAAGGAAAAAGGCTGCTCCATGCAGGGAACGGAAGATCCGGAAGTGGAACATCTGATGGTGCTGGTGTAAGAGATGAGTGATCCCGGAGAAAACGGTGGAAAACGGGACAGGGAAGGAGAAGCAGAAAAATGGAAATGTGGTTTTCGGAGCTTCACACATCGAATGTAAAGCTCTCAATGAGAATCGAAAAACAATTGTTCAGCGGTAACAGTGACTGCCAGAGGATCGATGTTCTGGAATCGGTAGAATTTGGCAAGTTTCTGGCTTTGGATGGGGATATTCTTTTTTCGGAAAAGGATGAATTCATTTATGACGAAATGGTAACGCATGTGCCGATGGCAGTACATCCGGACGTGCGTCACGTGCTGATCATCGGTGGCGGTGATGGCGGTGTTGCAAAAGAACTGACACAGTATGACTCCATAGAAAAGATTGATGTTGTGGAACCGGATGAGATGTTAGTGGAAGTCTGCCGGGAGCATTTCCCGGAGCTTGCATGTGGCCTGGATGATCCACGTGTGAATGTGTATTATCAGGATGGACTTCGTTTCCTGAGAAACAAAACAGAGGAGTATGATCTGATCATCAATGACGCAACTGATCCATTTGGGCATACTGAGGGACTTTTTACCAAGGAATTTTACGGAAGCTGCTATAAGGCGTTAAAAGAGGACGGAATCATGGTTTATCAGCATGGAAGTCCGTTTTATGATGAGGATAAGGAAGAGTGCATGAAGATGCACCGCAAGGCATTCCGGGCATTTCCGGTAAGCCGTGTCTATCAGGCACATATTCCGACCTGTTCGTCCGGTTACTGGCTTTTTGGATTTGCTTCCAAAAAATATCACCCACTCAACAATCTGCGTGTGAAAGAGTGGAAAAAATTACATATCAAAACAAGATATTATACAACGAATCTTCATCGTGGAGCATTCATGCTTCCAAAATATTTAGAAGACATGCTAGAGGACGAGGAAGACCGGTAGAAAGAATTATTGGTCAACAACAACCAGGCAATTATCTAACAAAATAAATGCGTGAAAAAGGAGAGAAATAAAAATGAGCAGAGTAATGATTATCGGATGTGGAGGCGTAGCTTCCGTAGCAATTGCAAAATGTTGCCAGAACAGTGATGTTTTCACTGAGATTATGATCGCAAGCAGAACAAAATCCAAATGTGATGCAATGAAAGAAAAATTACAGCCAACAACCAAAACCGTCATCACAACCGCACAGGTAGATGCCGACAACACAGAGAAACTGATCGCACTGATCAACGAATATAAGCCGGATGCTGTTTTAAATGTGGCACTCCCATATCAGGATCTGACGATTATGGATGCCTGCCTTGCAACAGGAGTTGATTATATTGATACTGCAAACTACGAGGCAGAGAACACAGATGATCCGGAATGGAGAAAAATCTATGAAGAGCGCTGCGAGAAAGAGGGATTTACAGCATACTTTGATTATTCCTGGCAGTGGGCTTACAAGAAAAAGTTTGAAGATGCAGGTATTACAGCAATCCTTGGAAGCGGATTTGATCCGGGTGTGACAAGTGTTTATTCCGCATATGCATTAAAACATTATTTCGATGAGATCCATTACATTGATATTTTAGACTGCAATGGCGGTGATCATGGTTACCCATTTGCAACGAACTTTAACCCGGAGATCAATTTACGAGAAGTATCTGCAATGGGTTCTTACTGGGAAGATGGTCACTGGGTAGAAGTAGAGCCAATGTCTATTAAGCGTGAATATGATTTCCCGGAAGTAGGAGAAAAAGATATGTATCTGCTTCATCATGAGGAGATCGAATCACTTGCAAAAAATATTCCGGGAGTCAAGAGAATCCGTTTCTTCATGACATTCGGACAGAGCTATTTAACACATATGAAATGTCTGGAAAACGTTGGAATGCTTTCCACAACACCAATCAACTTTGAAGGAAAAGAGATCGTGCCGATCCAGTTCTTAAAAGCATTATTGCCGGATCCTGCAAGCCTTGGACCAAGAACGGTAGGCAAAACAAACATTGGATGTATTTTCAAAGGTGTAAAAGACGGAAAAGAAAAGACCATCTACATTTATAATGTATGCGATCATCAGGAGTGCTACAAAGAGGTTGGTTCTCAGGCAATCTCCTACACAACAGGAGTTCCTGCAATGATCGGAACAATGATGGTAGTAGAGGGACTCTGGAAAAAACCTGGCGTATTCAACGTAGAGGAGTTTGATCCGGATCCATATATGGAAGCATTGAATAAATGGGGACTTCCTTGGGTAGTCTGCGAGAATCCGCAGGAAGTTGAGTAAGAAAAAGGAATGAACAGACAGAATGAGAATTGAAGAATTAAAAACACCGTGCTATGTCATAGATGAAAAACAGTTGAAAAAAAATCTTTCCATTCTCCAGAAAGTGGAAAAGGATACCGGATGTAAAATCCTTCTTGCACAGAAAGCATTTTCCTGCTTTTACGAATACCCACTGATCGGTCAGTATATCAGTGGAACAACGGCAAGCGGACTTTTTGAGGCTCGTCTCGGAAAAGAGGAAATGGGAAAAGAAAACCATGTATTTGCTCCGGCATATAAAGAAGAGGACGTGAAGGAACTGGTTAAAATCTGCGATCACATGGTTTTTAATTCTTTTTCCCAGCTGGAAAAATACAAAAATCTCTGTAAAGAGACCAGCGTGGGAATCCGTATTAACCCGGAGTGTTCCACACAGGGGGATCATGCGATCTATGATCCATGTGCAAAAGGCTCACGTCTGGGTGTGACAATTGCGCATTTTAAAGAGCAGTTTAAGGATGAGATGTATGATTATGTGGATGGACTGCATTTTCACACGCTCTGTGAGCAGAATGCGGATGATCTTGCAAAAACCTTAGAGGCGGTAGAAGAAAAATTCGGCAGTTATCTTTACAAAATGAAATGGTTGAATTTTGGCGGCGGACATCATATTACAAGAGCAGATTATGACATCGGACTGTTAGAAAAATGTATTCTGCACATAAAGGAAAAATATGATCTTGACATTTATCTGGAACCTGGCGAAGCAGTTGCATTGAATGCCGGATATCTTGCCACAACCGTTATGGATGTGGTAGATAACGATATGCAGACGTTGATTCTGGACGCATCCGCAGCATGTCATATGCCGGATGTGCTGGAAATGCCATACCGTCCGCCACTTCGCAGTTCGGGAATGCCGGAGGAAAAGAAATATACTTACCGGTTATCTTCGTATACCTGTCTGGCGGGAGACATCATCGGGGATTATTCTTTTGATGAAGAGAAAAAAGTGGATGACAGACTGTATTTTGAAGATATGGCAATTTACTCCATGGTGAAAAACAATACATTTAACGGAATCCCACTGCCGGATATTGCAGTGATGGATGAGAGTGGTGAATGTAAAGTGATCCGCCGTTTTTCTTATGATGATTTTAAAGGAAGGCTGTCATGAGAAAGTCCGGCAGGATGGAAGATCCATGGAAAGACAACACGGAAAAAGGCAGGAAAACAGAAGTATGAAGATAGAAAACAGAACTCCGCATCAGGATGGATTTTATATGCCGGGGGAATTTGAACCGCAGGATGGTGTGATCTTAATCTGGCCCAAACGTCCGGGTTCCTGGCCATATGAGGCAAAAGAAGCCGGAAAAGTATTTGCAGAGATTGCCAACAAGCTGGCAGAGACAGAAAAAGTATATATGCTGACAGAACCGGAAACGGAAGAGGCGGCAAGAGAGCTGCTGTGTGAGAATGTAGAAATTTTAACAATTCAGACAGACGATGCATGGGCAAGGGATGTTGGACCGACCTTTGTGACCGATGGAAAAGAAGTCCGCGGAATCAACTGGAGCTTTAATGCCTGGGGCGGAACCTATGATGGCCTTTATCAGGACTGGCAAAAGGATGATAAGGTTGCAGAAGAATTTTGTAAACAGACTGGTTATGACTATTATGATGCGGCTCCTTTTGTGCTGGAAGGCGGTTCTATCCATGCAGACGGACAAGGAACGGTGATCGCAACGGAAGCCTGTCTGCTCAGTAAGGGAAGAAATCCGGAACTTACGAAAGAGCAGATCGAAGCAAAATTACGGGAATATCTTGGCGCAGAGAAAATCATCTGGCTTCCAAACGGAATCTATCAGGATGAAACAAATGAACATGTAGACAATGTCTGTGCATTTATAAAACCAGGTGAGGTTGTTCTTGCATGGACAGATGACGAGAGTGATCCGCAGTACGCACTTTCAGCAGAAGATCTTAAGGTTCTTGAACAGGAGACAGACGCCAAAGGAAGGAAGTTCCGTGTGCATAAAATGCCAATCCCGAAGAAACCGGTCTGCATTACGGAAAAAGAGCTGGCAGGTTACGTGTTTGAAGAGGGCGAGGATACAAGAGAAGCCGGAGAACGGTTAGCGGCAAGCTATGTGAATTTTTATATTGGAAATAAAGTTGTCCTTGTGCCGCAGTTTGGAGACGAGCATGATGTTCTGGCAACAGATTTATTGCAGAAGCTATTCCCGGAGCGTGAGATCGTGCCAATCTTTGCAAGGGAGATCATCATCGGCGGCGGCAATATCCACTGCATCACGCAGCAGATACCGGTGCGCAGATGACGGATAGCAGGAAATCATATAACGTATCGTTGCAAGACAGATGGAAAGATAAAAATGCCGGATTTCAGAACAAACAGGAATAGAACGAAAAAGCATGGAAAATATTAAGAAGCGGGAGACAGCATATTATGAGCAGAAAACGTAACGTCACAGTAGCCGCAGTTCAGATGAAATGCAGCACACATGTGGAAGAAAATATCGCAAAGGCAGATGCACTTGTCCGGGAAGCGGCAGAAAAAGGAGCACAGATCATCCTTTTGCCGGAGCTTTTTGAAAGACAGTATTTTTGTCAGGAACGCAGATATGAATACTATGAATTTGCAAAAGAAGTGAATGAAAATGATGCGGTAAAACATTTTTCTGCACTGGCAAAGGAATTGTCTGTTGTGATCCCGGTCAGCTTTTATGAAAAGGATGTGAACCGCCTGTTCAATACTGTTGCAGTGATCGATGCAGACGGAAGTAATCTTGGCATATACCGCAAGACACATATCCCGGACGATCATTATTATCAGGAAAAATTTTACTTTGTTCCGGGAGATACCGGATTTCAAGTGTTTGATACAGCGTATGGAAAAATTGGTGTCGGCATCTGCTGGGATCAGTGGTTCCCGGAGACAGCAAGAGCCATGGCGGTCAAAGGAGCAGAGCTGCTCTTTTACCCGACAGCAATCGGCAGTGAACCGATCTTAGAGTGTGACAGCATGCCGCACTGGAGAAGAGCGATGCAGGGACATGCAGCAGCAAACCTCATGCCGGTGATCGCAGCAAACCGTATCGGAACAGAAGAAGTAGTTCCATGTGAGGAAAACGGCGGACAGAGGTCAGCACTCACATTCTATGGATCTTCTTTTATCACAGATCAGACCGGAGAACTTGTGGCAGAGGCAGACCGCAAGACGGAACAGGTGATCCTTGCAACGTTCGACTTAAATGAAATGCAGGAGAACCGCCTTTCATGGGGAATCTTCCGGGACAGAAGACCGGAGTGCTACGGGGATATCTGTAAATAAAAAAGGACGCATGAAGATACCCTCTTTACTGGACAAACCAGTAAGGAGGGTATTTTTAAGCGTCCCTTTGCTTCTTATGGATACAAGAGTGGTTATACTCCATAAAAAAGTGCCTTTTGTATCTTTTAGTATCCGAATTCTTCACCGATTAAAATGATTTTAATTCTTCCCTGAATGCCACTTCTTCTTGTGATCACGACCTGATTGCAGATACAGTCAGGAGAGAGGCAGTCGGCACAGACTCCGGTGACAGCACATGGTGTCTGCTTGTTCAGACGTACACAGTTCATAGGAGTTGCGGTTAAGTGGACACGGTCAACAGCTTCTGCAACGTCCTTTGCAACCTTGTTCATTCCGGCAAGAATAATGACATTTTCAGGACCATAGATTAAAGCAGCGACCCGGTTTCCATTACCATCGATATTGACTAATTCTCCATCAATTGTCATGGCGTTGGTGCTCATGAAATAGTAGTCAGCCATCAGTGCGTCGTGGAATATTTTTCTGGAATCTTCCGGCGTCTTACAGACAGCCCGGTCTAAAAACTGAATATCGGCTGAACGCAGTGCATCTATCATGCCGGTTTCCTCTAGTGTCATGGAGCCGCCGTGAGCCACGACTGCACCGGATGGCAGGAAAGAAAGTGCTTTCTCTACGGCTTCTTTTGCGGTCGGGTAGTAGTATGCTTCCATTCTTCTTTTTTCAAAATTTTTGATCATGGTATTGGCGAGTGTTTCGTAATATTTTGCTTTTGGTGTCATATGATCCTTCTCCTCCTATTTAACTTTTTGACTTTTATTATAAGCGGATTTTTTCGTTATGCAAGCGCTATTAAAATAATTGAAAACGATCAGATTTTCTTCTATTAACAATTCTGAAACAAAACTCAAACAAATTCAAAATAATATATGTTATGATGTAATCAATGGACAATGATAGAAACCAGAAAGGAACAGAAAAATGATACACATTCTTGTAGTGGATGATGATAAAAATTTAAACCAGACGGTCTGCACCTATTTAAATGACTGTGGATTTGAGGCAAAAGGCGTTTTGAGTGCGAACGAAGCCTATGACGAGATGTATAACAATCTCTACGAGCTGATCATTTCCGACATTATGATGCCGGAGATCGACGGATTTGAATTTGCAGAGACAGTGCGTCAGGTCAATAAACAGATCCCGATCCTTTTCATGTCGGCTAAGGATGATCTTCCTTCCAAACGGAAAGGATTTTTAGTTGGAATCGATGATTATATGGTAAAACCGGTGGAGTTAGCAGAACTTGAGATGCGTGTGAGGGCACTGCTCCGGAGAAGTAATATCGAGATGGAGCGCAAACTTATTGTCGGAAATCTGGAGATGGATGCGGACGGCATGACTGCAATGATAAATGGGGAGGAGATACCGGTCACAACACGCGAATTCAATATTTTATATAAACTGTTGTCTTACCCGAAAAAGACATTTACAAGGGCACAGCTTATGGATGAGTTCTGGGGGCTTGATTCGGGAACGAGCCTGCGGGCTGTGGATGTCTATGTGACAAAGCTCCGTGACAAGTTTTCCACCTGCGATGGATTCGAGATCAAAACTGTGCGTGGACTTGGATACAAAGCGGTATTGCTATAGAAGGGGATTGCCTGAAACCATGAACAAATTGAACCATACCAACACAATCAAAAATGACCGTTTTCCATCGTCCCTGTTTCTGGTGTATTTTCTCGTATTGCTGTTAATGTCCGGTATTCATACAGGAATTATCGTAGGTATGAATGCACTGGGGTGGAACAAAATCATACAGGTAATTTTACCGCTTGGTTACTGGACTGTTGTGGCAGTTGGATTGACACTTTTTACGAAAAATGTGATCCGGAAAAGCTATGAAAAGCCAATGCATGACCTGGCAGATGCAACAAAAAAAGTGGCAGAGGGCGATTTTTCAGTGTATGTTCCGACACTTCACACCGCTGACCGGCTGGATTATCTGGATGTCATGATTATTGATTTTAATAAAATGGTGGAGGAACTCGGCAGCATTGAGACGTTGAAAACAGACTTTTTCTCCAATGTTTCCCATGAGATCAAGACGCCGCTTGCAATTATCCAGAACAATGCGGAGCTGCTCTGTATGGAAAAGAAGCCGGAGAAACAAAAAGAATATGCCGAAGTGATCTTTCAGACTACAAAGCGTCTGTCGGAACTTATCGGTAATATTTTAAAACTGAACAAGCTTGAAAAACAGGCGATCACGCCGGTAGCAGAAGAGTACGACCTGTGTAGACAGCTTGCGGAATGTGCCGTGAATTATGAGCCGGTGTGGGAGAAAAAAGATATTGGATTTGATGCAGATATGGAAGATTCTATACAGATCACGGCAGACGCTGTGTTGATGGAGATAGTCTGGAATAACCTTTTTTCCAATGCAGTGAAGTTCACAGAACCGGGAGGAACGATAAAGCTGACCGAGCAGTCAGATGATTCTGAGATCCGTGTGTCGGTGGAGGATAACGGCTGCGGAATGACGGAAGAGACTCGAAAACATATTTTTGAAAAATTTTATCAGGGGGATACGTCCCACGCAATGGCTGGAAATGGACTTGGACTGGCGCTTGCCCTGCGTGTTTTGCAGTTAAATGATTATAAAATCGAAGTGGAAAGCGAACCGGGACGCGGCAGTAAGTTTACGGTGATCATTCCGAAAAGGTAGAATATTGGATAACAGACAGAAAGCGAATTTCTGGGAAAGCGTAGAAAAATGAGTGAGTTTGAGAGTTTTGATTATACGAAAGTGACGGTTGCCGAGAATCAGATGTCACAGTATATGGATGGCTACGAGCATTTTGGATGGAAGGTGGATTCCAATGTACCCATAGAAAAAGGAATGGGAAAAGTAACAATCCACTTAAAGCGGAGCAGGGCAGTTTTAAATAAAATGGAACTGACACGGTTACAGAGACATTTTGAGGCGTGCATGAGTGAGATTGCGGCGCTCGAAAATTCCACAGAATCTTTTGCAATGATCGCGGCACTGACCAGTGGGATTTCAGGCTGTGCGTTTGTAGCCGGTTCAGTGTTCGCTGTGACGGCTGCAAAACCGATCATCTGGCTGATGATTTTGCTCGCAATCCCGGGATTTTTTCTGTGGGGAATCGCATATCCGCTTTATAAAAATGTGAAAAAGCGGAGAGAAGAGAAAGTGGAGCCTCTCATTGAAGCAAAGCTTGATGAGGCAGAAAAGGTGTGCGAGAAGGGGCATGCACTGTTATAGCAGGTAAGAGTAAAAATGATTTTAGTTTAACAATTCTGCAACAAAAAACAAGCAATACAGAAACACAATCCATTTATGATGACTGCATCAAATGAAACAGAGAAAAAGAAAGGAAGAGAAAAATGAAAAACACATTACAGAAAATGAAGCAGCTTATTATAAGTATGGTAGAAAAAGAAGGTTTGAATGTATGCAGAATACATCCAAGTGGAGTTTTAGGACCGCAGGATTATGCGTATCAGTGGAGAGATTGAACTTTTATAGAATGAAGCAATACAAGAATTGTATAAATGCAAATAAAATGATGGAGATTGTCTTTAAGTAAAGCAGATAGCATCTGAGCGGTTCGCAGCATCAGAAGATGAATGAACTGACATCTGAGGAAAATCTATGGTATTGTGTTTGTTGAAGAGGTGTAAATCTTTTAGAGACCGGAGAAATTCTGGTCTCTTTATTTCGATTACCACTGTCAAATAAAGCCAAAATGGTTTATACTTTTTATCAAGTGAAAGAAGAAAGCATTAAAAGTAGATTTGATGGCAAAATTATAAAAGGAATGATGGATATACTATCAGGGTGACAAAAGAAGAATTTTATGCAGGTGGCAATAGTGATCCACGAAATCCGAATATCTTAAAAATGTTTGGTTTTGTAAATGTTGGTGAGCGTGCCGGAAGTGGTGTCGATAAGATTATGACTGCATGGGCAGAACAAAACTGGAAAAAACCGGAATTTGATTTCTCAGAGCGCAGTGACAGGGTAACATTAAAGCTCGAAGTTGGACAAGTGGTATATATTCCGGGGGCTGCTGATATCAGAAATGAAAATACAAATCAGGAAAAAGCAACTGCTGTGTCAAAAGAAGATAAAATAATTGAGTATATCAGGCAGAATGGAAGTATTTCTTCTCAAAAAGCCGCTGATATAGGGGGTTATAAGTCAAAGACAGGAGCTAGAAAATTGCTTGATAAGATGATAGAAAAAGGATTGATTACGAAGATTGGAAATGGACCGGCAACTAAATATGTGATTTAGTGGTCACATTGCTACTTATCGAACACTTTATTGAACACTATCGGACACTTTTGCGGGCTATCGGATACAAAGTGTTCGATAAGTGACCATTTATCGGACACTTATTAGCATAGGCTGAATAAAAATATTTGTGCAGAGACTAACCGCACAAATGGATTAGAAGGTGAAATATGGATTTACAGAACATACAGAATCAATTAAATACAGAATTTGCCAAGTCAGAGACAAGAATCATATTCTGGTTTGATGATAAAGATATTGATTACATAAATGAAAAAGTGTTGGACACAATCAGCAACATGCTGCAGGGAATGCATCCGAAAGTGGCATAAAATGTATCCAGAAAAGGAACTAAGTCAGGTGCAGCTGGATTATCTTGTAGATGTAATTATGACATGGATTCAAAAAGAAATGGAGAGAGGTTAGTGCAGATATTTGTAGATGCAGATGCGTGTCCGGTAGTGGGCATTGTAGAAGAAATTGCAGAGAAATATAATATTCCAACCACCTTGCTGTGTGATACGAATCATATTTTGTATTCTGATTACAGCGAGGTGATTGTGGTAGGTGCAGGAGCAGATGCAGTAGATTATAAGCTGATAAGCATTTGTCATAAAGGGGATGTAGTAGTAACGCAGGATTATGGCGTTGCTGCGATGGCTCTTGGAAAAGGTGCATATGCTATTCACCAATCCGGTAAGTGGTATACGAATGAGAACATAGATCAGATGCTTATGGAGCGACATCTTAACAAGAAGGCAAGGCGCAGTTCTCATAAGAATCATATTAGGGGACCGAGAAAGCGTACAGAAGAAGATGATGTACGCTTTGCACAGTCCTTTGAAAAACTTATACTGATGGCAAAGTCAAAAGAAGGTGCTCAGAGTGGGACTATTTAAGAAAAAGATAGTTACAAAGACGTATGATAAAGAAAATAAGAAACCAGTTATCAAGGCGAGCATATGTAATGGCGAGCAGGTTGCAGGCTTTAAGGACATTCATACAGGTAAGATAGAAGAGGTTATGCTGATTAAGAACCAGGCAGACCTTGATGCATTCAAGAAAATGTATGGAATAGATGGAGAGATAGAGAAGGAATACTGATATGAATATACAGATATTTGGAACAAAGAAATGCAATGATACTAAGAAGGCGGAGCGTTTTTTCAAGGAGCGGGGCATAAAGTATCAGTTCATTGATATGAAAGAAAAAGGTATGAGCAAAGGAGAATTTAATTCAGTAGCTCAGGCAAATGGTGGATTAGAAAATATGGTTAACTGGGATGGCAAGGACAAGGATTTACTTGCTCTTATTAAGTATATCGCAGATGAAGATAAGCTCGAAAAGGTGCTTGAGAATCCACTGGTAATTAAAACACCAGTAGTAAGAAGCGGAAAGCAATCAACACTTGGTTATCAGCCAGATATCTGGAAAGGATGGAACTTGCGGGAATGATACGAATCGTATCACGTATGTGAAAGAGCGTTTCTACCCAGTATACCTATCGGATAAAACAGCTCGACAGTGACTATTTTTCAGAAGATTATTATTAAGGAGGCGTATGCGATGAAGCTGTTGATTAAACAACGTGTTTTTTCGTGGTCAGACACTTACGATGTCTATGATGAGAATGGCAATCCAAAATATTTTGTCAAAAATGAGATCTTTGCCTTGCTTCACAGAATCCATGTCAGTGATATGCAGGGCAACGAGATTGGAATAATAAAACAGAATTTTACATTGTTCATACCGCACTTTGAGGTGGAAATAGGCGGAAAACCATATGGCGAGATTGAGAAGCAGTTCACTTTTTTCAAACCAAAGTATGATCTCAATTACAATGGATGGCGCTGTGAAGGTGATTTTATGGCGTGGAATTATGATGTGTATTCGGGTTGCAGTGCGGTTGTACACATATCCAAGAAGCTTTTCTGCTGGGGCGATACCTATGTGATCGATATTTTAAATCCGGCGGATGAAATCATGGCGTTGATGCTTGTCATTGCAATTGATGCAGCAAACTGTTCACAGAATAATTAACAAATTGATTGGTATGAGACATATCATTTTGTTATATCAGATAATGGAAGCGGAATGTTGGAAGAAAAAGGAATCAACTGAATCAGGGGATAGATTTTACCGGCAGTTATCAGGAGAACGGAGAGAATGTACGTAAAAATCACTCTTTTGAAAAATTGGGCATGTATAAGATTGATATTGCAAATATTTATCTTGGTATACTGCTTCATTATCTTCTGGTATTAGCAGCTGTTCTGATATTTGGGTATGCATTTAATTGGGTTAATCAGCTTCCTGTCTATGTTTTGGCTGGAATGCGTGGTGTTGTTTTAATCCTGTGCTGCTATTTGGATATTAGTAGAGTTAAGGCTGATATTGATGAAATTAATGGATTGTGTGAAAATAGATTGTAATTTGTAAGGAACGGAATGGATATATCCTCTGGGTGCTCCGAGCACCAGACGGGTACCGAAAGGTGATTTACAGAGATGAAAACAGGCCTGACGAAGTATCGCTCAGATTAGATTAAATAATCTAGTCTGAGCGATTTTTTCGTTCAGGGAAAAGGAGAAAATGTCATTTTTTCAGGAAAAGCGTTCTACAATATTATTAATTTCCAACGCATTTTCTTTGTTATGATTTACGATAACGGACATTTCCTGTGTCGTTTCTTCTGTTTGTCTTGACTTTTCTAAGATATCCTGACTGCTGATATGGTCGGAATCAGGAACATCTGAAATAGCATGGATCTGGTTTTGAATATTTTGTACTGTGTTGACAAAGGTTTCAGACTCTTCTGCAATTTCGGATATAATAACCTGAGGGAGTATCCCGAAGTTTGTGTAAACCTCCAAACTGATGTAAGATAAAATTACTC
>UQNW01000020.1 GCA_900542495.1 uncultured Roseburia sp.
CTATCGCCCCTCATTTCTATTTTATCTTGTTTGTACCCCTTGTACACCGATGTTTATAATACTCCAGGAACAATTTTCAATCACCAATATAACCTAAAGTTCAGTTTACTTGATTTAAAATTTTTCTCATTTGCTCGATATTTCTATCATCAACAATATCAATCACTCCATGAATATTAAACGCAAGACTTTTGAACATGGCTAATGTGTTAATCATACTTTTCGCGTCTTTTTGAGTTATTCCACATAACGCTTCTTTATGTCCTAATTCAATTCCGGCAAGACAGCCTCTTGAATATGCATCATCCTCTGCGCTCCTTGCTCCTAAAAAATAGGCATTTGAGTCTTTAACAGTCTCATAATTTTTACAATTGGTTGCGTCCATATTTTGAATTATACCCATATCCCATGCTTGACACGCATGTTCGTGAATGCATTGCTCGCAAGTTCTTTTAGCTTTTTTATTTGCCATCTATATGCCTCCATTAAATTCTAATTTACTTTTTCAAGTCCATCTACTGCATAACAACCACGATATCCTTCAAGCCATACACAAAGTGTTCCGCACACTTCCTGCGGTTCTGTTCTTATAATAAAAATTTTATCTTTATTTACATCTGATACATGATACTTATTATTCATTTTCACTTTATCTCCGATTTTCAACATAATACTTATCCTCCTAATTTACATAAAATATCTCAGCCATTTTCATTCTGTTTTCATAGTCTTCATTGGCTTTGTCGATTTCCTGTTTGCGACGGATTACTGCGTAATCCCTCAAATTATATAAAGCAATTCGCTTTGCCTTACTTGGTTTCGGGCTTTTTCCACTCACAATATCATTTAAACCCTGACGTGACAGTTCTGTTATCACACACATCTCTTCAACCGAAACACCGAATTTATTTGCAAATTCTTTCGTTTTCATATTGTTTTTATCCTTTCTCTTTACATATTTGCTACATTTTGCAAATTCTAATTTTTAGTTATTTTCTCAAAATAGAAAACAACCGGCTTTTTATTCGGTATCACCAGTCCAAACCTCACAGCATTTTTGTATGTATTACTATCACGCATTAAAGTATCAGGCATAGCGGAAACCATTTTCCGAAAACCTTCCAGCGTGGATCTGCTCTTATAATGATTGCAGCTTCTACAAGCAGGAAGCATATTATCAACCGTGTCTGTTCCCTGTTCGCTCCAACCATTCAGCGGTATCACATGATCCACTTGCATATCTTTGTATTCCAAGCTGCATCCGCAATAAGCACAATGACCGTTGCACTTCTGATATACCGTCATTCTAATGCTTTTTGGTATTGCTTTTCTCTTTGCATCCATTATTTCTACCTCATGTTCAGTTTAAATCATCATTGGTAAGACCACTGTAATTGTGTTCCAGTTCCTTAATCTGACCATCAGTTAGACCAAAGATATTGATTAAAACATAACTGCATTCGTTTGCGTGACCTCTGTCATCTTCATTATGATAATTTTCCCATCTTTTAAGCCACATAACATATCGCTGCTGATAAGCAAGACGTTCATTTTCCCAAACTTCTGTAATATTGCTCATTTGCTTTTTCTCCTTAAATTCTAAGTTAACTGTCCAAAGATTTTCTGATTTCTTCGGATAATTGTGTTTCTCTACCATACAGGTTTTCAATTTCCTCTGCTGCTTTTTCTAATAAATCTTTTATTTTTTTCGGCGTACCAATCGCCCGGTACTGCTGCACCTCTTCAAGCACATTGATTGCCATCTCCTTTGCTTTTACTGGTAAAGCTCCATGTGCTTCAATCATATTTAAAATACTAATTGCGTCCTTCTCGTCCATTTGACACTCCTTTCCAGATTGCATGCTGTCGGCACCATTCCTTGTCTCCCTGTGTACACGGTACATCCATTCGTGCCTCATATCTGCAAAATTCACATTGTACATGTTCCTCACTGAGTAATCTCTTGATATCTGCTTTTGCTGCTGCAAGCTCTCTTTTATATTTTTTTGTGTTTTTCCGCATGATCCGTGCCTCCCATCTTCGCTACATACTGTCCGTATGTCATACCGGCTTCCCTTGCCTTTACCGCCATATCAACGACTGCTGCATTCGGATTTTCCATATGCACACCGTATTTCCGCTTTTTATCCTTTTCTCTCCATCTACTCTTTTTACACTTATCACTGCAATACAGACGCTTTGATTTCGTAGCGTCAAATTCTTTCCCACAATATTTACATTTCTTTTGCATGATTCCGCCTCACTTATTCAAAACCTTCCGCATGGATGTCTTTTTACTGATGACTTCCAATGTGTCCTTACTCTCGTATACGACCATCCAGTTTTCCGGTCTTAGTTTGTGTGCAGAAATAATCACTTTCTGTGCTCTTGTCGGTTTACTTGGCTGTTTCATAATTCTCCTTTCTTCCGGAAGCCCCAGCTACGCTTCCGGAAATCCTCTGTCGGCAGTTACTGTGATATATTAATCAAAAGTTGGAAAATCCCATTTTTTATAAACAAGCTTGTCCTCGTTCCAATCCGGATACTGCTGCATGAGGTGCTCTTTCATAATCTCCAGCATTTCCGGCCGGAGTCCTAAGTTGCCGTTATCCAGCAGTCCGTGGTGAAACCTGCATCCGAGTACGCCGTTTTCCTCAATACCAAGTCCGCCCTGGCTCTTATTTATGTAATGCATGATGTCCGGTATCCCTAAAAGCATTTCTGATCTGCACTTGTCCATGTGGTACTGCATTTTACAGAACAGGCACTCATTACCATCCCGTTCTGCAATCAGTTCACAGGTTTCTTTTGGAAAATTGTAGTTGACCTTATTTTTTTTGCTTTTCTTCATTTTTTCACCGCCTGCTGCATCTGCTCAAATATTTTATTGTATTTTCTTTTTCTCCACGGCTTTGGTATTCTCACCCATGCCGCCCATAAGAAAAGCCTGATCCTAAACATCATCCTCATCGGCATCTCCTTTGACCAGCTCCTGTAAAGTATCTTTTAAATATTCAACACGATCTAATATGGTTGCCAGCATTCCCTGTGGTATCGTATATTCCCAGTCATTTAGAGTTAAGCGGATAGCTTCAACCGTTCTCTTGGCATCCTCAATGATCTGCTTTTCTGTTTTCTTTTCCGGTAAATATTCCGGGTGGTTCATGATGTCGTCCTGTCCCGGTATCTGCTCCTCTGGTACGTTTTCTCCCTGTTCTGATACGCTTTCCTCCGGTTTTGAAACGTTTTCCGGTAAATTTACAACATTTTTGTTAGTTTCGCTGTCATTCATAACGGATTCTGTTACATTTTCCTCTGTATTTTTCGGATCCGGCTTTGGAATCTCCGGATCAACATCATGAAGTGTCTGCTCTCTTGGCGGCTCCGTTTTTACCGCCTGCTGCACATCATCCTTCTTTTTGATCGCTGAGATAACTTTGCTCTCTTTTCTAGGTGCGGATTTCGGTTGTACCGGTGCAACTTTTCCTTTTTCTTCCGGTAATTTTTCACCATATTCCTTTTCCCAGGATTCTCTCCATGTTCCTGCTGCATGGCTAATCTTCCCAAATGCTTTTTCCATATCCTCTTTGCTGTACATTTCGTTCCGGCTCGCATCACGCAGGTTCAAAAGCTTTACTTCATCACTGTTTTCTGTAATCGCAAGCATATGTGCACCTGCTCCCGGAATACGGACCGTGTAGACTGCTTTTTCATTCGGTATGAGGTTCTCAATGAACTGCTTTCCTGTCTCTCCATTCTTAACAGCAGAAGTCCACAGCTTTTCGTATATTTCCGGTGCATCTTTACCTAACTGATACATGGTTTTTTCAAGGTTTGTATCAAGTGACTGCTGCACACTGTCCTTTTCTTCCAGCATGACCTCAATATCTGTGGTCTTTTTTTCCTCGTCCACATCTTCTTTAAGCTGCTGAATCTCTGACTTGCTCAGATCCGGTGTCAGTACCTCATTTACTTCATCCGGCAGCGACAGCATTATTGATAATTTGGCATATCCAAATCCCTGATATTCTGCTTTAAGTTCCGGTGCGTATCCGCCCTCGGAGAACTTATCATTGATGTTCATGAATCTGGATACCTGCGTCTTATCGATCCCGTATTCTGCCTTTGCAAATTCTACGACATTCTGATAGCCGGATTCCGCTAAAATTCTGGTATCGCGCGCCACTTTTAACAGATATCCGATACGGACAAATCCCTCCGCGGTCTTTTTTAACTCTGTGTCAAGCTCCTGCTTGTATTCTGCATAATTTCTGTATTCGATCACTTCGTTCATCACATTACCTCCATAAAATCATTTTCCAGTGCATCCACCAGCAAGGTTCCCTGTAATCTTCCATGCCAGATCAGCTTTTTTTCTTCTCTTAACTGTTTGTATCCCTTAATTCTTGCCTTATTGCTCTTTTCTGCCAGCTTTTTATCTTCTGCCGACAGATTTTTCTTTACCCACTGCTGCCACTTTCTCAAAAACGGAAGTGCATCATCAAGATCTTTATATGCCTCATTCAGCACTGACTTTTTCTGCCTTATATTTCCTCCCGGCTCAATCTCGAGCGTGTACCACGGTACATCCGGTCTTGCTGCCCTTCTCAAAAACAGCAGGTATGTTTCCCTGATATCCATTCTCTGAAAATAAACATCGCATGTATGAATACAGTGCTTTAATACAATTCCTTCCTCGTAAATGTCCTTGATACTTTTGGGCGCAACGATACAATACCTGCCTTCACTGTATTCATACTTTATAAGTTCTCCGGATTCTACCAGGCTCTTGGCATTCTGGAATTTTTCTTCTTTTTCCTTTATTTCTTTTGCTGAATCCTTAAGTGATATCCTCGCCACCAGTTCATTGTGTGCCACTGTGAGGTCTTTCGGTTTTAAAAGCAGTTCTACCGTGCAGTCCATTTTCATTTTCTGCATCATGTCCACATAATCGCACCAGTCACTCCACAGATAACGCATATTCTCTTTTCTTCCAAGTGATCTTCTGTACTCCTGCTGTTTTCTCAGATAGTTGCAGACTTTGTGTATTGACAGATATTGAAAAGGATTTTTGCGTTTTGTGTCTTCCGGGTAGATGTCTGCCTCGCATAAGGTCCTGATGTCCTCATCCTGGTATATGGTGTTATTTCTCTTTTCTTCCTGCAGCCACTTTAAAATCTTTCCGTCCCCATTTATATCCTTTAGTCTTTTTAACCTCCCATTATCAATGCAGAGCATCTTTCCAAGTTCGTGTGCATTTATATTTTTCTCTGTGTTGTTATACCCCCAATCATTGAGGAAATACCTTCCCAGCATCGTGAGCCCTGCTTTCATGCACATCTCTATCAGAGGCCTTTCTTTTTCTTTCTTCAGATAACGCCCGATATCTTCCACGCATCCACTTTTTACTGCGATAGGATAGGATGTCCTGGAGTGTCTGAATACGTTTGAAAGATTTCTTTCATACACCATGCTGCCGTCAGACGGAACACAATACAAATCTGTTTCATGCCAGCACATTTTTCTTCTTTTATATTCTCCGTACTCGTATACCTCTACCACACCCGCGCTCACAATCTGCCGGTGTGTCTCTGATTCCCAAAAGTCACACTTGTTTACACCCAGTGCATTCATTGTGTCCGTTCTTCCTGCTACAAACCTGCGCTGGATGAGTCCGTCTTTATAACGCTGGATGTATGTAAATGCCCTGCACCTCACATGGACGTCATTTTTCTTTTTTGCGCGTGAAACATAATTTATGATCTTATGGCATACCGGACATTTTCCCGACATGTTGTGTTTTGGTTTTACGTCAAGCTGTACCATTTTCAGGCAGGATGTGCAGTACCCGGTCTTCGCACCGGCACCTTTATAGTAAATAAAATTACTTCCGTCAAAGCCGTTATGCTCATACCAGTCCCTAAAGCCTTTCGGCGGCTTCCCTACCGGCTTCATCACTTCATCCCACCGGTCTGTCAACTTCCTAATCCGCTCATCTTCCCTTCTTTTTTTACACCCCTGCTGCCATTCCATGATCCCGGCACTTCCTGCCTGCTTGGTTTTAAGCAGTTTTTTTATCGTATATAAGCCCCCAGCATTAAAATACATGTATGTATCGTATTCTCCGTTATACCAGTAGCCTTCTTCCAGGTTGTCGATCATTGCTGTACGCCACTTATACGTTCCGTCTTCCTGTCTTTCTCTTGTGATATAGCTTTCTCCCTCATAATTGATGAAAATATCCCATTTTGGTTTTAAGATATTCTTCTCAATATCCTCCCTCGTGCAGATCGAGACTTTTAATATTCCACCTAACTGCTGGCATCTCGTCGCAAGCCAATATCTGTATTTATGCTGTTTACCGTTCCAGTCATTTTTCTTTCCCGGCATCCGTAATGCCTCTATCATGCTTTTTGTTGCGTTCAGCGTCCGCAGATTTTCCAATTCTTTTTTATTCATCGTGTACCGCCTTTCCGTCTACACCATAAAAGACATCTTCCTCGAAACCATCTATCCCGATCTCATATACACCGGCATCTGTTATCTCTCCGGCTCTGTTCTCTTTTGCTATGTAAAGCAGGTCACCTTTCTTTCCTCTGGCTTTCGGATGTTCCCCTCTCACGATCACATGCCCTGATCCTGCTGCATCCCCGGTTTCTTCACGTACAACTGACGCCCTCTTCGCTTTTGGATGTCTGGACATCCATATAAGGCCTCTCATGTACATCTCTGTTTTTGACAGTTCTCTCATGAGCGTGATCTCCGGTGCAGATATCCTGCTGTTCACTCCGTCCTCGTCGATATTTCCGCCGAGTTCCACCAGAAAATAGCGGTCATCCGATTTGTTATAATAGCTCAATACTCCCAGTGGATCGTCTGTTGCATGAAATCCGTCTGCACCGCAGTGTGCATTTTCTTCTGTATACTTCACTCCCTGCTCATACTGGAACGTTCCTTTTCCCATTGTGCAGGTAAGATTGCTGTTAAATCCTTTATATGCAAGCATCTTTCTACTCTCCCAAATAATACTTTCTGGCTATTTTTCTTACTTCCATTCTGTTTGGAATGCCGAGGTAAAGCGGACCATTGAAATTTTCCAGTTTTCCGTTATGTTTTATTTTTGTGATCTTAAGGATCTCGGCACTTACCGGTACTTTATTCTCAAAAGAGTACCGGATCAGCTTTGCCATGTATTCTTTCAGGTATTTTCCCTTTTTTCTGACTGCTGCACAGAAAGCTTTGTCTTCCGCACATTCCTCTATCACAGTGTCTTTCCAGTCTGACATGATCCCATCAATGCCCAGCGCCTTGCTCTCGACTGCAATCTTTCCCGCTGCCGCCATTAGGCCACTTGCCAGCTCCGTCACGATTCCGTTTGCATAATCCTCTGCGTCTGCTGCATCCAGTCCATTCTCCTCTGCCAGCACCTTAAGGCTTTCAAGGTCTCCCTCTTCCTTTAATCCCTCTGCTTTCATGTTCAATTCTTCCACAGAGTCAAATTCTCCAAATCTTTCAAATAACATGATTTATCTCTCCTTCATTTTGATTTCCTGCCGTAAACTCTCGGTGTAGGCGTTTCTTTGGTTCAACAAAATTCTGACCAGATTTCCCTGCATGAGCCTGTCCAGTTCCTGCCATTTATCTCGGTTTTTTATCTCGTGACCGTCCGACCTCGTCCAGTCGTTCTGTTTCCAGCGTTTTACATACTCTGCATCCTCATATCCGTTGTAGATGTACTTGGATTCCGTGTAGACGGTCAGTATACATTTTTCCCGCATCCGGTGTAGTGCCATGATAAGGGATTCTAAGGTCGATCGGTTCTCATTCATCTGTTGCACCGGTACAACTTCCCTTATCACCGCCGGGTACTTGCAGTTTTCCTTATAGTATTCAAGCGCATATCCTATATGTCCGTCCTGCTGCCATCTGCCCCTGATCCCGGTCACTATGTAAATGCTCACTTCCTTCATCCGCTGTCGCCTCTTTCCAATGGTTTTATTCTTATCTCCGTGTAGCGCAGATAAGATAAGCCTGTGTATTTATTAACTCCGCACACCACGCTTTCCGGATCAATGTAATATCCCGGTGTCGGCTCTGGTCCATTTTTTATGATTTTTCTGACCGTCCATCTGTAGTACTTTTTTCGTTCCGGTTCTTTTGTTACCAGATTTTTTGAACATGAATATGTGGAACACTCTTTTTTCTCCTCCGGTGTAAATAGTGATAGCTGCTCGTATCCATCCTCGTTTTCGTCTGGCAGTGGTTTTGTAATATAATTTGCCAGACGACGGAAATCTCCATCCTCATACAATGGTGTGAAATTCACATATCCGTGTTTCTTCCAGTACCTCTGGATCAGCTCATCTGTTGTCGGCTCGCCACGTATCTTATTCACCACAATGTGGATATGTATGCCTCCATGCTTCCCTATCTCGATTCGTGCGATCCACCGTAACTGCTTCCCCCTTTTCTTGTATGCCCTTCTCATGTTCTGCCAGAAATTACTCAGTATTTTTCTTATCTCCTGCAATGACATCCTCGTTCCTTCTGGAAATGTCAGGGTTGTCCAGAGATCCCCTCCAAAAAAATTCCACCTGATCTTTCTCCACACTTCCCGTTCTTTTTTCCACTGGTTCTGCCTTTTCATCTGCTCCGGGGTGACTTTCTTCTTTTTCTGTCTCTTCTCTCCCTTCGCTCCGTATTTTCCCTCCCATTTATACTCAATGTCATTGCTGTTTAAAAACTCGTATGTGTCCTTCCAATACATGGCTACCTCTAAATGTTTCTAAGTTTAATATACTTATATTGTTAAATAGACCGGGGAAAAATCCCCGTTTTCCTTGCATTTTCAGGCTTTTTATGGTAATATAATAAAAGAGTTATACGTTCCCAACGTTTTTACTCACAGGGTTAAGAAAGTGTCAGTTTCTTAACCCCTTTTTTTGTCTACCATTGCCATGACATCCTCATATGTCATGTCCTGCATGTCAAAGCCTCTCTTAATGCACTCAAATCCTGCCTTAATGCATTTTTCTTCATTGAACAGTCCTTCTATCGGTGCTTCCGGCTGTCTGTCACCAAACAATTCTATCCTAAGATCTTCCGGTGCTTCCACAAACAAAGCTACCGTGCCTGCGATCTCACGTGTCATTTTGGCTTGTATGTACTCTTTCCGGCTATAGTGATGTCCGAATATGTCCGCCTGAAGCTTCAGCTTTTTAACTAGGTCTGTATCCGTCAACATCTGCTTTCTTTCCTCCAAACGCTTTTCTTACTTTTTCTTCCTCAAACATCCCAAGCAGCCTGCTCTCTGCTTCCTGGTCCAATTCGATAAAGCTGGATACGAACACTGTGTTGATAAAACACCACTTTGCCCGGCAGTAATCTCCTGCATCCATGCACTGCTCAAATCTTTCCGGCTGTTTATACAGCTTGTCCACTGTCTCATTTATTGTCAGCATTCATACACCTCTGTCCTTGTATAAGATCCAAAGTTAAATAGTTTCTTTGTGTCAAATTCCTCTCTTACTTCTTCACTGAGCTTTTCATACTCCTGCTCCGTCAATAGTTCTAATCCAAGGATAAGATGCAACATTCCCGTTAACTGCTGCTCGTATCTCTCTGCATCCTCCGCGAGAGTTGCTTGCCGGATCTTCGGATACGTGGCATGCTTCTGTCTATCTGCACTCTGCATTAACTGAGACTTAAATATGTCGAACCACGTTCTATATTCCTTCATCATTTTTTCTTGTGTATCTTTTTGTTCCATGTATCCAGTCCTCCATTATTTTCTGTCTGCGGTCTGTACGGATCTGCTCTAACACAGCGTCTATTCCGGTACGAAGTGCCGAATCATAAATGTCATTCATAGACAATTCCAAATTTGGATGTTCCTGCTTCATTTGCTTTATAAAATCCTGAATCAGTGCTTCCTCATGAGGACTAATCTCCGTCTTCGCTGCAATCTTCATAATCTTCTCCTTCCGCTGCTCTATAAAGCAGGTAAAATCCTATCAAGGCAAACATAACAAGCTGTTCACAACTGCCAATCGCTACGAAAAGCATTCCTACGCCTTCTAAAATTTTCTTTTTCATCATTCATCCCTCACTGTAAAGATCGTTCCATCGATTTTTTCCTGCTTTTCGATTACCACATGTCTCTCTTTTTCCTTATCTGAATTTCCATTCAGCTTTAAGAAAACCATTAAAACTGCTACAGGCAATGGAACTCTCGAATAATTTTCAATGATCACTCTCATAGCTTGTCCTTCCGCCACTTCCTACGTGGCAACTTTCATCTGTTTTTCCTTATCCTTTTTTTCCTGGGCAAGCAGAAGCCTGACAGCTGCATCATTCAACCGCTGATGCCGCTTTTCTTCCTCTTCCGGTGTTAGGATTGGAATAAGGTTGATATTGGTACCATTTGGAAATTCCTGGATTACTCTCTTATATTCCATACACTGCACCTCCTGTTCTTATCTAATGCTTTAAAAGTTGTCCGTGACACTCTTTCTATTGAATTATTTTGGTGTTACAATCTCCTTACAGGACATTGCCGTATCCGAGTATTATGAAAGGAGACGTCTATTATGACCAAAGATGCCGAAGCATTACTCTGTATCTGTTACCATGATTACTTGGAAAGAGTAAAATCAGGACAGTCAAAAACTGAATCTCGTTATTTTTCTGAAGACTATATTCATGAGACTGATTCTCTCTCTTCGTGGCATGAAGATGACTTTTATTCCACATGCTCAGAATTACAACATTTGCATTACTTTAAAGTCTGGGTTACTGGATCTTTTGAATTAACATCAGATGCCATTGAATACATGGAAAACAGATTCAAAAACAACGTTAAAGAGCTGGCTCAATTTATCTCCCAGTTTATTCCGTAGTTTTTTCTATTACTTCTGGTTCGCTTTCTAACGTATTGTCTGTTCCGTAATTGGCATAGATAATACGTTTTGAAAGTTCCATGCGAATCTTAAATCCTTCTCCACCAGTACAACTGATCATAAATTCTTCACATCCTTTTCCAAAATCGATACCATTCAACTTGAAAATCTTCTTTTCAGTGTCTACTTCCAGTGTTTTTATCTCTTGTGGTATTCCAGTAAGAATTTCTTCTAATTTGTTCATCTTTACTCATCTCCTCTCGTACTTGTTGATATGCTTTCGCTTTGGTTTATAAGTTTTTAAATGTTTTCTTTTACTTTTTTTCTTGCCTGTGAAGTGATTACAATTTGGTACATATCCGTATCCCATTTTCTTATCCCTCCTCAATTCTTGTGCTATAATCTCCTTACAGGACATTGCCGTGTCCAAGTATTATGAAAGGAGACTTTTTATGAAAAAATATATATGTCCCTTAATGAGCAGTGCTATCAATCAGGTTGAATGCACTACGCAATGTGCTTTATTTTTAAAAGAAGGTAATAATGCTACCTGTTCCATCAATATAAATGCACTTCATACTTTAGAAATCGAAAAGAAGCTAGATTTACTCAGCCGTAACAATCGGTCCTAATTTGTTCTCACTTATCATTTTCTCCTGCATATCAGCTCTCGCGTGTATCAAATCTGCAAGAGCTGATACTGTCTTGTAATACTCATCTTCACCGCAGAATTTCTCGTTTTTAATGATTTTTTCACACACACTCATAATTGTTTTATCAATTACTTTTAAAGTCCTTTTCTTCATCTTTACTCATCTCCTCTCTGATATGATTTGTTCTTTCGAATACTTGAATTTTTCTTTCGATAATGTTATGATTTTCCAAATTATCAGAAAGGACTACAATCATATGGATTCAT
This sequence comes from uncultured Roseburia sp., assembly GCA_900542495.1. Taxonomy (GTDB): domain Bacteria; phylum Bacillota; class Clostridia; order Lachnospirales; family Lachnospiraceae; genus Roseburia. Next base: position 11,818 of record UQNW01000020.1, read on the forward strand.
CTATTATCGTTGCTATAATTTCTCTTATTGGTTCATTCATCTTAATTTATTTAAGTTCTATAAAAGAAACATCTGACCGAAAATACACTGTACGCAAAGAACAACTTGATAAATTCTATATTCCCTTCTATCAAAAATATTGTGCGGCGTTTCTCTCCCAAAATAAGCTTAGTGAATTGGATATAAATACAAGTGGCATATTTCTTGACTTATTTACCAATAATCTTCATCTTATGGAACCCGAGTCCCAATCTTTATATCAAGATTACTATTTGGCATTTCTTAACATGCTGGAAGCTAATACTGGTAATCCAGATTTTCCTCTTGATGAATGTAGTCAAAAGCTCGATCAAATATTTTCTAAAATGTCGAAAACAATTTTTAATGAGTACAAACAAATACTAAAGAAATGCCATCTGCCAGTGCCTTTAATATAAAGCTCACTTCTTTGTCCTCTCTGCAGTAGCTAAATATTGAACCAATATTCATGATTGAAACAATAACTATCACGATTGTTTCAATCATCTTTTGTTTTCTCCGGTATACGGGGCTTTTTTTTAATAAATCTGTCAACATTTACCCCTAAAGCCTCACATATGCTCGCATATTCTCCTACTTCGCATTTTCTTTTTCCCTGTAGAATTAAACACAATTGAACCTCAGGTACTCCAGACTTTTCTGCAATTGCCTTTTGCTTTAAACCCGACTTATCAATAAAGTCTTTTAATTCCATAAAATCTAAAATCATCTTTCTTCTTTCACCTCAATTCCATGTTTTTTGGATTGATTAAACTATATTCCAGTTTTCATGGATTGTCAATAATTAATTTTAAGTTTTTTGAAATTTTATTTTACAATTCCAAAATTTCGTAATATAATTAAAATCAATCCAATAAAGGGGGAAACGATATGAATGAATACCTTGTATCCCAATTAAAAAAGGGACGCTTAGACAAAGGATTAAAACAAAGTGATGTTTCAAAAAAAACTGGCATTAAAAATACTACATTAAGTAATTACGAGAACGGAATAACTGAGCCTGATATGGATACATTTTTATCTCTATGTGAATTATATGAATTGGATTTTGTATCTTTAATGGAAGAAGCTTACGGTATAAAAATTCCAGGTAAGAATTTTCATATCAAGCCATCAGAAATCGAATTGTTAGAAAAATATAATAATCTTGATGATCATGGTAAAGAGATAGTGAATTTTAGTCTTAATAAAGAAACAGAACGCATTGAAAAATACGGTAAACTTGGCGAAGTTTCTCACCATGTTACTTCTTTCCCAATGCGCCTGATCAGCTACTATTTTAAAAATGCCTCTGCCGGAACAGGTCAGCTTGTGATTGATAATCTCCCGGATAAAGACATTGAAATTCCAGATAAGCCTGAATACAGGAATGTCAGCTATGCAATTGGCGTAAATGGTTCCTCAATGGAGCCTGCATTTCAAGATGGAGACATTCTTCTTGTTGAAGCTACACAGGAAATCGAAGTTGGAGACATTGGTATTTTTCAGATCAACGACGAATGCTTTGTGAAAAAGCTTGGTGAAAAAGAATTGATTTCTTTGAATAAAGACTATAAAAACATTCCTCTGGATGAGACTGCTGCCACTCTTGGAAAAGTGATTGGTAAACTTTAAAATGTTTGGGTGATAAAATGTTTTTTGATAAACTATTACATAAATTTAAAACAGATGATTTCTCTGTTAATAATCAAGATAATGTCGTTCAAATTGATCCATATTTTTATGATGTAGCCATGTTATGTATTGATAAAAACAAAGCTTCTGTTGATTTGTTACAAAAATATTTTAAGATTGGTTATGATCGAGCATCTAAAATAATAGATCAATTAACGACTTATGGTGTTATTAGTTCAAGTCCAAACTCGTCTTCTCAAAAAATACTTATGAGTTGTGACGACTTTGACAACCTATATTTTGAAATTATAAATAATAATTACACGCCTCCTGATTATGTTGCTTCTGCAAATCAATTATCTCCTTGTGATGAACAATTTGATAACATGACAGGAATTGACTTTGAATATTTTTGTGCCGATTTATTGAAAAAAAATAATTTTATAAATGTCTCTGTCACTCAGAAAAGTGCAGATCATGGAATTGATATTTTTGCAGAAAAAGATGATATATCCTATGCTATTCAGTGCAAGTGTTATTCATCCAATATAGGAAATGCCGCTATACAACAAGCTCATACCGGAAAATGTATATTTCATAAAGATATTGCTGTTGTACTCACCAACCAGTATTTCACTGCTCAGGCTATAACTGAAGCCGAAGCACTCGGCGTTAAGCTCTGGGATAGAAACAAACTGCAAAAAATGCTCCATTATAATTAGTTGCACCGGTGCAACTGTTGCACTTTGACAATATAATACACTTACTAAGGGAACTGAAGGGGCGATATGCCAGCTGCCGGATACTTAAGAAGGGAGCTGGTGCCAATGGTTACATACAGTGATTTATTCACTTTCGTGATTATGCTCTGCGCTGTTATAACTCTTGTTTTACATATTAATAGCAGAAAAAAATAGCGCCCTCAGCCTGGTAAACTAAGACGCTATTTTATAGAACATTTTTTACCGGCGGCTAGGCTTTATCTAGCTTTCGGTTCTCTTGTTAAGTGTATTATATGTCATACACATATTTTTGTCAATTTAAAACCGCCCCTGCGGACCGGACACCAGTCAACAACAGAGGCGGAAACGTGCTCCGTAGATACACGCCATAAGCAAGCATATTGTATCATTCGGAGCAGCCAAACGCAAGCGGAACAAATGTTCCTTGCTGGCTGTTATTTTTATACCCATTTTTCATATATTTTTATGGGGGAGTGATACTATGTACGAATTAACTCAATCAATGGAATCCTTAAGTGTAGACGAAATTATTGTCTATCTGCGTAAATCCAGATCAGATAGTCCCGAAATGTCTGTCGAGGACGTTTTAAAAAAACATGAGGAAATGATTCAGGACTATGCCAATACTAACTTTGGCTCTCCTATCCCGGAAAAGAACATCTACCGTGAGGTGGTATCCGGTGAGACAATCGACTCCAGACCACAGGTTAAGATCGTTCTGCAGAAAATAGAATCTCCACAGATAAAAGCTGTTCTCATCGTAGAGCCACAGCGTCTTTCCCGTGGCGATCTGGAGGATTGCGGCCGGCTTATTAATATCCTGCGCTACACAAATACCATTGTTCTTACTCTCACGCACTCATTTAACCTTCAGGAAGAATATGAACGTAAATTTTTTGAGATGGAGATCACCAGAGGTAATGATTATCTGGAATACACTAAACGCATTCTGCGGCGTGGTCGGGAATCCTCTGCTGCCAAAGGACATTATATCGGTTCTGTAGATCCTTACGGCTACCGCAAAATCGTGATTAAAAAAGATGGTGTCAACTGCCACACTCTTGAAATTGTCCCGGAGGAAGCCAATGTGGTCAGGCTGATCCATGAGTTATACGCTTATACTCCGGGTGGTATCGGTTTTACAAATATCGCACATAAGCTTGACAGCATGAATCTGAAACCGAAAAAGGCAGCGCACTGGACACCTGCAATTATCAGTTCGATTCTCTGCAATCCTCTCTATCTCGGACTGATCCGGTGGGATACCAGAAAAGTTGTAAAATACATCAACGACGGACGATTGGAAAAATCACGTCCGAGAAGTTCGGATGCGAAATATTATAAAGGGCTGCATGAACCGATCATCTCACAGGATTTATATGATGCATGCATGGCAAGGCGCGGAACTAATCCAAGTCTCCGACGCAATAAAGAATTATGCAATCCATTTGCCGGTCTGCTCTACTGCGGTACCTGTGACCACGCTATGTCTCTTAAGATATATAAGAACCCTAATTCCGTTTCCCAGATCATGCTATGCAACCATCAGTCATATTGCCACACAAAATCAGTGCTTTATTCTGCCTTTTTAGAGCGTTTTATCTCTTCTATGGAAAATACTATACATGACTTCGAATTAGCGCTCCTTGCCGACGATGGCAATGCACAGGCGGTAAATCAGAGTATCGTTGCAAACCTTGAAACACGTCTCAAAAAATTGCAGGAAAAAGATATGAGACAGAAAGATGCTTATGAGGATGGGATTTACTCAAAGGAAGAGTTTCTGGAAAGGAATATTAAAACCCAGCAGGAAATCGCTTCTACGATCACTGCTCTGACTGCTGCAAAAGAGACAAAAGAAAACTACGTTGATTATGGGGAAAAAATCCGGCGTTTCCGCGACTGTATCAATGCCTTAAATGATCCGGAGCTGTCCGCCACGGAAAAGAACCAGTTTTTAAAATCCTGCGTTTCCAAAATCATATATTATAATAATATGGAGTCAAAAGCAGGTGTCGGACGATACGTGGAGAATGTTTTTTCCTTAGAAATCCAATACATATAACCATTTCCAACATCTATGTACTGATGAACTGGCGCATCTGGAAATGGTCGCAACCATCGTCCGCCAGCTCACCAAAGGCTTAAGTGCAGAAGAACTTGAAGCTGCCGGATTTGCACCTTATTATGTCGACCATACCGGTGGTATCTGGCCACAGGCAGCGGGCGGTATTCCTTTTAACGCCTGCGAATTTCAGTCCAAAGGTGATGCCCTCACCGATCTTTTTGAAGATATGGCGGCAGATGGTACGATTGTGTAAAGACAACATTGAGGTTTTAAAAGATAGTTCCCAATAATCTGGCATACTAGCTGCCAGATATGAGAACTTTAGAAATTCCAATGTATCTCAATAGGTACTTCCTTAGTTACAGGGTCTTTCTTACCGACCAATACATAATCAATCAGCTTTTCAACCGTTTCCCTGTCTAAGTGTTCAAGATTTGTATATTGCTCGATTAACTGTCGTCTGTTATCGCCAATCAGCATTTTTCTTTCAATAACATCAAGCTGTTTCTGCGTATCAATTACCAGTTTTTCGAGCCTTTCTTTTTGTGTTGAGAAATCTTTAGATAAATCCAAGTAATCAAGTTCGGAAAGAATACCCTTTACCTTATCTAAATATAGTTCACGGATTCCTTTTGTGTATTCCGCAATCTTTTTTTGATAAGCAGCAATCTCCGTTTCCAAAGCTTCTTTTTGACCTCGCAAGTCATTATTGAATTGCACATTTTGTTCAAGCTCATCTTTATCCAGATATTCTGCGGATAACTTATTAAGTTCATCAATCACAGCTTTTTCCAATTTGTCTACTGAAATGAAAGAACCTATACAAGCGTCCTTTGCTACATGGCGGTTAGAACATTGTAAATAATGCTTACCACGATTCTTTGATGAACGCATTGTATAACCACAATTCATACAGCGAGCTTTTCTGGCAAATAAGCCGATTGTGCCAACTGTGAAAGGTTTTGCCTTTTGAGCTACCAATACTTGAACCCTATCCCATAATTCACGGTCAATAATCGGCTCATGTGTACCCTCAACTCTGTACCACTCGTCTTTTGGTCTGGGTTTGTTTTGCTTTGTCTTATAAGAAACGCTGCCATATTTCCCTTGAACCATATTCCCGATATAGATTTCATTCACCAACATATCTGATATGGCAAAATATTTCCATAGGGTACTGTTTTTCGTTTTAGGCTGCTTGTAACGCAAACCATGAAGTCGTTTGTATTCCGTAGGGTTTGGTATTCCTCTGTCATTCAGCATACGGGCAATGGCGGTCTTTCCATATCCCTGTGAAAACAGTGTAAAAACTTCTCTGACAACTTCCGCGGCTTCTTCATCAATAATCAAATGCCCTTTTACGTCAGGGTCTTTTTTGTAACCATACAGGGCAAAAGCACCGATATGGTGTCCGTTCTTTCTTCTGTCAGTGAGAACGCTTTTAATGTTTTCTGACATATCCTCTAAGTACCACTCATTCACCAGACCATTTATCTGTCTTGATTTCTTATTTCCTTTATTAGCGGTATCTGCATTATCAACAATGCTGATGAAACGAATACCCCAAATAGGGAAAAGACCGTGGATATATTTTTCCACTAATTCTAGTTCTCTGGTAAATCTGGATTGTGTCTTACAAAGGACAATATCAAATTTACGATTCTTTGCGTCCTCCAACAACCTGTTAAATTCTGGTCGTCGTCTGTCAGAACCAGTGTAATCATCATCACTGTATATGTTGTAGACTTCCCAACCATGCTCTAATGAGTATTGAAGTAACATTGACTTTTGATTCTGAATACTGTTACTGTCGTCTGTTTCTGATTGTTTGTTTCTATCTTCCTCTGATAAGCGGCAATAAATAGCAACTCTTGATTTTGATTCTATCATGCTTCGTTCTCCTTTTAGAGAAGACGAAACAAACTATCTCTACATAATGTTATTATAACATCTCGTAGGATAGTTTGTCTATCATCTGGCAGGAGTTGCCTTTCCTTTATTTTTTTCATATTGATTTATCAACTCTATCCATTTTAGAGTAAATGCTTTTGTAAACGCCGCTCTATCACAATTTTTAAAAACATTCTTGCAAACTACCTTTGCGTCATTTGCCATTGAACCACCTCACTACAATATATTTACAAAGTATGCAAAAATGCTTGTACATTATGAAAGAATTTGTCTATAAATAAGAAGTAATCAGATGGCTTTGGAAAGCTCCACTGGAATTTCACCATTCCCATTCTGATGGGTGAACCGTGTCATACGGGTGTATCATTATTCTGATATACAGGTCATGGCAGCAACTTTTCCAACAGTCGCTTACGGATCACTGGCATGGTCGCTCGCTTCTTTATTCCTCCTTTCGTGGGTCATGGCGTTCCAGTCCGTCGGCTCACCGTATATCAAACGTATCTGATTACTTTATTCATTTTTCAAAGAACACTTGTAAAACGGAGCTGGAATGAGGTGATAGAACACTCCGTATATATTCGCTTATTTCACTCTGACTTCAAAACCTAGAATTGCTTTAATAAGAGCAGCTCTGATTCTGCCTTTCAGTTCCATGTCGACCACAATATACATATTTCCGTGTTCATCATAGAACGGGCGTAAACTTGCTTTTGATATGTAAGCGTCATAGTGATTTAATATTTTCTCTATTGCCACTTCGTCGCCATCAGCAGCTAAACTGATTGTGGAGAATAGAGGACACTTTTTTGTAGACTTCATCATGTTATAATTCCTCCTCATACATATCTCTAATGAGCTTTAGTGAACACATTCTGTTTCTATAAACAGAGTTTCTGGAAATATCCAAAATCTCTGCGATTTCTGCGTCTGGTAATTCCAGAAAATAGAACATCAACACAACATTGCGTCGTCTTTCACTTAATTTTTTGATTGCTTCACATAATTTCTCATCATAGACACGAACTTCTGTACCAAACACATCAAAGGAAGTAAATTCAATCGGGTATTCGTCCGATACACCCAACTGGTTTAATTCCAGCTCTGGTATTTCACAGAAAGATATTTCATGCTTTGCACGTCTGGCAAGTTCTTTGTTGTAGTTCTTTACAGTTCTGCCAATCACCTTACGAGCCAGACAGTCAAATTGAAGTCTTATAGCGTTCTCAAATGAAGAAGGTTTCATAATCTCACCTCCTTTCAAGTTGAAGTTGCTAAAGCGAAAAGGCTTTTTACCTCTTTCCGCACTAACACTCAACACGGAGGGGCGATTTGTAACCCGAATCAGAAAAAAATCAAAAAATTTTTTAAAGTAGCAAAAAAGCACAAGGGCATATAAGAAATGCTGTTCTTGTGCTTTTAAAATTGTTCCTGTTATGTAACGTGAAAAACCATATTCAAGGGTATATTGTGCCGCTGTGAAAGCTAGGATTTTTTTGACAATAACGGATATATTGAAGATTGTCGATTATACAGGTCTTTCAATGCGGCTACCTCCCAAAGCCGCTAACCCAAAACCATTATGTTGTTTTTCTATTGATGGGAAAAGAAAAAGGCGGCTTTTCAACCGCCATCTGGAAAAAGGTATTTTGTGACACGCAAAAACGGTACTGTTGATAGCGGTTTTTTTTATTTGCCGCTATGCAGCACTTTTTAATTGATTTACGCATAATAGGAACTGATAAACCTTACTATACGTTTTTCTATACCTGTTAGAAAATCAACAGGAACAGTAAAATGTAGTGAGGTGATTAAATATGCGTAAAAAAGAAGATAAGTATGATTTCAGAGCCTTTGGTCTTGCCATCAAAGAAGCTCGTAAAAAACAAGGTCTTACTCGTGAACAGGTGGGAGCTATGATTGAAATTGACCCACGCTATTTGACAAATATTGAAAACAAAGGGCAGCACCCAAGTTTACAGGTGTTCTATGACCTTGTATCATTACTTAATATTTCCGTTGATGAATTTTTCCTGCCTGCGTCTGATCTGGATAAAAGCACCAGAAGACGACAGTTGGAAAAACAACTTGACAACCTTTCCGATAAGGATTTAATTATCATGGAAAGTGTCGCTGACGGAATTATCAAGTCTAAAAAAATAAAAAAATAATTTTACATTTATCAGAGTTATTTTTTCTTAATGATATTTTCAATGTTAATTATTTTTTGTGCTATCTCTTTATAAAAAGCAGGTTCGTGAGAAACAAGCAAAACTGTGCCTTTAAATTCCTTTAATGCAATTCTTAAAGCTTGTTTTGCTTGAATGTCCAAATGGTTTGTTGGCTCGTCCATGATAATAAAATTACAAGGAGTAAGAGTTAATAGGCATATTTTTACTTTTGCTTGTTCTCCACCGCTTAATGTGCCAATACTCTGCATTGCGTGTTCTCCTATGATTCCGCAACATGCCAGGTTTTTTCTTACTTCCTTTATCGTAAGGGACGGATAACAATCAGACACTATCTGTATTGGAGTTTCCTTTTCATTTTCCCAATATAAATCCTGTTCAAAATATCGTAACTTCACTTGCTCGGAAAAAGAAAATGAACCATTTAGAACATCTAATTTTCCGACCAATGTCTTTAATAATGTCGATTTTCCAATACCGTTAAAACCAGTTATTACAACTTTCTGTCCACCATTAATAGCAAAATCAATGTCAGATAAAACAGGATAATGATAACCAACAGATAAATGCTTAACGCTTAAATGTTCTGTATTTGTCAAAGGCATTTCACGAAAATGAAAAAATGGCACAACTTCTTTTTGTTCAATAGCCTCCATCTTATCCATTCTGTCTAGTTGCTTTTGTCTGCCCCTTGCCATTTTTGATTTTCTTCCTGCTATATTTTTACGGATAAATTCTTCCGTTTTCTTGATTTCCTTTTGCTGTGCGGAATATTGACGTATATAATTCTCTCGCAGAGCAGTTTTCTTTTTCAAAAATTCCGAATAAGTGCCATAATATTTTCCGATTTTGTAGTTATCTATATCACAAATTCGATTTGAAATTTTTTCTAAAAAACTATAATCATGCGAAACAACCATAAAGGCATTACTTAAACCGCAGAGATATTCCGACAGCCAATCAATATGTTCTTTATCCAAAAAATTGGTTGGTTCATCAAGCAATAATACGTCTGGCTTTTCAAGCAATAGTTTTGCTAATATTACCTTTGCACGTTGACCGCCACTCATTTGTGCAATAGGTCTATCTAAACCGATTGCTGATAATCCCAAACCAGTTGCGACCTGCTCTATTTTCGTATCAATCAAATAAAAATCCTGTCGTTCTAATTCTTCTTGATACTTTGCTGCTATGTCTAAGTTTTGAAAATCACCATCATGTATATTCTCATATAAACAGTTCATTTTTTCTTCCAATTCATATAGATGTGAAAAAGCAGTTTTCAAAAATCTTTTCATATCAAGCTGCATATCAATTTCAGCGTATTGGTCTAAATAGCCGATACTTGTTTTAGGCTGCCATATAATACGCCCTTCATCGGGGAGAAGTTGCCCCGTACAAAGTTTAATCAGCGTACTTTTTCCCGTTCCATTCTGCCCGACAATTCCAATATGTTCTCCTTTGTTTAATGAAAAATCTGCATTTTTATATAAAACATTTTCACTAAACGAATGTGATAAATTTGTAATCTCTAATAAACTCATGTTTCATGTTCCTTTCTCTGTTTTTGAGCATAAAAAATAGGAGGCAAAATACACAAAGTGCAATAGCCTCCTGTTAAAATTATGAATGTATAACAAAAGACTATAGACAAAACATTGCCTATAGCCTTAATTTTTTTACGTTTTATAACATACGGAAAAGAGACAATAAAAGTATATCACTCTATTGCCACATTCCCGATGAAATCTTACGCATTTCTTTATATGCTATACTCTGTACAATGTTTCATCGGATTTAATTGTACAGAGATAAGTTTCTTTTTGGGTTGATTTGTTATATAGTAATTCATAATTTTTCTCCTTTATAAAACAAAGAAATTTTAACACATTCATTTTAATGTGTCAATCTATCGGATTATCTTTTTATCCTACAATCTTCCAGTTACTATCTTTTTCCAGCGTTAAGTCAAACTGTGAAATCTGTGTTGCTTTTGTTCTCTGGTCGAGATACTTCACCGATACCGAAACTTTGACCTGTTCCCCATCTTTGATGAAGATAGGATTTACCAACTCTGAAAACAGATAACCACAGTTTACAGGTTCAAGCACATTGCCAGATACATAATAGGCAAGCTCCTTTTCCGTAGCGGTAGGGTACAGCTTAAAAAATGTTTCCAAGAACTCTGTCACTTCCTCCGTTGTGGCAGCATCCACCGTTCCGTCAGATTCCTTTGTCTTTGGTTCATAGCTGGATTTTGTCGGTGTGCTGCTAATGGTCGGATTCTGTGTGATAACCATGTTTCCATTGCTATCTACATGAACCACTACCATATAAGCGGAGGTGTAACCGATTGACGTTTCACCCTCCGTTACCGTCTGATCTACGGAGTAGACAACGGTAAAGTCGTCTGTTCCAGCCTGTTCTATATCCCAAATCTTTACATCTGTTACCGTAGAGCTTGTGGGTATATCCTGCCTTACCGTATCGACATTCAAATCCTGCAAGCTCTTAGTCAGATAATTGTTGATGGCTGCGGTTCTTTTATCAATGGATTCCTGCGTATTGCTCCAAGAATAGTAGGACTTCGCAAAGGCTTTTACAAAGTTCTCTATCCTGTTAGTGTCAACAATTCTTTGTTCAATGACTTCCTTTTCATGTACCGTGTGCATATCAATGGCGGTGAAATTCTTATACACCCCAAAGCTGACGCTTGTAATCAGCACCAGCCATAAGGCAATCACAGTTTTCTTGTGTGTGCCGACTTTCATCACAGGCACTTTTTTCTCTTTTTTCGGTTTTGATTCCTTGTCCTTTTTCTTAAATATCATAGTACCATTTCCTTTCTATTTTGATTTTACCCGACCAGCACCAATCAAGTGTTTCTGCCAGTACGGGCTTGTTAAATCTGCATATCCAATAGGGTCGCCAGCGTGATACATTCTGTTGTTTCCTGCATAGATTCCCACATGGGTGACATACGTTCCAGAATTATAAGTGGAGTGGAAGAATACCAAGTCACCAGCTTTCGCCTGTGACAGCGGTATGTGCTGCGTAGCGTCATACTGTGCCTGTGCGGTACGAGGTAGACTGATACCAGCTTTCCCATAGCACCAAGACGTAAGACCAGAACAGTCAAAGCTGGTGTTTGGATTGCTGCCGCCAAAGACATACTTCCAGCCTTGATACTTCAATGCTTCTTTGAAGATTGCCTGTGCGGTAGCGTCACTGAAACTGGGAACAGCTAAATACTGGTTCACCAGACGGACATAGAACATATTTCCGTACTTATAACGCCAGCCGCCATTTTCCTTAATGGAAATCTCATTCTTATAGGTGACTTTGACACCGCCCGATTTGTCTTTAGCGAAACTGACAGCCAGTTCAAAAGTGTACTTTTTTCCATGCTTCGCCACATAGTCAATGAAGCCACCGCCATAGTTATAGGCTTGTACCACTGTGTCAATGTCACAGCCTTTTGCTTCTGCGGATTTTAAAAGCTCTGAGAAGTATTTACACCCCTGTTTGATGGATTCCTCCGTCGAGAGGGAATTAGGCGGCAACCCCATTGATTCTGACGACTGCATGACGTCCGTAGCTGTACCGCCAGATTCCACCTGCATGATGGCAAGCAGATAGTTCACATAGTCCGAGATTCCGTATTCTTTCGCATATTTTTCTACCGTCGGTTGATGTTTCAGCACTTCCTCTGACAGATTCAGTCCAGAAAAATCAAAGTAGGAAGTGCTGTTTTCTTCATCATCTGCGGTCACGATAAACAGGAACAAAAGCAGACAGATAATCACCGTAAAAATCCCACCGAACACAGCGAAGTGTCTTAGCTTCATTTCTTACCGCCTTTCCTGCTGGTCGTTTTCTTCATGGTTGACGGGTTTGTGGTCTTTTTCTGTACGGTCTTTGTCTGCTTTTGATGTTTGACTGTCTGACGGGGCATATCTGTCACAGTTCCCGAATGTTTTGGTGTAGTTGCTGGAGAAGAAGATTCTCTGGCAACCTGCGTCCTTACTTCCTGTTGCTTTGTGACAGGCTCTTTTGCTCTAGCAGATTGTGATTGCTCCCTCTTAACAGTAGTAGGGCGTTCTTTGATATTCTGTTCTTCTTTAGAACCTGCCGACTGTGGAGCTGCTTTCGCAGATACAGGCGTTGTCACTGGTCGCTCATGCAATGGGGCAGTTCCTTTCGCTGTACCAGCTTTTGTCGCTGATCCATTGTCCTGTCGCTCCTTATCCTGTGTTTCCTGTTTCTTCTGTGTCTTATCCACTATCGGACGCTGCGGATTCTGTTTTTCTGATTGCGGTTGTTTCGATACCGCTTTTTTATCCACGATACCACGCTTAGAAGCGGACTTCGTTTCCTGCGTCTGGCTTGCAGAGCTGCTATGTACTGTCGATTGCGAAGAATCGTTGTTCTGATTATCGGGTAATGAAAGCGGCTTCTGATTCATTGGCAGAGCTGGCGGCTTTCCGTTACCTCCACTATGGGAAGATGGCGTATTGTTTGGTCTGGTATGACCGCTGCCTGCTGATTTTGTATTATCTGCTTTTTTCGTAGAAGCAGAAGCAGCCGCCGCACCAGCGACACCGCCAGCAGCACCAGCCGCAACCGTCCTTCCGATTTTACGCTCCAAGCGTCTTGCCCTACGGTTAAGGAACATATAAGGTCGTCGCATGATTCGTCTGCTGACCTGCTGTGTGTCGGAAGATTGCAGACTGAACATTGTCATCAAATCACCCAGTTTAAAGTAGATTCCTGCAAAGGTGACTATCTGTAAAAAAGCAATCATAAAGAACGGATAGCCAGAAGAAATGGAATAAAACATAGTGGATATGCTGAAAGCCGTCGTAATAATCAGCGTGATTCCTGCCCTCATCATAATGGTATTGAACAGCTTCGTAAGAGCCTTTTTTGACATGCCCTCATATGTCGGAATCATAGATAGGATAAAACTGATTGGCAGGAACATAGCGTAAATGATAAATAGCACCTGCGAGAAAATCATCATGCCCGTAAGCAGGAATACAAAAACCGAGATACCGATATTGAAGATGAACAGGAACACCTCCATACCTAAACGTGTCATGGTCTTTGTGACACTTAGATTGTCATTGTCCTTATTTTCGATTTCCTCAATCACTATATCTTCTCTATCGTCCGTATCTGGACTTGCCGATAACAGGCTTTCCACACGGTCAGAGCCGAGTGTTTCTATATCCGATTCCCTATACTGTAAGAGCAGCCACGGTTGTTTCACCTGTATGGAAAACAGACCGTCCCTTATCAAATCCACACTGTCTTTTCCTTTACTGTTGGAATCGGGCAGCACAATCTTTGTGCCAAGCGATAACGCCGAGCTGCTTATATCAGCGGAAAAGTCATTGATTTTACTGATATAATTTGGGGCATAGGCAATAAAAGAAGCGGATAACAGGAATACCACAAGAAAGTTAATCACCGCATGAACTGCTTTTGTGGTTTCCCTCTTGATAAGTCCTGTGTATGCCACATAGATACCCATTACCAGAATAAGGATAAGCAGGAATCCCACATAGAACCCCTCGCTAGAAAAACCGCTGGAAGTGACACCAGCCAACGTCTGAATGTTCTTTCCGATAGAGCTTGCGGTATCAGAGATAAAGTCCAGCTTGTAGGCTTCCTGTACCACATATCCCGTCGCATTGGAAATGTATAAGCTCACCGTCCAGACAAAGTTTGTGATGGCATATAGTCCGTACTGAATACTTTTGCCGATACCGTCAAGCCAGTTCCACGGTAACCAATCCCAACTTGAATCCACATAGAAATCAAGCTGGTAGTTTTCCAGCGGATATTTAGAATAGGTGTTAGCGTCACTCACCGTATTGTCTACCAGACCAGCCGCATGAGCTACCGTACCCGTGATAGATAAAAATACCAGCACACCAAGAATCACCGAAAGCGTGATAAGCAGATAACGGACTATTTTTCTCTTGTCCATAGGCTTCACCTCATTTCTTCCGTCTGCACTGGCGGTCTGGTATCAAAGGCATGGAACAGGTCAGCGAATACAGGGTGAATCTGGATAACGCCCACACGCCCGTATAAATCTTGAAACAGGCATTGCCCGTTTTCCAAATCCCTTAATCGCTTCTGGTTGCCCTCGTCCTCCTTATCCACACCGAAAAATTCAAGGGTATTTTTGATTTCTTTTATATCTGTGCTACGAAAGGCAAACTTCAAGCCGATATTGTTCTTCATCTTTTCGTCGTCCACATCACCAGAGTTTTGTGTCACAAAGTACACAGCGGCATTTATGGAACGACCAGCACGAATCAGCTTGTTAGAGAGTGCTTTTCCCTGTGCTACCTGCAAGAACGTCCACGCTTCGTCCAAATCCACCATCTTGAAAATGCTCCTATCCGAATGGATAAAATCTAAGGCAAAGGTACTGATAACGATAAGCATTGCCACGGAAAGCAGCTCCATTGTGGTATATTCTTCAAATTTTGTGTCCTTGTCTGGCAATACAAGGTCAGCCACCTGTATGATGTTAAGCTGTCGGTCTAAACTGATGGATTGTTCCACATCACCGTCCGAGAATAACAGGTGTGCAAAATCATAGTCCGTCATGCTCTCAATATGGTCTGCGATATTCTCTGCCACGAGTGAACCATCTTTGCGGAGTTCATCAATGACACGGAGCAGTCCTCTTTTTTTGCTCTGGGTAACAGAACGGATTGCACGCCTTAATACAGGGAACTTCTCACCGTCACGGGAAGAAATACCTGTAAGGAATGTTAAAATATCAATCGCAAGGCTTTCAGCGTCTTTTGTACGCTTCATAATCACGTAAGGGTCAAGAAGTCCTTTGTTCTTATTCTCGCTGGTAAGGTTGACGATTTTGATTTCATGTGCAATATCGGGTAGTGTTTCCTGCCAGTTGCCACGCTCTGATTTAGGGTCTACAATGACCGCTTTTCCTCCAAACAGCACCGCATAATAGATGATAAGGTTGTTACAAAATGACTTGCCACCGCCAAGAGAACCAAGAAAAGCGGCAGCTAACGCATTGGTGACGGAACCCTTAACGCCCTGTGCCGCAAGGCTGGGTTTCAGATATACATTTTTTCCTGTATCAAGGTTATAGCCGATATAGATACCGTCCGTTTCCCCAAGCTGCTGTGTCGCACCGAATCCAAGTCCAGCTAGAAAGTCAGAAGTGACATACTGGATATAATCGTTGATATATCTTTTACTTGCTGGGATAAACTCACCATGCAATCCCAACATATCCCCGAATGGGCGTACCAGCTTCACATTCAAATCGTCGTAGAAGTCCTTGACTTCATCACAGCGGCGTTTCAGTTCTTCCAGAGTATTAGCCGCCACACGGATAACGTAGGACAGCTTATACATGGATTCTTTGGACTGGTCTAAGTTCGTTTCCAGCTCATTGACTGAATCCAGAGCTTCAATGACGTTATTTCCTGTTTCGTTGCCTGCTTCCCAAGCGTGGTTATCCAAGTCTTTCAATTCTTTCTTTTTATTTCTAACCGTTGTCAGAGCCTTTTTATTAGTGACGATTTCCACATTCATAGAAGTGGAAACAGGGAACGTGAATTGCTGCTGTTGATAGTAGAAGATTTCACTGGACGGAAAATCAAGCTCCCCCACGATATTGTTAATCGTGAAGTAGGCAACATACGTTGTCTGATCTTCACGCTCAATCTTTAGGTATCGCTGGTTTTCCTCTATCATGCAGCGTGTAGGTCGGATAAGGTCATATCGCCTCACCAGCGTTTCACGCTTTAACTTCTTTACTGGCAAATCATAACTGTAATCACTGTAAGCAACTCCCGTATTCCCGTAGATATGCTCCAAGAGATAACCGAAATCATTCTTATCCAGCCTGCGGAACTGAAAGCGGCGTGAGATTTTACTTTCCAGTAATTTCTCCATCTTCATAAAACGCCCCACTTCATCATTGCTCATGGAAACAAAGTCACCCATGAGCTTGTGATTGACTTCATAGATAAAATCCGTAAAGGTCATGGCTGCCGACTTTTTCATACTTTTTAGGTTGATTTCTTCCTCATTCACTAGCAGCTTGAAGCCAAGAAAAAAACGGTAGTCAATCTGATTTTCCCCAATCATCTCAACCAACGCTTCTGTCTGTTCGTCTACCTTTTTACAGGCTATTTCTTTCAATCTGCCTGTGATTCCTTTTTTAGAACGCTCCTGTACTGCACGTAAACTGTCCTCTGTGGCAATCTGTAAGGCATGGATTTTCCCGTCACGGTTCTGGGCGATAAGCTGGCGGAAGTTGTCATGCACCATGTACTTTTCATCTGGTGACAGGAACGAATAATTGTAAGGTGTCAGCTCATAGTAAGCGAAACACTCACCGTCATGGTTGAACACCAGATTGTTTTCAATATATTTAATCGGGAACATACATCACACTCCTAACTGCTGTAATAACGGGATTGAATTTTTCATGTTTCAGCTTAATGGCTTTTCCTGCATAGGTCACTTTTGGTCGGAGTAAAAAACTCACACAGGATTTTAAAAATCCAAATGGCTTTTTCCCGTCAAAGGTCTTTTGCGATACGAACCAAGTAAAAGCGACGGGGATTCCAAAGTATTTGAGAAATGCCCCGTCAATCAAGTTAAAGGGCGGCAGCTCCCCAAAGAGAATCACCACGAACAGCGATACCACAAACCAAGCCATCTGACTGAACGTGACAGGGAACGGGAGCTGAAAGTCGTTGATTGCATAAATGACTTTTTCCACGCTCCATATGCTTGTATAGCTTTTGATTTTCTTCAATTTTCACAGCTCCTTTCTTTTCTAAAATGGAAACAGCAGCCTGTATTTCACAAACTGCTGCATAAAAAATACCAGTGTCATTTCACTGGCTGATGATAAAATATTCAGTTGTTATGGACATTCAAACACCCCATGATTGGTGACGACAAAACGCCCCTCCAAGTCAAGGTCACGCCCGTAGGCTTCATAGTCTATGTAGCTTCTTATCCTGTCTGGTATCTCACCCAGACTTTGACATTCATCTATGAAGTAATAGGCAACGTCTGTCATATCACTACAATCGGGATAATGGATAATATCGTCTGCGTGTTCGCACAAATCTTCCAAGCTGCTGTAATAGCCTAGCAGCTCCGATAATTCGTCCTGTATGTCCTCTGGTAAGTTCTCCACCATTTCACACAGGCGGTTGACTTCCTCAATGGGCGTGTATTCGTCAATCTCAAAGGGCAGCTCGTAATCATGGATAGCGTATTCCTCGTATTCGTCATTCAAGCCGATACGTTCTGCCATCTCGTCATAATCAACGGGCGGCGTGAACCACGCACCCACAAGCTCACCCTCATTGTATTTCCCAAGATTGGCGATATAGATTCGCATTTCTTCGATACCACATCACCCCTTTACTGATAGCGGAACACGCCGCTTGTAGTAAATAAGTATCTGTCGTCCATTTCCAGCTCATTCCCATAAGAGTGATAGTCGATATGCTTTTGCAGTTCGTGTGGAATCTCACCGAATACGTTTTCCTCACAGATAAGGTATTCTGCCAAAGCCGCGCCGTCGCCCACATCATAGTAGCGTATCTCGTCTTTATGGTCGATAAATTCATCAAAGCTGGAAAACCATTTCTGCTGAATGGCTTTCATTTCATTGCCGACAGGCGTACCCTCCAATTCAAGAACCATGCGGCAGTTGGCATTGATTTCCCAGAGCTGCGTATCGCTGTGTAAGTCAAAGGGCAACTCATAGTCGGCAATCTCAATCTGTTCTTCATGTTCCACACCGATTTTTTCTCGGATTTCCTCAAAGTCCACAGGGCAGTTGAACCAAGCACCAGAATATTCTTCGTCACCCTCACGATACGGTTTTGTATTATTT
This sequence comes from uncultured Roseburia sp., assembly GCA_900542495.1. Lineage (GTDB taxonomy): Bacteria > Bacillota > Clostridia > Lachnospirales > Lachnospiraceae > Roseburia. The sequence goes on from UQNW01000020.1 coordinate 30,307, forward strand.
AACAAGTAAACTCGCATTTCCTGCATGGTCTGTCACTTCCTTTCATCATATCCAGTATTCCCATTATAACAGCATAATCTACACCAAACACATAATGAGAAAACTTTTCTAACTGTTCTTTAGGATATTGAAGAGGTATCTGTCGTTTGATTTCTTCCCATACCTCACGCTTGCGGTAAGGCAGGTCGGAAACATCATTACAGCCGATATAATCTTTCATATCCTCAAAAATATCTGTTTTCATGTTGTCCTCCAATCTAAAAATTTTGTATAAAAAAAGCAGCAAACCTATTATGATTTACTGCTAATTCATTTTAATAAAATTTTTGCCTTAATTCATCATCATTGTTAATTCTCTGAATAACCCACGGTTGCAAAAAGAATTGAATTTGAGGGTCTAACATATCTACCAAATGAGTTTGTCCTGCTGGTGTAATAATTTGCAGGTGTTGTAACTCAATTACCAATCCATTATTATAAGGAAGTGGCAATGTATGTGTTGGTTCATTGATAAACTCCCGAATCACAATAACTTGTTCTGGTGTCATTCTTTTAAGATATTTTGTTTGTGCTTCAACCAATTTTTTTGATGAATGCTTATCATAAAAGTAATGATATATTTTACTAACTATAAGAACTATTAGTATAGCAGTTGAAACGACAAAAATAATACCTATTGTAAATCCATATTTATCACGAAACTCTGTCATATATAGCCTTTTAGCCAACTGGTCTGGCAATAGTAATAATGCTCCGCTTGCAATAGACAAAGCTCCTAGAATATTAGGCGGTAATTTTAAGAAATCAATAAAATCTTTCATAATCATTCCTCCGCAATTCATTAAATTACAACAAATTATAACATCTTGCGGAGGATATAACAATATGATTACGCCCCGATAATCTTATTGAATAACTGTAACAGTACGTCTTTCACGCCAGCGGCATTGAATACCAGACCGACAGCGATTAAGGCAATCACCAGAAAGCCAATAAGTTTGGAAAACTCACGCTTGAAACCGAGATACACCCCGATAACAGCGATTGCCATAAGCACAAGTGACTGTGCATTGGATAAAAACCAGTTGTATAAGTTCTGTCCGAAATTCATTATTTCTCACCTCTTTTCCATGTTTCCATATCTCTGTCAAACTGGCTGCCAGCCCGTACCAGACACATTGTAACCACTCCGATACCTGCACCAAGAGATACTAAAAATAAATCAAATAAGATATGTTTCATGTTGTCATTCCTCCTTGTTGATGATTTCCTCTGTAGAAGTTGTCTGCTGTTCAATCAGTTTCTTGTGACGCTCCGTGAGCTTCGCATGGTCTAAAATATCTTTGAGATAGGTCGTACCGTTGGTACTGTCTATCTGCTGCAAGACTTTCCATGTGGGAGCTACCTGTCTGCTTATCCAGTTGAGCGTCCGAGTGAGCGTATACGGTTCTGGTTTGGTCGTCAGTTTCAAACGCCCACGATCAGAACCGATAAAGTACGCCCATTTCTCATTGGTTTTCCATTCGCTGCGTCTTTTCTCCACCTCCTTGTCAGCGAACCGCATATAACGGTTGATAATGTCAAAAGCGGTACGCTCTGCGTCATGGTAGGTCAGCAGGTCACGCACCGCATAATAGGCTCGCACATTTTTCAGCCGGATTTCAAAACGGTTCTTGATTTTCGTATCTTCAATCGGAATATCGTATTTCACATACTGCTCATAGTCCTTTTCATAGATACAGAAATAAACCTCTGATTTGAGCGAACCGATATAAAGCGTATTTCCCATTCCGTATCTGTCCTGTTCATTGCTTCTCACCAGCTCACCGCTGCGGTAACTCTTGAAGCTGCGGAATACGGAAATACATTCTTCACGGTTGCATTTCTCTGTCAGCTCTGAAATATCCAAGATTCCTGCCATATCGTTGATGGCAAGGTCAAGACGTTTCATCACACCTCCTTCCACCAGAGCGTCCATGAGAAAGTCATACCAGCTCCTATGCTGTGCCAGCAGATAACTTTCCATCTGCCGACAGCCTTTGCCTTTCAGCTCCAGCAGTGTGCCTTTCTCTTTATCGGGTGATGTCAGCACGAACACATCACCAAGTACATAATGTTCTGCATAGGAGTAGAATCCGTAGTCCTCATGTATCATTACATCCAGCTTTAATTGCAGAATATCTTCAACAACGTGCCGAACGTCCTGTGTGGGGAATCGGATTCTGACGTAATCCAAGACCATTTCCAACGGATTCTCTGGATTCAGCTTTTCCAGAGCGTCCGTGAATTTCCCCTTGATTTCTTCTGTCAAGGCTACTTTTCCAGATTCAATCCTGCTGACATACTCACGACTGATACCAGCCATGACCGCAAGACGATTCTGGGAAACGCCGTACTGCGTCCGTTTTTCCTTAAAATCGTTTATCCAATCGGTATCATTCAGTTTCAATCCCTCCAATCGAAAAAGGAATGTGACAGTTACCGATTTTGTCACACTCCCTTGAATGTTTGAAAAGTCCTCTGTTTTCAAGAACTTTTTGATATGTAATTGACTGTTTCCAGATAATTTGTGCCCCCCTGTTAGATAACGGGGGCAGATGGTTGGGGCGGCTCACGCCACCCCAACACAGGCTAGTCCGTGCCTGCGGCTTTCGCTTCGCACGCCGCCTGTCCGTCCTGCCTGTTTTGTGACAATCTCCCTATCTCTTTTAGAAAATCATGCCCTTTGGGTACAAGGGGAGTGTAAAACTCGGATATGACACTGTTTCCCGTATCAACATAGCCACGTCCTTTGATCTGTTTCAGAAAAAAGTCCTTGTCTGCTTCACCGAACATCATACTGTACCCAAGCTCTGACATACGCCCAAGAGCTACACGGAAATTGAACTGGTCACGGATTCCGTCACCGAGATATTTTGCGTCTGGTCGCTGACAGGCAAGTATTAGAAAATATCCTGCCTGTCGTCCGAGCATGACTATCTGTTTGAGCTTATTCAGCACAGCAGCGTTTTCCTTTGTCGTCAGCATTTCCATAAACGCCACATATTCATCAAAGATTAAAAAGTGCGGAGTAAGACCGAGATAGGCATAGTTTTCACCTGTCTTGTAGTTTTCCATGAGCTTCATAGCTTCACTTCTTGCCATCATACTGTCATAGAATCTATCAATACAGGCTGTTATATCTTCTTTTTTGTAATAGACTTCTGGCATGGCGACGGATAAATCCGCAAGGTCAGCGTTCTTCGGGTCTAACACATACATGACCGCATTGCAGCGGAGCAGAGCTTCAATGATAGTGAGGATAAAATAAGTTTTTCCTCCGCCAGTACCGCCAGCAATGAGCATATGTGGGAGTTTGTCATATTCCCACCATACATTTTTCATCAGACGCAAACTGCCATTTTCAGCCTGTACTTCGTCAATGGTAATACGGTTTGCAATCGTATCATAAAGCAGCACATATTCAACGTAGCTGTCCTTTAGCTCTTTTGACACCAATTCGCAGTATAAGCCTGTTTCCAGTTTCTTTTCTAAGTGTAAAAGCTGGTCTTGATATTTCCCCAATGTGATTTCTGTACGGATATACAATAGTCCGTTATCCATACGGTAATACAGCTTAGGAAAATAGGTGATTTTTTCTTTTTTGCTGGTTGCTGGTAAATCCTTGAAGAATCCGCTGTCCTGTGTGGTTTCCGATTCATACCAGCCATTTTCAAGTATCATCTTTGCCAGCTTTTGACGGTGAAAGAGCTGTTTTACCTTGTCATACTGGAATCTGCGATACAAAAGGGCAATAATCATACAGACAAGAGCTGATATTATAAGCGTAACTATCATGTATGGTGTGAATGTAAAATGGACACTGCCATTTTGAAAAAGCTTGATTGCTTTCCAATCAGTAGTTAGGATTGTTTTTAGGTTCAGCAGTATAGTCACAAATAGGAACAGTAGAAACAACGAACCAGCAGAAAATCGAAAAACCAGCGATTTATCGCTGGCTCTGATACGATTTCCATATTTTTTGAATTGTGGCATATAAAATTCTCCTTTCCATCAAAAAAGCAGTAAACCTTATGATTTACTGCTTGATAATAAAATGATTTATGTATTTTTCTCATTTAATATTTTATAGTGACGTAAAATTACACGTACTTTATATGTAGAAAATCTTTCGGTTCTTCTGTAAAAGATAAGAATCAACAAAATCATAATAAATATAACTATAAAAGTTTGAACGTCGAGGGATTTTATATTACATATAAAATAAGCAATTAGACATAAAGGAAGTGACACTATTAAACTACGACTCATAGCGTATAGTGAGTTTATTCTATTGACTTTATCACTTTTTCCGTGGGTTTCTAAAAAAGTCTTGCACTGATAATATACATACTCATTTTCATCTTTACTATAAGCGTGGTTATTTTCTTGTATACTTAATATTTTGTTTGCAAGTTCTCGAAAAGATTTTAATTCTAACTCATTATCAATAATTTTATTATCATCATTTAGAAAATTAGACCTTGCTTTTTCTCGAAATTTGAAATACTTTTTATCAATAGCTGAACTAGCTTCTTGTAAAATCAATCCCAAAAAATAACTCTCTAACATAAATAGGATAACATTGATAATATCATTATCCGTATTTTCTATTAAATTCACCAATGGTAAATCAAGATAAAAACTTACAACAACCACCAACATTCCAGATAAAAATACCCCGAAAAAATCATATAATCCAACTTTATCTAACGCACTATCCACTTCGGTTATCCCCTTTACAAAATATAGTATATTATAACACTTCAATTCATGTCTTACAATGAATCAGGCTCTATTTGATTTTTGATTCTGATTTGTCTGGAGCATGGTTATTCCCAGAATGTCTGTTCTTCAAAACAATATCATCTGCCTTAATATACCAGTCAACATCTGCTCCTTGAAATGTAGCGGTTGCTACCGTATCAGCTACAGGATTGATGATTTCTACCTCTGCGTTGTAATCAAATTCCTTTAACGGAACAGAAGCCGGAATACTTACCTGTATCATACGTCCTTGTTCTTTGCACTTCAAATCGTAGGTACGTTCTTTGATTTCTTCAGAAACCGTACCGTCCTCATTCTGGATATGTACCTCTCGTCTTAATGCGGAGAATTTCAATACTCCGAAAGTCTTTTCCTTGTCAATAATGATTCCGTTTGCTAATCTCATATACTCAATACCTCCTTATGCTTTCACCATATCGTCAGCCGATAAGATATAATTTGTGAATCCTCTTGTACCGATTTTATAACCCTCTGCAGTGATTTTGGGATTGATAAGTTTTACCTTTTCCTCTGATTCAAAGTTCTTCTCACCAGCAGAAGCAGGCAGCACCACGATAATATCGTCTGCTCTCTGTACGTCCGAATAAAGGTTGAAGCTACGGGAAACGACCGTCATACGTCCGTTGATCCTACGCTGTTCCGCCTTATTCTCACCAGCAAATTCTAAAGTTCCGAATGTTTTTTCCATATTTGGGATAACGTGTTTTAATTCCATAAATTGTTTACCTCTTTTCTTTCTATATTTTTAATGATTGATTGTGTCATTCTGCTATCGGAATAATATCTGTCTGCCTGTGAATTATCAAGGGCAAGCGTTGTGCTGCCGCACCCTTGACAATCCCCATTCAGAAAGATAAATGTTAATCAAGCAGAATTTAGTTGAATTGCCAGCCACGGACTGACTTTTTTTATGATGGGAGGTGAACGGGGAGTTGCTTTCATAAACCGATACCTCCTGTATTATTTAGACTTCTTTACTCTGCGGAATCTCTTATATCCGGCAAAGATAAGACCAGCAGCGGAAATTCCCATCATGGCGAACAATGCGACAAATGGTGTGTTGTCACCTGTTTTTGGTGAATCGCTTGTCTTTGTTGGTGTGCTAGGTTCTTCTGGTGCCGTAGGGGATTCCAGGTTTTCCTTGACCGTCACAGTCTGCCCCTTGTCCTTGATGTCCTTATGTTCAGCTACCTTGATAGGCTCGTCTGGATTGGTTACGTCATATAATTCTTCAAATGTCACAAGCTCTTTGCCGCCAAGCTCCGAAGCATTGAATGTAAATTCAATCTGAACCTCCATTTTAGAATCCTCGGCAGTAAAAGTAAGGTCATTTTCTACACGCTTGCCATTCATTAGAAGTTCAGCATTTTCAGACTTCACCATTTCCCAACCTTTAAGAGTGTATTTCACGCCTTTTTCAAGACCATCTAAAGTGACCGTATCAACGATAGTTACTTTGTCGTCTGCTTCAATCGTCTTTTCACCTGTCGCCTTATCAGTAGCGGTTGTGTGCATACTGATGATACGTTCCGTAATCGTCACTGTTTGCCCCTCGTCCTCAATATCTTTATGTTCTGCCACCTTTGTAGGCTCGTCTGGATTGGATAAATCGTACAATTCCTCGAATGTCACAAGGTCTTTGCCACCAAGAGCAGAAGCATTGAACGTATAGGAAACCTCAACTTCCATTTCTGATTTTTTCGCAGTGAATGTGTAATCATTTTCCACAGGTTCACCGTCAATCAAAAGCTGTGCATTTTCAGACTTCACCATCTGCCAGCCTTTCAACTGATATTTTGTGCCTTTTGTCAGACCATCTAAAGTGACGGTATCAACGATAGTCACGCTCTTTCCGGCAACGATTGATTTTTCACCTGTCACCTTATCTGTGGCAGTCGTATGGATAATGATTTCTGGTTCATATTCATCTGTGAGTGTACCCAAGTCCACGACTACTTTATTTCTTGACACCACTACATCAAACGCCGGAATCAGCGTCATTCCTTTGTTGGAATCGCAGCGTAATTCTTCGATTGTGTAAGTATCGTAAAGCAATGCACCTTTGCTGTCGTCTGGTGTGGAAGTACCAAACCAGATACCGTCCTCACTGGTCTTTCCGGCGTTGGTATTCTGTTTATGAGATACCCAGTCAGAAGAAGTGGAGAATTGACCGTTTGCGTCCGTAACAATGATATGGCTCTCACCAGTCGTCTTGCTTGTGAGCCTAAAGGGAACATTCGTAAGTCGCTTGTGAGTACCGTCACCAATTTTCACACCCTCGATATCCCCACGGATAATCTGGTTGTAGATGGAATGTGCTTCATCTGTTAAATCCATGATTTCACCGTCATTCACAATGTCAAACTCACAGTCAACCGCACCAGTTGTCAAATATCCTGTCGGATTTTTGGATTCTGAAATTTTATAGTGACCGTAAGGAAGTGTATCAGCGTCAGTTGCAGCGATACCGTCAACACCTGTACGGATTGTCTTGACGACTTCATTTTTGTTGTATAGCTTGCCATCTACCAAGACAGCATTATCATTTAAGGAAATGATTGTAAAGGCAGTATCTTTCAATGTTGCACCGCCTTGTGGTTTTGTGTCTTTTGTTTCAAGGTCACGCTTTTGGATTCTCACACCTCCACGGATAATCTTGTCCGATACGGAATACTGGTTGCTGCCGCTTAATGCTGCAAGTTCGCCATCTTCTGTAATCTGTGCCACATACACGCCTTTTATCTGTTCAGAACTTCCAGCGGCTTGCATATAAGCACCATCTAACAAGTAACCGTTTGGAGCAGCTTTTTCTTCTACAGTGATAGTACCAAGCGGTAAACAGATAGTACCGTTTTGTGTATAGAAGCTGTCACCAGATACCTTATAGGAATCTGCCAATCTTGTGATATAGTGGATAGTGTTATCGCTGCCTTTTTCCGCTTTTGTCTTTGTCGTCCATGTGCGTGTTGGTTCTGATGGAAGATTATCTTTTGTGTAATAACCGTCATAATACTTCCAGACGAACTCCGCACCCTCTAAAGAAGCGTTACCCTGTGCGGTTGCTTTTCCTGTTTCCATATCAATCTTGAAAAGCTCAACCAAAGTGTCTGTGACTTTTGGTGTATCGCTGACTTTCAATGTGGAAGTTTCACCAGCCTTTACCGTAAGGGTATAGACGTTGTTATCTAACTGGAATCCTTTTGGAGCTTCGATTTCTTTTACATAGTATGTAGAAGCTCTCAACTCCACCGTATCCGTATTCCCGTTGCCATCTGTCATAAGTGTGGCAACTGATTTCGTGCAGCCTTTATCAGAATAGACACCATAAGTCGCACCAGATAAAGAATAGCAGTCATTAGATTTTGTAATCGCTGTATTACTGGACGATTTCTGAATCTTGCCATCACCGACAGCTAACTTCGCCCAGAACTGTCCTAAGTCCTGTCCTTCACCAACATAGATGTAACCACCGCAATCGTAACGGTCTTTATTTTCTTTAGCGAAAGCCTTTGCGTTCTCATAGACTTCTGACTGGATTTTCTCTGACACTTCATCATAGGCAGCTCGTACATTGTTGTACCCCCAGCCTAAGTGAACGCTCAATCTTCGCCAGACAACACATTGTTCCAACAGATAGACTTGTTTGCTGGAAAGACTGTGCTTTTCTGCATACTGTTTGACGTATTCCAGATTCAACGCCACATCAGATATTTGGTCGTCGCTCATTCGCTCTGTTGCATTGATACGATTCTTATATCCCGATTGGAAATTTGTGTTTATATCAATACAGTAGGCAATCTGCCCGTCAGCGTTCATTATGCTTTCTTCAAATCTGGAAACCTCTAAACCGCCATTGTCAATCTTGACGATTGTTCCTGCTTTACCGTCCGTAGTAGTATAGACGGAATCCGCAGCATGAACCTGTGTGACAGGTAATGCAGTAAATACGGTTGCAAGGGTAAGTACACCTGTAAGCAATCGCTTCATAATCTTTTTCATAATGTTTGATTCTCCTTTCATTTTGGGTAAAAAAATAGACGCTCATTGTTGAACGTCTTAGTTGCTGAAACCATTGGAACTATGTAGGATAGCTTGCTTCATCTTCATTTTTCTATGTTTTTGTTCTTATGCAATCGTAGCAGGAAAAGGCTTGTCCTACGCAAAATGGCGTATTTTCAAGGGTTTCCAGCTATGTTGTTCTTACGAGGTCGCACCAGAACAGAAAGCGCGCACCACTTATGACAATATTTTAAGGCTGGTCAAAGACCCTGATGTATGTGATCCGATCCGTTTCTTAAGAGAGCGTGAGATCGTCCACTTCCAGCGTTTCGGTGAAGCCCTGCGCATTATTCAGGATGACCTCGACAGCAGGAATTTCTATGCATTCAACCCGGAGTTTGATATACCAAACTGTCCTCGCAATTAGATAACCTTAACTGTTCCATCAGCTTTTTCATTGCACTGACTGGCGCAGATTAAAAATCAGAAAGACTGTCACACAAACTCTGCTCTCATGGAGTTCTTTGTATGACAGTCTTTTTTATATACACTATTTATTCATGCCGATCGGATACTCACAGTACATATTCGATCATGTATGTCTTATTCGAACTTTGCAACCTGAAGCTTGCGGATCAGTTCACGCAGATTCTCAGCCTCACTGCTCATCTCCTGACTGGCAGCCGCACATTCCTCAGATGTTGCGGAATTCGTCTGTACAACGTCATTGATCTGCTCAATTCCCTCGTTGATCTGATGGATCGCTGTTGTCTGTGTCTCTAATGTATCCGCAATATTTCCAACCTGTTCTGTGATCGTTCTGGAATTATCGGCTACGTCTTCTAACTGTGTTGCTGTCTGATCTGCAATGACCATACCTTTTTCTACTGCTTTGACAGAAGTCTCGATCAGAACCGCAGACTCTTTTGCTGCCTGTGCACTCTGGTCTGCAAGTACTGTTACCTGATCTGCTACCACTGCAAATCCTTTTCCGGCTTCGCCGGCTCTGGCTGCCTCGATAGAAGCATTTAACGCAAGCAGATTTGTCTGGGATGCGATCTCATTGATCGTTGCGATAATCTTATCGATTTCTTTGGAAGCCTCGTTGATCTCATTCATGGAATCAACCATCTCATGCATCTTACCGTTGCTTTCTAAGATTGCATTTCCAAGTTCTCCTACTTTTCCACTGATCTCTTTTGCAGACTTGGCGTTCTGTGCCACCTGATCTGCCACGTTTGTAACAGTTGCAGTCAGTTCTTCCACAACTGCTGCCTGATTGGTAGCGCCCTCGGCAAGATCATTGGAGCTTGCAGCCACCTGTTCTGCTCCTTCGGACACCTCATTGGATGCACTCTGGATGCCCTTGACTGTCTCAGCCATGCTCTTTTCAAATGCCATAAAGGAATCTAAGATCCCTATAAAATCTCCCTTCCATTCCACTTCCGGCTGCACATCAAAATTGCCCTCCGAGAACAATTTCATTGCACGTCCGATATCATCCACATAAGATCCAAGTATGCGGATAGATTTACGCATACTATGTGCAAGTTTTCCAATCTCATCCTCAGAATGATATTCTAATGTACTGTGCAAATTACCCTCTGTGAGTTCCTTTGCAACATCCTCGATTGCATGCAGTGGTTCGAGAATCGAATCAACCACGACATTACTTATTTTCTTCACAAAAAGAATTGCAAATATCACACTTAAGATGATCACCAGAATTCCTGCCACTGTCATGCAGCCTGTAAAGATCACCGCCTGATGGCTTGCCTTGTCAGTCACTGCATCTAACTTTTTCCCAATAGCGACTGCATTGTCCAATGCCGGCGTACATTGGTTAATAATAGCATCCTCAGCGTCCTCCGTCTGTCCACTCATGATCTGTTCCATAATGGAATAGCCGATATTTCCCCAATCAGAAAGTGCGGATGCATATTCCTGATAGAGCTCGTCCGATATGATTCCTGTTGCCTTCAGCGCCTTCAGTTCTGAATCCACCTCAGCAAGCTGTGTTTCTACCTGTTGCTTATAACTGTCGTAAGTTGATGTGTCACTGTTTAATGCCATCTCACGGATATTTCTCGCCGCAGAATTGACATCGATCCTGCAGGTTTTCACTGCTACATCTGCACGTTCTACATTTTCCACATAACGCAGCATATTCCCCATTAATAAACCTATAACAATAAGAGAAAGCACACCGGATACTATCATCCTCAAAATGACTCTGCTGTATCCGTAAATAAGTCTTGCTTTCAGCTGCATTTTTCCAAGTTTCTTCTTCATCCTGTGTACCTCTAATGGTATAACTTCCATTTTCCCTTCGTAATTTATTTTCGCAAATATTTTATCACTTTTCCAGAAAATAACAATCCATTCTTTAAAATTTATTTTTTTATTTTTTCAACTGTTCATCTTACCGGTCATACGGTTTTTCATCACGGCCGGCTTAACCGGTCAACGGAGTCGAGTATATCCTGGATCTGAGGTCTCATCTCCGGCATTTCTTCCATAAACCTTGCCACTTCCGTGTGCTGTTCTTTTAAGATACCGGCATTGTATTCCATCCGGCTTCGAAGCTTCTGTCTGCGCATCACAAGGTTATGGGTGATCTCCACCATCTCCTTGTGGTCGATCAGTGCAGCTGCCTGCGGAATCCATACCCGTGAATCATATAAACGATATGCGGAGAGTTCCCGGATCATACGGTTGTTAAAATAATCAATATCATCACTGTTCTGTTCAAACTTCTCCTTCTGTTTGACCGCATCCATATAGCATTCCCAGATATATTCCAGTTCTTTTCCATTGCGGACATGATATTTTTCACATGCATAATCCACTGCATTTGTCATATTGACACATTTGATCTTCACTTTATTCAAAAGAGTGATCGCCTTATCCGCATTTGCCTTTGCTCTCCGGCTCTCGGTCCCGTCATTCATCATTTTCAGATACGGAAGGCAGATGCCCAGTACCGCAATAAAAATCGTAAGCATCCACGCAAGCCTCATATCCGTCTCTAATATGATCTGCAAAATCAAAAGGATCAGCGCCACCGTCACGGAAAGTCCAGCCATTACATACATAAACTTCTGCATTTTTACCCTGTCATGGGAAAGGATCTCCTGATATAACTGCCACTCTCCTTTCTCGCGCTCCAGATACTTCATGTCCCGCCTGATAGTCTCCAGATAAGCCTCGTTGGACTGAAGGCGTTTGATCGCATTTGGAATATCACTCTCCTCCTGCTGCATCTGTGCAAACTGCACATCCGCGATCTTCTTCTCTGTGTGAATCAGATCATACCGCGTTTTATTTAAGGCAACAATATTGGATGCGATATCTGTGATCGGCTTTTTTTCTTCCTCTGTCAGTCCTTCCAGAGTCTGGATATCATTCAGATAAGAAGTGACCACTTTGTATTCTGCCTTTTCATCCTCGATTTCTTTCGTCGTCTCGATCATCTGCTCTAAACGTTCAATGACATAATGCTCCACCTTATGTGGATTCTCCCTGTCCTTTTCATTCAGAATGCCTTCATTCAGTTCATCAAATTTATTTTCCAGTGTCTTTTCTTTTTTTCTTCTTTTAAAAAAAAACATATGCTCATCCCTTATAATTTACAACTTTTTTTATACGCTTCTGACCAGTCCGAAATCCGCTCCGAAAGTGGTTCATCCGCTTCCATATTTCCGGAAGCCTCTTTTAGAAGCTGTTCTGTTTCTGCCTGCAGTTTTAACACTTCTTCGCTCTTAAATACCTGATTCCATTCATCGGACATCTTTCGGAATTCCTCATCGGAAATATGAAATTCATCCTTGTATTTTTTTAAAATATCATTCTTTTTTGCCAGCCGGCATGCAGTCATGCACGCTGTCAGTGACTCCCGGTTCTGGTTCAGCCGATAGGCATTTAAGAAACATGCTGCCGCCTCATCGAATAAAAACAGTCTGGCATACGCAGTTCCAAGATTGTGCCTGATATTTCCTTCCAGTACCGGATTGTTCTTACATTCTTCCTGCATTCCAAGCAGATTCCGGTATTCCTGAATGGCTCTGACATATTTTTCACTATCCATATAGCGGTCTGCACGTATTTTGCAACATTCAAATACGGATTTATTCTGCATTTCCTGCAAAACGGAAAGGATATGGCGAATGGATGTCTCCGAACAGTATCCGCAGCTTCTTAAAATCAGTTCTGTAAAATCAGACAGGCTCTCCCTCTCATGCAACGCCTCCCTAAGAGACTGCGCCAGCTTCTTATCACAAAGCTCCTGTTCCACCCAGAGACAGAGTTCCTCACTCATAAAATCTGCCTCGATCAGATACAGATGATTCTCAATATAGTAACATAATTCTTCCAACGAATACACATTGAGTGAGATATTATCAATATAGTATGGCATAGCAGCAATTGGATGACTGCACAAAATCAATTCTCCCATATTCCCACTCCTTTTTATAATGACATCGTATATTCCCATGCCAGCTCTGAACTTTTCACAATCTCGCCAAAGCCAAGATCACGGATTTTTATTTTTACCTGCGAATCAGACAACGGTTTTGCACTGATACGGAGTCTTGTTGTCTTCGGTTTCCGGTCCGGCAGATCCGATAATTCCAGTTTTTTGATCTTTGCATCCCTGCAGTGTGGCAGCTGGAGCCAGAAATCGATCTCCTTGTCATCCTCCAACAGCACTTCACATTCGCCAGAAGCCTCATACCAGTTATCTCCTGCGCTGATCAGCGAAAAGAACTCGCTTTTTCCGCCATTTTTTACTTTCAGGCTGACATTTACCTTCATCTCGTTGTCACCCATGTAAACATACTGCCACGGCGTCTTTTGTTCTCTCACCATTGCCGCATAACAGGCACCTTTGGAATAAAGATTTTTTCCAATGAACGCTCTCCGTCCCTTACACATATAGGAGAGTGACATTTTCATCCAGTCACCGTCAAATCCATCGCCTACCAGATAGACAGCGGAACTGATATGCCCATGAAAACTGTCGAGCAGAATTTTATAAAAGGACTCATCCCGGTGCATCCGGTCTAGCGCATGTTTTTCCTCTGTGATCGTCACGATCTGCGGAATGGTTTTTGCATCGCGGACAACGGTGCAGCATTTCACCTCATCCCCACGGCAGTCAAACAAAAATATATCATGCAGCCACAGCTCCTGCTTCTGGTTATAGGCAAAATAATAAAAGCTTTCCTTCCGGTCCATAAGGATCAGTTTGCTGCGGTTTAGTCCGAGTTCTTCTGCAACCTTCGTAAATAATTCTGTTATATTTCTTGACAGCGCATCCACTGTGACCACCAGACAGTCCGGCAGACCGGGATTTCCCAGACGGCTTGCAAAAAGAATCAGTTTTTTGATGTATAAAACAAAAAGATCTTCCTTCTCAAACACCGCGTTTTCAATGGTTACCTGTTTCTTTTCGATGGCACCGCTAAGCAGATGATCGATGACTTCCTCATTCTGTAAAAGCGCCATTTTTTTTGCTTCCTCGCCGATAAACCACTGACCGATGCCACGCTTCTTTACGAGTGCCACCGGAATCTGGTATATCTCGCTTCCGGCGATCATACTCAGCGTTTCCGGTTCTCTCATGCCGCTTTTATAATAGCTGATGACGGCATTGTCATCGTCCATATCAATTCCAATATAATAACACTGCTCCGCCACCTTATGTGCCATCCTTCCCAAAGTTTTTATAATAATTGAAACAGCTTCTTCGCTGCATAATCCATGCTCTCATATTTTCGCATACTCTCAGAAAGCATTGCCTCATCCTGTGCGGCATATGCAAACATCACACTGTTGATCAGTTCGTACCGGCTCTGGTCCTTGTCCCCATAAATATCCTGACTGGCTATCTGGTAGCTCTCCATTACCTTCCACTCACCATTCTGTTTTTCCGATACATAATAAGACACTGCTTCCCCAAAAAGCAGAACGAACATCTTCACATAAATGCCGTCATAGACCTCTGACAATTCTTCCTTATGATATTCCCCGCCATTCAGACTGAAATTCAGCAATACATGCTGATCCGGTTTTGTATGGTACTCTAAGAAAAATTTATCATATAAATGATATTTTTTTATCATAGCATCCCCAAACTTTTTGTAGAAAGCAAAATAAATATTCTTTCCGGTATACACCAGCAAAAGGTCGTCCACGATTTTCCGGTCTGCAGCATCCGAAAGTGCCGTTTCCGATAAACGTTTTAACAATCCGAGCAGACAGGCATCATTCAATGTTTCACCTGCAAGATAACGTTTCCGGATCTGTGGAAATACATGTTCCGGTATCATCATATCGTTGACCAGATAACAATGGGAAAAATAGGATAAATACGCCATGCAGACTAATTCCCTGCCGCCTCCGGCGAGGTAACTGTCATAAATCCGGTCAATCTCTTCCACGTAATCTGTGGAATACAGCATTTGCGTGATAATGCGCTCCTCGAGATCAAACGTATCGATTTCAAATTCTCCCGCCGCCTTCCAGACAGCCGCCATCTGCTTTGTTGCTCCCTGAAAGAATTTGCACAGATAGATCAGGATCACATCATTATACTTTCCATGTGCGAAACAGCTCTGCGCCATTCCAAGCAGGTAATCATCATCTTCGAACGAATGTTCTGTGATCTCATAACTGCACAGTTCCACACATGCCCGGCTTCCAAGTCTGTCATATCCAAAATGCTGTACCAGCCCGAATGCGCGTTCATACTGGTGTGTCTCAATGAGCATTTCTTCCACATAACATTGATTTTCCTGCGACATTCCCCGGATATCCACCTCTGCCAGATACGGTTCAAGCACGAGCATTTCCCCTTTTTTCTGGTAAAACCTGATAATCTCCGGAATCAGATATGCCTTGTATTCCTCACTGATACGTTCCGACTGGGTAAGCATACGGAAATATCTTCCGTCTTCCATGGAAAAATCATCACACCCATTTTTGTTATCAAAATAATACAAAAGATATGGTAATTCCCCGGGTGCTAATTCCATGCACTTTTCCAGATAATTTTCCGGCTGCAAAAGCGCATCATCCTGATAATCATCCGTAAAACAATTTCCGTCTGTATCGCACAAAATCACCGTATACTCTCTGGTATATGCTTTAAAATAACCACATCCGTTTGTCAGTGTGATTATCTGCGGTTCCTTTAATGCCTTTTGTAAAATATATGCCCTTGCGATCTTACGATTCTCACAGCTTAATTTATGTACAAACAGGATCTCCGCCACCTTGTGCGCCAGCTCCGTATTTAAGATACTGACCGGAAGGATCTCCCTGTAAATGACCGCCAGATTGTCATCCATGTGACCTGCTTCCATTTGCGTGATTGCAAACTGTTCCATATTCCTGCGATATTTATGGTACACATCCGGCTGCTTGTCCTTCGCAGCAATGATATTCACATACAAAACTGCCATATGACGATACGATAATCCACTGTTATATTGAAAATACAACTGAATCATCTTCGGAATCGCTGTGACCTCATTCTGATCCATGGAGATCAAAAACGCCTCATACAGATTCGTGATCCGAATTTCACTGTCAATTCCACGCTCGTACCAGATATGGTACTTTGGTGCAAACTGCTGACCGCGGATCAGATAAGTACAGATCGCCGCAACCATTTCCTCGGAAGGATCTGCCTCATAGCACTTCTCCAAAACCGGATACCATTTTTTCTGATACTCTCTCTGCTCCGGCAAAAGATTCCGCACCTGCAATGCAATATCCTTAGAGATTGCGTTCTGTTTTGCCGCCCACTTTAAAATTTTTAAGGTAAAATCATTTAACCCGGACAAAAGATATGGGTCCTGCCAGATCAGATAATACGCCTCCAGATAAAGGTACGGGCTGCTATTTCCTTGTGAAATCCACTGTTCAATTGCCTTCCACCTTCTCGAGCTGTCGCGGTAATATTCATCCCTCACAAACAAAAGAATCCAAAACAGCATGGAATTATCCGGATAATGGTGAAAAATCTGTTCGATCTCCTCTGTCAGACGATCAACGTAGGATTCCTCCCGCTCCATTAACGTGCATAAATACAGATAATATCCCCAGACAGGCGTTGTCCGGTCAAAACATTCCCTCTTAAAATCTGTTAAGATCCAGCTTGCTTCCTGCTTCTGGCGGTTTAATAAAAGCGCCTGTGCCTTCATCAGACGATACATTGCATCTTCCGGCTCTAAAATCGCCAGATGATCTAAAAGTTCCACAGAGCGCTTTGACCACACTCCGGTAACGATCCGTTTCAAACGGTAATCAATATAAAGCTGCATCAGTTCTGCGCGTGCTCGTTCTGCCTCACGGTGATCCGACACATTTTCTTCTTCGCGCATTTCTTTCTGCGACGCAGTAACGGTATAAACAAATGACTGCTCCGGAAGTTCAAAACAAAGCCTTCCAAAATTCCTGCCGGCATGCATTTTATCCGCATCAATATAATAATCAAAAAAACAGGTGCTTCCGATAAAATCATTCTCTGTGATTAATTGTTTCCCTGGAATCAAAAAGTCTGCATCCGAAGCAACCCGGATACGCACAGCTCCCCACTGTGGTTTCTGGATTTCTAACTGTTCCTTCCGCTGTCCGCTTACTCCGTAAAATGCTTTTTCCGTTTCTTCGAAAGCAGGCTCTACTTTCTTCTTGTGATGCGTGGCAGTCAGAAATGTTTCCACGATCAACGGCGACTGTGGCTGGGTTCTAAGTCCTTCGTAAAGGCGTCTGTCTTTCTCCTCTTTGATCAGATTTTTAAAATTGCTGGAATAAAATAAACGATATGCCTCGTCATAGCTTTCCTTTGCAAGCTTTGCAAAATCATTCAGATTCTTAATCTTACCCAGAGAGGAATCCGCATATAATCTGGAAACAGACACAACAAAAGAAAGGTTATATTCTCCCTGGTTACATACAATAAAAAACTCCCCTTTTTGAATATCCCCCTCGATCAGCCCTTCACTGTGAAACTGATACCGGATACGCACTTCCTCCCCCTCAAACTGTGGGGTAAGACATTCCATGCGCGGATTTGAAGAATAAATGATACCACGCATCTTTACCTGATTCGTGCTTGTTATGACAAAGCTGCCTGTCTCATCTTTTCCCTCCAATATCTCTAATTCTATCTTCTCGGTAGAAAGCGATAGTTTCGGACCATTGTTATCGAATTTTCCATTTGCAAGCTGTTGTATCCTTTTCCGCAATTCGACACCTGCTCTTATCTATTTTTATTGCTTTTTTTTACGCAATAGCTATAATAAATTATAAACTAATTTGGAGGAGTAATCAATGATAAAACACAAAGACCATTTCCATGGAAGTGATTTAGAGAAAATAGAAGAAATCTATGGTATCAAAAAAGAAGAAATCGTAAGTTTTTCAGCGAACGTAAACCCGCTTGGTGTCTCGCCCCTGTTACGGACAACCTTAGCAGACAAGATCGATGCCATTACCACT
Organism: uncultured Roseburia sp.; assembly: GCA_900542495.1. Classification (GTDB taxonomy): domain Bacteria; phylum Bacillota; class Clostridia; order Lachnospirales; family Lachnospiraceae; genus Roseburia. The sequence continues at coordinate 48,640 of UQNW01000020.1, forward strand.
TATCCTGACAGGGAATATACCTCGCTCCGCAAATGCATTGCCGCATACTGCGGTACCGATTATGAAAATGTCATTGTCGGAAACGGTTCTACAGAGCTGATCTCCCTTTTCATTCAGATCGAACATCCGAAAAAAGCAATGATCATCGGTCCTACTTATTCCGAATATGAGCGTGAGATCTCACTCGGCGGCGGAACAACACTTTATTATCCGCTGCGTGAAAAAGATGACTTCAAACTTGATGTCAAAGATTTTATCGCACACTTAAATGAAAATATCGACCTTTTGGTCATCTGCAATCCAAACAATCCGACTTCTTCCTGCATCACAAGCGCTGATATGCGTCACATTTTAGATGCCTGCAAGGAATATGATATTTATGTCATGGTGGATGAAACTTACGTGGAATTTGCAGAAAACATGGCTGAAATTGATTCTGTTCCACTGACAAACTACTACAACAACATTGTCATTCTCCGCGGAACCTCAAAGTTTTTTGCAGCACCGGGACTTCGCCTTGGTTACGCCATTACCGGAAACCGTGACCTCATCAAATCGATCAACACCAGAAAGAATCCATGGACGATCAACTCACTTGCAGTTGTTGCCGGGGAAACAATGTTTTCAGACACCGCTTACATCAAAGAAACCAAAGAGCTCATTACCAGAGAACGGGCTCGCATGTATCAGGCATTTTCTGAAAGTCCTGATTACAAGGTATATAAACCAAGCGGAAACTTTATGTTAGTCCGTATCCTGCGTGACGGACTCACCTCACAGGATCTGTTTGACCGTGCAATCCGTGAGAAAATGATGATCCGTGACTGTTCCACCTTCCCATTCTTAGATAATAAGTACATTCGTTTCTGTATCATGAATCCGGAAGATAACGACAGATTGCTGCATTGCCTGTTAAATAACGAATAAGCTTAACGTTCCGCCAGAAGCTGCTTGATCTTGTCCTGCTCGATCTCCTGCTGCATCTGGCGGACTTTTGCGTCCTGCTGCAATGCAACTAAGATTCTCCGTATATCCTCCGGTGAAAACATTGCAATCGCTTTTGACAGATCTTCGATATTGTCCCTGTTCACTTTCAGGCAGCCTCCATTCTCTAACTGCACTGTAATGACATTCTTTTCATCACTCATGTCGCCAAGTGTGATCGCATTATTCTCATAATCACAGAAAAATGACACGCCATTATAAGTGATCACTCCATCCTCCGCCAGATAAGAGTATGGAGCAATGTCCTCACCATCTAAATGCTTCTGTATGGTTAATTTCTCCGCCTGTGGCTTTTTATACTGCTCTGCCATTTTCATTTTCTCATAAAACTGCTGGATTTCCTTTTCCTTATCGCGTTTTTCAAACCGCTCTTTCTGCTCCTGCTTTACCTCGGTCAGATATTCATCCATTTTCTGAATGATTTTTTTCCATTCATCCTCCGTAAAAGAATTGCCGCCAATTGTTGTAGAATCCTGCGATTGTCCGTTCTGTAACCGATTCTGGATTTCTGTTTTTCGTTTCTGCAACTCTGCAATTGCCTGTATTCTGGTTGTCTTTGTTACATTTGCCATACTCATAACTCTCCTCCACACCCATGTCAAACTCTGCTGTTTTTACAATATGATGTATTTCCGATATGCACTTTAAATCTGATTTTCTTTTATCAATGCCAAAAGGACGACATATGATTCTTTTCTCTCTCAAATCATATGCCGTCCTGGTCATTTTTCTCTTACATCCAATGTACTATTATATATATCGTATGGTTTTGTGAATTCTTAAGTCTCTACTCTAATAATTCCGGAATCTTTTTGGAACATGCAACTGCTAACGCTCCCGGTCCAATGTGACAGGATACACTTAAGGATAACGGATTCAGCACAATCTCCATACCCGGGAATTCTGCCTCGACCTCTTTTTTGAACGCTTCCGCATCTTCCAGATTATGTGTATAAGCCATCTCCAGATATATATTCTTTCCCTCCGGATCATTAAAACGATGATCAAAATCGTTGCGCATGGCGTCAATCATCATTTTCTTCGCCTGTTTTACGGTTCTTGCCTTTGCAAACGAATCTAACTTCTCACCCTGAATCTGCAATACCGGTTTTAACTTTAACAACGTTCCAAGTGCTGCAGCCGCCGGTGTGATTCTTCCACCTTTTTTCAGGTAATAGAGTGTGTCTACCATAATATAAATGGAGGATTCCATCTTCTCACGCTCTAAGATCTCTTTGATTTCTTTCGCACTGTATCCTTTCTCCGCAAGTTCCTTTGCATCTAATACAGACTGTCTCTGTGTGACTGAAATCCTCTGGTTATTGACCACCTGCACTCTGCCGTCATAATCCTGTGATAACATGATTGCTGTCTCGCAGGAACCACTTAGTCCGGAAGACATTGGAATATGAACAATCTCATCATACTCCTTTAAAAGTTCGTCCCATGTGTCTGTCACATTACCGACAAGCGGCATGGAAGTTGAAATATTCGCATCCTCGGAAAGCTTCTGGTAAAAATCTTCCTGTGTCAGATCAATATCTTCATAATAGGTCTGGTCGTTGATAAAAAAGGGCATCGGCATGACTGCTACACCATATTCCTTCGCTTCAGCCTGTGTAATTCCACTGTTACTGTCTGTCACAATTGCTACTTTGCTCATCGGGTCTGTTCCTCCTATAATGTCTCAGAACGCTCTTTGATGTTCTTCTTAAAATTGATCACTTCGTGCTCGTACTCTTCGTTCATAAACTCAGAGTGGATCATAAAGTCTGCGGATGCACGGTTATTTGCGATTGGAATATCATAAACCTGCGCAATACGAAGTAAAGCTTTCACGTCCGGATCATGTGGCTGTGCTGTCAATGGATCAGAAAAGAAAACGACAAAATCAATTCTTCCCTCTACGATCTTCGCACCGATCTGCTGGTCACCACCGAGAGGACCGCTGTTGTATCCTTTCACCGGAAGTCCTGTCTTATCTGTGATCATTCTTGCTGTTGTTCCGGTTCCGCACAGGAAATGCTGTGTCAGAATATCCTTATTCTGTTCACACCAGTCAATCAGATCTGCCTTTTTATTATCATGCGCAATCAGCGCAATATTCTTCTGTTTTCCAATTGTAAGTGTGATGTAATTATCGTTCATGTGTTTCTCCTTTGTCTGTTATTTGTGCCTGTGATCTTTCATAACACACAAATAAATTGTACCACAATTTTTTAAATTGCACCACACAAAAATATGCAATACAATATACGCTCTGCGGACATTCTGTTGTCATGGATCAGAGGATTCCCTGTAATGCCGCAATCTTCCCATCGAGGATCATTTTGATAAATGCCGTATCGCGGATGATCCACGGATCTTTTTCTATCTTAATATTCGTATCGTAAATCTCCTGCGGTGTTGCCCATTTTAAATAATATCCTTTTGCAATCTCGCTCTTTGTCAGATGAATCGGTATCTGTTCCCCTGTCTCCTCACAGTAGTAAAAAAGGGAATGACAGATAAACTTTTTTGTATCGTCAAAAATATCTTTCCGGACTTCTAAAATCTCTCCAAGTTCCACTGCCTTCTCCTGCAAAATAAAAAGTCCTGTTTCCTCTTTTACCTCTCTTGCAAGTGCCTGCACATAAGTCTCCCCTTTTTCCATGCCGCCGCCCGGAATCTTATATTCCCCCTCTTTACTGCACTGCATAGCGATCTTCCCGTCCCGCACAATAATCCCGCGTATGGTATATTTATCAAAAACACTGGTAGTATCTTCATAATTCTGTGCATCAAATTTTTTAAGAAGCTCCATGGGTTATCCCTTCTTTCGTATATTACTTAAATGCTACGTTATCTTTTCGTACATTTTATCACACCACATATCCATACGCAATTGGGAGCACGAAAAAGACCATAGCCAAAAGTTATCATTACGATTCTTCTGGCTATGGTCTTTTTCTTTATCTTATGATGAAATCACCGGATTACATCATTCCCATTCCCGGGTTACCTGCTGGCATTGCAGGAGCGTCTTCTTTGATATTTGCAACAACAGATTCTGTTGTAAGTAAAGTCGATGCTACGGAAGTTGCATTCTGTAATGCACTTCTTGTAACTTTTACTGGATCAAGGATTCCGTTTTCAACCATATCTACATACTCTTCTGTAGCTGCGTTGAAGCCTGTTCCAGGTGCAGACTCTTTTACTTTGTTAATAATAACTGCGCCCTCTAATCCTGCATTTGCAGAAATGTAGTACAGTGGAGCTTCCAGTGCTTTTAAGATTACTTTTGCACCAGTCTTCTCGTCACCTTCCAATGTATCTGCTAATTTGGCAACTTCTTTGGAAGCATGGATGTATGCAGATCCACCACCTGCGATAATACCTTCTTCTACGGCTGCTCTTGTAGCATTCAAAGCATCTTCCATACGGAGTTTTGCTTCTTTCATCTCTGTCTCTGTAGCTGCACCAACACGGATAACTGCTACGCCGCCTGCCATTTTAGCAAGTCTTTCCTGTAATTTTTCTTTATCAAATTCAGATGTTGTCTCTTCAATCTGTGCACGGATCTGTTTGATTCTTCCCTGAATGGCGTCTTTGTCACCAGCGCCATCTACAATGATTGTGTTCTCTTTCTGAACTTTAACGGATTTTGCACGACCAAGCTGATCCATCGTTGTATCTTTTAATTCAAGACCAAGATCAGAGCTAATCACCTGACCACCTGTAAGGATTGCAATATCCTCTAACATAGCTTTTCTTCTGTCACCATAACCAGGTGCTTTGACAGCTACAACATTGAATGTACCACGCAATTTGTTTACGATCAAAGTTGTTAATGCTTCACCCTCCACATCCTCAGCGATGATGAGTAACTTTGCACCACTCTGGACGATCTGCTCTAACAGAGGAAGGATTTCCTGAATGTTACTGATTTTCTTGTCTGTGATCAGGATGTATGGATCATCCAATGCAGCTTCCATTTTATCCATATCAGAGCACATATATGCAGATAAGTAACCACGGTCGAACTGCATACCTTCTACAAGGTCAAGCTCTGTCTGCATCGTCTTGGACTCTTCGATTGTGATAACACCGTCGTTGGAAACTTTTTCCATAGCGTCTGCTACCATGTTACCAACTTCCTCGTCACCAGCAGAAATTGCTGCAACTTTTGCAATCTGGTCTTTACCATTTACTTTGGATGACATTGCTTTCAAGGATTCTACCGCTTTGTCAGTTGCTTTCTTCATACCACGGCGGAGGATGATCGGATTAGCTCCTGCTTCCAGATTCTTCATACCTTCCTGAATCATTGCCTGTGCCAGAACCGTTGCTGTTGTTGTACCATCACCGGCAACATCATTTGTCTTGGTTGCAACTTCTTTTACTAACTGTGCTCCCATGTTTTCGAAAGCATCTTCTAACTCGATCTCTTTTGCGATCGTCACACCATCATTTGTGATAAGTGGAGCGCCATAAGATTTGTCAAGAACAACGTTTCTTCCTTTTGGTCCCAATGTAACCCTTACTGTATTTGCTAATTTGTCAACACCTGCGCCTAATGCTGCTCTGGCTTCTGATCCGTATTTAATTTCTTTTGCCATGATTTTCTACCTCTTTCTATTTTAATATAAATAACTTTTTATTCAACAACTGCAAGGATATCATTCTGTCTTACGATGATATACTCTTCGCCGTCTAATTTCACTTCTGTTCCTGCATATTTGGAATAAATAACTTTCTGTCCCTCTTTTACCTGCATGGTAACTTCTTTTCCATCCACGATTCCGCCAGGACCAACTGCGATCACTTCTGCTTCCTGTGGTTTCTCCTGTGCACTGCTTGTAAGAATAATTCCTGATTTTGTAGTTTCCTCTGCCTCACACTGTTTTAAAACTACTCTGTCACTCAATGGTACTAATTTCATGATGATTCCTCCATTCAATATATATTCTTTTCTTTTTTTCTTTTGATATTGTAGAAAGTTATCAGACTTTCTATTGTTATCATGTGTTATTAGCACTCATTTAGTTTGAGTGCTAACCGATAGTCATATAATATGTTTTTCGCTCTAAATTCGCAACCAAATTTAGAGGTATTTACATCTATATTTTTTCGTGTTTTCTCATTATTTCTCTTTTTTTCTCTCTTTTTTATATCATATTATTTTTTCGATGATTTCATACTTTTTTTAGATTTATCGGTGGAAAATAGAGAATTGGCTTCTTCCACTTTCTCTAAAACCGCCTGTTTTACAGACTTTTTCACCGTCTGATTTCCGGTTTTCCATAACATGCGCAGTGCCTGTGAGAAAAGCTCCTGTGTTTCCGGTGAAAGCCTGCTCTTTGCTTTCATCAACTCCTGCACTTTTTTCCATTTGCTGTTGTAAAAATCATCCACTGTATAGATTTTGGCATCATCGAGCATGGAAAAGACCGTATCGACAATCTCCTCGCGCTGTTCTTTCGTCAACTGGAAAATCCATTTTTTCATCGTCTCGTCGAGCAGGATGCTCTGCGGTGCAACCTCCTCCACATAGACAAAATGGCTGCCAAGCACTTCCCATGACATGGCATCATGCTGCTGGATGCCGCTCTCCGAACTTCTTACAACCTCAAATTTTTCCTGATGTTCCAAAAGCATGCCGACAATACTTGATTCCGGCAGGATTGTCTTAATCTTCGGCAGCATTCTCTGATACTCTTTGCTCTCGATCATTTCCTCATTAAACCCCGGACCGTCATTGCTGTATACTTTCACGATCCGCTTCTGGATTGACCGATCACATTTTACAGATGCATACACAGACAGATTTCCTCCCTTGGAATGTCCGCCGACCCTGATTTTCTTCCAGTCGTCATGCACTATCTGATTCAGATAATCGACAGCTTTCAACTGCCCGGGTGTCTCGGACAGATAGCCCATGTTAAAATTTTCCCGCCAGCCGATGATCGTATTGTCTGTTCCACTGAAAGATACATAAATACTCTTGTCATCCAACCGGACACATACCACAGAAAACTGTGACTGTTCCTCTTTGCTGATGTCGTTGATATAGCCAAACAACTGCGCATTACAGAAACGTTCTGTCTGTGCCATCTTCTCTAACACAAATGCTGCTGTTTTCGTCATAGACACACGCTCCATGATCTCTTTTCTGTCATGTGCCGCAAAAAAGTGTTCACATGCTTCTTTTACCGTGATCGTCCCTTCTTCTCCCGGTGCCGGAACGATTCCCGCAAATTCCACATACACAAGCTGCGCCAGAATGAGATTGTCTACCTCGTTGAAAGGTGCTTCCCGGAATGTCAGATCGCCACGCCAGTCCAGATAATCCATTAAATTTGCCATACTGCCTCCTTGTTTTTTGATGAAAAAAAGTGAACCCTCTGGTGCACAGAGAGCGTATTCTCCCTTAAATCAATCCGTAATGTTTCAATCCATGCCAGATACCGTCCTTGTCTACAGATTGTGTCACATATTCGGCTGTTTTCTTCACTTTCTCTGTTCCATTTCCCATTGCAACGCTGTGTGCCACATAGATGAGCATCTCTAAATCATTGGCACTGTCTCCAAATGCATACGTGTTTTCGTGTGGGATTCCCAGTATCTCACACACTTTTTTGATTCCTGTTGCCTTGGAAATGCCGGACGGATTAATCTCTAAGATTCCCTCCTCATGAATGACTACATTGAAGTCTTTCCCCATATCCTGTACAAACTGCTCTATATTTGCATTTTTTGCAATGCAGCTCATTTTATTTATCTGGATTTTACTGTGATCATCCGGTATATTCATCAAATGCTCTCCTAATTCTTTGCGCAAATGGATCACATATGGATCGTCCAGAAAATCATTTTCATTCACATAGACATATTCCGGTCCCTCTAGTACTACTGGCATGCGATGCTTTTCCAATACCTCTAACGCATGTGTTACCTGCGCTTCTGTGAGCAGAAACTGATAGACTGTCTCCTTATGAAAATCAATATGCGCCCCGCAGGAAGCAACCACGCCGTCGAATCCAATCCCGAGCAAATCCGGGCTTTGTATATTCGAACGGCTTCGCCCACTACAGATAAACGCATAGTGTCCGTTTTCCCGAAGCTTCCTAATTGCTGAAACGGTGCTCTGCGGTATCTGCATTTTATAATTCCACAAAGTTCCGTCTATATCAAAAAATACTGCTTTTTTCATTGTTCTGTCCTTTACTTTTACATTTTTCTCACATCAGTGATTCCATTAAAGTATATCTGATTTCTTTCTTTTTGCATAGTACATCATTTTGTAAACAACAATTTCTGATGTGCTGCCGGATTCGCAGACTCGTTGTTTTGCAGATAATATAGAACAAAGAGTTGCAATGCAACTCTTTGCGCGCTGATGCGCGCAAGCTTTAGCTTGCATAATTCTTCTGCGCATCAGTCGCATCCTCGCGGAGCGTTTTACGTTATAGGAAGATTGCATCGCAATTTTCTATAACGCAAAAAAAGACCGCCAGACAAAGAACGTGCATATTTACGTTCTAAATCTGACAGCCTTTCTATGATTTTTGCTTATATGATTGTAAAAGACAATTTACATTATTCCAACATGCAATCTTAGTCTGATATGTATCAAACAGATCTTAGTTGTTGATCAATTTATCTTCTTCGTTGTTCCAACTGTAAAGTTTACGGATCTCTTTGCCAACCTGCTCTGATGGATGTTCAGCAGCTTTCTTTCTCATAGCTTTGAAATGAACCTGACGTCCTGCTGGTGACATATCCAATAAAAAGTCCTTTGCAAAAGTACCATCCTGAATATCGGAAAGAATCTGTTTCATAGCTTTCTTCGTATCCTCTGTGATGATCTTAGGTCCTGTGATGTAATCACCGTACTCTGCCGTGTTGGAGATAGAATATCTCATTCCTTCGAAACCTGACTGGTAGATCAGGTCTACGATCAGTTTCATCTCATGGATACACTCGAAGTATGCATTTCTAGGATCATATCCTGCTTCGCATAATGTTTCAAAACCAGCCTGCATTAATGCACACACACCACCGCAAAGAACTGCCTGCTCACCAAAAAGGTCAGTTTCTGTCTCTGTTCTGAATGTTGTCTCTAAGACACCGGCTCTTGCTCCACCGATACCAAGTGCATATGCAAGTGCAAGATCCTGTGCTTTTCCGGTTGCATCCTGTTCAACAGCGATCAGACAAGGTGTTCCCTTTCCTGCCTGATACTCAGAACGTACGGTATGTCCCGGAGCTTTTGGTGCGATCATGGTAACATCAACGTCTGCTGGTGGAACGATACATCCAAAATGAATATTGAATCCATGAGCAAACATTAACATATTACCCGGCTCTAAGTTTGGCTCGATATCTTTCTTATACATATCTGCCTGTTTTTCATCATTGATCAGGATCATGATGATATCTGCTTTCTTAGCTGCCTCTGCAGTTGTATATACTTCAAATCCCTGTTTCTCAGCCTTTGCCCAGGATTTGCTTCCCTCATAAAGACCAATGATAACATGGCATCCGGAATCCTTTAAGTTTAATGCATGTGCATGTCCCTGACTACCATATCCAATGATAGCGATTGTCTTTCCATCCAATAATGAGAGATTACAATCTTCCTGATAAAAAATTTTTGCTGCCATTTTTAATCCTCCTTCAAATAGCTATTCCATAATTTTTACATCGGCTGTTCCTCTTGACAGTCCTGTAATACCGGTGCGCGCTAACTCCAGTATGTCATATCCCTGTAACAGATCCAGAAAAGCCTCAAGCTTATCCTGATGACCTGTAAGTTCAATCACCATGGAATCATTTGTAACATCTACGATCTTCCCATGGAAAATCTCTGTCACATTAAGAATCGGCTGGCGTTCGGTGTCTTTTGCACGAATCTTAACTAAAATGAGTTCTCTTGTCACTGAAGAACCCGGCTCCAACTTCTTGATATCAACCACATCTTCTAACTTGGCAAGCTGTTTTTCAATCTGCTCTAATATCTGCTCGTCCCCACTTGCTACAATGGTAATCCTCGTATAACGCGGATCTGCAGTCACACCGGAAGAAAAACTGTCAATGTTATATCCTCTTCGGCTGAATAATCCAGAAATATGGCTTGTAACACCCGGATTGTTCTCAACTAAGAGCGATAATACCTGTCTTCTCATAATGAAAACCTCTTCCTTGTAAAGTCTTTTGCGCTTTACAGTTTTACTCACTCATATTTAAGTTAAATAATATCAATATCATATTTCTTTGTCAACGTCTGATGCGATATTTGCCTATATATTTTGTGCATGACTATTATAACCTGTGTGACTATTTGTATAGTGTTTACATAATTTTTATTCATATATGTTTATAAAATCAATTATGAAGAAAGGGTATTTAATCATGGCTTTCTCCTGTTCGCAAAGCTCACAAAGGAAATCATATTTTATCTGTACGATTTTTCTTTCATTTACACTAAGAATAACTTGTGAAAGTCCCCTGATACATACTAACTTTACGATTAGGAGGCAGTTATAATATCTGCTTTTGGCATTACCTATGCAATCAAAAAATAGCGTACAAATGATAAACTTGAATTTACAGCACCATTTTCCATAACAATGATGAAATAAATGGTTGAAGGAAGAACATAATAAGTGCTACAGATACACATATTATGTAAAAGTCACTCATTTTTGAATTTGAAAAGATTCGCTTCGTAAAATTATCAGTTATCCTATGTACAATAAAATATCCAATTATAGTACCAACAGTATTTGTAATAATATCGTTTATATCACTGGTTCTAAAAGTAAAAATCTGTGATATTTCAATTAAACTTGTAACTATAAATCCCATTAAGGCAATATTTTTAATGTTTCTAAATTTATCCCACAATATCGGCAAAAAGAAACCAAATGGAACAAATAAAAGTATATTCAAACAAGCATTAATGAAATCCGAAACCATATCCAAAAACGGGATAACGTTCACTGCAAAATCAATTTTCAGAGATGCTATATTAGGGAAGCCTACAAGTGCTAAGACTGCAGTAAAATAAAACCCAAATACCATATAAATAATAGTTCGTTTCCAGCTATGAAAACATAACTTGTTATATATGCACCAAATAGGAATTATAAAAACAGCTGCCGCAACAATTTCGATAAGTGCACTATATATTCTATACATATTTTTCTACCTCCACAACTTCCGATTGAGATTTCACCTGTTTTAAGAAATTTAATAACTGTTATATTTTATTATTAAATTCTTCGCAACCCCTTGAAAACACTGGATTTGTCGCAGGTGAGCTTTCCCTTATTATTTCCCTTGTGTTATATCGTCCCATCAGTGTTTATGCACTCTGATAAGGGCAAATACAAGGGCAAGAAAAATCTATAAGACAGTATAACACAAAATAAAAGTGACATGGTGAACTGATTGAAATGCTTCTTAATTTTTGCTACTACTGATTGATTAAATGATAAGGAGATGGGATACGATGAGAACAATATTTGCAGAATACAATCCACAGTGCAACAGCATTGATGTATATACTAATACGGGCTATATACTCCGTATTGATTGTTGGGAAGCAGAAAAAAATTTAAGAACCACACCTGGATCTGATTGTGCTTTGACATCGCTTGCAATCGATGAGCCATTAGAATATGCAAGGTTATATCTTGATGGGAATTTACAGATGTGGGTAGATGCTGAAGATTCATTAGAGTTATGATTATTCCAATCAAAATCTACTAGAATTTATTAAAAATTAGCTTCATAATTTTAAAAGGACAGCCCTATTGCTATGAGGCTGTCCTTAAAAATACAATAGATAAACCTAGATTATTCTTGCTACTATCTGATTGTTAAATTTTCTGTATTCCATATTGCAAATCTCCCTTTTCGCAATATTTTATTAGTATGAATGCCAGAATCGCTGAAAAAACACGTGCCAATACCGTACTCCACCATATCATAATCTGTCCACCAAATAAAGGTGGTAAAACAAGCATAAATATCAGCATCAATACTGGTTCAATGAATGTAAGAATGTATGACAATCCACTTTTTTCAGTAGCATAAAATCCAGCTGTCGCTATTCTGGTAATCGCAACAAATGGTAATGACACTAAAAATATAGGTACAATTTTAGAAATCTCAATACTTACTTCATAAGAAGCTCCGAAAACCCCTCCAATATTTGCTCTGTTTACATACATGATAATTCCACCACAAACAGCAAGAATTATTGCAAAAATGTATGCCATTCTCTGAACTCCTCTCAGGCTTTCTTGATCCTTCTCACCATAAAAACGGCTCATTAAAGGTTGACTTCCATCACCTACGCCCTGCAATATGAGATATATGATACAGATAATATAGGATACACATGCATAAGTTGCAATAGCTTTTTCTCCCCCATAAGAAGCGGAGAATCGGTTTATAAACACCAATGAAATATTAGGAGTCAATGCTAGCCCAAATGGTGCAAGACCTACTCTGAATATAGCGCCACACATTTCTTTTACATTTTTTAAGGATACATACACATAAAACTTTTTATTATATAATGCGTATATGATTGCAATTGCTGCAGTCACACCCTGTCCGGCTATTGTAGCTGTGGCTGCACCTTTCATGCCCATTTCATATATCCATACAAAGATAAAATCCAGAACAATATTGGTTATGAATCCACCAACCATCGCAAACATTGACCAGAAAGAGTTTCCATAATTTCTAATGAATGGCATCATTCCAGTTCCAAGAATCTGCAATATTGCTCCAAGTGCTATAATTTTGATATAATCTGTCGCATTTGTTAATATAATTCCATCTGCTCCAAGCAATCCTAAAATTTTAGACGAAAAGGAGTAAATAATTATGGTACTGATAACACTTACTATTACAAGAAGCCACCAGCTTGTAGCAATAAATTCTTCTGCCCGTTTTCCTTTCTTTTCTGCTGCATTAATTGAGTAATAAACAGCTCCTCCCATACCAATTCCTGTTCCAAGAGCCTGAATCAAAGCCACAATCGGATATGCAATATTAATAGCCGAAAGTCCAGCATCTCCTATGGTATTGCCTACAAAATATCCATCCACTATCGCATATATTCCTGATAATGCAAATGCTATAATAGATGGAATAACATATTTAAAAAATAATGATTTATGATTCATTTTTCTTACAATCTCCTTCCTTGAAAAGTCTGATAAACAGCTCTGTATTATCATTAAGACTTTCTATATTCTCTAATCCCATTTTTTCGATTACATATATTTCTTTTGAGTGCAGTTTTTCTATGATATCTTTCGTATATTCCATTCCTGATTCTGTGAGGCATATCAGCTTATTTCTCTTGTCTGAATCATCAGATACCATATTGATGTATCCTTTTTTCTGAAAATCTTTTAGTATCGTATTTACCGTTTGCTTAGGTATATTCCATTTTTCACTTATCATTTTCTGCGTGCATCTTCCATTACTTTCATAAAATGAATACAAAGCAAAAACTCCATTTGAAGACAGTCCCTGATCCTTTGACCATTCCTCATACATTGCTGTACATTCTTTCCATAAAGCATAATATCGTTGCAACTGTATTATCATATTATTATCTTTTCTCATCTTTTTCCTCCTTAAATTAGTACGAATCCGGACTTTTGTATTATAGTCCGAGTTCGTACTAATTGTCAAGATTTATTTATATACTTTTTCTTTATATAAACAATCAATAGTCCCTTACTAAGGACAGGAAGATTATGAAATTTCCCTGTCCTCTTTTAATAATATCCTCGTTCTTCCATCCAGTCTTTCACATAACATCTGATTCCAATATAAATAATATGCGACAGTAATAGCAATACAATAAGATTTATCGGATTAGCGTTTTTAATCCATTCTCCAAAGTAAATTACAACAGCTGTACTCGTTATCGCTACCACGATACTGATGATATCCCAACAATATTTCCGGTAGATTTTTCCTACCTGATAACCAATCCCGATTATCAGCCACCCGGTTATTACGAATAAAATTGCCATGACAGTACCGGCAATCAGCCAGTACACAATCCCGGAAAGAATACTGTTAGGTATTCCACTGCTTAACTGTCCGAAAGAGTCTGCACCTGTCACAAACTCCCGAAATAAACTTCCCATTCCTTTTCCTAACGCACCGAAAAAGACGATACAGTCGTTAAGGAAAACCGGCGAAAGAATCGCAGTAAACAGTGTTGTTGTTATGCTGTACCATGCCAGTAGAAACAAGATACTTTCATAACCAATCGTCATATTTTTATATTTCTTTTCTAACTGGCTTTTACGGCTATCGCATTTTTCTTTTGCTTTCCGGTAAGCAGTACGGTCACATTTTTCACATTTCTCATAAGGCACTTTTTTCTCAACAGCTACCTCTACCGTCTTTTGGTGTGTCTGTGCATAAAGTTTTTCCTGCTCTGCTTTTTCATACTTAAATTTCCATGCCACGGCTTCTGCGTCGGCTCTTTTCCTGCTGTCTGTCTCGCTGGTCAATCGTTCCTCTGTTTGCCTTAATCTTGTCCGCAATGCTTCGATATTCTCGGCTCTGTTTTCGCTGTTCAATTTCTCGTTCAAGGTCAGCGATTCGCTTAGCTGCCTGTTTAGTTCCTGGATTGTCTGGTCTTTCTGATCCAGTTCGTCCTGCATCTGTTCGGTCATCAGCAGAAGTTCTTCCACCTGCCCGACGTTCTCTAAGTTTCTGCATTCGCTCATCGATCTCCCTCGCTTTCTCTATCTGCTGTTTAAGGTCAGCAATTCGCTGTTCTGTTTCTGCAATAAGCTGTTCTCGTTGTTCAGCTTCTGCGTTAATTCCTGCCATTGCTGATT
>UQNW01000021.1 GCA_900542495.1 uncultured Roseburia sp.
TCGTTCAGCTTGATATAGACGATCTGCTCCTTGCCCCGGCGTGGTGCATCCTTCGGCTTTTCGGATTCCTTCGGAGCGGGAGCAGCCTGTACCGTTGGAGCCGTTTTTTTCTCCGGTTCCTTTTTGACCGCCTTTTCCGGTTTCTGTGCAGGAGCTTTGGGCTTCAGGGCTGCGGCCTTGTCCTTATCTTCTTTCGGGGGACGGCCCCGGCGCTTCGGCTGTTCCGGCTCTTTGGGTTTTTCCTCCGCTTTCTTCGGAGCCTCCGGCTGCTTTTCCGGTTTCTCCGCTTTTGTCGGGTCAGGCTTTTCCCCGCTGGGAGTTGCCGCCCGTTCCTCGGCTTTCTTTTCCTTCATAATTTCAGCGAAGTTATAGACAGAAACCTGTGGGTTCTTTACTTCTGGTTCCGTCTTTTTTTCCGGCTCCGGGGAAACGGAAACCTTCTCCGGCTCTTTTGGGGGAGCGGGAGGCGTTTCCTTGCCCGGCCCGCTATCCGTTACCGGCTGTTCCGGCGTTTTTGTGGTTTTATCATCTGCCATAAGCATTTACCTCCTGTTTTTTGGCATGAAAAAAGGGGCTCAACTTTTCAGTCAAGCCCCCGTGGGAAGTTCCTCCTTTCTCCGCCATGATACAAAAATACCGCCCGTAGTCTCGTTTGGGCGGTACTTTGTGTAAGATTGGCAGTCCATTATTAAGTTTTTTATTATGTTCCCTTTGTACACCGTTGCAATCTTGCTTTTTTTCTTCTAAAAATTTGTCAACGAATGCATCTTCGATTTTCTTGTAAGTTCCAACGACACCGTCTTCAATCTTCTGATAGGTTCCTACGACACCGTTCTCAATCTTTTTGTAACCATCCACTACTTTCTTTCCTACTTTTCCTGTTTTTAACTGATATTCAGCCATAATGTATTCCTCCGTTTTTCTGTAAGTTTTTATTGCTTTACTTTATGGACTGATTCTAACGTCTGATTGTTTCGTTATTGCTTGATCTTTGTTTTAGAATTGTTAATATTTAGTGGAAAATTAAAATGAATGAAATTTAGCGAAACTTAAATTATTGTATTTTTTCTCTTTAAGCAAAGAGAAAGCACTGAAAAAAGCCAATAATCCTATAGTTTTCAGTGCGTTTTTTATATATTTTTCTATTAAATTTTTCTCATCTACCTATATAAGTGAAACTTAGCAAAACTTAAATTATGCCCAATATGGAATATACTTTTTATATCTTGGTGCAGTATCTGGATCCATTACTTTGATATACCCACCTTCCACAGCATTATTAAGAAGTCTCGATGCCTTTGCTTTCTCTTTTTCTCCCAAACCAAATATTTTTCGAATATCTGAATTAGAAATACCTTCAAAATTGACATATGCCAGACACGCCTGCATATAACAAGTTCTCATTCGATCTTCTTTTGTGGTTAACTCAAATGGTACTTTTGCAAACAATATTGCTTTTGTGAATTGATTATTCTGATTTTCGATTCTCGGAGCAAGTAACTCATTTTTACTTGTTGCTTCGACAATCTTATCATAACCACTACCCCGTTCCTCACAAATACCACATTTATGCATAAATCCAGCGATATTTTCATTTCTGGATATCGGCACCGAATCTACAATTCTTTCGATTGCTACTAATGGTGCTCCAGCATTTGCAAACTCAATTCGATTTTTAAACACCTCCACCATTGGATTTGTCCCCCTTTGCTGAAGATCCTGATGTATCATAGCATTTGCCAGTAACTCACGAATAGCAATTTCTGGAAAGCTGACAACAGATTTTCTCGTAGCTTCTACAATAACCTCTTTCTGCGGAATAATCGTCATAATATACTGCACAATTTCTTCATGTGAAAACGCATAACCAGCGCAAAATTCCTTTTCTCTGATAGCATCCAATCTGGAGTTCTCTTTATACCATATCACTCTGACAGTTCTTCTATGCAAGGCTTCAAATTTTTTCAAATCTTTTGCAATCATCAATGCTCCCATATTCGTAATATCCCATGTACCAGCATCATTTTTCTTAATGAATTTCTCATGTTGCAGATCTTCTAATACCTTATCCCGATTTCTTGGAATTGGCATTTCAAGCTTGTCATAATACTTAGAATAATCTAATAAGGACACCATTTCATCCTCATCCAGATTTCTCATTGCAATTCGTAGTTCATATGGTGTGGAATCAAATGTTCTCCATAATTCTCTCTCTTTATCTGGATATTCTTTCAAATTCTTTTTGTTCGTTCCAATTCTGATATATTCACCTCCCGCAAACTGCACTGGCTGTTTTTCTGCACAGGGAATTTCCATCAACACAACCATTCCTTCATCCATTGGAACCTCAAAAAATCGAAAATTAATTCTTGGTAAAAGCATTCTGGAAAGCCATGCTTCCAATTCTTCATTTCCCTTTTTCATTTTACAATACTGAAATTCAGTGCCTACAATTTTATGTGTTGCATCGTCCACACCCCAAACCAAATATGCCTTTGGTCGTTCACACAGTGCTGCTGAATTACTTAAAGCAGAAATATATTCACCAATCATCTGTGGCTGCTTGTTATTACATTTGAATTCTACCCACTCAGTCTCACCCGGCAGTTTTATAAGCTCTCGTACAAGACTTTGCAGGTATTCTACTGATCTTATTGCCATAACCTTCCCCTCTTTAAACTTATATTATTTATAGCCTTTTGCGCTTCACAAAGTACATCCTACAGTAAAATACTTTTTAAAAGTTACACTCTCTCGCATACCACCCTGCACCGTTTTTTATGGAATGCAATGCCATACGCTAAAATTTCACATCTGCCATTCTCCCTGAGTGCTTCATCGTATCTGCGATTTTTAATCTACACCATTGCATTTTCACATGCTTTGTCAAGACCGCTAATAGATGCCGCATGCTTTACCTCAATGATAATGCCTGCATCCGGATTCTCCGGTTCTATGAGAATATCACTATACCCGTCTCCTGACTCTCTGTTCGATTTTATCAGCCAGTCCGGGTTGCTTCCCCGCAGCAAACCTAATAACAGTCCATGATAAAAGTTTTCTTTCTGTTCCTCACGCGCTTTTGTATCCAGCACACTGATCATTCATGGAAGCCTCCAAAAAAAATCCGCTATACTATTTACATAGTATAACGGATTACTAACAAAAAAACAATTCTCTTACTTTATTCCTGCCGGAATTCTTCCGGTACGTCCTCATAAGTTTTCCATTTTTCCATGGCTTCTTCAAGCTGCATTCCACCGCTTACGGCGTGTTTTCTCACAGCGTTGACAGCCTGGATTTCTTTCATCTTTGCTCCGGTTAAGGTGTAACCCTTCATTGCCCAGAGTGTTGCAAGCCATGCGATCATTGGAACGATACAGAACAGGATCAGAACAACGCCATGCATTCCGGAAGAATATGGTGCTTTGCTGTCCGGTAAGGTCTGGATACCGATCATTGCAACGGCTGCACCAACGATGGTGGAACCAAGAGAACTTACCAGTTTATCGACCAGCGAGAACAGTGTTCCCATGATACCCGGCACATACTGTCCGGAACGGTAAGTCTCGTAATCGGAACAGTCTGCAACCATTGGAATCGGCATATCTGCGGTTGCATAGTAAGCACCATAGCCGACACCAAAAAAGATCACGAACAAAACAGTGTATACATTAATTGATCTTAAGCTTAAGTTCAATGCAGGCACTCCCTGTTTCCATAACAGCAACAGTACCAGAACACCGATATACATTACCAGCGCAAGCATTGTGTAGCGTACCAAGGAAGCTTTCTGACCATGCTTCTGTGAAGTTTTTACCGTCAAAAGGAAGAATGGCACAGAGAAAATATATCCAACAATCATCATTGGAAGATACAGTCCGCCGTAGTCTCCCATCATTGCTCCGTATAACATACATAAAACTGTCATGTTCGTTGCAATGGAAAAGGCAAGTTTGCATCCTGCTCCGGCAACCATAAGACGCTGTAATTCTTTGTTTGCCTTTAAAATTGCAATATACTCTTTTAATTTTACTTTTTCCTGCTTGTTGCCGACACCGAAAAACTCCGGTCTGTCTTTTTCCCAGATACCGATCACTGCAAGGAGTGTCAGCACTGCGGATACCACGATTGCAAGCGGGATCATAAAATCAAAGAAGTTCGCGCTGTTGTAACCGCCAAGACGATCACTTAAGATCGGTGCTAAAAACTGTACCAGTCCCATACCGATCAGGCTGGCGATCGTATTAAAAATCGTAAACATCGGGCGCTGCTTCGGATCATTGGTAAGACAGGTCTGTCCGGAACGGGTACAGGCTGTCTGGAACGTATATCCGATCACATATAATGCATAAAATAATACAAAGCATACATAGCGCAGCCACTGCATATCCGGTGCAATAATTCTTGTTCCAAAATACAGTAAAATGGAAGAAACGATCATGATCACATTTCCTAATACCATATATGGACGGAACTTACCAAACTTTGAGTTTGTGCGGTCGATCAGTGCTCCGATGATCGGGTCTGTCACTGCGTCGAAAAGACGCATAACGGTTACCATTGTAGTTGCAAACATAAGTGCAAGTCCTAATACACCGTTTGCGTAATATGCGATAAAATTCATGGTGAGAATGTAATAAACATTCGTAGCACCATTATTCATCGGGAACAGGACAAGCTGATACGGCTTTGCCCGGTTCATCTTAACTGCCTGTGCAGTTTCATTTCCTTTTTGATTGCTCATTGATTCTTCTCCTTTGGAAGGTCTATACCCAGTTTTCACTCTTCTTAGCTTCTTTTTTCAGTTTGTAGTCCGGATTTTCTTTTTCTGTATGGTAAAGCACCATCGCATCTTTCACACTTCCAGCTACTGCTTCGATCTTATTTTCCTTTTCCATAGGAAGCTGGAACGTAAAAATATGATCTCCGCTCTTCTGCTCGATCAGCTCCCCGTTATTATATAAGGACACAACCGGCTGGTTTGTATAAACCTTAATCGTTGTCGTCTCCTCGGAACGGTCACTGCGGCGTGAACCACACAAATGTACAAATGGTTCATCACTCCAATATGCTTTATATAAGAAGAAACTGTCTTTTTTGGTCTTGCGGTCAAACGTCACAAGTCCCTTATGGTTCATTCCCGGCTCACCGCCCTGATTTCTTGCATCTGCTGCAAAATCAAACATGTTCCATACATAAGTGCTCCACATAAATGGATGACGTTTGAAACATTTGATCATATACTCATGATATTTTGCCTGATATTCCTCGGTATGATCGCCGCGTCTTGGTCTTCTGCTGTGAAGATTTGGCATACCTTCCGCACCGTATTCCGAGTAACCGATCGGACGATTTGGAAATATGAGGTGGAAAAATCTTAAAAACATATCATTTAAGAAAAATCCCGGCACATACCATCCAAGGTATAAATTCCAGCCAACTAAATCTGTGATGTGTGCAGAACGGTTGAATGGTCCGCACATTGCATAACATGCCAGTGTTGTTAATCTGGTCGGGTCCATCTTATGGCACAGATCGTTTAATACATGGTGATTATCGAGCATGTCTTTTTTGTCTTTCGTGCTGATCGTGATCTCGTTGGATACGCCCCACACTACAATTGACGGATGATTATAATTCTGAATGATAAGCTCTCTCATCTGGCTGATCGTATTTTCTCTTCCACCCGGCATATGCTCTGAAATATATGGAATCTCAGCCCATACGACCATACCTCTCTCATCACAGAGATCATAAAAATACTGGTCATGCTGATAATGTGCAAGACGGATTGTATTCGCACCAAGTTCACAGATCAGATCCATGTCTTCGTCATGATTTTTCGTGGAAATCGCATTTCCAAGTGCTTTAAAATCCTGATGTCTGGAAACACCGTGAAGCGGATAATGCTCTCCGTTTAAGAAGAATCCCTTCTTTGGATCTACATAAAATGTACGGATACCAAAGCGGTTTGTGATCTCATCCTTCACTTCCCCATTGACTGTCAATGTTGCAGCTGCTGTATAAAGATACGGATTTTTTCTTCCGTGCCAGCGGATTGGATTCTGGATGTTTAAGTTCACGTCGCATCCGTCTCCTTCTGCAACTACCTTTCCGTCCTGATCTTTGATCTGTACGCGTACCTGCGCATCCTTTGTATTTGTAAATGTTTCAATATGAACATTTGCCTCGTTATCTTTTACTTCCGGTGTGATCTTGATTCCGTTGCTTCCAAGGTAATCTAAGTCAAAATGCTCTTTTGACACGATCAGGAAACGGACATCACGGTAGATTCCGCCGTAGAACGTAAAATCCGCTTTCTGTGGATATATTTTTCCATTGACCGAATTATCCACAGTCACTTCCAGTTTGTTCTGCTCCTGCAAAGCCTCTGTAATATTCACACGGAATGTAGAATATCCGCCATCATGATGTGCAAGTTCTTTTCCGTTCACTGTCACATCACTGCTTGCATTGACACCTAAAAATTCCAGATAAACTTCCTCTGTCTTTGGATCAAACTCCGGTTTTTCAAATGTTTTCTCGTAATGGCAGGTTCCTCTGTAGTAATCGTTTCCTCCATCCTGACCATCTTTTGCATTCCATGTATGTGGCAAGTTCACCTGTACTTGTTTTTTGTCAGGTCCAATGAAAAGCCACTGCTCCATCAGATTTTGAATTCGTCGCATATAACACATCCTTTTTATTATTTATGGTGCCTGTCACTTTGTATCGTTTCAGGCTATTTTTATATATTGTTCCAATTTCAATACATAAATAATAAATAAAATTCGTTAATTTTTCAACGAACCTGACTTAGTCGGTGCATTTTATGACGTAAGTGGTGTTCTAAGGAAACCTGTCGGAATATGGCTGCATAATTTCAAAAAAAGCCAGCGTCTGTTCTCCTCGATTAAGAGGCTCACTGACGCCGACTTTTTACTTTACAGGTAACAGCACTTCGAGGTTAAAGCAGCCCATTTCCGTAGATACTGAAATGTCACCGCCATATTTTTCTGCGATATGACGGATACTCTTTAAACCAATTCCATGATACTGTTTATTCTTCTTTGTTGTTTTCGGAAGGTCATTTTCATACTCCGGTGTGCGTTCCGTCGGGTTGGAAAAACGGATATATAAAAAATGCTGTTTTTCTGCCACACAGATATCGATAAAACGCATCTCTTTCTCTGAAAACTTTTCCACGCACTCGATCGCATTGTCTATTGCATTGCCAAATAATGCATAAATATCAATGGAATCCATAAAAAACAGTTTTTTTCCGTCAATGACACAATGCATCGTAATGTCTCTCGCCTCACAGATCAGGCTTTTCTCCGAGAGCAGCGTATCTAAAATCTCATTTCCTGTTTTCACGATTGAATCGTAGATGCGAATGGATTTTTCCAGCTCTTTTAAGTTCTTCTCCCGCTCCGTTGGATTGTCGATATGCCGCATTGCCGCCACCTGATATTTCAGGTCATGGCACTTGCGGTCGATCACCTGCATCTGGTCTTTGGCAATCTCATACTGCTTTTTCTGCTGATACCACATCCGCTCCATGAGCGCATATTCCTGCTTCACTTCACTCTTTTTGAAAAGCTCCGCCTGCAGATATAAAAATGTCACACAGTAAAGCTGTACCAGAACCGCCAGATTCGATTCCCCACGATTCTGATAAAAGTTATAATACGAATACAGGGACAAAAAAAGTACCGCCGCCGCGGAAAGCGTTCTTCTCGGTCCAGCCTGATAAAAACCATTTCTCGGAAGCCAGCGGAACAGTGTGATTGCAAACACCAGATAAACTGCTGCAAAAAACAGCAGTGAAAAAATATACTGCATCACTCTCGGCTGCTGGTCAATCGCAGAGATTCCATGCAGACTGTTCCAGAAAATATTCGTACAATGGTAAACGATCATCGGCCACACGGAACAGTAGATCATCTCCCAGCTTATTTTCCCGCTGATCAGTCCAACCGCGATCATCGTGATCAGAAACCTCATGAGAAACTCTAAGATCAGATTCTGTCCGGTAACCGGAATCAGCATACGCACAAGCAGCATCACAACCCATGCCGCGCAGAGGATGAGTGCGTTTTTTAACTTATTCTTTTCCATGATATGTAGTGGCATAAGGAACAGATACACACATGCCTGCAATAAAAAATCCTGAAAAATCATGATACCAAAATCCCGAACCATTGTTAACTTCTCCCTACACTGCGAATGAGCGCTGTCATAAAGTTTTTCTTGCTGCGGCGGCTGATCTGCAGTTTTTCGCCTTCCACGATCACCGTATCATCCCGGATCTCTGCAACATGCGTCAGTCCTACCAGACACCAGTTGCTGCATTTTGCAAACAGTCCCTTTGGAAGTTCTTCTTCCACGTTCTTAAGACTTCCGCGCATCTCAAAATTTCCCTGTCTGGTGTGATAACGCAGCACATGATTCTGGATCTCCACATAATAAATGTCTCTGGAATCAATCTTTATCATGCCGGTTCCTGTCTGGAGCATCACAGGCTTGCTTCCCCGGTTTTCCACAAGCTGCATTGCACGATCCATTTTATTTGCAAAATTCAGATACTGGATCGGCTTTAAAACGAAGTCCAATGCACCAACTTCATATCCTTTGATCGCATAATGCGCCATATTGGTGATAAACATGATCACTACCTGCGCATCCTTTTTGCGGATCTCCTCTGCCGCATCCATACCGTTTGTGCCCGGCATCTCAATATCCATCAGAATGATATCATAATCCCCCTGATAAACCGCCAGAAAATCATCCGCTTTTTCAAAAGGCGTCGTCTCGAATGTCGTTCCACGTTCTGTTTCGTATTGTCTGATATAAGTAAAAAGTGTTTCACGATAGCCCTGATCGTCTTCCACAATTGCAATCCTGTTCATGTGTGTTCTGCTCCATTTTTATAAATCCTGCATGTCTGCCGGATTCCTCTTTACCTGTCATTTGCCGTATTACCTATTATACCCATTTCAATTTGCAGTGTCTAGCTTTTCAGTCAGAAAAAGCGTAAATCCAATTTTGAATTTACGCCCTTTCCTTCAAATATTTTTTATAAAATTCCTATCGTTTTACTTCACTGCTTCCGTCATCTTCCAGATCAAAATGTTTTACAAGAGATTCCAGAGTAGCAGCCTGTGCCGCCAATTCCTCCGAAGTTGCAGATGTCTCTTCTGCAGAAGCGGAGTTATCCTCAACTGCTTTGGAAATTTCCTCAATACCAAGCTTAATCTGCTCAATGCTCTGATTCTGCGTCTGATTATTCTCTGCGCTTTTTCCAATCATACCATTGACATTCTCGATTGCATCTAAAACTTCCTGCATAGATGAAACAACACTTGCCGCAAGTTCTGTACCACGTTCAATTTCCTGAATCGAAACGCCGATCAGATCTTTTGTATTATTTGCAGCTTTAGAGCTTCCCTCTGCAAGTGAGCCGATTTCAGAAGCAACAACCGCAAAACCTTTACCTGCTTCTCCGGCTCTTGCTGCTTCGATAGAAGCATTCAATGCTAACAAATTCGTCTGATCTGCAATATCTTCAATCGTCTTGATAATGCTGACAACTTCATTTGAAGTTTCTGTAATCTTGTTCATTGCCTCTGTCATCTGATCCATCTGCATTCTGCTGTCCTGCATCATCTTTGTGACACGCGCCGTTTCATCGGCTGACTTCAATGCATCTTCCGTATTCTCTTTGACCTGCTCTGAAACGGAAACAGAAGTTGCCACAAGTTCTTCTACAGAAGCTGCCTGTGTGCTTGCTCCTTCTGCAATATTCTGTGCTGCTCTTGAAAGATCATCTGCGCCGGCTGAAACCTGTGCAGAACTGTTAATGATATTTTCAATCATGCCCTGCAGGGATTCTGAGATATGGATCATTCCATCTTTTACTTTTGCAAACTCTCCTGCATAATCATACTTCAATGTAAACTTCAGCTTTCCATCTGACAAACGGTTCAGAACATAGGCAATTTCATCAATATAATTAATATAGTCCTTCAACCGGTCTACTGTCTTCTGAATGGAATCTGCCAATTCTCCAATCTCATTTTCAGATGAAACATCCAGCGAAACGTCCAGATTGCCGTCTGCCAACTCCCGTGCCACTTCGTTCAATGCAACAATTGGTTTTGTAATGCTTGCTGACAGCCGCCGGATTGACAAAATGATAATAACAATACCAACAAGTACAAGCAATACCACGATCACTACACACTGTATCAGGCTCGCAAAATATTCACTTGACGGCATACAGCTTAATGTATAATAATCTGTTGTTCCAATTCTTCCAACATAGCCGTACTTTGTGCTTCCATCTGCCTTATATTTTACAGAGGTCGCATTCTGGCTCTGGATTGCCTGCATAACAGAATCTGAAACATTCAGTTCAGAAAGATTCTTCAACTGATTATCGGAATTTGGATGATAAATAATTGTTCCATCCGATGTTACCAGAATAACAAATCCCTGATTTCCGATCTTATAGGCTGGAAGCAGTTCATCAATATGTTCTAGTGCAATGTCGACTCCCGCAACACCAATGATGTTCTTGCCACTCTCATCATAAACCGGTGTTGCTGCACTTAAGATCAGGTTTCCGGTACTGGCATCTACATAGGCACTTGTCAAAATCGTACTGTTTGTCTCTACTGCACGATACCAGGTACGCTCTGTGATTTCAAAACTCTTATCACTTGTAAAACCGTCTGACTGTGTCACGACATTTGCATCAATATCCCCCAGCCAAACTGCCTGAATATTATCGCTGTCCGCCGCTGCGATCTTCTGCAACTCGTGGAATACTGCCTGATAATCAGCAGACTCTGTAATGGAATCTCCCGCTTTCGTCTCTGTCAGAAGTGTCCGCACATCTCTATCTAACGCCATCTGCTCTACAATGGTCATATACTCCTGAAAAAAGATCTCCAACTGATAGGATGCTGCCTTTGACTGCATCTGCAGATCATTCTTCTGCGCGCTTAAGCTGATATTTCCAACCATAATTGCGACCACTATTGATACGATCATAAAAATAGCGATCACAATGGTAAGAATACGGCTCTGAATTTCCTGGGCAATTTTCTTATTTTTTGTTTTCATACCCCGTTCTCCTCCTGTTTATTAAGCTTTTCTCTGCATGTAACTATTTTAATTGTAGCACTTTCCCCTTTTTAAACAATACTTTTTCTTAAAAACCAATAATTTTTCCAACTCATCCATTTGATTTTTCACTGCTCCACAAATTTGACAGTGGTTTAAACGTATAACCCATTCCCTCCCACTTTGTGAGCAGTTCATCTAATATTTTTCCATTGGTGGAGGATGTGTTATGTAACAACACAATGGCTCCCGGATGAATCCGCCCGATCAGCTTCTCAAACGCTTCGTCCTCCGTCGGCTGTGCATCCGCATTCCAGTCCACATAGGCAAGGCTCCAGAAAAAAGTCTTATATCCAAGTTCTTTCGCCATCGCAAGGTTTTCGGTGCTGTATTTTCCCTGCGGTGGTCTGTAATACTTCGTCATCTCCTGCCCGGTCACTTCCTGAAACAGGCTGCTGACCGCATCGAGCTCTTTCTGAAACGACTCTTTGTCCGAGATTGCCGACATATCCGGATGATGATAGGTGTGATTTCCCACCGTGTGTCCCTCTGTAACCATCCGTTTGACCAATTCCGGCGCACTCTCCAAAAAATGTCCCACGACAAAAAAAGTTCCCGGTGCATTGTGTTTTTTGAGTGCATCCAGAATTGCTTCTGTATTGCCATTCTCATAGCCGCAGTCAAATGTGAGATAGATCACCTTTTCCTCTTTACTTCCTATATAATAGGTATCATACTGCTTTAACTCATCCGCCGTGGCATTTCCGGTCGGCTGCAGTTCCTTTCCAGACTCGCCAAAGCCAAGTCCCCAGTTATCGACTGCCGCCTCGATGTGCATCGTCTCCTCTGTTTCCCTGTCAGACTGCCACTTTGCCACGACGGCTGCGCTTCCCCAGCCGAATAAAAACATCACTGCAAAAAGCAGCAGGCTGGAACGGTATTTTAATAAGAATGCTTTCATTTTCTGCTCCGCATATCTTCTCTTTTTATGTATACGAAGCAACAGGCTGTCTTATTCGTTCTGCTTATAGCCACAGCGTGGGCAGACACCCGCGCCTTTATAAATGTAACCACAGCGGTAACAACAGATCGTATCATGCTTTTCTTTTGCAAGATAAGATTCTTTTCTGGAAAATGGTTTTTCCTGCAGATAACGGGTAAAATCTTCCATCACTTTTGCAAACTTTTCTAAGTCTGCATGTTCTACCGCCAGAGGCAGCTTTGTCCTGCTTCCATTGTTCTGATGCACATAGATTCCCCGGTTCAAAAGTCCCGTTGACGCTTCCACCGAAGCGATATCCATTACAGAAATATAATAGGAAGTCATCCATGCACTGAAGTAAAGATTTTCCGGTGTCAGAAGAACCCCTTCTTTTCCCGACTCATCTTTTGACTTGTCGATCATAAGCAGCGGATATTCAAACTTTCCGATTCCATTGGCGAAATTGTCTTCTGCGCACGTAAAAACTGCCGTTTCCTCCGGTTCAGCCTGTTTCTGCCACACTCTTTTTGCCGGATAAAAATGGTATCGTTCCGACTCTGTCACCCCTGCCTCATCAAAAGCATTGAACAGTTTATGGACTAAAAGTTCACATTCATCGGTCTTGATTTTTGACATACGCTGTTCTAATTCTTTTAACGCATCAAATTTTAACTGTGGCAGAAAGTTTCCTTCCTCTAACTTCTTCACAGCGTCACTTGCATCTTCAAAATCCATGCTGCCGACATTTTTACAGATTTCTTTTATCTGTTTTTCGTCCATGGAACGGATACGGTCTTCCACCTGTCCGATATAAGGCTGAACGATCTCAGGACTTAAGTTTTCCTTTTTAATCTCATCCAGCAGCGAAACAAGGTCTTCTCTTGTTCTTCTTCCCGGCTGGTTTACAAGCCGCTGTACTTTTGTCAGACGCTTTAATTCTTCCTGGTGCGATTGCCTGTCCGCTTCTGGATTTTTCAGTACTTCAACCGGTCTGCTTTTTCTTTCCCGAACTGTTTCCGGTTCTCTCCGGCTTCTTTCCTGCGTTTTTGCAGTTCTTTCTGATTCTTCGCTCTCTCTGTCTTTGCCTTCTGCTGTTCTTCCAGTACTTCTCTCTCTTTCTACCCTTGTAGTTTCTTTCAGTTTTCCACCTTCGATTTTCTCTGCTTTTTCAGCACTTTCTTCCGCTTTTTTTACTGATTCTTCCTTACTTTTTTCTGTTGTTCCCTTTGAAGCTGCTTGTCCTGCCTCTATTGATTTTCTGGTGATTCTTTTTTCTTCTGATTCTTTCCAGTTTTTTTCAACATCTCCACTCGAAGCCTCTTCTGTTCTTCCAACCCTTCTTTTTTTTTCTATTTTTGCAGCCTTGCCCAGTTCGCCACTCTTAGTTTCTACCGTTCTTTTCGTTTCTCTTTCCGGTTTATTCCGATTTTTTTCTATTGCGCTGTCTGTAGTTGTTTCCAATTCATTGCTTTCCATTCTCTCCGATTTTCCAGCATTTTTTCCTGCACTTTCTGCCCCTACGACTCTGCTTGCTTCGGCTTTCATTCTTTCTTCTGCCGCTCTGCCCTCTTTCGCTTTTTCTCCTGCTTCTGTGGCTCTTCTTTCTCCGGCTTTCATTCTTTCTTCCGCTGCTTTTCCTTCCCCGGCTTTTCTTTCTACCTCTGCCAATCCGGTTTTGTCGTTTTTCTTTTCTTCTCCTGCTGTTTTTTCTTCGCCGTCTGCATCTTCTCTTACTATATCCGCTGCATTGTCTTCCCCTTCTCCCCCACGAATTGCCTTCTCTAAACGCCGCACACCCTCATCCGAATAAAATCCTTCCTCCATTTTCCGCATGGTACGGAACAATTCCTGCTCGGATACTTCCGGCAAATGCGCGATCAGCTCCGTAATCTCAGCTTCCTCATCCTGCGAAGCGGCTGTCTCTGCACTTTCCACCTGCATTTGCATCTTTTTATCCACATACTCGTTGTACTTTGTATTCACATTGCGGCCTGCTGTGCGTCCTAAAAGTTCCTGATAGTCTTCATAAGCCGCCTCGTCCCGCTCAAAATCCATTTTGTATACATCGCCATCCACGAGAAGGCGCTTCGGTCTTGGAGTGTACATACAGCAGCATTTTTTACAACTGTAAACACGCGCAATGCGCACTGCCCCTTCCTCTGTCTCAATCTGAAATTCCTTTCCTTCCGGGTAAACTGCCATGTAAAGCTGGCTGCCACATTTCGGGCACAAATAGCCCGCCAGATAAAAATTATTTCCGATACGATTGCGTCTCCGCTCGGCAATGGTCGTATCCTTCATCAAAAAACTGCTGGCTGCCTTTTTCCAGATCAGTTTATGCCACAATCCCTGCGGTTCTTCTTCCTCCGGCAGTAAAACCTCCTCGGGTTCATCTGACAGCACTGCCTCGATCACGTCCTCATAGGTCAGACGGATTTTATTTTTATAGAAGCGGAAATGTTCCGGTCCATACTGCGATTCCACCTGAAATTCCCCAAGGATCTGCGCAAACAACCGGTTCAGCTGCACATAATCTTTGTCCACACGGAGTCCCTTGATATTTCCCCACTTTCCAAACGCATAAAGCACCATATTCAAAATATCCCGCACATTTGGGTGCTGCTCCACGGCAGCGATCATCTGCTCCTCTGCTTTCAGTTCAATAATATTCGTCACCACAAGCTTCGTATCAAAGTTGAAAAAAAGTGACCGCACGCTCCCCTGCAGAATCAGATAATCCCCAATCACAAAAAACATGCCGTTCCACTCCACAGGCACATCCATCATTTTGATCAGTTTCTGAAAGGTTAAATTCAATTCTTTATCCGCTTTTAAAACTATCATGTTATCCTCCGTTCTCTTGTGGTTATTATACCATGAACTTCAATTAAGTTTATAAAGTTTTTATATATTCTGTAAACACCTTATTTTTCTGCTTTCGCCCATTTATTGTTAGCACTCATTTAAAAAGAGTGCTAATTTTCTATTGACTTTTGCAGACAAGGGTTATAAAATCCTAGATATAAGTTGAAATGCAATGATTCAGATATTTGATAAGTGCATTTTATAACAGAGTATAAAATAATTAGTGTTACTTATGGATAGAAAAAGGAGTGTTATATTATGGCTGAGAAACATGGAAATCTTTCAATCAACAGTGATAACCTTTTCCCGATCATCAAGAAATGGTTATATTCCGATCACGATATCTTCTATCGTGAATTGATCAGTAATGGCTGCGATGCCATCACAAAATTAAAAAAACTGGATATGATGGGCGAGTACGAATTACCTGCTGATTACAAACCACAGATTCAGGTTATTGTAAACCCGGACGAAAAAACGTTAAAATTCATTGATAATGGTCTTGGTATGACATCTGATGAAGTAGAGGAATATATCAACCAGATCGCATTTTCCGGTGCTACTGATTTCATCGAAAAATACAAAGACAAGGCAAACGACGATCAGATCATCGGTCATTTCGGACTTGGTTTCTACTCTGCATTCATGGTAGCGGATCAGGTAACGATCGATACTTTATCTTATAAAAAAGATGCCACACCTGTCCACTGGGCATGTGACGGAGGCACAGAATTCGATATGACAGACGGCACAAAAGAAGGGGTCGGTACTGAGATCACTTTATACCTGAATGAAGACTGTCTCGAATTTGCAAACGAATACCGTGCAAGAGAAGTCATTGAGAAGTACTGCTCTTTCATGCCAACCCCAATCTTCTTATCTAAGGCAAATGCTGAGACAGAATATGAAACCATCGATGCAGCAGATAAGTTAGATACTGATACCGTTGTGGAAGAAATCCACGAGGAAGCAAAAACAGAGGAAAAGGAAAATGAAAACGGCGAAAAAGAAGTCGTTGAAGTTTGCCCTGCAAAAGAAAAATTAAAAATTGTAAAACGACCGGTTCCATTGAACGATACCAACCCATTATGGGCAAAGAATCCAAAAGACTGCACTGACGAAGAATACAAGGAATTTTACCGCAAAGTATTCTTAGACTACAAGGAGCCTCTGTTCTGGATCCACCTGAACATGGACTATCCATTCAACTTAAAAGGAATTTTATACTTCCCGAAGATCAATACAGAATACGATTCTATTGAGGGAACCATTAAGTTATATAACAATCAGGTGTTCATCGCAGATAACATCAAAGAAGTCATTCCTGAATTCTTAATGTTATTAAAAGGTGTGATTGACTGCCCGGATCTTCCACTGAACGTATCCCGTTCCGCTTTGCAGAACGATGGATTTGTAAAGAAGATTTCCGAATATATCACCAAGAAAGTTGCAGATAAACTCATCGGCATGTGCAAGACCGAAAAGGAAAGCTATGAGAAATACTGGGATGACATCAGCCCATTTATCAAATTTGGCTGCTTAAAAGATACAAAGTTCTGTGACAAGATGAACGACTACATCCTGTTCAAAAACTTAGATGACAAGTATCTGACTCTTCCTGAATTATTAGTGAAGGAAGAAGAAAAGAAAGACGATGCGGAGGTATTAGACAAAGATGGTAATCCAATTACAAACACTGGCGATGCTGCTGCATCTGATAATACTGCTGATGGCAGCGACACTTCTGCTGACAGCGAAAAAGATGAACGTAAAGTTATCTACTATGTTACCGATAAAATCCAGCAGGGTCAGTACATTAAGCTCTTCAAAGAACAGAACATGCAGGCAGTGATCTTAGATCACAACATTGATACCTCTTTCATCACACAGTTAGAGCAGCGCAATGAAAAATACAAATTCATGCGTATTGATGCGGATGTGACAGAATCCTTAAAGGATGAGACTTCTGCAGAAGATCTGAAAGCAGAGACAGATGCTTTGACAGAAGTATTCAAAAAAGCTCTGAACAACGATAAACTCACTGTGAAAGTGGAGAAGCTGAAAAATGAGAACATCTCTTCTATCATCACACTTTCCGAAGAAGGAAGACGTATGCAGGATATGATGAAGATGTATGCCATGAACGGTATGGGCGGCATGGACATGAATATGTTTGCTGCTGACCAGACACTTACTTTAAATGCTAACAACGAACTTGTAAAATACATTTTCGAGCACAAAGATTCCGAGAACGTTCCAATGTTCTGCGAGCAGTTATACGATCTGGCTGTGCTCTCCAACCATCCGTTATCTGTAGATGAGATGACAAAATTCGTGGAGCGCAGCAATAAAATCATGATGCTGTTGGCAAAATAAATCGAAATATACCGGAGTTTAGCCAGCGTAGTGTCGCAGATTCTGCAGTGCTTTTATGGGTTGTGAGGGGCAGATATAAGCGCCCTCTCACAAGGCAAATTTATATGTAATGAAAAAGAAAAATGGTATAAACGAAATATTATGTTTCTGTTCGCCGGGCATTACGATGGGCTTCTGAACAACAATCATGTTCAGCAAAGGCTT
Organism: uncultured Roseburia sp.; assembly: GCA_900542495.1. Lineage (GTDB taxonomy): Bacteria > Bacillota > Clostridia > Lachnospirales > Lachnospiraceae > Roseburia. The sequence continues at coordinate 17,561 of UQNW01000021.1, forward strand.
CCATGATTGTTAGAATCCCATCTCCATGGCTCACAAAGAAAATAATATTTGTTTATACCGTTTTTCTTTCATTTACGTTATGAGTGACTTGTGGGAGAACGCTTATACATGTCCAATTTACGCTGTGAATTGCACCACAAAATCTGCAATTTACGTTATGGAACTCACGGTTATGGGATGAGTGCCTATTGGGTAACGACAGAAATCAATCTGTATTCCCATCATAATTTAAGTTCAACTTCTTTGAATGAATTTTCATAGAATAAAATAGATTTTCAAATGTAATTATGGTAGAATCATGGTGTTAATGAGTTTGACTAATCATATTTACATGAACAGGTGAATGATTGAAATTACAGAGGAGAACAAATAGATGATTTCCATTGATACCAAAAGACTCCATCTTCGGAATGTATTGCAAAATGATGTGGATGTAATATTTGATTATAGAAATAATGAAATATGTGCTCGATATCAGAGAGGACAGGTAAAAGACTATGATGGAATCGTAAGTTTGATTGAACGCCGAAGAAATGATGAGATATCAATTGATTTTCCTTGTATGATAGCAGTAGCACTAAAGGATACAAATGAAATGATTGGTGAAATAGTTGTTATGCCAAAGGATCATACATTTTCTCTCGGCTATACCTTTTCTTATAAATATCATCGACAAGGATATGCTTTTGAAGCCTTAACTGTTTTGACTGAACATCTTCACAAGATGGCTCCGGAATGGGAGTTTATTAGTTTTACAGAATGTGAAAATATAGCTAGTATTGAATTGCTTAAGAAATTAGGATATAAGAATCTTGGCTATGTTCCCAGACTGGATTCTCAAGCATTCGGCAAATGGACTACAATGGAAACGGAGGAAGAATTTGCTCATCTGGGCAAATAACTTCTGGTTGCCTAAACACTTATTACCACAATACAACAGAATAACCCACACTGCGTCAGAGTATATAGAAAAAAATCAGCGACAGATGCCTCCACGGTCACTGCCGCAGGAAAAGGATGGATAAAACTATGAAATTTATTTCCTGGAATGTAAACGGACTTCGCGCCTGCATGCAAAAAGGATTTTTAGATTTTTTCAATGAAGTGGATGCAGATTTTTTCTGTGTCCAGGAGACAAAATTACAGGAAGGGCAGATTGCCCTTGATCTCCCCGGCTACCATCAGTTCTGGAATTACGCCGAAAAAAAGGGCTATTCCGGCACTGCTATTTTTACAAAACACGAACCACTCTCTGTCTCTTATGGCATCGGCATCCCGGAGCATGACCATGAGGGGCGTGTCATCACATTGGAATACGATGCTTTTTATCTGGTTACGTGTTACACTCCGAATTCCCAGAACGAACTGGCAAGACTTCCTTACCGCATGCAGTGGGAAGAAGATTTTCTTGCCTTTCTGAAAAGGCTCGACGAGGTAAAACCTGTCATTGTCTGTGGAGATCTGAATGTTGCACATGAAGAAATTGATTTGAAGAATCCAAAAACCAACCGCAAAAATGCCGGTTTTTCCGATGAAGAACGTGCAAAGATGACCACTCTGTTAAACTCCGGATTCACAGATACTTTCCGCTATTTTTATCCGGATAAAGAGGGCATCTACTCCTGGTGGTCTTACCGGTTCAAGGCACGTGAGAAGAACGCTGGATGGCGTATTGACTATTTTATCACTTCCAGATGTCTGGATGCAAAGCTGCAGTCTGCCGGAATCCATACGGAAGTGTACGGCTCTGACCATTGTCCGGTGGAACTTATTGCAGACGCCTGATGCAGTGATAATATGTTTTTTAACGTCGTTTCTCATAGGAAAAAAAGAAAGAGCGTAACCCCAATGTCATCTTAACTTAATGACATTGGTAACCCGCTCTTTCTTTTTTTCTCTTTCAGACTTTTTCTATGATCCTTCACTGCTATCTGTTTTTCCTGTATCTCTTTCCTGCTGCAAACAGAATACTGCATCCTGCACAGAGAATGAGCGTCCATACCATCCACATGGAGTTGTCTCCTGTTTTTGGCGATCTGCCTGTCAGAGTGGTATTCACATCCTCATATACCAAGGCATAGGTTGAGAAACCATCCGTTGCAAATGTAAACTGATTCGTGGCTGCATCGTAAGTTCCATCGATCAGTGTTGCTACACCATCATGGATTCTGACGATCCTGTAAGTGCGTTCAATACTACTGTCATGGTTCACAAGGTTCTGCGGAATTGTGATCGCTATATACATTGGTGCGGATAAATCCGTAATCTGGCGATCCGCTCTTCCTGATATCTTCAATGTTAAATTAAGATTTAAGTATTGTCCAATCACATTGTTTCCAAGAACACTCTGAATGAGTGCAATCTCTTCTTTTGTTGGTGTCATGCCGGATGCGCTCAAAACAAACTGCGTCTTGTTTCCGGCTTTTACTGCCTTGTTCTCGTCTTCACTTAATTTTGCAAGATTCAGAAGCTGATCTGCTGCACTTGCGATATTGATTGCAGGGACTCCCTCTCCGCTTACTGACTGTGCAGTTATCGCATTATCTGTAGATCCCGCAGCCGAAGAGGCAGTTGTGGAAGATGTATTGGAACTTTTTTCCGTTTTTGCATTACCATTATCCGCTTTCTTTGCTGTTTTCACAATAAAATAAGTTGAGAACTGATTTGTCTCAAAAGTCAGCGTACCATTTTCCGACACAGACGTTGTAAGTTTTGTGAGGTTTCCGTTATGCTCCCTTACAACCTCATATCCTGCCGCCGTGTCATAATCAGCCACTTGTAGTTTCATTTTTACAGGCTGGTCGAACTGCGTGACTGGATTCTCCCAGTTAGTTCCATCTCCCTTGCTGACAATCTGGTCTAAGGTCAGGTTTACTGCTTCTGCACTTACTGCATTTTCTACCTGTGCAAGTGCATTTGTTGTATTTGCATCCGAATCCTCCACGGTAAGACGCAGATTTCCACTTGGAGCCGCATTTGCACCATGTTCTATCGTGATACCAGATACAATATTTCCAGATCGTTCAATCGTATCCTCTTTTTTGGTAAAAATACCTTTCAAATGAACATTTGTGGCCGGCATTGTAAATGTGAAAGTAGATACATCTGCCTGTGCCATCAATTCAACTCCTCCATTTAGGCTGACACCTGACAACTGATAACTATAATCCGGTGTTAATCTGACTGTAACTTTTTTTCCGGCATCTACTGCAATGTGTCCACCTTTCTCGTCCCCCGGATTATTTGCAAACGGGATATTATATAAATCATCTACACCTTCTACCGCAACCACCTGCGCTTTTCCATGCTCTAAATAGGCATCTTCTCCATAGGTCTGTCTGTCATATGCCCATGTAATGGTCCTCACAGAATGATCGATCTGGATATGCTGTGTTCCCGCTGCATTTAACGCTATCGCTGTCTGCTCAGATTTTCCCTCATCTCCGGACTTTCCCGGAAACTGCAGACTGTATTTTGTTTCATCACAGGAAACGTAAAATTGTATAGATGTTATGTCAGCTTCAAACACGTATTCTTTTGTACTGTTGGTACCTAAACCTGTCAATGGGCTGAAACTGCTGCCACCATCCTTGCTTACATATATCTTCATATTTTTAGAATCCATATCTGCAAAGCTGTTACAGGCATCCCCCTCCAATTGTAAGCGAATCCTGTTATCTGTTGACTGCCCCGGCTGTCCTTGCGAACCCTTTTTTTCTACAACTAATGTAATAGAATCTGGGAATCCTCCTTCACCCTCCCGTTCTGCCAGTGGAGTTTCATTCTGTGTTACTGTAAGCTTTGTTTGAAATCCATTGTTTGAATACACACGAATCTGCATATTGTCTGGATCAAAGTTCTCGAGTTTAAATTTTACACTCCCTAAATTTCCCTCTGGTACAGAAACCTTAGAACCGTTTAATTCTGCACCTTCCACCGTTAACGCAACTTTTGTTCCCTCTACATCATACGTGACAGTGCTGACATTCACAATACCTTCAAAATTCAACTCAATCGATCTGCTACCTTGTCCTCCTTCACCCTCTGCCGACACGTTCATCGCCGGCAGGACACCGAATATCAGTACCAATGTCAGCAGGACACTGACTGCTTTCCTCCACGCCTTTCTCATCTGCTTTTCCTCCTATAATGCATTTTGGAGCAATTTTATTCTCCCAATTTGGGGACTCTTCTCTACATTTTTCCGCTTCCGCCACATACTGTACATTTCTTCGCGCCATAACAGAGAATACAATCATCCGTGATCACACCCTTGCCATGACAAATAGAACATGGCTTTCCATGTGAACCTCCACAGAGTTCGCAGACAATTTTTCCTGCGCCGCCACAATGTCTGCATGCCGAACCGTCCGTTGCATCCACACCACTTTCTTTGCACCCCGGACATGTCTGCATACCAGATGTATCACAGTTGCTACAGGTCTCAATGAGACTGCCATGACAGCGTTTGCATGGCAGTGTTCCACCGCCGCATTCTGCACAGATTCCGGTTCCTCCACATGCACTGCATGTCTTTTTCCCTGAAGCCCCTGTTTTCTGATCTGCTTCACTCCCCGGATCTGTTTCACTCTCCGGATTTTCTTCACTCTTCACATTTTTTTTACTCTCTGAAGAATCTGAAATGGTCTGTAATACTTTCTCCAGTTTTCCGCTGTCTGTTGCCTCCTGCACCCAGACAACATCTGTCGTCACCTCATTCTGCCCGGTCAGATATCCTTTTTCTTCTGCGACATCCACAATTGTCTCCATCCCATCTGCAAGCTTCTGTCCTGTCAGATCAACTGTTTCAAATAAATCTGCCGCATCTGCATTCAGGTATTCTACATAAACAATACTTTCTTCGGCATTTAAATATAAGTTAAATTCAGGATTAATTTTTACATGGATCACAGCCACATACATCAAACCATCCGGTATTCCAACCCTTCCGGCTTTCTCCGTTGAAAAAGTTTCCACCATTTCTGTCCCCATGACTGCTTCTGCAGCACGGATTTCTTCAGAACTCTGTTCGGTCGCTGCGATTGACTGATCACTCACTTGTTTTCCACAAGAAGTTACAGTAAGCATCACCGCAAGACAAAAAAAGACTCCCAGATCACGCACCTTATGTCTCATTCAAGCCTCCTATCTCCATAAAAGGAATATACTTGAAAAATCTTAACATAAAATTACACGATCCGGGAGTTTACATATGTCTCAATCGTCACGATCAGCCTTTTTTTCCGGTTTCCATGTATAATAAAACTGGATCAGGCCAATCCTTGAATTTGTATCTGTTTTTTTGTTGAGCGATGAAATATATCGATATAACATTGCCCTTGAAATATAAAGCCTATTTGCGATCCCCTGCACCTCCTCATCCGATGCCAAAAGCATTTTCAACACCTCCTGCTCCCGTTCTGTCAGCGCATAGGTATCTGCAAATGCTGAAAAATAATCCTGCTCCTCTTCCTGTTTCCGCTCCTGATCAGGCAATTCCACATCCGTCTGTCCCATCACCGTGTAAATATAAATCGCAATGCTGATCAGTACAAATAACCCGATCGATGCGATCATGATCTTCGTACTGTCGCCGGACCGGATCAGTGCTACAGAAAAGCTTCCAATGAGTATGGCGCAGAGATTGTTCACCGCTCTTCCCATGCCAGCCCAAAACTGTGGCACTCTCATGTACCCCGCCAACCGCACAAAACCGGTCGAGAAAAACACAACAAAGAAGCCTGCCGACAGATAAAATACAATCAGCCCAAGCAAAAAAGAGCCGCCGGAAACGATCACAAGTATACACACCGTGGAAAGCAGCGTCACGCAGTACATGATAAGATTCCTATATCTGCCTTTTCCATAATCAAACAACACTCCTGACACAAGTCCGCTGACCGCCAGGATCAGTCTTGGCCACTGTCCGATATCCATACTTCCACCTGCATGCCCTAATGTCACTGCATTGTCTAATGTTGCAAAAATACAGGTCATAAGGGCGATTGTGAAAATGAGCGTAACTGCCGCTGCATACGGATGTCTGATGGGATCTGACTCATATAGGCTCCGCTCCATCAGGCTTCCCGCCACCTTCTTTTTCTCCACCAGAAAAAGAAGTGCCCATAATGCAACAGTCAAAATCACTGCTTCCACCGCTGCATTATGGATCAGATTGTTTTCGAGAAACTGTAAAAAAAGTCCAGTTGCATACGATACCCCCACCGTTTCCGCCAGATGTTCTTCCATACCATAGCGGCACGCTGCCCGGTAGTGTACCAGACTTCCGGCTATTCCAAGCAGCACATATAAAATCAGTCCTGCTGCAAGTGTGCTTCCATAACTCTGATGTACCTGAATCACCCACAGACATACAGCCGCGAGAACTCCGGTACCAGCACTGCCTGCTCTCTTTGCACTTTCCCGCAGTTTGCCATCCAGCACTCCAAACAGAAGGAAGCCAACTGTGCTGACTCCAAGCACATAACTCTGTGCCAGTACCACACCACCAGAATCTGTGTGGAATGCCATCATATTATCAAATAAATATTCTGCTCCTAAAAACACATAATTAAATAATGCCAGAGCAGTCATAATCTCGATCCGCTCTCTCTTCCAGAATATATTTTTTATTTATTAATTCTGCCTTTAATTTTTATAAAATTTCCTTATCATTCCGCACCAGACTTCAGATAATGACTCCGCCGCCGGCAATGTAATCTCCATCATAAAGTACGACTGCCTGTCCCGGTGTCACTGCGCGTACCGGTTCTTCAAACACACAGTGGATCTGATCTTCTCCGATACGTGTCACTTTACACATACTTCCACTGTGGGAATAACGGATTTTTGCTTTTAACTCCATTTCCCCATCAATGTCCGGAAGCGACATAAAGTTCACATGATCCGCATACAGTTCTGTCGTAAACACGTCCTCATTTGAACCCAGTACGACCTCATTTGTCTCCGGACGTATCTCTGTCACAAACACAGGGTATCCCATTGCGATTCCAAGACCTTTTCTCTGTCCGATCGTATAGTGTGTAATTCCTTTATGTCTTCCGAGTATTTTCCCATCTGCAGACACAAAATTTCCAGGCGGCACAAGTTTTCCACACTCTTTATCAATAAATCCTGCGTAATCGTCATCCGGGATAAAACATATCTCCATGCTGTCTTTTTTGTGTGCGACCATCAGCCCGATCTCCTCAGCAATCTGGCGTATCTCGTCCTTATGATAATCTCCGACCGGCATGAGTGTTCTCGACAACTGCGCCTGCGTCAGATTGTAAAGTGCATAAGTCTGGTCTTTCTCGGCGGTGACAGAATTTTTGATCGCATAACGGCCATTTGGAAGCTGCTCGACCCTTGCGTAATGTCCGGTGGCAATGTAATCTGCGCCGATCGCAAGACTCCGGTCTAATAACGCCTCCCACTTCACATATCGGTTGCATGCGATACATGGATTTGGAGTTCTTCCCTTCAGATATTCTGCTGTAAAATAATCCATGACATTTTTCCTGAATTCCTGCTTAAAATTCATGACGTAATACGGAATTTCCAGACGGTCTGCCACTCTTCTTGCATCATCAACAGCGCTCAGCCCACAGCAGCCACCATTTTGCTCCTGCGTAAATTCGTCCTCATCCTGCCAGATCTGCATGGTGACACCGATCACATCATATCCCTGCTTCTTTAATAAATACGCTGCAACGGAAGAATCCACGCCTCCCGACATTCCTACTACTACTTTTTTTGCCATAGTTTACCTCTTTTCCCGCCATAAAAAAAATTATGAGAAACCCATTTTTATGAGCTTCTCATAACATATCACGTCTGTATTTATTTTGCAACCGTTTAGGTTGTGGTATTATAAATCTCTCCGGTTGTGTAATTATAGGTATACATACCGGTTTTATTGTAGGTATTGGCTTTCTCTGCCTCAGTCTTTGCGTGACTCTCGATCATTCCTGCCTGAACCGATGTCTGATAACCGAATCCGCCTGTCGTATGGAACAGGGATTTTACCGTGTTCATATCGGCCTTCTTAAAGGCTGTCTCATCAATGGAAAGCTTATTATCGGTTCCAATGGTAATTCCTACAGAGCCCAACATACTAGAATTTGCCTTTGTCAGATTGACCATGGACTTCGTGCTTCTTAAGATGCTGTTGGTATTGGAATCCCCACCTTCTTTTAGCATCTTGTTATAGCTGTCCACAAACTCACTGACTGCCTTGTAAATCTTGTCTGTATCATACTCATAAGATACTTTTCCATCTTTATCTGTCGTCTGCTTCTTTGTAAAAAGAGATTTATCTCCGTTTGTTCTCAGTGCCTCAGAGGCTTTCTTCAAATCATCTGCAGCGCTCTCGATATTTGCAAGCGTCTTAGAACTGTCTTTCGATGTTGATGTGGAAGTTATGGAAGACGAAGAGGAATCGCCAGAAGCTTCCTTTGCATAATAAGCCTTCATCAGCTTTGTGTAACTTCCGTTTTTGATCGTAGCATAATCAGAATAGTTAATGCCAAGTAAATCTGATGTTCCAAACATAACACTTGTTTTCGTGCTGCCTGAATTCAGACTTGAAAACAGTACTCCAATGGAAGATGAATCATATCCTGAAATTGTTGCCATATTTCTCACTCCTTTGATTAGCAATCATCCATGTAAAAACAATTTTTCCTACTATTTACATCGTCATTTTAGCTTCATTTTATAAGTTTTGCAAGTTCTTTTCTGTAGTTTTGCACAAAAAATTTTATTTATTCAACAATTGTTCATACTTTATTCACATATTATTGTTACAATAAACTCATAAATGAAACGGAAATAAGTTATTAATACTTGATAAATTTTTTCATAATAGCCCAGACGCCTTCGGTGTCTGGGCACTCCTCATTTCAGAGGTCTTTTCTGATGACATATGTTTTTATATATTCTCTATCTGCCAGTCGATCGGCTCTACTCCATTTGCCTTCAAAAAATCATTTGCTTTACTGAAATGCTTACATCCAAAAAATCCACGATACGCAGATAATGGACTCGGATGCGGCGCTGTTAAGATCAGGTGTTTCGGATTCGTCAGCATCGGGATTTTACTCTGTGCAGGTCTTCCCCAGAGCATATATACGATCGGACGATTCTGCGCGTTTACCGCCTGAATGATCGCATCCGTAAACTGCTCCCAGCCATGTCCCTGATGTGAATTAGCCTGATGCGCACGCACCGTAAGTACTGTATTTAACAAAAGTACGCCCTGGTCTGCCCATTTTTTCAGATATCCATTATTCGGGATATAACAGCCAAGATCATCATGCAGTTCCTTATAGATATTCTGCAATGAAGGCGGTATTTCTTTCTGCTCCGGTAATACGGAAAAAGATAATCCGTGCGCCTGATTTACATTATGATATGGATCCTGCCCAAGCAAAAGCACTTTTACCTTGCTTAACGGTGTAAAATGCATCGCATTAAAAATATCGTCCGCCGGAGGATAAATCACCGTTTTACTATATTCATCGCGGACAAACTGATATAACTCTTTATAATATGGCTTTTTGAATTCATCCTGAATCTCATCCAGCCAGTCATTTGTGATCATTGACATCTTTTGTTACCTTCTTAAAATTTCTCCTGCACTGCTTCATTTGTCCGGAACATCCAGTCTGCTGCCGGATGTCTCAGCGCCGCACCGGAACACCGCGGTCTGCAAGATAATCTTTCAGATCAGCGATTTCCAGCTCTTTATAATGGAACAGAGAAGCTGCTAATGCTGCGTCTGCTTTTCCTTCCGTCAGTGCATCATAAAAATGCTCTTTTGTTCCTGCTCCACCAGATGCGATCACCGGAATGGATACATTTTCAGCGATCATTCTGGTCAGTTCCAGATCATAACCTGCTTTGGTTCCGTCGCAGTCCATGCTCGTCAGTAATATTTCACCTGCTCCAAGGCGGTCTGCCTTCATTGCCCATTCCACAGCATCAATCCCGACATCAATGCGTCCACCATTTTTATAAATATTCCAGCCGCTGCCGTCCTCCCTGCGTCTTGCATCAATTGCGACAACAACGCACTGGCTGCCGAATTTGTCTGCTGCTTCACTGATCAGATTCGGATTGTTGATTGCGGAAGAATTGATAGAAATCTTGTCTGCGCCCTCACGGAGCAGCGCTTTAAAATCATCTACCGTGCGGATTCCACCGCCTACCGTAAACGGAATAAATACTTTTTCCGCTACTTTTCGCACCATATCTGCCACAGTCTCTCTTGCATCTGAAGTTGCTGTGATATCCAGAAAAACAAGTTCATCCGCTCCAGCCTTATCATACGCTGCCGCAATCTCAACCGGATCACCTGCATCCCGTAAGTTGACAAAATTAACACCTTTTACCACGCGTCCCTGATTGACATCGAGACATGGAATGATTCTTTTTGTAAACATCCGTGTTCCTCCTACAATTGTGCAAAGTTAGAAATTATCTGTAATCCTACTGTTCCACTTTTTTCCGGATGGAACTGGCATGCAAAAATATTTCCTTTTTCCACGGATGCATGTATGTGCGTGGTATACTCAATCGTTGCCTTGACAATGGACTCATCTTCTGCCTTTAAATAATAGGAATGTACAAAATAAACAAATGGATTGCCCTCCAGATTTTCAAACAGTCGTCCATTATTTTGTAAATCCAGCGAATTCCAGCCGATATTCGGAATCTTTAATCCTTCCTGCTCCGGAATCCGAAGGATTTTGCCTTCTAACAGGTGTAACCCTTCCACGCCCTCCGACTCTTCACTTCCTTCAAACAAAAGCTGTAATCCAAGACAGATTCCCAAAAATGGTTTCTGCTCTGCCGCCACTTCACGAATGACCTTGTCAAGTTCAAACTTCTTTAACTGGCTCATGGCATCTCCGAAGGATCCAACACCCGGAAGAATTACTTTGTCTGCTTTTTCAATCTCATGGAAATCGCGTGTGATCACACATTCCTGTCCTAAAAACTGCAATGCCTTCTCCACACTCTTTAAATTGCCTGCGTCGTAGTCGATAATCGCGATCATTCTGTCACCTCTGATAAGCCTGCCTTCTCTAATACTTTGTAAATTTCCCTAGAATAAGTTTCTTTATCGGACAGTGCATACATGGCTCTTGCATCCTCTGCTGTCAATCCAAAATCCTGCTGTAATGCTGTCTCTGCTGCACTTGCAATCTTATCAAACTCGCCCCTGCATCCATAAGTCTCTGCATCCTGCAGATACCTGTCATACCGCTGCACCGTGCGGATCAAAGAATCCAGAGCCATATCGTAAACTTTTGCATTCATCATGCTCTCATACGCTTCATATTCTGCGTATACCATAGCAGTGATACGGTATTTCTCATAGGTATCCGTGTCTTTTTCCTTTACTTTCTCTCCTGCCACAGCCTGAAAAGCATCCGAATATCTTCCTTCTGCAAATGCCTGATCTGCGTCAGAAAAACTGTTCGAATATCCGACTAAATGTGTACCTGCCAGCACAAGGACAAGAATGGATGCTGCCATTACAAAAACAAGGATCACCGGTACTTTTGGCAGTGGTGGTGTATTGTCCGGTTCAGCCGGTGGCTTCGGTTTCTTTTCCTTTTTCGGTTTTACCTTCTTCTCCTTCGGCTGCTTTGGAGCTTTTTCCTTCTTCTTTTTCTCTTTTTTCTTCTTTTCTTTCTTCTCTTTTTTGCCGTCAGAAGAACCTTCTAACTCCTTTAAAATGTCCATATCTTCCATAGACATCTCTGTGATCACAGGCTCTGCCTGCGCAGCGGAAGCTTCCTCATCCTCTAATTCATCATCACCAAACAGTAATTTTGCCAGTTTTGCAAAAAATCCTTTTTTCTTTGGCTTTTCTTCTTCCTCTTTGGTTTCCTCTGAAGTTTGTGGCTCTGCCGAGGCAGCAGCGGTTTCCTCACTGCTTTCCGTTTCTTCCCCTGTGCCGCTTAAAATCTTCATCAGCTCATCATCTTCATCTGGTAATGTCTCTGTTTTCTCAGCCTCGCTGTCTGTTTCTGCATCGTCTAAGCCAAAATCACTGAATCCAAAATCGTCAATAGAAAGATCATCCGCCTCGTTTTCTCCGTCAGCTTCTGCATTTGAGTTTACGCTATCCATGATCTGGTCAATGTCATCTAACATCGGCTGTGCAGCTTTTGTCACTCCCTGAGAGGTTTCTTCTTTGTTCAATTCCTGTTCAAACTGTTTTAAAAATTCATCTGAATCATTATCACTTCTAAGTTCCTGCTCAAACTGATCCATAAAAAGATCGTCATCCACAGGAATATCAATTTTCTCTGTTGTGCTCTTTTGTGGCATATCTTCTCTACTCTCAATTTCTTCTGTATTTACAGGATCACTGTCATTCAAATCAGACCTGCCGTCTACGGCATTCAATAACTGATCCAGATAATTTTCTGATTCATTCATCTAAAATTCTCCTGCTGTCTTCGTCACTTTGTATTTATAGTAAATAATAGAATGTGCGCTTCTCTGCGGACATTCTATTATTATGAATTAGGGATGTGATGAAACATCACACCCCTTTGTATGACTTAATCTACGCTCTTATCGATCAGATTGTCAATTGCCTCTACCAGCATACCGATCTCCGGCTTTGTCAACTGGGCATCTGCTCCTAACTGTTCTCCCTTTCTGCGCATCTCCTCATTTACTAAAGATGAGAAAATAATGAGTGGGATTTTCTTAATCTCATCATCTGACTTGCAGAGTTTTGTCAATCTGTGTCCGTCCATGAGAGGCATCTCGATATCAGTAATGATACAATGAACATCCTGTCGCACTGTACCGTTCTTCTTTAATTCTGTCAGCTTATCCCATGCTTCCTGACCGTTCATTGTCATCATCAGATTCGTGTATCCTGATTTTTTCAGACACTCTGAGATCATTTTTCCAAGCAGTGGGGAATCCTCTGCAATGAGGATTGGAGAATCGCTTCTGTCTCTTGACGGTCTGTCTTCCACATCTGATACTTTCAGTCCTGTCTCCGGGCTGATATCTGTTACGATCTTCTCGAAATCAAGGATTACGACCAGCTTGCCCTCTAACTTAATAACACCGGTTGCTGCACTCTTTTCTTCTGTATTGATCGTAGAATCCGGTTTGATAATCTCCTCCCAGGAAACTCTGTGGATACCAATTACCTCATCTACATGAAAAGCAATGTTTAATTTATTGAAGTTTGTGATAATAAATAAACCTTTCTTCTCAGACGGTTCCATGCCAAGACATTTTTTCAGATCAATGACTGTCATCATAGTATCACGCGGCATGAAGATTCCTTCCACACAAGGATGTGCATTTGGAATTGGCGTTACCTGCTGATAGGTAAGGATCTCTTTGATCTTTGCTACGTTAATTCCGTAATAGTTGTCCCCTAACGTAAATTCCAAAACCTCTAACTCATTTGTACCTGACTCTAAAAGAATATTTGTATCCATTGTGTCTTCCTCCCGCATATATGTTCTCTTACGTTTTTATTTCTTAAATGCTCACTTTCGCCTTTGCGTACATTATATCATGAACTTACAGTTCATAATCGTGATCTACACTCGCTGCGCTCGGCAGTCTTATTATATCATAACTATACCATATTTTACAATTTTATTTCATAAGTTGTGTTATCTCTTGTCACATGCAGTACAAGATCAGAAACTTCTGTCACAGAATCCGGTATTTCGAATAAAAGTACCGCTGTTTTTGTCTCATCTGCTGCGATCACATCATCATATGTGGAAAAATCGGTTGTCATGATCGTTGTATAAGCTGAAACCTGTGTGCTCTCTGCGCCGTCTGCAGAATAATCTGCTGCGAATTTCACCTTTGTAGTCAGATTATCCAGTGTGAGGTCTTCCTCTGTCGGATTTGTGATATCAAAGGTCAAAACCATGAACTGTTTTCCACCGGAAGCTCTCACATCGAGCACATCACTCTCTGTGTAATTTGCCGCAAGGCTCACCCCGGTAAAAGCAACCTCAAGACCTTCTGCTCCAAACACATCCTTTAATGTGCTTCCAGCCGGTATCTCATCTGCTGCATCTGCCGTCTCGGTACTCTCACTGCCTGCAGCCGTCTGCTCTGTCTCCGGTTCTTCAGGAGCGCTCTGGTCTACATACACCAGTCCATCCTTCTGATAGGCATTGTATTTTGAAACAACATGTGCCGCATAATTGACAATCTGGCTCTCCTCACTCTCTGTGAGTTCATATGCCTGTGTTCCACATCCTGTCAGCAGAAGCAAACCCGTCAGACACAAGATTCCTTCCACTCTTTTTCTCTTTTTCATACTATACTATTCCTCCGCCTGTGCAGGATCAAATCCTGTTTTCTCCGTGTCAAGTTCAAACCAGAACTCTACGCCGTCCTCATGGTTTATCACACCACATTCCCTGTGGAACGATTCCATGATTGCTTTTACAATGGAAAGCCCGATACCGCTTCCACCATATTCCCTGGTTCTCGCTTTATCTACTTTATAAAACTTAATCCACACATTATCAAGATCTTCCTCCGGGATCTGTTTTCCGGTATTAAATACACTTACCCGGACAACCTTGTCCTTCCTTGTATACCAGATTCTGATCTGCTTATCAAATTCTGCATGGTGGATCGCATTGCTCAGATAATTCGTCACAACCTCTTCCACCTTGAACTCGTCTCCCCATGCGTCCATCGGCTCATTTTCCTCAAACGTCACGGTAATTCCATTCTGCTCTAAAAGAATGGAAGACGAATTCACGATTCCATGAATGAGTTCTGTCAGGTCAAAGCGTTCCATCGGAACCACTTCATTGCCAAATTCCAACTGATTTAACGTCAGAAGTTTCTTCACCATCTGATTCATTTTATCTGCTTCATCCATAATGACTTCACAGTAAAAATCCCGGCTCTCCGCATCATCATTGATACATTCCTGTAATCCTTCTGCATATCCCTGTATCAGTGCTAACGGTGTTTTTAACTCATGCGAGACATTGGATAAAAATTCCTTCCGCATCTCGTCAATCTCTGTTTTTTTCTCAATGTCCTGCTGTAACTCGTTGTTTGCACTTTTCAGTTCCGAAATTGTCTTCTCAAGTGTGCAGGATAACCGGTTAAAATGTTCTCCAAGTTCGTCAATTTCATTCTGTCTGTGTGCATTTGGCGTATACTTGGCGTTAAAGTCAAGTTCTGTCATTCTTTTTGAAATATCGGTCAGCGCCAGAATCGGTGTCGTGATCCGTCTTGAGACGAACACCGTGACAACCGCACTGATCACAATTGCAAGCATCCCGACATAAATCAAAAACCGATTCGATATCTTTGCACTCTCGCGGATGCTCTCCACAGCAGTACGCATCAGAATCAGATTGCCATTGGAAAGCGTACCGTAAAGTACCATGTATTCGGATGACAGTCTTGTATCTGTCTGCTTCTGTATCACATAGTTATCGGCTTTTTTCAAAATCTCTGTCTGGCTTCCGTCACTTCCAAACAATATATTCATAAATTCCATCAGAATGACCTGATTATCATTGACGGAAGACCGCACGATCGTCCGGTCGGAACTTATGATCATAACTGCTATATTACCATTGGCACATAAATTATCAAAAGTAACATCAAACCCACTGGAGTTTAATTCTCCTGTCTCGCTGGCATAATTGATCACATCATAACCGTCTATCAGTGAATCCTGCTTATGCAGCATATAATATTTTTCCAAAAAAGTTGTATTGATAAACCAGCATAAAATAATCGTTCCTGCGACAAGCCCGACTAAAATAATGACCAGTTCACGGGTCAGTGACCCTTTTTTTGTATTCTTCATATTACATTGCTTCTTACTTATTTCTTCCAATCCAAGTTAAATATTATGCTAACCACCCGTTATTGTCAATGCATTTTACAAACATTTCATCTGTAGTTTACTCTACAATAAATTTATAGCCGACACCCCAGATTGTCTTGATATACTCACCTTTTTTCCCGATTTTTGCGCGGAGTTTCTTCACATGTGTGTCAATGGTCCTCGCATCACCAAAATAATCATAATTCCATACATTGTTCAAAATCTTCTCACGTGAGAGTGCGATTCCCTGATTTTCCATAAAATAGTCGAGAAGTTCAAATTCCTTGATACTCAGGTCGATCTGCTCTCCGTCCACCGTCACAAGATGCGCGGTCTTATCCAGCTTAATTCCACCGGCTTCCACGAATTTTTCTTCATTTCCGGCAGTCAGTCCGCTCCTGCGAAGCAGTGCATTGACTCTTGCCACTAATATTTTCGGCGAAAATGGTTTTGAAATGTATTCATCCACCCCAAGTTCAAATCCGGTCAGCTCGTCGCTCTCATCACTTTTTGCGGTCAGCATGATGATCGGCACTTTCGATGTCTCGCGCACCTCGCGGCATACTTCCCAGCCGTTGAGTTTTGGCATCATGACATCTAAAATGATCAAAGCGATACTTTTTTCCTTATAAAAAATATCCAGTGCCTCCTCACCGTCTCCGGCTTCTAATACTTCATAATCCTGCCGCACCAAAAAGTCACGGACTAATTTTCGCATTCTGCTCTCGTCATCTACTACAAGAATTTTTAATCTTTCCATGTCATCCTCCAATTTTGCCTGTTCTATGCTAAAAATATCACATTTTTATGGCTATTCTGTGAATTCAGACTGTTCCGGCTCTGCTTCAATCCCAAGTTCCAGCTCTTTCTCATGCACAGCCTTTTCGCGCTCCGTAAGTTCCTGCTCCCAGGATGCATAGCGGTTCAAAAGCTTTGACTGATAATCTACAATTGTAGGGCTGTCACTTGTCAGTGTGATCACAAACATCGCGATCACGCACACAACGAGAACCACATTCACCCAGACCGAAATCTTTAACTTTCCGGAAGATTCCGTCTCCAAAGCTTTCTTGTCGATCTTCTCCTGCTGTCTTTCCCGCTTTCTCGCACGGACTGCACGGACACGTTCCTTCTGTGCAATCTCACGTTTCTGCCTTTTTAAGCTTTCTTCGAGGCGTGGATGTGTGACCGGGATTGGGAGAATATCTTCGTTTTTGATAAATGGGATCGTGGTCAGATATTCCTGCAGATCTTTCAGATAGCTGTATCCTACCGCCGTTTCAAACAGTTTCTGTTCGATCATTTTGTTATATACCTGTAAAACGATCTCCGGATCATTCATATCGGTTTTTGTCTTGATATATTTGATTCCTTCGATCTCTTTTTTTGCCTGTTCTGCTTCGTCCTGATTTTCAAACGAAAATCCGCCGACACGTATTCTTTGTGTATTTTCTGGCATTCGTCTGCCCTCCGCTTTTCCTTACACATATTTCCTGTAACTGCTCGTTAATAACTATTCTGCACCACATTCGCAAAATCGCTCTTTCAGCGTTTTACATACATTATAAAAAATCACACCACCGTTTGCAAGTTCTATCCATGCAGATATAAAATGCTTTCCTCCGGGATTTCCAGATACTGCGGCATTTGTTTCCGGTAGTCTTTCTGCCAGCTTTCCCTGGAAATTTTCCACCAGATATCATGTTCAAAAACAACGACCAGTTCAAACGGATCATCTAAGATCCTGCCATTTTGGCATGTCACCAGATTTGTTTTTTTACCTTCTTCCGGAAGTTTCAGATAATGTGCCCGGATTCCGATATGCGTGGTATTCTCCGGGATTGTTCCCTTTACCTGAATGGTGGTATTCCAGTGAGGCACGATCATCGTATGTGCATCTGACCGTATGACCTTCTCAATATTCTTACAGCCTGTCAGTTTTGCAGCCGCAGGTGTACCCGGATTCTTAAAAATATCCTTTGTTGCGCCGAAACCTGCCTGTCTGCCATTCTCCACGATCAGCATATGCTCACAGAAACGGTAGATCTCGTCCCGGCTGTGTGTCACCATTAAAATATCTTTGTCATAAGCAGCTAAAAGTTCTGACAGTTCTAATTGCAGCTTTTCCTTTAAAAATGCATCGAGTGCGGAAAATGGTTCATCCAACATTAAAACTTCCGGATCAGACGCTAAGATTCTCGCCAATGCTGCCCGCTGCTGCTGTCCGCCGGATAATTTGCCGGGATAAGCATCCCTTAATTCTGCCACATGCAGCAGTTCCATGTATTCATCTGCTTTCTGCCCGATTTCTTCCACAGTCAGCTTCTGTCTGTGGCAATACTTAAGTCCTGTTTTAATATTTTCTTCTACTGTCATGTTCGGGAAAAGTGCGTAATTCTGAAACAGATATCCGACATGCCTGTCCTGCACACGGAGATTGATCTTCTGTTTTGAATCAAACAATACACGTCCGTTCAAAACGATTCGCCCCTGATCCGGTGTCTCAATCCCTGCGATGCATTTCAGTGTCATGCTCTTGCCGCACCCGGACGCTCCGAGTATTCCGGTGATGCCCTTTTTTCCTTCTGTGTCAAAAGAAACCGACAGCACTTTGTCATTCAGTTTTTTTTCAATCTCGACCTGTAAGCTCATCGTATCTTCTCTCCACGTAAGTTCATACCCGCTACAATCAGCAATGAAAATGCTACAATTATTAACACATATTTTCCGGCAGTATCCATATCTCCTGCCGCCACTTCCGAATAAATGGCAAGCGGTAAGGTTCTTGTTTTTCCTGCAATATTTCCGGCGATCATGGCTGTTGCTCCGAATTCACCAAGCCCCCTTGTAAATGCAAGCACACCGCCGGAGAGGATTCCCGGTTTTGCCTGCGGTAAAATAATTTTCCAGAAGATTGTGCGCTCACTCATTCCAAGTGTCCTGCCGGCATAGATCAGATTTTGATCCACCTGCTCGATTGCTCCTCTGGCAGAGCGGTACATCAGTGGAAATGAAATCACGACTGCCGCCAAAACGGTTGCCTGCCAGCTAAAAACAATTTTATAATGAAATACTTTTTCAAAATGTATGCCGACTGGTCTTTTTGCGCCAAACAGATAGAGCAGGAAAAATCCTGCCACTGTCGGTGGCAGCACCAGTGGAAGCGTGAGCAGTCCGTCTAACCACGCCCGCGCTTTTGTGGAGCGGACTGACACAACGCCCCTGGCTGCCCACAGACCGAGAAAGAATGTGAGGATGATCGATACCACCGATGTTTTTAACGAGATCCATACCGGAGAAAGATCCATTTTTCTGTGCCTCCCAAAATGCTTGTCCTACATCTGCTTTGCGTTACTGATTTATCGAAAATCCAGCCGCTTCAAATACCGCAAGTGCCTCATCTGTCTGTAAAAATTCCAGAAACGCATCTGCGGCTTCTTTGTTCTTAGTCTCTTTTAATTCCGCCACCGGATAAATGACTTTTGAAACGCTCTCTTCCGGTGCCTCTGCCACGACTGTAACTTTGTCGGACATGGAAGCTGCATCCGTTGCATAAACGATTCCTGCATCAGCACTTCCCTCTGCTACCCAGTTTAATACCTCCGTCACATTTGTTCCGAGACTTGATTTGCCATCCACACTGCTCCAGAGATTAAGATTTTCCAATACCTCTTTTCCATACTGTCCTGCCGGAACACTCTCCGGATCACCGATTGCAACCATATCTGCATTTACAATGTCCTCAAAAGAAGTGTAGCCGTCCTCTTTTCCGGTCGGAACGATCAGAACGATTTTATTTTCCAGAAGATCCACAGATGCATCCTCTGCGATATAGCCTTCTTCCTGCAAAGCCTGCATCTGCTTTAATGCTGCGGAAAAGAAAATATCCACATCTGCCCCTGCCTCAATCTGTGACTGAAGCTTTCCGGAACTGTCATAAGTTCCCTCAACGCTCACATCAGGATACTGTGCCTCAAACATCGGGATCAACTGCTCCGTGAACGATTTTTCCAGACTTGCCGCTGCCGCTAAGGTGATCGTACCTTCGATTGCGGCACTTGTATCTGCCTCTGCTGCTTCTGTGTCCGCTGTCACCTCTTTGTTTTCTGCCTGCGCAGGTGCATCTGCACTGTTCTGGCTGCTTCCGCATGCCGTAAGTCCAAGGCTAATTGCTATAAGTAACATCATTGCGGTTAATTTCTTCATGATTTTCCTCTCTTGATCTATTTTCCAGCGCAATTGCCAGTGTTTCCTTTTAAAATATCCAGTCCATGCGTCAGTGCTCCAATCACATATTCCAAACACTCCCGCACCGCTTTCGGGCTTCCCGGCAGATTCACGATCAGTGCTTCCTTTCTGATTCCTGATACACCTCTGGACAGCATGGCACGCGGTGTGATCTGCAGTGAATAATACCGCATGGCTTCGGAAATTCCCGGTGTTTCCCGCTCGATCGCCTGCATGGTTGCCTCCGGTGTATTGTCCCTTTGTGAAAAGCCGGTTCCTCCGGTCGTTAAGATCAGATCTGCCTTATCTGTATCTGCCAGTTCACACAATAACTTTGTAAGTTCCTCTCCGTCGTCCGGAATGATTTTCCGAAAAGCAACCTCATAGCCTGCTTTTGTCACAATATCCGCAATGGTCTGACCGCTTACGTCTTCCCGTTCTCCTTTAGATGCGGTATCACTTAACGTAATGACTGCAACGCGGTACTGCACATGAAATTCATCCCCCGTCTGAATCGTTCCACCGTGAAGCACTCTGGCAAAAACACCATTCGTCGGCATGATGCACTCCCCCATTTTCTGGAAAATCTCGCAGCCATGATGACATTCTTTTCCAATCTGTGTCAATTCCAGCACAACATCCTTGCACGCAAATCTCGTACCGACCGGAAACTTTGTAAAATCATAACCTCTGACCACAAGATTTTCACCGAATGCTCCGTCTGTGATCTGTGCGCCGCGCGCCTTAAACGCCTCGATTGTCTCCTGCGACAATAGGGAAACCTGCCTGTGCCATTTTCCTGCATGCGCATCCCCCTGTATGCCCCAGTCCTCCACAAATACTGCGGATTCTATATTTTTCTTCTGCGTGCCGCGTTTCTCGCTGATGCACACAGCCCTTACTTTTCCCATTTTTTTACTCCTTTTAATAGACAAATGCGAAACTCTATTTGTTTCTCGTGATTGTTCAAAATTACTCCATTAGCCTCCGATTTCAAACATACTCCTCCGCTCGGTCTGCCCTGTCTCATTTTGTTTTTCAAATTCGTGACACTTTGGCTTTTCCATGATTGTCTTTTCGATCCGGCTTTGCAGTTCCTCCTCTGTAGCACCGCCTCGCAGCAATGTCCGCAGATCCACGCCTGTCTCATACTGTAAACACGGTTTTAAGAAACCGTCTGACATCAGGCGGACACGATTGCAGCCACTGCAGAATTTATGTGAAATTGCACTAATAAATCCAATTTTTCCTGCAAATCCTTCAATTTCAACATAGTGTGCCGGACCGCTTCCAAGTTTCTGAGTGACAGGTTTCAGTGTTCCATACGTTTCCGATAGCATTTTTCTTACATCTGCTTCCTTTAACGTATGCTTTTCTTTTCCCTGTCCGATCGGCATAAGCTCGATAAAACGGACACTGATGTTTTTTCTGGCAAATTCGGTCAGGGCAAGTAATTCCTCCCGCGTCTGGTGCATCAGCACACAATTAAGCTTTACTGAAACACCTGCTGTTTTCTCCGCCAGTTCTATGCCATTTAATACCTTTTGTAGGCTGTCGCTTCCGGTTAGATTGCGATAACCTTCTGCATCCGGCGTATCCAGACTGATATTCACACCGTCTAGTCCGGCTTTCACAAGATGTGCAAACTGCTCTTCCAAAAGCACTCCGTTTGTGGTCAGCGTTACTTTTTCCATTCCGCACTCTGCTTTCAATCGGTAAATAAGCTCCGCCATCTGTGCTCTCACCAGAGGTTCTCCTCCAGTAAGCTTCACATTTTTGATCCCAAGCTTTCGAAAAATTCCTGCAAGCTTTACGATCTCATCATATGTTAATATTTCATCCTGATTCGAATAGCATTTGCCATTCTGTGGCATGCAGTAGGTACAGCGCAGATTGCAACGGTCTGTGACTGAAATCCTGATATAATCAATGTTCCGGCTGTACTGATCTAACATTCTTTTCTTTCCTTACTTCGCTCAAAAAGTCCGGATTTCCCACCGTCTTTTTTTTCTAAATGAACATCAAAAATCTCCATGGCACGGTCCATTGCCTTACACATATCATAAATCGTGAGAAGTGCCACATTCACACCCATGAGTGCTTCCATTTCCACCCCGGTCTTTCCGGAAACTTTGACCGTACACATTGCCGTTATGATATTTTCTTTTTCATTGACTTCAAAGTCAACGGTACATTTGTTCAGACAAAGTGGATGACAAAGCGGGATCAGATGAGACGTCTGCTTTGTTCCCATAATCCCTGCCACTCTTGCAACCGTCAGCACATCCCCTTTTTTTGCGGTATGATTGACGATAGCTGACATCACTGCATCATTCACACGGATTTTACCGCTTGCTGTCGCGATACGCTCCGTAATCTCTTTTTCAGAAACGTCTACCATGACAGCGTTTCCGTTTTCATCAAAATGGTTCCATTCCATATTTTATATTCCTGCTTTTTCTATCTGTTTTTTTTGCAAAACGATTCCTATAAAATCTATTCTGGATCAGACTTTTCCAAAGGAACAATCTGGGAACCGGCACTCTGCACATCCAAGGCACAGTCCGCCATGTCCTAACACATAAAAATCTTCTGCTTTCACCGGAATCCCTGCTGCGATACGCGGCAGCATAATGTCAAAGATCGTGCTCTTTGCATACATCACACAGCCCGGCAGCCCCATGACAGGGGTTTTGTCCTCAAAGTGTCCGAGCAAAAACATTGCGCCCGGAAGCACCGGTGCGCCATATGTGACGATAGAAGCCCCCGAACGCTTGATAGCTCCCGGTGTTCGGTCATCCGGATCTACGCTCATGCCTCCGGTACAGAGGATCATATCCACACCTTTTGCCTTGTACTCCAAAATTTTTTCTGTGATAAGGTTCTCATCATCTCCCGGATAACAGTGCTCCACTGTCTCGATTCCATAAGCTTGCAGCTTTTCAATGACCACATCAGAAAAGGTATCCTGAATCAGTCCTTTTGCAACCTCTCCACCCGTAGTGATCAGCGCCGCGGTCTTTAACTGATATGGCAGGACATTCACAAGCGGCGCTTCCCCTGCTGCCCGCTTTGCTGCTTCCATTTTCTCTTTTTCAATAATTAACGGGATAATTCTTGTCGCCGCAAGCTTCGTGCCTTTTTTCACCGGGGTATAGGAATGTCTGGTCGCGATCATCATATTGCCGAGGGAATTGACGGCAAGAAGCTTTTCCACGTTGACGGTTAAAATTCCATCAATGTCAGAGGTGAGTTCTATTTTTCCCTCTTTTGGCTCTGATGCATGCATATGCTCGCCCTGACAGATAGCGCGCAGGATCTCTGCCGCCTCATCCTCGTGAAGCATATTCTCATTTTTCTCCCACACGTAGAGATTTTCTTTTCCCATAGATAAGAGAACCGGAATATCCTCCTCGGTTACAATATGTCCTTTGCGGAATCTTGCGTCTTTTGTGACGCCTTTTATGATCTGCGTCATGTCATGACATAAAACATGACCGACTGCATCCTCTGTTTTTATTAATTTCATTTATTTTTCCTCTTGTTTTCTATCGAACATTACTTTGCATGGTGCTTCTCTCTTTTCCACACCAAGCACATACTATTTCCTCTTACTCACACGCCTTGGCATTCGGATAGATCCGCGCCATTTTCGCATCGTCATAATGCTCGTCCATGTAAACCTGCCAGCTTTCTGTCGCCTCCACCTGTCTGTCACGCTCATCATACCTTATCAAAGCAAGGCAGGAAAACACAACATTGCAGCACATAAATACGATCAGAAGCCATGTTATTGTTTTTCCGATCACAACCGGGATTTTCTCGATCAGTCCTGAAATTTTTGGATACAATACTTTAAACCATACTACCGCGGCGATTCCCCAGAAGAAACAGTATAACAGATTGATTCGTCCACCCAGGTTAAACGGCATCCAGCTGTAATCCCAGAATACTTTTCCAAATACCAGCTCCGTGAATACACTGCACAGATACTCGTAAGCACCACCCAAAAAAGTGCCTGTCCAGAACAGGAAGCTGTCGTTTTTATCTTTATATTTATATAATAATGCTGTTACCATTGCAATCGCAAGTCCCCAAACAATACTGAACGGTCCCCATACCACGCTGCTCCTGCTCATCCAGACACCTGCTGTGATACGGCAGAAAATCGTCTCCGTGATATCTCCCAAGAATGCTCCTACAAAAAATAACATCACGATTTTATAAAAATCACAACCCTTTGCAAAAACAGTTTTATCCTTTGTGACCTTTTCCACAAAGCTTGCCTTCGGATAGGCTTTTGTCATTCGTTTTTCAATCGAATCTGAAATCTTATTGCCAAGCCTGATGCGGAAACGATCGATTTTGTTATTTGCCTTTAGCCACTTCTCCGGGTGTCTGCTCTTTCCTGTCACAAGCAGATAGGAGGCGAGTACATCCACCGCAAGCACACCGATCAACACAAGCAGGATAATGTGGATCAAAAGCTCCGGAAGGATTGCGAGCAGATGAAATACCCACCGATTGGCATAACGGACAACCACATAGCCCAATGCACCTTTTACCAGGGAAACCGGGAGACAGATATAACCGTCTAAGTTCCATTTACTCTTACTGTAATCCCACCAGCGTTTATGATAGAATTTCTCAATTAATTTTCCTGCAACAAACTCTGTCACCGCTGCATATAACGATGTGAACAAAAAGAGCCAGATTCCCGTCAGCTCCTGCAGACCGACTGACATTGCCACAGCTCCCACACCATAAAGGATGCATAACGGGCCGTTTACCAGCCCGCGGTTGGAAAACTTCCGGTGAAGCAGTGTCGCCACGACTGTCTCAAGAATCCAGCCTGCAAAGGAATATATAAAAAACAGCCATAATAAATCATATCCGGTAAACTGTATCATTCGTATGTCCTCTTTCTGATTTTTCTTCTATATAAACATAGATATTTTTCTCGAATACACTCTTAGATTATATAGAAGCCGCCACTTTTCTTCAAGTAAATTTAAAAAGCCTTTGCAGAAAATTCTTTCCACAAAGGCTTTTCAATCACTTAAATTTGATAATTATCTTCTTACTCTTTTTTTCGCATAACAGAATGCTGTAATCGCGCAGCCGGCAAATAATACCCATAATACTGCCATACTGCCGTTATCCCCTGTTTTTGGAGAAGATGTCACGGTCTCTGCTGTTGCAGAAGCTGTATTGTCCGTCTCTGTTGCCTGACTCTGTGCTAGTTCTGCTGTTGTTGTCGGATTTGTCACAGAGCTTCTCGGTGTTGTCGGATTTTCCGGTGTTGTAGGATTTGCTGGTGATGTTGGGTTTTCCGGTGTTGTAGGATTTTCTGGGTTTGTATTAGTTTCATCTGCTTCCGCAAAAATGAATGTACTAAAATGAGTTACTGTGAAAGTAATGGTACGGCTATTAATATCATATGAATATCCATTTCCATTCGAAAAATTCTCATTGACTGTACCGTCAGCATTCATATGTAAAATAACAAGTTTACTGATATCGATTCCCCTTGGAACAGGGATTGTAATTGTAACCGGCACTGCAAGTCCAGAAGCTGCTGTACTTACATTTGTCAGTGTAATTCCGAGTGGAATTGCATTTTTGTATTTGCTGTCCAATGTGGCAACATCCGCTTCTTTGGTAATCTTTAATCCGACATTTGATACCCCGTCATCTGCATTCAATGCTGCACCCAAAACTTTAATATTTGCTGTATCAATATAAGCTTTTACATCCTCAGAAACATCATTTGCAACCGTAATTCCAGACATTTTCTCAATTGCTTCTACCGTTGCACGCGTATCACTGTTTGTCTGCATTGCTGTTCTAAGAGTTGCTGTATCAGTTTCTTTCAATCCATCTCTTAATGCTTTGGCAATCTCTGCTTTTTTTGTCTCGTCTGCTTCATTATAGATTTTATTTAAAGTATCTGCATCTGCTTTCTCTACTGAATCCACGCCTGCCTGAACTAATACATCTTTTAATGTATTGTTAACCTCTTCACTGGACGATGTAGTATCATAAATATCCGTAAATACTTCGTCACTATTTAAATAGTTATCGATATCATTACTCTTCACAACAATTCCAACTTTATAATATTTATAGTCTTTTATATAATCATTAAGATCTAATTCTATATCCTGATTACCAAGCCAAGCGCCACGACCATTTCCTCGTAACCATTGTTCGTTATCATTACTTCTATATATTGTTGCTTCAATGATTTTTCCCATCAATTGAGAATTTTGATCTACTCCCGGAATCGTCAAAATACCTTTTTTCCATTTCACTGTGGAAATATTTACTGGATCCAATTTCGCTGTAGGTTTTGTATAATTATATATCACTGTATTTACTTTTGTGGTAACAACACCATTTTTAACAATAAAATACTTAAATAAATATTCTCCTGACCCACTAATACAATCTGATATATTAGCCTGTGCTTCTCCATCTGTAAAATAACAGTGTGTTTCTCCATGCCATTTACCACCATTCATGCGATGCGAAAATGCATATATTGATCCTTCACCAGATTGATTACTTGAATCTTTTACGATAATCTTTCCATTTTTCACTTCAGCAGACACATCATCTAATGTTCCATTTACATATTCAATACTCTCAGCATCATCCCTAAGTAGTCTGTCATAAAATGTCGAATCATATACATGACTGCAAATCAAGTCACCCTCTGCACTGATTAATGCCACATATAATAGATCAAGTGTATTTCCGGAAACTTTCACTTCTACCTGTCGATTTTTTTGCTCAGTTGTCTCCTTTGCAAGATTAAACAATTCATCCATTGTATAATTATATTCTTTCCCATTATACACATAATAAGCAATATACGCATTTTCTTCACTCGTAGTAATCTGATAGTTAAAAGCATTCTCTCCAATATCATATGATATCGGTTTGATTTCAACCTTACCATTTATCGTCTCTGCCTTTGTCAATACCTGTGTCGGCAACATTGTCACTATTAAAATAGCTGCCATGCAGAGAGCCAACACATTCCACTTCATTCGTCTTTTCCTCATAACTTTGTATCTCCTTTATCTTTGATTGTGATACAGCAACAAAATCAAACCCCTTATCCTATTTTCCAAAATAATGGTTATAATTTTATTAACTGCTTGGTACGTTCGTCTTATTATGTAAAAGACGAACCTTTTTTCTTAAAACATATTTACACACTTAGCTTTCTGTTTTAATGTCGCATGAACATATAAATCCATGGTAATCTGTGTGGAAGAATGCCCTAAAATAGAGGAAACTGTTTTACACTCAACCCCACTCTCAAGACACGAAGACGCAAACCCATGACGCAGCGAATGAAAATTATAATCAGAAAGATTACAGTGCTTTAAAATGGTTTTAAAATGTTTCTGCACATTCCGGGGCTCCGTACAATGTGTGGTTCCTGTCAGGAAATAACAATCCTCCGGTTTTCTTTTTTCTTTCAAACAGTTTTCCAAAAAATCAGGAATCGGTATCGTTCTTATCGATGAAAACGATTTTGGAGTTCGGATATATAGCATTGTTTTTGGAAGTCCTTCCCTGTAATTATCATTTTGAATCCGCGATACAGTCCTTTTTATCTCAAATATTCCCGTGTCCAGATGAATATCTTCCCATTTCAATCCACACAATTCACCAATTCTGATACCTGTGCTTCGGCACAACAGAATCCCAAGTGCATATGTGTCATTTTTCTGTAATAAATATTCTTTGATACATGCACTTTCGTCCTCAAGCAGTACTTTAGATTCCAAACGGTGAACGGTAAGATAACAGTGATGTATCATTTCTTCATATTTTTCGTTTTGCACTGCATGTTTTCTTAGAATCGTTTTCAAAACACGCAGCGCAGAATAAATGGTACTATCCGCATATTCTCTTTCCTGCAAATCTAAAACCAATTGTTCGAGATATGCCTTGTTCAATTTCATGACATCAATTTTCCCTAATTCCGTTTCAATCAGCTTTCTGATCAGATAACAGTAATTTGCATACGTACTTTTTTTGATTTTTGTTTTTTGCTGTATCAGCCAATTTTCACACATTTCTTCTGTTTTTAAATCATTGTTCATAGTTCCTCGTTTCCGCATTGTTCCTTATTTTTTGTTGAAACACAATGCAATTACATATTATAAAAGGGTGTTACATCGCTTGCTTTTTGAATTGAAATATGCTAAATTAAATAAGAAAGGGTTCGTCTTTTACATAAAAAGACGAACCCTTTTTCATATGGAATGCTTCCTCTTTAGATTAAACTGCCTTATAACATCTCTCGCTGATCAGGGCATCATACACATCCGCAAGTGAAACAAGCTGCGCTGACATGGTTGCAAACTTTTCCGCAACAATTCTTGTGTATCCCTTCACACGCTAGATGTGCTCACCGCTTTCTAAGTTCCGGTACTCAACAATCGTACAAGCCAATCAAAAAAATAAGGAAACCATTGATTTTTCAAGGTTTCCTTATTTACAAAATAGAGCGGGTGATGGGAATCGAACCCACGTATCCAGCTTGGAAGGCTGGTGTTCTA